>CAZNEI010000001.1:0-149400 GCA_964572045.1 uncultured Gemmatimonadaceae bacterium
CACAACACCACAATAGCTTGGAACAATCCGGGCCGTCGAAGTTCGGGCTAGTAGCGGTAGCGCTCCGGTTTGTAGGGCCCCGCCTTGCTCACTCCGATGTAGTCGGCCTGTGCGTCGGTCAACTCCGTGAGTCGGGCATCCAGCTTGTCCAGATGGAGTCGGGCGACCCTTTCGTCGAGCCGTTTCGGCAAGACGTAGACCCCCTTCTCGTACGAGTTGGTGTTCCGAGCGAGCTCGATCTGGGCGAGGACCTGGTTGGTAAAGCTGGCCGACATGACGAAGCTTGGGTGGCCCGTGGCGTTGCCCAGATTGAGAAGACGCCCTTCCGACAAGATCAGGACACTGTGACCGTCGGGGAAAATCCATTCGTCGTACTGCGGCTTGACGTTCTCTTTCCGTATGCCCGGGACCCTCGCGAGTCCGGCCATGTCGATCTCGTTATCGAAGTGACCGATGTTGCCCACGATTGCCTTGTCCTTCATTCGGGTCATGTGCTCTGCCGTGATGACGTCTCGGTTCCCCGTCGCGGTGATGAAGATGTCCGCTTCGTCGAGCACATCTTCGATGCGTCGCACGGTAATCCCTTCCATCGAGGCCTGCAGCGCGCAGATCGGGTCGATCTCTGTGACAACCACCCGGGCACCCTGGCCCTTTAGGGCCTGCGCACACCCCTTGCCCACCTCCCCGTAGCCGCAAACTACGGCCATCTTTCCGGAGATCATGACGTCGGTCGCCCGGTTGAGTCCGTCGATGACCGAGTGCCGGCACCCGTAGATGTTGTCGAACTTCGACTTCGTCACCGAGTCGTTGACGTTGATCGCCGGGAAGAGAAGGGTGCCGGCCCTCTCCATCTCGTAGAGCCGGTGGACGCCTGTGGTCGTCTCCTCCGAGACCCCCCGGATCTTCTCGATGAGACGGTGCCACTTGCCCGGGTCGTCTGCCTGCGAGCGGCGGAGGAGATCAAGGATGACGCCCCACTCCTCGGGGTCGCGCTCGGCGTCGAAGTCGGGGACCCGACGGGCTTCCTCGTACTCGAAGCCCCTGTGGAGGAGAAGCGTGGCGTCACCGCCGTCGTCCACGAGCAGATCGGGACCACTCCCGTCGGGCCAGACGAGCGCTTCGTCCGTGCACCACCAGTACTCCTCGAGCGTCTCCCCCTTCCACGCGAAGACGGCGGGGCCGTCAGGATCGTCCGGCGTCCCCGCGCGGCCCACGGCCACAGCGGCGGCGGCGTGATCCTGGGTCGAGAAGATGTTGCACGACGCCCACCGGACGTCCGCCCCGAGATCGACCAACGTCTCGATGAGCACGGCTGTCTGCACGGTCATGTGTAGGGAACCCATGACCTTGAGGTCGGCCAAGGGCCGCTCAGCGCCATAGCGGGCCCGGGCCGCCATGAGCCCCGGCATCTCCTTCTCGGCCAGACGAATCTCCCTTCGGCCCCACTCGGCCAGGGTGAGGTCCGCCACCTTGAATGGAAGGCGCCCTCCGGGGGCCGTCCGTTCCTCCGGTTTGTCGATTATCGAGATGTCCATGCGTCAATCCTCGTTCCTGAACGCAACAAATCTGGGTTGCTCACTCCGATCTCGCCGCCGTAGCGACGAAGAGAGGGGGCCCAGGCGCTTCGCTCCGAGCCGGCAGCGCTTGGTAGGTGAAGTCCCTGAAACCGGCGTCGCTGGTCCACTCGGCCAACGTGGCTCGCTCGAAACCGGGCCATACGTGCCCGATGTCTTCCAGCAAGCCTTCTCGCGAGTGGAGCCGCATGTCCATGATCAAGAGCCGCCCTCGGGGCGACAGCGCCCGACATGCCTCCCTCAGCACCGTGGGGGGATCGATGACGTAGTGCAGCACGAGTGTGAGGACGGCCAAGTCCAACTCTGCGTCACGGACGGGGAGCGCTTCGAGCTCTCCCCGTCTGAGCTCAACGTTGGATCGCCCGCCCAGTCGCCGCCGGGCGGCGTCGAGCATCTCCTGAGACCCGTCGACCGCGATCACGTGTGCGACGAACGGCGCCACCCGCGCGCTGAAGTGCCCCGTACCTGTGCCCAAATCGCCCACGGTCGCGTGGAAGTCCAAGAGACCTAGGAGAGGCAGCAACTCGGAGTCGGCACCGTACAGATCCTCGCGCAGCGCGTCCCACCGGTGGGCCGCCGAAGCGAAGAACCTCTTCGAGCGCTCTCGACGCCGAACACGCACGGCAAGGGCTCTCTCCTCGTCGTCCTCGTGGTGCCCGGCCGATACGACATCGGGGCGCACCAGCTTCCAGAGCCCTTGCGCGGCAGGGTCCAGCTGTCGGGCCATACGATAGTACCGGCTTCTGCCGCTTGCCCGGGACGTCACCCATCCGTCGTCGGCCAATACCTTGAGGTGGCGGCTCACAGTAGACTGCGGCAGCTGGAAGACCTGCACCAACTCAGAGACCGTGAAGTCGCCCCGCTCAAGGAGCACGAGGATCCGCGCGCGCGCCAAATCGCCCAGCGCGCTCATCCGGTCGAAGACTCGTGGTTCCTTCGCTGTACTATCCATAAATCCGGATATTATGATGTTACGGGAAGGCGAGGGGCGCAAGCGACAGGCTGGGAAGGGAGCGTTGGGACCCTCTTAAGCGGTGTGCAAACCCACCCCGCGCCCACCGGTGTCGGGTGTCCGCCGCTGCTGCTTTGGGCCGGGGCTCAGGTCGTCACAGGCTGGCTGTGGCGAGGGCGCTCGGACGGCTGCACCGGAACGAATCGAGGATGGTTTCGAGCTGAAGAAGGTACTGGTACTTGTCCTTCCCGGGCGCGTAGAGCCAAGCGTCGACCATGTAGTGCCGATCCTGATGGGGACAAGCGACCGCTCGGGTGATGAAGGGTCCGGCCGCCGGATACGGATCATCGGGGGGGTTGGCCCAGACGGCCCGGACCTCGTTCATGAAGATGTCGCCCTGCTGGAGTCGGCGTGTTCGGAGCAACTCGACGTCGTGAACCTGCGGATAGGCGAAGTGGCGGTCGGCGACGGCCTGTCGCCACGCGAGGAGCTCGTCCGCCGAGATCGCCTCGGGCGAGTACGGCCGCCAGGTGACTGTGACCTGCCGGAGAAGCTCGGACGGGTCGGGGTTGGCGTTTCGGAACATGAACACCGAGTCCTCCTGCCGTCGCTGATAGAGTTGGGGCAGGACGATGCTGAATTGGGCGATGTTCCAAAGTGAATCGGCCAGGGCCTCGTTTCGGCCCGACATGAACATCCGGGCCCTCACCCATTCCCGATACTGGCCGTCCAAGAGATCGTGCAGGGGCTCCAGCAGGGGCTCGGCCTCGGCGGGATCATCTGTCGAGAGCAGCATCACCGTTATGGTCTGAGGTCTGGACCAGATGTCTTCGACCTGAAAGACCTCGGGCGGGTCGAACGCCGTCCGTTCCGTACGCGCCAGGGCATCGGTCATCCAGGGATCATCCGTCGTTCCGATGAGCAGAAGCTGCCGAAAGCGCTGGAGCCGATCCCAAGCCGGCAGTGCGGGATCCTGCTGCGTCACGACGAAGGTCTTCTCGGAACGCACGCTCACGATCGGGACCTCAAGCGCGGACTCGACCATGTCCTGAACGCCGAGCCAGCGGTCGTCGGAGGTAGCGACAATAATGCTGTTCAATTCACCCCAGGATCGGGTGGGCTCCCCGCAAGCGCTGAGAAGGGGCGAGATGACGAGGGCAAGAAGCAGCGGGGACGTATTGCGCATGATCCGTGGTCGCGAGCAGGGTGCGGGATCTCTTCACGAGTCTACCGTCCACGCCCGGCGTCCGTTCCCGGAGAGGCCGCACGCCCTGGCCGATGGCGGCCCGAAGCGAGGGGGGGAGCTGCAGTGCGGTCGTGCTCCGTCTCGCGACAGGCCCGACGATCCCGGGGATGACGACAGCCGGAGGGGCTATCTGAGCGCCCGGCCTATTCCGTCACCGAGCGTGGCCGCTCCCACTTCTTGAACCACTTCCGCAAGTACAGCTGTGTGCGGAGAAAGTTGGAGGGCGTCGAGGTCGTGCCGTGCCATTCGCTCTTGTATCGTACCATGAGCGCCGGCACGTCGAGCACCCGAAGCGCCTGGTAGAACTCTTCGGTCTGAGGCATGGGCGTGCGAAGATCGCCCTCCCCTGTCATGAGCATCGTCGGGGTGGTGACGTTGCCAACGTACATGAGCGGCGAGCGGCGGAGGTGCTCGGAGGGGTCGTCCCAGGGGAATTCCTCGAAGTTGCGGTACCAACTCGCTCCGTCGGTCGTACCCACGAACGACAGCCAGTTCGTCACTGGGCAGTTCGCCGACGCCGCCGCGAACCGGTCCGTGTGGCCCACGACCCACGAGGTGAGGACGCCGCCTCCCGAGCACCCGTAGACGAACAGGTTGTCTTCGTCGATGTAGCCTTGGGCGATGACCTCGTCGACGCCCTCCATGAGGTCGTCGAAGTCCTGTCCCGGGTAGGCGTTCTTGATGGCGTTACCGAACGTGCTCCCGTATCCCGCACTCCCGCGGGGGTTCGTATAGAGCACGACGTATCCGTTGGCGGCGTGGTTCTGCCATCCGAAGTTGAACCCCACGTTGTACATGCCGTGGGGCCCCCCGTGGATCGAGAGGATCAGGGGATACTTCTTCGCGGGATCGAAGTCGGGCGGCTTGATGATCCACCCCTGGATGTCGAAGTCGCCCACCGACTTGTACCAGATCTCCTCGACCTCACCGAGCGTCACCTCAGCAAGGACGTCGGCGTTCACCTCCGTCAGGCGACGTGTCTGGTCCGGGCTCGCAAGGTCGAAGCTGACGACATC
Organism: uncultured Gemmatimonadaceae bacterium; assembly: GCA_964572045.1. Taxonomy (GTDB): domain Bacteria; phylum Gemmatimonadota; class Gemmatimonadetes; order Longimicrobiales; family Gaopeijiaceae; genus CBDCKR01. The sequence goes on from CAZNEI010000001.1 coordinate 4,789, forward strand.
GGGGGGCTGCTGGTGGCTTGTCAGAGTGCCCACGGCCGTTCCCTTGTCGTCGATCGACGACACGCTCAGCATGTGATTCCCCGTCGTGATGGCGAACGGCTCGCCGTGCAGCGGGGCGAACCACAGGTTCTGCGTCCCCAGCATGCTGGCGTTGAAGTAGACGCCGCTGCCATCGGCCGCCCACGTTACGTTTCCGAGTCTCCTCCCCAGCTCGCTTGCGATCCTCCGCGGGCCGGAGCCGTCCGCGTTCATTACGTACAGCTCGTTCTCGCGATACGTGTCGTCGTGGAAGTCCACGCCCTGGTAGGCGATGAGGTGTCCGTCGGGGGAGGGAACCGGACTCTGGTCCGGGCCGTGGCGCGTAGTGAGCTGTTCGATCGCGCCCGTCGCCAAGTCGACGCTGTAGATCTCGGACTCGCGCCATACGTGCTCCGCCTTTTCCACCCGTAGGGAGCTGAAGACCACGCTGGATCCGTCGGGCATCCACTCGGCGGCGCTGTGATTCCAGTCGCCGTCCGAGAGCTGGCGTGGGGTGCCTCCCTCCGCGGGAACGACGAAGACGTGGGTGTAGCCGTCGTCGATGTAGCCGCGGCGGTCGCGCCGATACACGAGCCGCTCCACGACCCGGGGTCCTTCGGTCCACTCCGCACCGTCCGGTTGGGCAGGGAGCTCGACGGACCATTCGCTGGGCAGCGACTCGAGCGTCATCGTGAAAGCGATCTGAGTGCCGTCGGGGGACCAACGAAGGTTGCCCGGTGAGCGGGTGACGCGCGTGATCTGCGTCGTTGCCCCCTCGGCGTCCATCCAGCGGGTGAAGATCTGAGTGTCACCGGTATCGCCCTGGTCCAGGAAGGCGATCCGGGTCCCGTCCGGAGACCAGGTGGGAGCCGAGCCGTCTGCTAGGAAGCGGTTCCGCGATCCGTCCGTGTTCATGATCCAGATCGAGGAGCGTCGCCGATCCTTCATCTTGTCGATCCACGTCCTCGTATAGATGACCTGACGTCCGTCGGGAGAGATCTGGGGATCGCTCACCCACTCCCAATCCAGGTACGTCTCCAATCGCAGCGTCCCGTCGGGCGCTTGTGCGCCTGAGGCCGCCGGAACGAGAAGGGCAGCGGCGAGCAGGGCGAGCGTGTAGCCCCTGTTATACATGAAGGCCTCCTCGGCAGGGTCACGAACCGTCGGCTGGTGGCGGACGCCAGTGGCGCCCTCGGGACGGATTCCCAACATAGGGGCTGGTCGCTACGCCTACCAGCTCGAGTCGAGACGTGAACGGCGTGGGAGCCGGCTGCGGATCGGGGTCAGGAACAGGCTTGTCCGGAGGCTCCGCCGAGAGTCAGGCCGGCCAAGGTGGGGCCCCTTCGCTCGCGGTCCGCTCAAGGTGGTTCGGGGGGATGGCCGGACAGGTGCCATCGATGCCGCTACTCGTGGAGTCCCGATCCCCGGACTTCCTTGACGTCCGGTTATGGGCGGAGCCATTTGTATCGCCCCACGCGTTTCCTTCCGCCGGAGGCACCATGAACGCGACGAGGCATTCGCTGACTCTCCCGCTCCCAACCGCCACGACCCCGATCCGCTTGATTCTCCTGGCATCGCTGGCCGGCCTCTCGTGGGGTCCGGCAGGGGTGGAGGCTCAGGACCAGGGCCGCCCGCTCGCCATCGAGGACTACTACCGCATCCGATCGATCAACTCACCGGTGATTTCACCTGGCGGCGAGTGGGTTGCCTACGCGTTGGAGTCCCCGATCGAGGAGGACAACTCGAGCGCGACAGAAGTCTGGGTAGCCGCCACCGACGGGGATCCGGCCCCGAGGCGCATCAGCGCGGCGGGGGTGCAGGCGTCCGCCCCTTCGTGGGGGCCGGACGGGCTCTTGAGGTACGTCTCGGGCGACAACGCCTACTCGATCCGGCCCGACGCGCCTCCCGCTTCGCGGGAAGCGCTCCGGCGTGATGCCCTGAACGACATCCCCGCCCCGCGCGGCGCGTTGGTCGCGTCAATTGTGACCGTCCCACCGCGCGAGGTCGAGCCGACGCATGCCTCGGACTTCGAGCGGCGGCACGAGGAGCGCTTTGACGGAAGAGCGTGGGACTGGATGTACTTCCAACGCGACCGCCAGCCGATGCCGACCCTGGATCCCACCGATCCGAGGGCGACGCCTCCCCGGGAGATCGCCATCGCCGACTCGGAAGGAGCGCCTCGGCGTATTCTGACCGAGCTCGGGCTGCAGCCGAGCAGCTTGACCTGGAGGCCCGACGGCGACGGGCTGGTCTTCGTGGCCGACTCCGCGTATCGGGACGAGTGGACATACCGCCGCAACGACTTGTGGGCTGTGACGATCGACGGCGAGGTGAGGCGGCTGACCCGGGATCTGCGCTACACGCTGAGCCAACCCGCCTATTCTCCGGAAGGGGGCCGGATCGCTTACGTCAGCCGGTACGCTACGGACTGGGTCATCGCCGAACGGCTCGGGCACGGCGGACCCACGGACCTCATGGTGCTGGACGTGTCCAGCGGCGAGCACCGCAACATCACGGCAGACTGGGATCTTCGCCCCGGACGACCGAGTTGGAGTCCGGACGGGCGCCACGTCTACTTCACGGCCGGGATCGGAGGGGAGACCCATCTATTCCGCGCTGCCGCGGACGGAAGTGGCGTGGAACAGGTCACGCGCGGAGAGCGGCGCCTCACCAGCCTGACCATGGACGAACGCAGGTCCAAGATCGCCTACCTGGTGGGGCGCTTCGATGCGCCCTCGGAGCTGTTTGTGGCGGATATAGACGGGGGTGGTGAACGCCAGCTGACCCATGTCCATGACCGCCTGAGGGGCGAGGTCGCCTTCAGTGCGGCGGAGCGGATTCGGTTCGAGAGCTACGACGGGACCGAGGTCGAAGGGTGGGTCATCTTCCCCTACGGCTACGACCCCGACGCAGGGCCCTATCCACTGATCGTCCACAGCCATGGCGGTCCGCATTCGGCGTCGGGCTACGGACTCAATTTCAAACACCAGCTCTTCGCCGCAAACGGGTACTTCGTACTCCAGACGAACTTCCGGAGCTCGACGGGCTATGGCGAGGAGTTCCTGTGGGCCACCTGGGGAGCCTGGGGTGACAAGGACGGAGAGGACGTGATGTCCGGCGTGGACCATGTGCTGGCGCACTACCCGATAGATCGAGGGCGCGTCGCGGCTATTGGTCACTCTTACGGAGGCTTCATGAGCAACTGGCTCATCACGCGCTATCCGGACCGTTTTGCGGCCGCTGCTGTGGGCGCCGGGATCTCGAATTGGCTGAGCGACTACGGGACGGCGGACGTCGCGCGCACCAAGGAGACCGAGTTCTTCGGCACACCATGGACCGAAGAGGGCCGGGAGCGGCTGATCCGCCAGTCCCCCCTCATCTATGCGGACCGGGCCCGAGCGGCGACTCTGTTCGTGCACGGCGAGGTCGATCACCGGGTGCCTTTCGAGGAGGGGGAGCAGATGTACTTCGCCCTGAAGAAGAACAGAGTGCCGGCCAAGTTCTTGCTCTACAACAACCAGGCGCACGGCATCGGCGGCCACTGGAACCGAGTCCACAGGGCGATGCACGAGCTGAGATGGTTCGACCAATACTTGAAAGCCCGTGACATGAGCTGAGGCCGAAGGAAGCTTCGGCCCCTCACGGCCGGGAGGAAGGTCGGAATCCCCAGCGTGGTGCGGCCCGACGGGTTACGAGGGTCGGACTGGATATTCTTCCGCCAGCTTCTCGAAGTGAGCAGAACGTCACGAGTCTGCCCTAACGCGGGGGCCGCTTCCCTTGCCGCAGTCGAGGAGGGTGGTGGGGATGCCTGCCCGCGCGGCGCAGCGTAGTGGATCGGCTGGTTCTGGGAAGGCACGCGACATGGGGGCGCTACGGACTTCGCGGGGCTGACGTCCGACTTATTCCCTTACCCGGTGCCTCCCGTCTATCCGTTATCCGCCCGCGAGGATTTCACGGACGCGCGCTCCCACAACAGCCTCCTCGCCCGGCTCGAGCATAAAGACCGAGATCAGGAACCCTTCTTCGCCCGTCCCGTGGGCCCGAGACGTGACGATCGCGGGATCCCCCTCCGCGAGTGCTGTCTTCACCCCTTCTGGCGTGATCCCGACGCGCTCGTCGTCCCACTGGAGCAGCAGGTGGGGTACTTCGTTGGCGATCGGCGGCACAATCGTCGTCGTTTCGAGAGTTGGGATCCCGTCCAGTGCGTCGGCAATCACGGCGACGCGGCGCCGGAGCTCACGGTCTTCCGCCTGCATGTCGAGGCTCAAGTAGCGCTCGACCGCAGCCCACATCGCCACCATGTCCTCCTTGCTCACCTTCATGCCGCGGCCGATGTTCGAGCAGCGGGGAGCCGTGTTCAGCTTCGCCGTCTCGATCAGGTCGCGGCGACCCAGCAAGAGACCCGTGTCCTGGGGTCCTCGGATGCCCTTCCCACCGCTGAAGACAACCAGATCGTAGCCCATGTGCACGTACTCCCACAGCCGCTCCCGGGGAGGTGTGTCGGCTGCAGCGTCGAGCAAGGTGGGAATGTTGTGGCGTCGGGCGGCTTCGATCCAATCTTCCCTTGAGATCTTGCTCTCCCGCTCCAGGAAGTTGTATGCCAACATCATCACCGTACGCTCGTTGATCGCTCGTTCCAGATCCCCGCGCGTCTCTACGTCCACCAGCTTCACACCGCTGGCTGTTACCTGGTTGTCGTAGCAGTCCTGATGGGCGGTCTGGCGGATGACTTCGAGGCCCATCTCGGGAGGGAGCGGCAGCCGCGGGATGAGATCGTGATCGCGGAAGGTGACGGCGGCGGCGGTGCCGACCATGATGGCGCCGGCCGCCCCGGAGGTGACGAGAGCCGCTTCCACTCCTAGTCGCTCGGCGATCTTCTCGCCGACTCGGTCCTGGAGTTCTCGCAGGTCGATGAAGTGTCTGGAGGCCTCCTGCCAAGCCGCTGTCACTTCGGGTGGCATGAGCGATCCACCCCAGTTCGTGATCGTGCCGGCGGCGTTTATGATCGGCTTCACCCCGAGGGCCTCGTACAGCGTGGGCTCTTGCGCCCTCGAGGTCGTGCCCTGGGTCCGCCGGTGCGTCGGGTCGACCGCGTCAGAACCCGCATCACTTCCGGTGAGGTCGGTCGGAGCGACCATTCCGACAACCGCCGCACCCGCTCCCGTCTTCAGCACCTTGCGACGAGTAATGTTCTTCGGCGTCATGTCCCTATCCCTCGAGTCCTTGCTTGAGCTCGCCGTGCCCTGGTCTCCTGCCGCCCGACTGCGGGCAGTCGGAGCGGCAGGCCGGCTCCTCATTCTACGGAACTCGTCTCTAGCGGCAAACGGGCAGTCCGTCCCCCGGCCGGCGACCAAGAACAACTGACTCCCAGACGGCCTTCCGGCCTCCCGCCGCGGCCTAGCCGTCCCCCTTGGCGATCCGATCTGCCAGATCCGGGCGCGCACCGGAGGCCCTGCCGCCCATCAGCCCCTCCACGACCACGGCGCACGCAACGTGCCCCGTGATGTTGGTCGCGCTCCTGAACATGTCCGGAATACGGTCGATCCCAAGGATGATTCCGAGTCCGGTGAGCGGTACGCCGGCCGTCTCCAAGATGGGAACAAGGGTCACGATACTCGCCGAGGGCACCGGTGCCACCGACATCGCCACCAAGAAGCCGACTAGGCCGGCGCCCAGCAGGGTCGCGGGGGACAGCGGGATGCCGGAGAGGGCCGCCAGGAGGACGAGGGCGGCCCCCTGAAAGAGCGCGCTGCCGGCCCGGTTGATGGCCGCTCCTAACGAGAGCACAAGGGACGCCACGGGCGGCGACACGCCGAGGTTGTCAGCATCTTCGAACATGACGGGCAGTGCGGCGACCGAGCTCGTCGTCGAGAAGCCGATCGTATACGTGCCTGCGACACCCCGGACGAACTCGGCCACCCCCTTTCCGCCCACGAAGCGCACGGACGGGAGGTAGAAGAGAGCCATGAACACGAACAGACCGACCACGACGGTGGAGACGAAGACGAGCAGGCTCGCCACCAGGCCGAGCCCAAGCTGCGCGATTACGGGCGCGGTGAGGCCGAACACGCCGACGGGGGCCGTCCACAGGATCCAATGGATCAGCTTGACGAAGACCGCACTGATGTCTTCCGCCAGCGAGATCAGGCGCGCCCGCCGCTCCTCGGCGAGGGCACCGGCCGCCGCGGCAACGAGGATCGCGAACACGATGATGGAGAGGAGAGAGCCCTCCGAGGCGGCCCGGAAGGGATTGGCCGGAATCAGGCTCAGGAGGAAATCCAGGAGGCCCGGAACCTCGGACGGGGCTTCGTCGAGGGCGCCGGTCCTGACCGTGACTGGCCAGAGTCCGAGTGCAATCTTCATGAAGGCGATGCCGATGGCGATGGCGGGGATCGTGGTGCCCCAGAAGAACCCGAGAGCCGAGCCCCCGAGCTTGCCCACCGTCCTCGGATTTCCCAGGCTGGCCACACCGACGAAGATCGTGGTGACCACGAGGGGTATTACGATCATCCGAATGGCGTTGACGAAGAGCGTGCCGAGAGGCGCGACGCCGCCGATGACGCGGTCGAGCGGCCCGATGTCGGTGAGTGTCGCCAGGAGCCCCGCCGCAACGCCGAGGCCCAAGCCGATGGCGGTGGCAAGGTGGTTCAAGCGTCGAGTCCCTCCAAGGCCGCGGCGATTCGCTCAGGGTCGGGTGACCAGCCGAAGCGGTCCCAGTCGATGCGGTTCGCCCTGTCGAAAACCACACCCTCGTCCTCCAGAAGAGCGCGCTGGATCTGAGCGGTATGGTGAATGGCGGCCGTGGTGATCCGCCCAACGCTGCTCACGACGCGCCACCAGGGGACGTCCGAGTCGCCGGGAAGGTTGGAGAGCGCCCCGCCGACGGCTCGAGGTGCGCGAGGACTCCCGGAGATCGTCGCGACGTCTTTGTAGGAGAGGATGCGGCCACGGGGAATCGCCGACACGACGGAATAGACGCGTCGGGCGAAGGGGGTCATCCGTCGAGGCCTGAACGGCATCGATCTATTGGCCACGGCCTGGTACGTTCGCTACCATGGGATGCCTGTACTCGTGCGGGCTCCGCTGTACGTTCACCGCACAGGAGAGGGTGAGGCGGGGATGTTCGCAAGCCCCTCGCCCGTCCGCCCACCGCCGCCCCTTCTCGAGAGTTCCGGGCTCAACCCCTGACACCAGCACTCCCTTGCAAGATTCCCTTCGCCCTCTTCGCCGCCGGGGAGCAGACGCTTACCGGCACCGATGGGTCCGCTCGGACCCGGATGGCCGACGTTGCCGGCAGGCGCGGCCTATGTCCGGCCCTCCCCGGTGACCGGAGTCCGCAACGGTCCTTTGGTCGCCGTCCTGTCGAGGAGGACGCGACCTGCCGTAGTCTCGGCGGCGGACGCTCGCGTGGGGATCGGGGCGGCAACCGGCTGATGGTGATGCACCACGTGCACGGGTCGGCACCGATCCGCGCCCCCGGAGTGCATCGGCGCCACCTCGGGGACGGCCGTCCGAGCCGGCGGTCGCAGGCAAGACGGCTCCGGCTCGCGCTCATCCTTACAGGCGCCTTCATGGTGGTGGAGGTGGTGGGCGGCTTGCTGGCCAACTCCCTTGCCCTACTGGCCGATGCGGGACACATGCTTACGGACGGGCTTGCGCTGGCTCTCTCTCTCATTGCGATCCGTCTGGCGATGCGACCTGCGAGCCCGGAGCACACCTTCGGCTACGCCCGCCTAGAAGTCCTTGCCGCGTTGATCAACGGGGCGGTGCTGCTCGCGATCAGCGGCTGGATCGCATGGGAGGCGTGGGAGCGCCTGCACGCGCCCAGGGAGGTGGACGGGCCCCTGCTATTGACCGTGGCCATGCTCGGCCTAGTCGTTAATCTGGTCTGCGCCGCCCTTCTGAGAAGCCACGCGGGAGACAGCTTGAACGTTCGTGGGGCATATCTCCACATCCTGGGCGATCTTCTCGGATCCGTTGGGACGATCGCGGCGGGTACGGTCATCCTGTTCACGGGATGGAATCCCGCCGATCCACTCCTCTCCGTGTTCGTTGCCTCCTTGATTCTGGTGGGTGCCTGGCGCCTTATGCGAGAGGCTACGGAGGTGCTGCTGGAGCGGGCGCCTCGGCATCTGGACGTGGTGGATCTCCACGCACGGCTCAAGACGATCCCGAACCTCGAGGATGTGCACGACCTACACGTGTGGACTGTTACGAGCGGCTTCGTGGCGCTGAGCGGGCACGGGGTGCTTGACGATCCCGCCCACCACCAGAGGGTGCTGGACGAGATTCGCGAACGCATGGCAGAACAGGGGATCGAGCACGTGACCTTTCAGCTCGAGCCGCGGTACCTTCACCAAATCACCCCAGTGAACCGTAAGGAGGAGGCGGGCGGGTGAGAATCTGGAAGAACGCAGCGACCGCCGTCCTGACCGTGGCCGTGGCGACTTCACGGCCGGCGATTGCGCAGCAGGTCGCATGCGGTGCCCCTTTCCAGGGGGACGGTGCGGCCAGCCGCGACCTGTACTGTATTGAGCTTGTGCCGTCACCTGGCATCGCGGGCGTCGCGGGTGTCGTGGAGCTCGCGCTACAGCCCTCTCCCTTCAGTCCCGCCGTTACGACCGACGGCCGCCTCCGCTTCGAGCCACGCATCACGCTGTCGGGTCTTCCCGACCCTTCCAGCCTCGGAGACTTCAGTACATACGTCGCGTGGGCGATGGATCCGACGATGTTCCCCTTCATGAAGCTGGGCGAGGTAGGAAACGGAACGACGGACCTGGCATCCATCGACCTGAACAAGTTCGTGGTGCTCGTCTCAGCTGAGCGCTCCGCCGATGTTGCCGACAGAGAGGGGAGGCTCGTCCTTCGCGCCCAGTCCCCGGCCACACGGATGCAGCCGGCCGACATGCTGGAGTTCGTGCTCGGGGTCGCGCGGGGCGACGTTCCTCCTCCGTCCGCCATGGACGGAACCGGTGTCGGGGGCGAGGTGCGGTGGTTCATGCCGCCCATGATGCCTCAGCTATCGATGCTGCCGGCGATGATGGAGCTTCGCCCCGGCGTAAGCCCCTACCTGCCGAGCGTGCCCGATCCGGCAAGCCTCCCGGAGGCCCGGCCGCGCGAGATCCTGGATCTGGCGGACGGTGATACACTTAGCCTCGAGGCCGGCCTCGTTCGGCGGGAGGTCGACGGGCGCTCGTTCGTCATGTTCGCGTTTAACGGGCAGCATCCCGGCCCTCTCCTACGGGTTGCGCAGGGGACAACGCTGACCGTGCTCTTCAAGAACGCGATCGACTTGCCCACGATGATCCATTGGCATGGGCTGCGCCTCGACAACCGCTTCGACGGCACCTCGCTGACCCAGGATCCGGTCGCTCCGGGCGGAGACTTCGAGTACCAGGTCTTCTTCCCCGACGCTGGCGTCTACTGGTACCATCCCCACCTACGCGAGGACGTGACGCAGGACCTCGGATTGTACGGCAACATGCGGGTGCTCTCGCCGAGGGAGGACTACTACGGACCCGCCCACCGAGAGGAGGTGGTTACGCTCGACGATCTCCTGGTCGGAGAGCAGGGGCTTCTGCCGTTCGGGCTCGAGGAGGCGACCCACGCGCTCATGGGGCGCTTCGGCAATGTCTTCCTCGTCAACGGCGAGCCGAGCTGGGAGATCGATGCTAGCCGCGGGGAGGTCATCCGCTTTTTCCTCACGAACGTATCGAACACCCGCACCTTCAACCTCTCGTTCGGGGATGCCCCGATGAAGGTGGTCGGGTCCGACGTGGGCAACTTCGAGCGGGAGGCGTGGGTCGAAAGCGTGGTCATCGCTCCGGCGGAACGGTACGTCGTGCACGTGCGCTTCCCCGAATCTGGGCGCTATCCGCTCATCAACGGGGTCCAAGGGATCGATCATCTCTATGGCGCGTTCTTTAGCGAGAGCGACACGCTGGGCGCCGTTCGGGTGTCGGCCGAGGAAGTGGATGAGGACCTCTCGTCCGACTTCGGGGAGCTCCGCGAGGACGGTGCGACGGTGGCGGAGATCGACCGGTACCGGGATGAGTCCGGGCGGCCCGTCGACTACGAGCTCGAACTCACGATGTCGGCGGAAGGGCTGCCGGACGTGGTCACGAGCCTCATGAGCCTGGACTCGGCGTACTTCGCTCCGGTCGAGTGGTCGGCCGCCATGCCCATGATGAACTGGGCGGCGAGCCCGAGCGCAGTGAGCTGGGTTCTCCGCGACCCGCGGACGGGCAATGAGAACCTGGACATTACCTGGAGTTTCCGGGTGGGCGACGTCGTTAAGGTCCGCCTCCACAATTCACGGCGGGTTCTCCACGCGATGCAGCACCCGATCCACATTCATGGACAACGCTTTCTCGTCGTTGAGATGAACGGCGTGCCCAACCGGAACCTGGTGTGGAAGGACACCATGATGTTGCCCGTGGGTGCGACCGCGGACATCCTGCTTGAGTTGTCGAACCCGGGTCTTTGGATGCTCCACTGCCATATCGCGGAGCACCTGGAGGCTGGCATGGCGATGACCTTCGCAGTCCACTGAGCACGCCCCAAGGGGCGCCACGAAGGAGCTGTATGATGACTCGTACGATCTTCCTCCTCCTCCTCTCCCTCGGTGCCGTCTCTGTGGCGTTACCGACGGCCGGGCAGGCCCAGCTCGCTTCCGAACTCTCACCCCAGGTCCGGGACCGCTACGTGAGGGTCTCGGCGCCAGCCTACGTGCTTCGGGACGTGACCGTAGTGGACGGGACGGGAGCGCCGCCTCGGCGGGGGATGTCGGTCGTGGTCGAGGACGGCCTCATCACTCAAGTGAGTGCCCAGGTGGAGGTCCCACCCGACGCGGATCTCATGACCTACTCCGGGCACACCCTCATCCCCGGCCTGGTCGGGCTCCACGATCACATGTACTACACGGCGGCGGGCGGACGTGCCGCCCAGATGTCCTACACGGGCCCGCGGCTCTACTTGGGGGCGGGTGTCACAACCATCCGGACGACCGGCAGCCGCGCGCCTTACGCCGAGCTCAACATGAAGGCGGAGATCGAGGCGGGGAGGATGGTGGGCCCCCGCATACACATCACGGCCCCCTACATCACCGGCGGCGAGGGCAACACGGGGATGACGCTGCTCAAGTCTCCGGAACAGGCCCGCCGCTTCGTTGCCTACTGGAGCGAGGAGGGCGCCACCTGGCTCAAGGCCTACACGAACATCCGCCGCGCCGAGATGGCCGCCGTCATCGACGAGGCCCACCGGCGAGGGGTCCAGGTCACCGGTCACATCTGCTCGATCAGCTTCAGCGAGGCCGTTGAGCTGGGCATCGACAACATCGAACACGGGCTCCTCACCAACACGGACTACCATCCCGGAAAGGAGCCGGATGAGTGCCCGCAAGGCAACGATGCCGCAATCGAAGGCCTCGACGTGAGAGGCCCGGAGGTCGAGGCCACGTTCCAGAAGATGATCGATGCGGGCGTGGGGATGACGTCGACCCTTCCGGTCTACGAGCTCTTCGTCCCGGACCGGCCCACGAGGGATCAGCGATCCCTGGAGGCCATGGCGCCCGAGGTGCGTGAGGCGTACCTGGCGGATCGCGACCGCATCGACAACGCGCCGAACCCGTTCGTGAGCCCTGAGGCCTTCAAGAAGGCTATGGCCTACGAGCTCCGCTTCGTGGAGATGGGCGGGGTCTTGGCCAACGGCGTGGATCCCACGGGCAACGGGGGGGCGCTCCCGGGCTACGGGGACCAGAGGGGTGTGGAGCTGCTCATGGAAGCGGAGTTCACCTTTGCGCAGGCGATTCAGATCGCAAGCCTGAACGGGGCGAAGATCCTGGGCGTCGACGGCGAGCTGGGGAGCATCGAGCCGGGCAAGATCGCGGATATGGTGCTTCTGCGCGGAGAGCCGTCGGGCGACCCGTCCATTGTCCGGAACACGGTCGTCGTATTCAAGGACGGTGTGGGTTACGACTCCCGCACGCTTCTCGACGAGGTGAGGGGCCGGGTCGGCATCCACTGAGGCAGCAGAACCGGAAGGAGCGGTAGGATGGTACGAGTCAGTCTGGTTCTCACGGGCCTCCTCGTCGGACTTCACCAGGCCGTGCCGGCTCAGCTCGCTACTGAGCTCTCTCCGCAGGTGCGCGATCGCTACGTGCGTGTGTCCGCGCCGGCGTTCGTGATACAGAACGTGACGCTCGTCGACGGAACCGGTGCGGAAGTGCGGCGGGGCATGTCGGTGGTCGTCGAGGAGGGAAGGATCGCCGAGGTGGGCCAGCGGGTGCGCATCCCTTCGGACGCCGAGATCCTCAGCTACTCGGGCCACACACTGATCCCCGGCCTTGTCGGCCTTCACAACCACATGTTCTACACGGCGGCGGGCGGGCGGGTGGCTACGCTGGCCTTCTCCGGGCCTCGACTCTACTTGGGGGGAGGCGTAACCACGATTCGTACGACCGGGAGCATCGCTCCGTACGCTGAGATCAACGTCAAGGCGGAGATCGAAGCGGGTCGGATTCCCGGACCGCGCATGCACATCACGGCGCCCTACATCACCGGCGGCCGGCTCGACCCCACATTCCCCGACATGACCCTCCTGCACTCGCCCGAGCAGGCGCGCCGCTTCGTCGCGTACTGGGGCGAGGAGGGTGCCACGTGGATCAAGGCGTACACGAACATCGGTCGGGCCGAGTTCATGGCTGCCGTCGATGAGGCGCACAAGGCCGGGATGAAGGTAACGGGCCACCTTTGCTCGTTGACCCACGGTGAGGCGGCCGATCTGGGGATCGACAACGTCGAGCACGGCTTGCTGACCGCGACCGACTACAATCCCGACAAACAGGTCGATCGTTGCCCGCTTGGCAACGAGGCAGTGGCCGGCGGCGTCGACGTGAGGGGCCCGGAGGTGGAGGCCGCCTTCCGGAAGATGATCGACGGGGGAGTGGCGATGACGTCGACCCTGCCCTACTGGGAGCTCTTCGTGCCGAACCGGCCGGTGCGCGACGCACGCTCCCTAGAGGCCATGTCGGCCGATGTGCGCGAGGCATACCTGGCCGAGAGGGACCGGATCGACTCGGATCCGAACCCGCTCGTCAACTCCGCCTACCTCAGGAACGCCCAGGCGTACGAACTCCGCTTCGCGGAGATGGGTGGCCTGCTGGCCGCCGGCGTGGATCCCACGGGCAACGGGGGGGCGCTCCCGGGCTACGGGGACCAGCGAGGGATCGAGCTGTTGGTCGAGGCCGAGTTCACGTTCTCGCAGGCCATTGAGATCGCGAGCCTCAACGGCGCCAGGGTGTTGGGGGTGGACGACGAGCTGGGGAGCATCGAGCCGGGCAAGGTCGCCGACATGGTGCTTCTCCGTGGCGACTTGGCGGGCGATCCGTCGATCATCCGCAACACCGTCCTCGTCTTCAAGGACGGAGTGGGCTACGATTCGCGCACCCTCCTTGAGGAAGTGAGGGGGTGGGTCGGGATCAGGTAGCACTCCGCCGCCGAGCGTTGGGATGGGCCAGGGCCTGCGGTGACCGGTCAGACCGCGGACCGAGGGGATCGGCGCGCTCCGTACCCGGAAACCTCCTGGGAGTATCCGAGCCTGCTCATCCGCACCGCGCCGCGACGGCCGCAATCGCCGTGTCGATCTCGTCATGGGTGTTGAAAAAATGGATCGACAAGCGGAAATCGCGCTCCTGCCGGACCGGCGAGGCGAGGATTCCATCGTCCTCGCGGAGGTCGTTGTACAGCTGCGTGGCGTCGCACCCCTCGGGCAACTGGAGCACGAACACGCCTGAGCGGTCCGCCCGCGTGCGGGGGGACGACACGCCAAGCGTGTCCGTGCTGTCTGCGGCTTCGATGGCATGGGCCACCAGAGACTGGACGCGCTCGTTGATCCTGTCCATGCCGACGCCCTCCATCCACTCTACGGCGCGCGCGAAGCCAGCGAACTCCGCGAGCGCACGGGTGCCGAATTCATACCGGGCAGCGTTGGGAAGCAGAGCGTAGGAGCCCCCGTAGTCCATCGTTGCGTGGCTGTGGGAGCCGGCCCAGCTGAGCTTGACGTCGTCGAGGAGTTCCTGGCGCACGAACAACGCGCCGGTACCCTTGGGGCCGAGCAGCCACTTGTGGCCGCAGGTGGAATAGCAGTCGCAGCCGAGCGCGCGGAAATCGGTGGCGACACAGCCGGGGCCCTGCGCGCCGTCGAGGTGGTAACGGACCCCGCGCGAGCGCAGCAGGCGTCCCAGTTCCGCCGATTCAGCCGCGTCAAGCGCCCGCCCGTTGTTCCGTGACACATGGCTGATACTCACCATCCGCGTACGGTCCGAGAGCTGGCCATGCACTTGGTCGATAAGCCCCGTTCCCGTGGTCAGGTCGATCTCGCGGATGACGATTCCGAACCGGTCTCTGAGGACGTACCACGGGATCACGTTGGCGGGATGTTCGACATTGGAGACGACGACTTCGTCGCCTTCCCTCCAGTTCAGGCTCCAGGCGACGATGGAGATTCCCTCGGACGTGCTGTGCGTGAGCGCGACTTCGTCGGAACGGGCGCCGAAGGCGCGCCCAAGCTGTGCCCTCAGATCGGGCTCGACCTGGGCCATGTCGGCCGCAATCCGGGGCGCGGCCGGCCCTTCGTTCTGGAAGGCCAGGCGTTTTTGGATTTGGTTGATGACTGCTCGGGGGGAAGGACCGATCCCACCTGTCTGGAAATACAGGCTGCCGGTCGAGGCCGGGATCTCGTCGCGGGCCCGGGCCACCCAGGCTTCCTGGGACTGAGGCGAAGGGGCTGGCCGAGAGGTCCGGGCATTCCGAGCATGGCTCGCGGGTTCGGGGTGCGCTCCGTGCTGCCCGTCGCGCAAGGCGACGTGTCCTACGGGCAGGACGGGCGCCACGGCCAGGGCGGCTGCCGACTGGCGGAGGAAGCTGCGGCGACTCGTCGTCATGGCGTGGAAGGCATCTGGCCGAGGGTTAGACGGGAGGCTCCAATCCTAGGCCCTACGCGCTCCTGTTCGCAATTCACGAATCGGTCGCAGAGAGTGGAGCGGCGGGCGAAGAAGGCCGAGCTAGGCTTCCCCGTGCCGCGGGGCGATTCCAGCTGTCCGGACGCCGGTTCGCCGCCGGGGCGCCGGGCGCGGCCCCTCACTCTGGATTGCTCCGCCCCTGCCCGTAGGGCGAGCTAGCCCGTTAGGCCCTCTCCACCACCATCGCGAAGCCCAGGCCTCCGGCAGCACACACCGTAACCAACCCGAGCTCGTTGTCCCTGCGCTTCATCTCGTTCAGCAACGTCGTGGTGAGACGCGCCCCGGTCGCTCCGAACGGATGTCCGATCGCGATCGAGCCGCCCATGACGTTGATGACGTCGACATCGGGATGCCCGACCGAATCGCTCCGTCCGAGCTTCTCCTCGGCGAACTCCGTGGACGAGAGCGCCTGGAGGTTCGAGAGCACCTGTGAGGCGAAGGCCTCGTGCATCTCCATCAGGTCGATATCGGACATGGCCACTCCGGCGCGGTCGAGCGCCATGGGAGCGGCGTACGCAGGGCCTTGGAGCAGCTGGTCCCCGGGGTCGAGCGCGGAGAAGGCGTAGCTCCTTACATAGCCCATGACATCTAGACCATTGGCCTTGGCTCGCCCTTCGGACATGAGCAACATGGCCGCTCCCCCGTCGGTGAGGGGCGACGCGTTTCCAGCGGTAACGCTCCCGTGCCCTCGGTCGAAGGCGGGCTTCAGCTTCGCGAGTGCGTCAAGACTCGTGTCCGTCCGGATTCCGTTGTCGGACTCGAGCACGGTCTCGAAGCCGGGCGGAAGATAGAGCGGCGCGATCTCGGCCGTGAGCCGACCGTCTTGAGTGCCCGCCCAGGCGAGTTGGTGAGAGCGGAGCGCCCATGCGTCCTGCTCCTCCCGGGGGATGCCGTTCTCTTTCGCCATCCGGTCCGCCGACTGGCCCATGCTCTCCCCTGTGCTCGGTTCGGCAATGCGGGGAAAGTCCGGGATGAGGTGCGTGGGCCGGATCCTGGCCAGCGTGGCCAAACGACGGGCGAGACCCTTCGCCTTCGAGGCGGAGACCAGCGCCGCCGACAGGGACTGCTTGAGCGTGATCGGGATCCGGGACAGGGAATCGGCCCCCCCGGCTACGACGACGTCTGCGTAGCCTCGCTCAATCAGGTTCACGGCGTCGGCAACGGCCTGGTTTGCCGACGCGCACGCCTGCGACACTGTAGTGGCCGTCACCGTCTTGGGCAGGGTCGCCAGCCCCACCTCACGCGCGATGTGAGGCGCGTGCGGATTGTGAATGACCGTGCCAAATGTGATGTGGTCCACCTCCTCGGCTGGGATCGCGCTTCGAGCCATGAGCTCGCGCACGGCCTCCCTCCCAAGCTCGACGGCCGTCATGTCTCCCAACTCGGAGCCGGACCGGATGAACGGGGTGCGGCAACCAGCGACTATTGCAGCGCGATTCGACATTCGGCGGGTTGAACTGAGGGGATCGGTGTCCGAGCGCATGTTACCCCACCCCGCCGCCCGGTTCCGGCTGTCGATGCTGACGGCGCGCTCCTCCGATGGATCCCGAAGTCACGGGCCGCTAGACTGGGGGTGAGCGGGGGCCCGTCCGCGGCGCCCGAAGGCTGGCGCACGGCGTTCCGGGTGCAGCGTGATCGACAATCTCACCGGGGGGTTGATGAAGGGGGTCACCTTCGACGTATCGGTCCCACGCTTCCTCCTCGCGAAAACAGTGGGCCGGGTGACGGACTCTGCCGTGTTCGGTGCTCTCAGCGGGGTCGCGATACGGGAGCTTCCCGACCTCCGGCTCCCAGGTCCGCGCTGGGTCGAGATTGACGTCGTCGCAGCCGGCATCTGCGGGACGGATATCAGTAACCTCACCTACAAGGCGAGTCCCGCAATGGAGCCCTTCGGGTCCTTCCCCGCAGTGTTGGGTCACGAGATCCTCGGGCGGGTCCGCGCCGTGGGAGACGAGGTGAGGGAGGTCGAGATCGGCTGCCGGGTGACCGTGGATCCGACCATCTCCTGCACCGTGCGCGGGTATCCCGATCTCGATCGCTGTCCTTCGTGCTCGCTGGGCTGCAGTGCCACCTGCGAGCGCGCTGGCGAGGAAGCTCTGGTTAGGGTCGGCGGTCGGCGACTCTCGGCGGGCAGTTTCCTGGGGTATCACCGGGATCTGCCCGGTGGTTGGGGTGAGACCGTGCTCGCGCACGAATCGCAGGTTTTCCCCGTCGACGACGCCTTGCCCGACAACGCCGCGGTGCTGACGGAGCCCCTTGCCATCGCGATGCATGCGGTGCTTGGCACTCCGCCCGAGCGGCGGGAACCGGTTCTCGTCATCGGAAGCGGCACGATCGCGCTGGCCACAGCATGGGCCGTGCGGGCTACGGGCTACAAAGGGGACCTGGTCGTACAGGCCAAGCGAGGCCACGAGCGGGCTCTGGCGCTTGAGATGGGGGCCAGCGAGGTCGTCGCTCCGGGGCTTGAGGCACGGCAGGCGTTGATCGAGACCGGCGCCGCTGCCTACATGCCGATCGTCGGCCCCGAAGTCTACGCAGGAGGAGGGTTCCCACTCGTCTACGACTGCGTGGGAAACCGCTCCAGCCTGAGCCAGGCCTTGCGCTTCGCGGCGCCGCGGGGGCGTGTGGTCGTCGTCGGGTGTGCGGGCGAGCTCAAGAGCCTCGATCTGACTTTCCTGTGGGCCCGCGAGCTGCAGGTGCGGGGTTCTGTGGGGTACGGGCAGGAGACGTGGAGGGGTGAGCGGCGGCACACCTTCGAGGTCGTGCACGCCTGTCTGGAGGAGACGGGAGCCCCCGTGGGAAGCCTCGTGACGCACGCCTTTCCGCTCCGACAGTACCGTGCCGCCCTTAGAGCGGCGGCGAACCATCGCAGGAGCGGAGCCGTCAAGGTGATTCTGCGGCCCGGAGCGGACGTCCTGCCTCCTCGCCCGCGTTGAAGCGAAGGCGCCTAGAGGGGCAGTCTGAGAATCTCCGGGTGGACGCGACTCCCCGGTCGAGTTCCGTCGACGTCGACGCCCTCAATCCCCAAGAGCGTGACCTTTCGGTCGAGGCCGCCCGAATACCCGCCGAGTTTGCCGTCGCTCCACACGACCCGGTGACACGGTACGATGATCGGCAGCGGATTGGCCCCGACGGCTTGGCCTACGGCCCGGGCGGCTCCCGGATACCCCAGCTCGTCGGCGATGTCCCCATAGGAAACAATGCGGCCGTATGGGATGTGGACGAGCCGCTCGAAGATCCTCCCCTGAAAGGCCGTAGCTCCCGAGAGATCGAGAGGCAGGTCGAAGTTCGTCCGTCCGCCCGCGAAGTACTCCTCGAGCTGACGGAGGGCCAGGGCCAGCGTCGGGTCTTCCGCCCGATTCCGGCGACTCCGCTCGACGATGTCCGGTTGAGCGAAATCCACCCGACGGACGCCGCCACGCGTGACCCACACGACCAAGGAGCCGACTGGAGTCTGCTCGACGACTCCGGAGGAGACCGTTGGCGCGGCGTCACGACGTGCCATCAATACGCCGCCTCACGCTCGGGGGGCGTTTCGGGAATCATGTGAATCACGGCAAGGAATCTTCTGAGGTCAACCAGGACTGCGTGATCTGCCGTTCCTGCCGATCAGCGACATCTGATTCACTCGTGCCGAGATGGCGGGAGAACCGCCGAGAATCGCGGGCATGTTGAATCTATACTCCGGCATCCGGATCCCAGGAAGTCTAACGCCCAATATTAACCCGACGCTGGGGTGGCGGCGAGGTCAATCCACGGATCCGCCTCGGCACCTGCATCGAAGTGCTCAGCAATCGCATAACCGATGGTCTTTCGAGTCGCTCATAGCTCGCCTTCCCGGTAGATCGACGCCATGCACGGGAGAGCAAGGACGCTACGCGACCCATGTCTCCTCCCGTGTCATCCGTGCTTCCAAGCGTTCCTTGAGGTCTCTGGCCGGTGCGCGTCCGTTTGCTCCGGCGATGTTGTCCCACGATGAGCCACCATGGGGACCCTGCTTGGCGGTCTTCCGATACCAGAGGCCGTCCCTGCACGTTTAAGACCTTCAGCTCTGACCTCCTCGAAGACTCTGTTGGGGGGCTGATAGTCCAAGCGGCGGTCATTCTCATCCCCTCCCGTGGTTGTTGAGTCCGTTTGAGCACCTCTCAACTAACAGTTCATGATCCCTTGGCCTCACCCCGCCGGACTAACGGTATTGCTGCGTGGTGGAGCAACTGGACGGGGAATGGAGGCTGGGGGCCATATGGGATGGGGCAGAGGTCGTCATTGGTAATGGTGCCTGGGGGCCCGATAACCACCATGACCCACGCGCTTCGAGGAAGCCCGCAGTCTTGAGACGGCCGGCGAGGTCGTGATCACGGACAGAAGAGAAACAGGATGCGAGTGCCCGCCCCGCTCCATGACCCTCGACTTTGGAGGCTGAGAATGGACGTAGCTATCGAACGGTGTGCGGGCCTCCACGTGTACAAGAAGACAGTGACGGCCTGCGTGCGGACAGCGTCGGGGCGCGGTGGGGCGCGGCGGCGAAGGGTGCGGACCTTCGCGACCACGAATCCGGTACTGCAAGGGCTAGAGAGTGGCTGGTCTCGTGCGGAGTGACGCATGTCGCCATGGAGTCGACGGGGATGTACTGGCGCCCGGTCTGGGCGGTGCTCGAGGGGGGCTTGGGGTGGCCACCAAGGTACACGCCTCCTCAGACCATCACGCGCATTCGGGCAGAGGAATGTCACGAGAAGTCGACGCAGCCTACGCCACGCCGCACTCGCGGCCACATTGGGAATCCGTCACTTGGGAGTCCATGCACTCGGCTTCCTACCGCCCTGGTGTGCCTCAGGGGACATCCGCAGCGATGCTCGCAGCCACGACGACTATCGGCTGTCAGCGTGCATCCGCCCTGTGCGAATCCATCCTGAAGCGTGCCATAGAGGACCACCTAGTGCCGCACGATCCCGCCGACGAGCTCGCTTCCGCCCTGCTGGAGCGCATTCGGGCCGAACGGGGAAGCGATGATCCGGCTGCTCCGCATACGGTCATTTCGTAAAGCGATTCTACTCCGAGGCTTCGGGGTGTGGGTCGCGATACGTATTCTTGCAGCCCTCGGCGGAATCTCAGAGTTTGATGTCGCCGCCAAAGTCTTGGTCATCTGCATCGTAGCCGTCACCGTTGGTGTCGACTCCGTGAGGCGGGGGGAACATATCTTCCTCGGCAACCTTGGTATTCCCCTGTCGGCGAGCATTGGGCTGGCCTTGTCGATCCCAATCCTCCTCGAGGTTGTCCTCCCGTGACTCCGGGTCAACCGATCCTAGAGGCGGATGGATTGGGAAAGGCCTTCGGCAATACCACAGTGCTCAAGTCTGCAGGCTTCTCTGCATCTAGCGGCAGCATAACTGCATTGTTGGGTCGGAACGGGGCAGGCAAGACCACCATGCTCCGCATCGCGTCCGGGCAGCTTAGTGCCGACTACGGTCGGGTCCTCTACAGAGGTTCCTTTGTGCCACGACCATCCCTGCCCCGCCTGGCTCGGTCAGGGCTGATGTATTGTCAGCAGGATTCATCCCTCACTCCGCATTTCCGATCATTTTGCAGCGTTCATGCAAGTATACGGAAGACACGGACATTATCCTGGAATAGTTGAGCAGCTGAAATTAGGGGATCTCCTCGCTAGCTGGCCCCAAAGTCTGTCGGGAGGAGAGCGTCAGCGGGCATCGTTGGGGCTTGCTCTGCTTCGTTCACCCGACTGCCTGTTGATGGACGAGCTGTTTGCCGGGGTCGCGCCCATCGATGTCGAACTGGTTGTCAAGGCATTGCTGATGCTGCGAGAGCAAGGGACGGCGCTTGTTATCTCGGGACATGATGTACGTGATATCTTCTCCGTCAGCGACGAGATCATTTGGGTAGCGTCAGGAACGACTCACTGGCTCGGCAGACCCGATCAGGCCTGCCGACACCATCAGTTCAGGCGCGAATACCTTGGACCCGCATACGATTTCACCGGACCCGATTCTGCATAAGACGCTACGCGGCGGCGTTGACTCGAGTGTTCGTGTCTACCGGGTGCGAGCACCGGACGCCGGTGACCACGGAGGCCCTCGCTGTTTTGGAGGAGGCGCGGAGGCGAAATCCCGGGGTCGGCAACACGCCTCTGCCGCCAGCACTTATTTAGGGATCCCCCGAAGAGTATTAGCCGCTTCCGCGCGTGCACTTGGTGGAGGAAAGCTCAGGCGCTCGCCGGGCTGGGGAGAATTAGCAGGCACCGGACCTCGACAATCCCGTAAGTTAAGTCGGGACAGTGAGATTTGAACCTCAGGCCTCCTGCTTGCGGGGCATGCGGCTCTCAGAGGCTCTCCGCTGTTGACCGGTCCCTTCTCCCCGTTGACGCCCCAACGCCTCGCGGAGAGCATCAAAGCCGAGCAGTGCGCATTTGACGCGGACGGGAAACTTGCTGACACCCTGAAGAGCGCGGAGATCTCCCATGGATCGGTCTCGCGCCACCTCTCCGTTTCCGTACATCATCTCGGTGAAGCGGTCGGCCAGTCGCACGGCGTCGTCTCGGCTCTTGCCCGCCAAGAGGGCCGTCATCATGGAGACCGACGCCTGCGAGATCGAGCATCCCTGACCGCCGAAGCCCACCTCCTCGATCGTGTCACCGTCGAGGCGAAGCTGGAGTCTGACCTCGTCTCCGCACACCGGGTTGGTCACATAAGCCTCCGCGGTGCGATGCTCCAGCTCGGACTTGTTCCGCGGGTTGCGGTAGTGCTCAAGGATGAGTTGCTGGTAGATGGATGTCAGCGAGGGCTCCGTCATCAGATCGTCCGAAAGAGGGAAACCCGACCCACCAAGATACTGTCTCGGTCCCGAGGTTTCGAATTCTCTCCGCGACCCGCACTCCGTGGCCGTCAGGCTCCCCTGAAGATCGTCCTGACGACGTCCAGAGCTTCGGCCAGCCGGTCTACGTCTTCCCGGGAGTTGTAGAAGTAGAACGAGGCGCGAGCGGTTGCGGAGATGCCGAAGTGCTGCATGACGAGCTGTGCGCAGTGGTGACCGGCTCGGATGGCGATGCCCTCGGAGTCGAGGATCGTCGAAATGTCGTGCGGATGAGCGTCCCCCATGGTGAATGACACGACGCCCGACCGCTCGTCCGGATCGGTGGGGCCGAAGACTCTGACACCCTCCATGGCGCCGAGCTGCGCGAGCGCGTAGGAGAGAACGTCGCGCTCGTGGGAAACGGTGGCGTTGAAGTCGAGCCCTTCCAGGAAATCCGCCGCTGCGGCGATGCCGATCGCACCCGCGATGTTGGGGGTGCCGGCCTCGAATTTGTGCGGCACCTCCGCCCAAGTGCTCTCCTCACGGCCCACGGTCCGGATCATCTCTCCCCCGCCATGATAGGGAGGCATCGACTCCAGCAACTCCCGCCGGGCCCAGAGACCTCCGACCCCGGTGGGCCCACACATCTTGTGACCCGAGAAGGCGTAGAAGTCGCAGCCGAGCGCCTGGACATCGACCCGCCGGTGGGGGACGGCTTGGGCGCCGTCCACGAGCACCAGCGCACCCGCGGCCCTCGCCCGCTCGGCAATATCGCGGACCGGGTTGACGGTACCGAGGGCGTTGGAGATGTGGGAGACGGCTACGAGTCGGGTACGGTTGGTCAGCAGCCTCGACAGGTCGTCGAGGACGAGCCGGCCCTGGTCGTCCATCTCGATGTACCGGAGACGTGCTCCGGTACGCCGGGCGACCAGCTGCCACGGCACGATGTTGGAGTGGTGCTCCATCGTGCTGAGCAGGATCTCGTCCCCCTCGGAGAGGCTGGCGAGACCCCAGCTGCTCGCCACGAGGTTGATGGCCTCGGTTGTGCCTCGTGTCCAGACGAGTTCTTCAGCCTCTGCTGCTCCGATGAAGCGAGCTAGGCGTGCGCGTGCGTCCTCATAGGCGACGGTGGACCTGCGGCTCAGCTCGTGGATGCCGCGGTGCACGTTCGCGTTCATGTGCTCGTAGTAGCCCGTGAGCGCATCGATGACGGACTGCGGCTTCTGGGCGGTCGCCGCGCTGTCGAGGTAGACGAGCGGCTTGCCCCGTATTTCTTCACGCAAGATGGGAAAGAGACCTCGCACGGTGGTCCACTCGAGCCCGGGAGTCGTCACCGGCATGGGATAGGCCTTCGGGGCACGCGAGCCACCTGAAGCCTTCTAGACCTTGACAAAGATCTCCTGCTCCCTGACCTCGACGGCAAAGGTCTTCACGGGGCGGATCGCGGGAAGTTGAACGGCCTGCCCAGTGCATACATCAAACCTGGCACCGTGATAGAGGCACTCCAACTCGTTGTCTTCGAGCTCCCCGTCGGAGAGCGGAAAGTCCTGGTGAGAGCACCGGTTCTCGAGGGCATAGATGTTGCCGTCGAGGTTCGCGAGGACGATTTGCACCCTGCCGACCTCCACGTCGAGGAGATGGCTGGGTGGACACCGGTTCAGATCGGCGACCCGCACCCACCCCGCCCCCGCTTCCTCAGCCATGAGCCAGGAGCTTTTGCTCGATGGCACGGGTGACCTTCTGGACCACGCCTCCGAGGGAAAGGCGGGCGAGCACGTCGCCCAAGAACCCCAGCACCACCATGCGCTCCGCCTGCTGACGGCTGAGGCCCCGGGTAAGCATGTAGAAGAGCGCGTCGGCGTCGAGCTGACCCACAGTGGCTCCGTGGGAGCACTTCACGTCGTCGGCTTCGATTTCGAGGTTGGGCAGAGAGTCGGCTCGGGCGTCGTCGGAGAGGAGCAGGTTGCGGTTGGTCTGATAGGCGTCCGTACCCTGCGCTCCCGGGTGCACACGGATGATCCCCCTGAAGACCGCCCGCCCGTGTCCGTCGAGGGCGCCCTTGTAGAGCAAGTCGCTCCTGGCGTTGGGGGCTACATGATCCTGGCTCGTGTTGTGGTCGAAATGCTGGTCCTCGTCACCGAAGTAGAGCCCCAGCATGTCGCTGGTCGCACCAGGCCCTAGGAGTCGCGCGTTCAGGTCCACCCGGCTCACCGAGCTGCCCAGGTTCACGTTGAGCGTGTTCAGCGAGGAGCCCCGGTGCGCCAGGGTCCGCTGGGCTGACTGACAGAAGACGCCGCGGCCCGCCCGCTGAAGGCAGACGAACTGCACCTGAGCCCCGTCCCTTGCGATAACTTCGACGGCGGACGAGCAGAGAGTCGACTCGACCAAGTCCTCGGAAAGGACCTCTTCGACCAAGGAGACCTGACTCCCCGCTTCCGCAATCACGAGGATGCGGGTCAGGACCGCCGAGCCGGGCTCCGAGAGCCAGCGAGTCACCCGCACCGGGAGAGCGAGGCGCACGCCCTGGGGAACGTACAGAAGGACTCCGTCACTCCAAAGGGCGGCGTTCAGGGCCTCGAACTTGCCCTGTTCGGGAGGAATCGCAGCCGTGGCGAGGGACTCCTTCAAGAGCTCGGGGTGATCACGAACAGCCGAGCGGAGAGAAGTCAGGATGACTCCCCGGCGACCGAAGTCCGAGTCAAGATCGATGTGCACCGTCCGGCCGTCCACGAGAACCGAGTGTCCCGACGCCGCCCAGTCCTCGAGCATCGCCTCGGCGAGGATGTCGGGCCGGGCCGCGCCAGGATCGGTCTGATCGGGTGTCAGGAGCCGGAGGGACTCCAAGTCGATGATCCTCGACAAATCGGTGTAACGCCACTCCTCGGAGCGCGTCGAAGGAAGCGGAGTGTCTTCGTAGACAGACCAGGCGTGCCGCCGGCGTCGGCGAAGCCAATCCGGCGCGCCTCGGCCGAGCAAGTCCACCGCCCGTCCGTCCAGGGCCGGGATCGTCTTGGCCGGCTCCAGAATGGAAAGGCTGCCTCTCGTACTGGGCATCAGCCGACCGATCCCTCCATCTCGAGCTCGATCAGCCGGTTGAGTTCGACCGCGTACTCGAGCGGAAGCTCCTTGGCGATCGGCTCGATGAACCCCCTCACGATCAAGGCCATCGCCTCCTCTTCGCTCAGCCCCCGGCTCTGCAGATAGAAGAGCTGCTCGTCACCCACCTTCGACACCGTGGCCTCGTGGCCGACCGTCGCCTGCTTCTCCTCGATCTCGATGTAGGGGTAGGTGTCGGTCCGCGACGTGTCGTTGATCAGCAACGCGTCGCACTCGACGTTCGATCGAGCATTGACCGCCCCTTCGTACACCTTGCAGAGGCCCCGGTATGATGATCGCCCATGTCCCTTGGAGATGGACTTGGAGACGATCGACGACGTCGTGTTCGCGGCCGAGTGGACGACCTTGCCGCCCGTGTCCTGGTGTTGCCCGTTACCCGCGTAAGCGATCGACATGATCGAGCCGTGCGCTCCCTCGCCGGTGAGGTAGCACGACGGGTACTTCATGGTGAGCTTCGAGCCGAGGTTGCCGTCGAGCCACTCCATGGTACCATTCTCGTGTACCAACGCTCGTTGCGTCACGAGGTTGTACATGTTGTTCGACCAGTTCTGGATCGTCGTATAGCGGAACCGCGCGTTCGGCTTCACGACGATCTCGATCACGCCGGAGTGGAACGAGTCCGTCGAATACACCGGCGCCGTGCATCCCTCGATGTAGTGGGCCCGCGCGCCCTCTTCGACGATGATAAGCGTCCGCTCGAACTGGCCCATCCGCTCCTGGTTGACCCGGAAGTAGGCCTGCAACGGCGTCTGAAGATGGACGTCCCTCGGGATGTAGACGAACGATCCCCCCGACCAAACCGCCGAGTTCAGGGCCGAGAACTTATTGTCTGCCGCCGGAATCACGGTGGCGAAGTGTTCCCGGAAGAGCTCGGGATGGTTCTTCAGCCCGTCCTCGATGGAATCGAAGATCACACCCTGCGACTCCCACTCCTCCTTGAGCGAATGGTACACCATCTCGGACTCGTACTGGGCTCCGACCCCGGCCAGGACCTTCTGCTCGGCCTCGGGGATCCCGAGTCGCTCGAAGGTGGTCTTGATGTTCGCGGGCACGTCTTCCCACGACCGCTCCATCTGGTCCTGGGGCTTGACGTAGAAGTAGATCTGGTCGAGGGTCTCCTCCAGGCTGGATAGATCGCCTCCCCACTTGGGCATCGGCTTCTTCTGGTAGATGCGGAGCGCCCTTAGGCGGAAGTTCAGCATCCACTCCGGCTCCTTCTTGTGCGTCGAGATCTGGCGCACAATCTGTTCGTCGAGGCCGGGCTTCGTGCGAAAGACGTGGGCTTCCTCGTCGACGAACCCGTACTTGTACTCGTCGAGCCCGAGATCTCGAACGACTTCGTGCTGTGGCATGGATAGCGTCCTAGGCGAGGGCTTGCTGGGTTTCCTTCTCTCTCCAGTCTGCGTAGCCTTGCTCTTCGAGCTCCAACGCCACCTCGGGCCCGCCGGAGCGGACGATCCGGCCGTCTACGATCACATGGACGAAGTCCGGCTCGATATAGTTGAGAAGACGCTGGTAGTGGGTGATGAGCAGGACCGACATTTCCGGCCGCTCCTGGCACAGCGTATTGACCCCCTTGGCCACGATCTTCAGGGCGTCGATGTCGAGACCCGAGTCGGTCTCGTCCATGATGGCCAGGAGAGGCCGCAGAACGGCCAACTGCAGAATCTCATTTCGCTTCTTTTCGCCCCCACTGAAACCGTCGTTCACGAAACGCTCGGCGAAGGAGGGCTCCATGTCGAGAAGTTTCATGCGGCCGATGAGCTCGTCCTGGAAATCGAAAAGGTCCAGCTCCTCATCCCCTTCGAGGCGAGCCTGGAGAGCGGTCCTCAGGAAGTTCGCAATCGAGACCCCCGGGATCTCCACGGGGTACTGGAACGCCATGAACATGCCGGTAAGGGCCCGCTCGTCCGGTTCCAGATCGAGGACGGATTGGCCGCGGAAGATCACGTCCCCGGCCGTGACTTCGTATCCGGGGTGACCGGCCAGGACCTTCGCAAGCGTGCTTTTGCCCGATCCGTTGGGTCCCATGATTGCATGAATCTCTCCGGAACGAAGCTCCAGATTCACGCCGCGTAGAATCGGCAGGTCTTTGCCGGCGACCTTGGCACGAAGGCCACTGATTTCGAGTATTCGAGTGTCACACATGGGGTGGGGGATCGCCTTGGCAGGCCACTTATCGAGAATGATTCTTCTTTTCATCAAAGCTAGAGGAGCCTCCCTATACCGTCAAGCTGGGGCAACGTTCCGGGCCATAGAGCGCCCATGACGGATTCCTTCGAACGAATGGATCGCCGTGGGAAGAGACCCGAAGACCAGACGTGGGTGGTCATGGGAGGGGGTGCGCTGAAGGGCCTGGCCCACATCGGAGCCTGGAAGGCCATTTCAGAGTTCAGGGTTCCCGTGAGTGGTATCGTTGGGACGAGCGTGGGGGCGATGGTGGCTGCTGCGCTGGCAGGTGGGCGCACCGTCGAAGAGATGGAGGCGCTGGCACGAAGCGTGACTCGGCGCGACATCGTTCGCGTCAACAAGAGGGCCGTGTGGATCAACGGCCTCCGAGCCGCCAGCGTGTGCCGGGGAGATACGCTGGAGCGCTATATCCGGAAGGTCCTGCCTACCGACAGCTGGGGCGCGCTCACAGTCCCGCTTCTGGTCAACGTCGTGGACCTGGGGTCGGGGCGAACGGTGTGGCTGGGCCATGGTGGGAGCGTGGAGATCTCCGTGGTCGACGCCGTGTATGCGTCCTGTGCCCTTCCCGTGTTGTTCCCGCCGGCCGAACTCGACGGGCGCTTTCTCATCGACGGCGGGGTGCGGGACATGCTCCCGCTGCGCAAGGCATCGGAGATGGGGGCCACCCGCATCATCGCCATCGACGCAGGCGCCGGCCCGGAGGTCGACGCCCACGTCGTCGCCAGAGGGGGGCTCGTCGCCGTCCAGCAGAGGGTCTTTGCCATCATGGCCGGCCAGCGGCGACGCGAAATGCTGCGGGAGTGGTCGGGCGTGCCACTGACCCTCGTCCGCCCCGCGTTCCACGGCGTCGGCGGCTTCGATTTCGCGGCGATCGAGTACTTCGTGGAAGAGGGGTATCGGGCCACCCGAGAGGCCCTCTCCGCCACGGGCGACACGTCGAGTCCATGGCGAAGCGAGTGGTGAGGGTACCCGCTGACCGAGCCGATGGCGGGACTCGGGGAGCCCCTGCTCGGCGGGGTCGCCGTGTCGGTCCCGCGTTGGGGCCGCACTCGTGGATCGGCGGCGAGGGATCGAGGTCACTCTCCCTCGACATCCGGGAGCGCGGAGAGGTCAGGTGAGGAGGGCCGAAAGCGCGCTCGCGAACTCTTCGATCTCCTCCTCGGTGTTGTAGTAGTGGGGCGACACCCGTACCGCCGACTCTACTCCTTTGTCGTCGAAGTCTAGAACGGCGTAGTCGCGCTGAGTCAGAGTGGTGTTGATCCTCGCCTCCGAGAGTGCCGTGACGATGTCCGCTGCCCTGCGACCCTCCGTCGTCGCCGTGACGATGGCGCACCTCTCGGCCCCGGCGTCGAGAACGCGCACCGCGTCAATGGATGCGAGGCGCTCGCGAGCCAGCCCCGCCAGGGCCCAGGCCCGGTCCCGGAGAGCCTCCAGACCGAGCGCCATCGCATATTCGACAGCCCGACCCAGGCCGAGCACGAGGGCGTAGGGAAACTCCCAGTTCTCGAAGCGCTGGGCGCCCGGAACCGGCTGGTACAGGTCGGCGTCGATCCAGTGCGCTCCCCTCATGTCGGGGAAGAGCGGCTCCAATCCGAGCTCGATCGCGCGGTCCGACACGTACAGGAAGCCGATGCCTCGCGGGCCGCGCAGGAACTTTCGTGACGTCGCCGACAGGAAATCACATCCGATCTCTTCGACGTCGAGCGGAATCTGGCCGACCGACTGGCAAGCATCGACCAGGTAGAGCACGTTCCGCCGACGGCAGATCGCCCCCACATCGGCCACCCTCTGCACGAGTCCGGAGTTGGTGGGGACATGCGTGACGGCGACGAGCTTGGGCCGGCGCCGGTGGACCAGCTCATCCAGCGCCATCACGTCGACCCCGCCCGACGGGTCTTCGGGTGCCCGAATCAGATCGATGCCCATGCGCGACTTGAGAGACAGGTACATGATCTGATTCGAGACGTAGTCGTTGCGGGTCGTCAGGATCACGTCCCCCGGATCGAAGGCGACCGAGGACAGGGCCTGGACGAAAGAGGCCGTGGCGTTTTCGGTGACGGCGACGTTCGCCGGGTCGGTACCCAGCAGGGATGCCAACGCTCGGTACACGGAAGCGATTTCTTCCCTCCGCTCCTCGGCGGCCTCGTACCCTCCGATCCGCGCCTCAAGCTCAAGGTGCTCGGTGATCGCTCGAAGGACGGGAGCGGGCATGAGGCCGGCTCCGGCGTTGTTCAGATGGATCCTGTGTCGGGCGCCCGGCGTCTCGTCCCTGAGGGCTTGCACATCGAGTGGGGTCATTGGGGGTTGTGCGCCATTGCCTGAAGAGATGATCGGGCCCCCGGGACTCGGGTCCTCGAGTCTCGGAAGGGTCGTTGGGTCAGCGGGACCGGGCGCGTCGGGCCTCAGTTCCCCTGGTCGATCGTGACGCGCGCTTGGTCCTTGGCCTCACGCACCATCTCCCTCACGTCTTCGAGGAGCTTCTTCGCGTCGTATATGATGCCGTCCTTGATCGTGAATTTGACGCCGCCCACACGCTCCACCTCGCCAGTCTCATCGTTGAGCCTTACCGCGCCGGTGCCGTAGAGGACCTTGAGGTTCTCGAGGGGATTCTCGTCGACCACGACGAGATCGGCCTTGAGGCCCTTCCGGATCATCCCGAAGTCGGGGTCCAGCCCCTTGGGCTTGTTCAGCTCCATGGCTCCGTACATGGTGGCCGACCGGATCACTTCTATCGGATGAAATCCCGCCTCACGGAGGAGCTCGAGCTCGCGGATGTAGCCGAAGCCGTAGAGGTTGTAGATGAAGCCGGAATCGGATCCAGTCGTAACGATGCCCCCTCGGTTCTTGTACTCGTTGAGGAAGCGCATCCAGCGGATGTAGAAGTTCTTCCACGCCACCTCGTCCTCGGTGGTCCAGTAGAACCAGTACGACCCGTGGGCCTCGCGGCTCGGCTCGTAGAACTCCATCTGACTCGGCAGCGTGTACTCCTCGTGCCAGTCCGCGTTGCGCGCTCTCATGACGTCCCGGCTGGCCTCGTAGATCGCCATCGTGGGATCGATCCCGAAGTCCAGGTCGAGGAAGCGGTCGATCAGGGCGTACCACTCCTCCGAGCCGGGCTCGTGGATCTGATCCCAGAGCCTCGCGACGTTGCCGAAGCGGTGCTGCTCGTCGTTGTAGTTGTAGTCGAGAGGCCAATCCTGGATGCTGTGGTCCTTCAGGAGCGACTCGAAGAGCCCGTAGTAGTGCGTCATCATATCGAGGCCTGCTTGAGCCGCATCGAGGGCCGTCATGCGGGCGATGCCCATCTGCCCGAGGTGGGCCACCGTGCCCAGGCCGTGCCGATGCGCCTCGTCGATGACCGCCTCCATGATGGGCGGGTCATACGAGCCGAGCTTCAGCCCGTCGATCCTCTGCCCCTCGACCTCCTGATCCACGGCCCACCGCACCCATTCCCTGGCCTTCTCGGGCGAGTCGATGGCGCCCCGGTCCCATGCCTCGCCCGGGCGCGCGTATGCGTACATCCGCGGGGCCACGATCACGTTGCGGGCGGCTTTCGCTTTCTGGCCCAGCGCCCACAACATCGGCCCGTGTCCGACGCCCCTTGAAGTTGTGACTCCATGAGCCAACCAGAGCTTGTAGACGTATTCGGGTTGGGGTGCCTTGGGGACGCCGCCCGTGTGGGAATGCATGTCGACGAATCCGGGCATGACGTAATGGCCGGAGAGGTCGATCTCCCGGTCCGGGTTACCGCCGGGGCGACGCTCTTCGTCGATGGGTACGCCGGGGAAGCCCACCGATCGGACTTCGGCGATACGATCGTTCTCAATGACGATGTCGACGGGACCCTGCGGCGGGGCGCCGGTCCCGTCGATAACTGTGGCACCCCTCAGGATGAGGCGACCAAAGGGCCCCTCACCTTCGTCAGGACCCCGAAGCGTCGTGGTGGGCCTCTGAGCCATCGCCTGGTGGGCGAAGACCATGGCGGCCAGCACGAGAAATCCCGTGCGCGCCGCAAGCGTAGTTCGCATTGGTTCCTCCAGCCGTCTCGAGGTTCGGGGAGATCGTTTCGGGTGCTGCTGGGGTGGCGGGCGGGTGCTCTGATATATCCTGTGCCACCGGGAGTACGCAACGCCGGCAGAACTCACGCCGGCAAGCGTCCCGAGGGCTGTCCTCCTCCTCCCAGAATTGCGACGTTATCACGTCGCGGCTGCAACCGAGAGCTGGAGTTCCGTTGACCCAAGGCCTACCCGACCGTCCCACAGCGCCGCCTGAGGACAAGACACAGGGTGCGGAACACCGGCTCGAGACCCTACGCTCCGAGATCCGGCGACATCAGCATCTCTACTTTGTGAAGGCGAGGCCGGAGATCAGCGATGCGGAATTCGATCGCCTCTGGGCAGAGCTTCTCGTCTTGGAGAAGAAACACCCCGACCTCGTCACCGCGGACTCGCCGTCTCAAAGGGTCGGAGTTGAGGCCAAGAGCGATCTTCCCGCGGCGGAACACTTGGCACCCATGCTCTCGTTGGACTCCACGCAGGACAGCGCCGAGGTGCACCGCTTCGACGAGCGCGTACGAAAGGGCCTGGAGAGCGAACCCCTCTACCTCTTGGAACCGAAGCTGGACGGGGCCGCAATCGAACTCGTCTACGAGAACGGGCTGTTCACGAGGGGGGTCACGCGGGGAGACGGTCGGACGGGCGAAGTCGTCACCGCGAACGCAAGGACGATCTCCAGCCTTCCGCTGCGGCTTCTCGGGCACGCTCGCGACGTTCCTGAGCTCGTCGCCGTGCGAGGCGAGGTGATCCTGTACCTCTCGGCTTTCGAGGCCCTCAATGAACGGATGGTCGAGCAGGGTTCCGAACCCTATGTGAATCCGAGGAACTCGGCGTCGGGCTCCCTTCGCCAGCTCGACTCCCGAGTGACGGCTGCACGGCCTCTCGACGTCTTGGCCTACGATATCCTTGCCGTGCGCGGGGTTCGGTTCTCGTCGGACCACGAGGGGGTGCGGGCGCTCCGCGACTGGGGCTTCAAGACACCGGATCGGGTGAAGCGCGCGAGGAGCGTCGAGGAGATCATCGAATATCATTCGAGCTTCGCGCAGGACCGCGACCGCCTCGACTACGAGATAGACGGCGTCGTTATCAAGGTCGACGACCTAAACGCCCGTGAGGACCTCGGGGCGACTTCCCATCATCCGCGGTGGGCGCTGGCCTTCAAGTTCGAGCCGCGCAAGGAGATTACGCGGATCGAGCGGATTGCCGTCTCGGTGGGACGGACGGGCAAGCTCACCCCGGTGGCGCTCCTGAGGCCTGTCGAGGTGGGTGGCGTGACGGTGTCGCGCGCTTCCCTGCACAATCGGGAGGAGGTCGCCCGGAAGGACGTGCGTCAGGGCGACCTGGTGAGGATCCAGAGAGCCGGAGACGTCATCCCTCAGGTCGTGGAGCGCGTGGGCGAGGACACACGGGAGCGCGGCGCGGTCTTCGAGATGCCGAGCCGGTGCCCCGCCTGCCTAACGCCGGTGCGGGAGCGCGGGCCGTTCACCTACTGCCCCAACCGGTTCGGCTGTCCGGCCCAGCTGAAGAGGGGGGTCCAGCATTTCGGATCGCGGGCCGGGCTGGACATCGAGGGCCTGGGCGAGGAGACGGCGAACCTTCTGGTGGACCGGGGGCTGGTTCGGGAGCTTGCGAACCTGTTCGACCTCACGGTCGAGGACCTCGAGCGGCTTGAGGGGTTCGCCCAGAAGTCGGCCGCGAATCTGGCGGAAGCGATCGAGGCGAAGAAGTCGGTCGGGCTCCACCGCTTCCTCTATGGCTTGGGCATTCCCGAGGTGGGGGTGACGGTAGCGCGCCACATGGCCCGCCACTTTCGCAGCTTTGAGGCGGTCGAGGCGGCACCACGTGAGGAGCTGGAGGCCGTCGAGGGGATCGGCCCCGTGATGTCGGAGCAGATCCGTAGCTTTCTCGATGACGAGCGCAACCGGGCGCGCATCCGCGCGGTCCTCGACCGGGGCATGAACCTGATTCCACCCGGCGAGGCCGGAGCCCGGCGCCTGGATGGAGAGAAGTGGGTCTTCACGGGTGGGCTGGAGAGGTTCGCCCGCTCTGAGGCCAAACGGCTCATTGAGGGCGAGGGTGGCCGGGTTGTGGCTTCGGTGAGCAGGGAGACGGCTTTTGTGGTGGCCGGTGCGGATCCGGGATCGAAGCTGAAGAAGGCGAAGGAGCTGGGTGTTCCCGTCCTCGGCGAAGCGGAATTCATCGCTCGCCTCGAGGCCAAGGGGGTTCTTTGAGGCTCGTCGGGCGAGCGGTGCAGGGGTAAGCGATGGAGAACATCGAGATCGCGGCAGTCTTGGACGAGGTGGGGGATTTGCTGGAGATCCAAGGCGCGAACCCCTTCCGCGTCCGGGCCTACCGGAATGCGGTGCGCACCGTGCGAGGGCTGACGCGCTCCCTCGCTTCGATGGTGGCGGCGGAGGAGGACCTTGCCGGGCTTCCCGGCATCGGGCAGGACCTTTCGGCGGCTATCGTCGAGCTGATCGGAACCGGCCGGCTGAGGCGGGTTGAGGAGTTGGGCGAGCGGATTCCGAGGTCGCTCGTCGAGCTCGTGAAGCTCGACGGTGTGGGACCCAAGAAGGCCAGAAAGCTCTGGCAGTCGCTCGACGTGACGACCGTCGATGAGCTCGATACCGCACTCAAGGCCGGCCGGGTCGGGGATCTGGCAGGCTTCGGCCCGGCCAGCGTCGAGCGAATCGCGCGCTCCATCTACGACTACCGCCTCCGTGCCGGACGCTTCCTCCTGTCACAGGTGGACCAGCTGGTGGGTCCCCTCGTCGACCACATGAGAGAGGCGGCGCGGGCTCAGCGGATCGAGGTGGCCGGCAGCCACCGGAGGCGCAAGGAGACCGTCATCGGCGTGAACCTCCTCGCCCAGGCCGAGCTCCCGGCTCCCGGCGTGATGGAACACTTCCTCGCCTTCGGCTCCGTCGAGAAGGTGAGGCTGGCAGGCGAGAGCCGCGGGGCCGTCGATCTCCGGTCCGGTCTCGGGGTCGACCTCCACATCATCCCGCCGCACTCGTTCGGTGCGGCCATGCATCACTTCACCGGGTCGATGGAGCACACCGCCCGTGTCCGTGAGCTCGGATTGAGACAAGGCCTGCGGGTGAATGAGCGTGGGGTGTTCCGGGTCTCCGAGGGCATCGAGCCTGCGGCGGAGGGTGAGGAGCAGGGGGAGCGCGTCGGGGGCGATACGGAAGAGTCCGTATTCGAGGCTGTCGGTCTTCCATGGATTCCTCCCGTCATACGCGAGAACCGCGGTGAGATCGAGGCCGCTCGCGAGGGTTCCCTTCCAGAGCTCGTCACGCTCAGCGACATCCGGGGGGACCTCCACATGCACTCCACTTGGAGTGACGGGAAGGACTCCATAGAGGCGATGGCGCGCGCGTGCGAGGCGCGGGGCTACGATTATTTGGCGATCAGCGACCACAGTCCTGCCCTCGCGATGGTTCGCGGACTGACCCCCGAAAGGGCGCCTGAGCAGTGGGCCGAGATTGACCGGGTCCAGGAGGCGCTGGACGAGATCGTGGTCTTGAAGAGTCTCGAGGTGGACATCCTACGCGACGGGAGCCTCGACATGACCGACGATGTCCTCGAGGCCCTCGACTTGGTGATCGTTTCCGTCCACTCCCTGATGGACTTGGACCAGGCGGCGATGACGAATCGAGTGATCCGGGCGATGCAGCACCCGTGTGTCGACCTCGTAGGCCACCCCACCGGCCGGCTGCTCGGACGCAGGGAGCCGTTCGGACTCGACATGGAGGCCGTCCTTCAGGCGGCATCGGAGCTCGGCGTGGCGATGGAGATCAACTCGAACCCGAAGCGGCTCGACCTGAACGAGGTGCACGCCAGGCGAGCGAAGGAGCTGGGCGTAAAGCTCGTGGTCAGCACGGATGCTCATTCGCTGCGACAGCTGGATCACATCTCCTATGGCGTAGACCAAGCAAGACGCGCGTGGCTCGAAAAGGGGGACGTGCTGAACACAATGACGCTCCGTCAGCTCCGGTCTTGGGTGGGGCGACGCAAGACATCGCTCACGTGACACCGGGCGGGCTCGGGTCTGGTCGTAGGCCTGACCTCTGTCCACGGACGGACCGTCTCTCGAGCAGGCGCGCGCGATCTCTTCTTGAGAAAGACGTGCGAGCGACTCGGGATCGGCTGCGGCGGTTGCGGGCTCAGATCCCCTACATCCCTGCTTGCTCCCGTATCCACCGGACGGCCGCCTCGTGCGTACCGAACCATGCGCCGCCTCGCTGCTTGATGTGCGCGATCAGGCCCTCGAGCGCCACGATCCGCGAACGGGGACCGATAATGTGGGGGTGGGTCGTCAGGAGGAACATCGTGCCTTCCTCCCACGCACGGTCGAACTCGTCAATCCACACCTGCATCACCTCGCGGGGCGAGGCGTAGGCGTTTCCGAGCGGATCGAAAAGGGGCGCGTCGTCGAGCACCCACGAGACCGGAAGCTCCACGAGCCCGGTTGGCGCTCCTTCCCTCAGTAGCTCGTACGGCCGGTCGTCGGCCATGAGCGAGCTTTCGTAGAGGAGGCCCATCTCAAGCACGATGTCGAGGGTGTTGTCGCTCATGTTCCAGGACGGGGCGCGGTAGCCGACAGGCCGGCGACCTGCGATACGGGCGATCGTATCGATCGCCTGCGCGAGCAGGCGCCGCTCCGTCGCGGCGTCCAACGCTGAGTTCGTCTCGTGGATCCACCCGTGCACTCCGATCTCGTGCATGCCTGAGGCGTTGATCAAATCGGCCTGGTTCGGGGCGAGCATCAAGCTCCACGCGGGAAAGAAAAACGTCGCCGGTATCTGCTCCCCGTCGAGCAGCGCCACGAGGCGCGGGAGGCCCACGCGCGCTCCGTACTCGCCCTGAGAGAGGGGACCGATGCTTGTCACTCCTCGGCGGAGTCCCTCGATCGTCTCGTTGTCGACGTCGAACGAGAGCAGCACCGCGACGCGCGCGCCGTCCGGCCAGCTGGCGGGGGTGAGGTCGCGACCGGCGCGCACTCGCTCGACGCGGGATCGTACTCGCTCGGCCGGCCAGTCCCAGGGTGGCGTCTCGGCCGACGCGGCCGGATCCGGGGAGCTGCCCTGGTCATCGGCGACCGGGGCACAGGCGGTGGAAAGAGACAATGCGAAAAACGGTAAGAGAATCCGGGTCGTCATCGGGCGGTTCCCCTCGGGTTTGTGACACTCTGTCGACGCTCGCCCGGAGCATTGGCTTTTCGCAAGGAGCCGTGACGCTCCTCCCGTTGGCGCGGTCTGCGCGTCGCGCGGGCCCGCTCCAGGCTCCTCGAGGCCGATCACGCCCCGGAGCTGCCGATCGGACTCCACTTGCTCGAACCTGTGTCGGCGTATCCTCGGCCCAGGCCTCTGTTCGGTCTCCTCGGATCCGCTCCGGTCCCACGCGGGCACCCAAGGAGGGGGCGTCAGTCAGTGCCAGTGCCCATGCGCCTGGGACCAGACGGCCCCGGGCCACGGGGGCGCTCCCCGCCCCGACTGGTCGCCGAAGACCAGCCGCGCGGCTACGGTGATGAGGACGGCTGCGCCGATTCCGAGTATGAACAGGGTGACCGGGCTCAGCCGACCGCGCCGCCTGTTGCTCTGCCGCCCTCGCCGCCTCTGCTCCCTGCGGAGCGCCTTCTTCGAGGACATCGTTCACCTCGCTCGTCGTAAGTTCCCTCCGGGCCGAAAAGGTAGCTGTCCCCCCGTCACGGTGGCTACAGCGGGCGGCCCACAGGCCCCGCGGGCGCGTCGTGCGTCCGCTGCGCTCTGGCCGGGGGCGCACAGCCGCGTAGTATACGGCATGGGCTCCGCAGCCGGTGCTCAGGGGACCTACGCTGGTGAATGCCTATGTGCGGAAGTCGAACGAGATTTCGGACGTTGGTTTGGCTGACAACGCTGGCGGCGTGCACGGGGGGATCCAACGTCGCCGACCAGGCGTTGGAGGTCGATCACTTCGTTCCGTCGACGCCCGAAAACGTCAGCTGGGGGTGGTATCCGATCGACAAGGAGCCCGTGCTGCGCATCCGGTCCGGTGAGACCGTGCGGATCAATACGCTCACCCACGTCGGGGCGACGCAGGACGAGGAGCCCGTCTCTTACCTCACGGCCCTAGGCATCGATCGCCAGCAGATCCCCGAGGACCTGCTCGACTTCTGGGCGACAAGAGACGGGAGGCCGCGCGAAGGCCGAAGCGCCCATCTGATCACCGGTCCGATCTACGTCGAAGGTGCGGGTCCGGGAGACATGCTGGAGATCGAGATCCTCGACATTGAGACCCGGGTGGACTGGGGAGCGAACAACACGAGCCCCCGCGGAGGCGTCTTCTCGCCAAGCTATCCGGGATTCCGAGCCGAGGACCCCGCGCTCGACATGGATCCTGTGAGGCATGTGATCCGCACGGGGGAGGTCGATGGCCGGGAGGTCGCCTTCCTCTCACAAGGCATCCAAGTGCCGTTGGCTCCGTTCATGGGCGTCATGGCCGTGGCACCCGATCCGGTCGTTGGCGAACCGGGCGTGATCCTGCCCGGCGTCCAGGGTTCCCGTCCGCCCGGTCCGTTCGGCGGCAACCTCGACGTCAAGGATCTCACGGCGGGTACGACGCTGTATCTTCCGGTCCTCCAGCCGGGTGCGCTCTTCTACGTCGGCGATCCCCACTCGGCACAGGGGGATGGCGAGGTGAGCGGCACGGCAATCGAACAATCTCTGGTCGGGACCTTCCGGTTCGTCGTGCACGATGACGTTTCGATCTCAGGTCCGCGCGCCGAGAACCAGACGCATTACATCATCATGGGGATCGACGTTGACTTGGACCGGGCGATGCGTCAGGCCGTGTGGGAGGTCGTTCATTTCCTCGTCGAGCGCGAGGGGCTCACGCCGGACCGCGCCCTGTCACTTGCGAGCATCGCGGTTGATTTCCGGGTAAGCGAGGTCGTCGACTTGACGCAGGTCGTGAGCGGCTTCATCCCCAAGGGTGTCTTTGTCAGGTAGCTTGCGGTGTCCGGGGGAGTCGCAGCCGAGACGTGCAGGACCTGCCAGCGGACTCTTGGCAGCTCGAGGCCGGGGCACAGGGTCCGGCCGCCCGTAACGGTGATCGGGATCGGCTTGTTGCGCGTCCGGGCCCCCCGATTCGTCAGCACGTCATCGCTCAGGCTCAGCCGTGAGGTGTCGTCCGCGGTGTCGAGGGGCCCATCTTGCCAGCAGAGAGCCGGACGCTTCGAACTGGGCCTGAAGTTGCCGCCGGTGGGCGGTCACAACCGGGCTCCGGCTCCGGCCGGGGGTGCCCTTCACGATCCGCCTTCGCAAGCAAATCTCCCTCCCCGGGGGCCTCACGCCACCGGGTGCGTGGGTGTTGCCTCAGCTGGGATTTCCCTAACGTTGCTGCCGTCAGCATCGGTAGGCCCGCCGAGCACTTACCGAGGAGCGTCGAATCCATGCTTCCGATCGATCTAACCGGCAAGAGGGCGTTCGTGGCCGGGCTGGCGGACGACCGCGGCTATGGGTGGGGCATCGCGAGAGCCCTTGCCCAGGCCGGAGCCTCCGTCTGCGTGGGAACCTGGCCGCCGGTCCTCAGAATCTTCCACCGGAACCTCAAGCGAGGAAGATTTGAACGGAGCCTGCCGGGAGGGGGCGAGGTCGCGTTCGAGAAGATCTATCCTATGGACGCGGCCTTCGACACGCCCGAGGACGTCCCCAACGAGGTGAAGCAGGACAAGCGTTACCGTAACCTGACGGGCTATACGCTCCACGAGGTCGCCGACTCCGTCCGGAGCGACTTCGGCGACCCATGCCTCGACGTGCTCGTGCACGCCCTCGCCAACGGGCCCGAGGTCCGGAAGCCGCTCGTTGACACCAGCCGGGCGGGCTATCTTGCGGCCCTCAGCGCCAGCGCGTATTCGATGGTCGCGATGGTGCAGCGCTTCGGACCCCTCATGAGGGAGGGAGGAGCGGCCGTGTCCCTCACATACCTGGCGGGCGAGAGGGTGATTCCGGGTTACGGAGGGGGCATGAGCTCGGCCAAGGCGGCCCTTGAGAGCGATACGCGCACGCTGGCCTTCGAGGCAGGCCGCCGTTGGGGCATTCGCGTCAATACGATCTCGGCGGGGCCCCTCCCCAGCCGCGCTGCGAGGGCGATCGGGTCCATCGACCTCATGGTGGACTACTACCGAGCGAACGCCCCTCTGCCCGCTGCCAACACCGCCGCCGACGTCGGACATGCTGCAGCGTTCCTCTGTTCTTCTCTCGCGGCGGCCATCACCGGGGAGACCCTTCACGTCGACATGGGCTTTCATGCCATGGGCATGACGGCCGAGGATCGGCTCGGTCAACAGTAGCCGCGTGGCCGGGTTCGGTTCTCTACTCCCTTCGGTCCTCAGCCGCCCCCCCGGACCGCGCTCGAGAGCGCTAGGCGAGCGGCTTCGCCAGGTGGAGTCCCGGAACGTCACCTACCTTTCCGAGGCGTTTCCGGTCTTCTGGCAGGTCGCGTCGGGGGCCAACGTACGAGACGTCGACGGAAACGTCTACGTCGACTTTACGGGCGCGTTCGGCGTCTCCATGGCGGGCCATGGGCATCCGCGTATCCGGACCGCCCTCGAGAGCCAGTCCGCCCGGCTCGTGCACGGCATGGGGGACGTGCACCCTCCCGCCGTCAAGTTGGAACTGTTGGAGCGACTCGCCGAGTTGGCACCTTGGGATCAGACGAAGGGAGTGCTGGCTTCATCGGGGTCGGAGGCCATCGAGATCGCGCTCAAGACCGCCGAGCTGTGCACGGGCCGCTCAGGCATCGTGGCGTTCGAGGGCGGCTATCACGGCCTGACGCTCGGAAGCTTGGCGGTGACCGCCCGCCCCGACTTTCGCGCTCCATTCCGGCGGCGGCTGCACGACCGGGTTGCGTTTGCAGCCTTCCCGGGCCCAGGAGGGGCCGAGGAGGTCCTCGAGGAGGTCGGCCGCATCCTGGACGGGGACCGCCCCTTCGACGATCTCATCGGGGCGGTGGTGGTCGAGCCGATCCAAGGACGTGCTGGCGTGCGCGTGCCGCCCCCGGGATTCCTCGCCGCCCTGGCGGAGATGACTCGATCGGCCGGAGCTCTGCTCGTCTTTGATGAAGTCCTCACCGGCTGCGGCCGAACCGGCACCTTCTTGGCACTGGAGCACGAGGGCGTATCGCCCGACCTCGTTTGCGTGGGAAAGGCCTTGGGAGGTGGGCTGCCCTTGAGCGCCTGCCTGGGCCCACCCGAGGTTATGGACGCCTGGCCGCACTCGACGGGCGAGGCGCTGCACACGAGCACCTTTCTCGGCCATCCTCTATCGTGCGCCGCTGCCCTGGCCTTCTTGGATCTTGTCGGGGAGGAGGACCTCGTGCGACGGAGCGCGACCCTCGGCGAGCGCTTGCTCAGAC
The DNA here is from genome assembly GCA_964572045.1 of uncultured Gemmatimonadaceae bacterium. GTDB lineage: Bacteria > Gemmatimonadota > Gemmatimonadetes > Longimicrobiales > Gaopeijiaceae > CBDCKR01. Next base: position 45,391 of record CAZNEI010000001.1, read on the forward strand.
GCCTTCGCCGAGGCTTGGCCGATCACGACGCCATCGTCCGAGGGCGCGGGCTCTTCGTCGGCGTCGACGTCGGCACCCAAGGGTCTGGCGGGCCGGCCACCTCGGAAGGCGAGATCGCGAAGGAGGAAGCGCGAGCGAAAACGCTTGGAGGCCACGTTGCGGAGCGCGCCCTCGCGTCCGGGCTCATGGTCCTGCCGGCTGGCGAGGCTGGCGACGTCGTCGAGCTCACGCCTCCCTCGGTGATCTCAGATGCGCAACTCGATTTCGGTGCGGACTGCCTCGTTGAGGTGATCCGCTCGGTGTGCGGTCCGTAACGGAACCCCGACGCGATCGGGGGCGGTGCGGTTCTCTGTCACGGTGTGTCTCGATCTCGGAGGACCGTGGGGCTCCGCCCCTCGCTAAGCCTGGCCGAGGCGGCTCCCCCGAACCGAGACGTGCACGAGGGTCGACCGAACCCTCGACTGAGGAGTTCAGACCCGGGCGGCGGGGGGCGGTGGGCCGGTCACCGTGCGGAGGTAGCGAAGTCCACCCGTTCCGCCAGATCTAAGTCCCTCTCGGTGAGAGCCTTGGCCTCGTGCGTGGTCAGGGTCAGGGTCACCGTCTTGTACTGAACGCGAATGTCGGGGTGGTGGTCCAGATCGTCGGCGAGACTCGCCACCCGGTTCACGAACACGATCGAGTCGCGGAAGGACGTGAACTTGAACTCCTTCGTGAGGGTCTGGCCCTCACGCCTCCAGCCCGTTCGTCCACTCAGCCACCCGTGGATCGATTCATCGTTGAGCTTCTTCGCCATCGAGAGTCCGCCTCCCTTTCGCCACCTGCCCAATGAGTTGAAATTGGATGACTTAACCCAATAGACACCGCACCGTTCCAAGGGGTTGGAATCGGGATCGGTCCCCTTATATTCTTTCGGCTCGTCCGCACAGGGGACGCGGGATTTGCCCCCATCGTCTAGTGGCCTAGGACACCTGGTTCTCAGCCAGGAAACCGGGGTTCGATTCCCCGTGGGGGTACTGGTTTCGACCTATGGGATCAGGGCCATGGCTTGGGATCTCGGACGGGGTCGCTTAGCTCAGTTGGTAGAGCACTACGCTCACATCGTAGGGGTCACTGGTTCGAGTCCAGTAGCGACCATTCACCCAGAGGCGGCGCGAGGGGCGCGAGGCCCTGAATTCGCCGCCGCGGGCGCCCTCCGCTGGACGGGTCCGACAACGGTCTGGTGAGCCTCCTACCTGCCCACGAATCCTTCGATGGCCCGGGCGATATCGGCTGGAGCGTCCTCCTGCACGTAATGCTTCGCTTCGAGTCGTGTTGTGCGGACCGACCCGAAGTCTGACTTGAAGCGATCGATGAGCGACGACCCCAGGAATGGATCGAAGATCCCCCAGGTAAGGAGCAGGGGGAGCCGACCCAGCACCGAGGAGACCTCGCTGGCGATCGTCCCGAGCCATCGGCCCGCCCCGTCGAGCTGCTTCGAGAGTTCCGCCACGCCGGCTCGGGAGTCGAACGTGCGAAGCGGTCCGCGGTAATGATCCATGACCTCCGGGGCAAGCCTGTGCTTGAGCCCAAGGGGCATGATCCGCTCCACCAATAGGTTCCTCTTGAAGATCTGGCCCTGTACGAACCGCGAGGACATGAACTTCGAAAAGCCCTGCATGAGCGGCGAGGCGGCGGGCCAGTACCAGGTGTTGCCCATGACGAGCGAGCGTATGCGGTCGGGTTCGTCGAGGGCGATGCGCATCCCGATCGGGCCACCCCAGCCGTGCCCCATGACAGTAAGGTCTTCGAGTCCCAGGCTCTTGACGAACTCGGTGACCACGGACGCGTGCTCGGCGGCCGTGTATCCGTAGGTGGGCGGATGTACGGAGAGGCCGAACCCCGGATAGTCGACGGCGATGCACCGGAATCTCTTCCTGAGGCGGATCACGACGCCCCGGTAGAGGAAGCTCCAGGTCGGGTTGCCGTGGAGGAAGAGCAAGGGGGCTCCGGAGCCTTCGTCAATGTAGTGGACCTGTCCGACGCTGCTCTGGAACCAGCGGGACTCGAACGGATAGAGCGATCGATCCGGAACGAAGGGTTCGAGTGGGGCCATCTTCGGCGTCAGGCCACCGCCGGGTCGCGCAAGGCGATCGGCTCGATCGCCTTGCCGGGCTCCCACTGCGTAACGAACCCCGCGATGGCGCTTGCCGCCACCGAATAGGGGGATACCAGGTACAGCTGGCCGGGGCCCGAGCGTCCGGGAAAGTCGCGGTTCTGCGATGACACCGACACTTCGTGCTCCGCTCGGGTCACGCCCGGGCCTGCGTTGATGCAGGCTCCACAGCCGGGCTCGATGAAGGTGGCGCCCACGCTCTCGAACAGGGCGAGATAGCCCTCCCCCCGACAGTACTCGCGGACCTCCACCGAGCCGCACTGGATGTAGCACGCCACCTCGTCGGGGTGCACTCCCAGGCCTCCGGACTCCTGAGCCTCCCTGAACACGCGCGCGTACATGTCCATGTCCTGCTTCTTCCCCGCAGTGCACGAGCCCGCGTAGGCGACATCGATCCGGATCGGATCGTGGCGGAGCTCGGAGATCGGTACTCCGTTTCCCGGATCGCCGGGCAGCGCCACCATCGGCTCGATCGTCGCCGCGTCGATTTCGATGACCTTCACATACGAGGCCCCGGGGTCGCTCCGCATGCCCCGAATGAGCCGCTCGGCGTCCGGTCGCTCCATCCTACGGTTCTCGACGAGGAAGTCCACAGTCCTTTGATCTCCGGCAACGATGCCGGTGAAGGCACCGACCTCGGCGGCCATATTCGTCATCGTCGCTCGCTCGTCGACCGAAAGCCCCCCGACGGCGGAGCCCCCATATTCGATAACTTGGCCGATGGCATGTCCCTCCCGGACGTACGGTGTCCTGAGGATCTCGAGCATGTAGTCCTTGGCCGTGACGTTGGGTCGGGGCTCGCCCGTGATCACGACCCGGAACGACTCGGGCACCCGGGCGCGGACATCCTTGGTGATCCAAGAGTTGAAGATGGCCGTGGTCCCTACGCCGAATGCGACGGCTCCGACCGTGCCGGCGTGCGGCGTGTGTGAGTCGGAGCCGATGATGACCATGCCGGGCTCCGCGTACTCCTCCGGGATCTTGGAGTGGCAGATCGCCTCAGACCCGAGCCGATCGCCCCCCTGCTCTCCGTAGAGGCGGACTCCGTGCCTCGCGGTGAATTCTCGCTGCTTGACCTCGAGTTCGTTAGCCACGCCGAGGAGGCCCTGCTCAACCCGCTCCTGGCTCATCACCTTCGAGAGAAACGTCAGGTGATCGCGGAAGAAGAGAACGCTCGAGGGATCTACAACCTTGCCGCCTTCTCCGACTTTCTCTTCGAAGAATATGGCAAACATCGGTGTCACGTATTCGTGCGAGAACCGGATGTCGGTGCGGAAGAACTCGGCCTCTCCGGGCTCCACCCCGGACACACCGACACGATCATCCGCCGCGTCCACGATCCAGTGCTTCGCGAAGATCTTCTCCGCCAGCGTCATGGGGGGCGGGAGCTGGGTGCCGGCGCGTCGGGGGAGCGGAACGGTCGCCTTGCCCTGGAGGCGGGCCACGTTGAACTCGAAGAGGCCGCCGTATTCGATGATCTGACGGGTGATCTCGTCCCGACCGGCGACGAACAACGACAGAGGAATCTCCTCGCCCTCTTCGATGCGGCGGACAATGTCGAAGTTCGTGGTCGCGAGGAGTCCCAGATCCTGGCAGTTCTCTTCGTAGATCCGCTCAAGGCTCTCCGCCGCGACCACCCGAAGGCCCGCCTTGAGCCCCGCATAGGGACTCGCCTCCCGGCTACTGCCTTTCCCGCGCCGCTTTCCGGCCACCGAGCAGACGAAGCCTCCTTCCTTCACCGCGTTTCGGCCGACGGGGCACTCGCGGGCGCTCGTCTGCGGATTGACCGTCGACAAGCCGAGATAGGGAAAGTCACCGAGCGTTTCGTCGTAGAAGAGACAGACGTGGGCGGGGGTGATCTCGTCGGTGCTGATCTGATCGCGGAGCTTGGTTCTGATTTCGTCGGTGGGCTTGAGGTTCCGACCGACCGCCAACTGGGCCTCCATCAACTCCGAGTCGTCCACTAGCGAGTCGTCCACTAGGTGGAGGACGCGGCCCCTGAAGCGCTGCGTCGCTGGGCGCTTGTCGGGCGGGCAGTGGCGGATCGATGGGAGCATCACAGTGAAGACGGACCGGGGCGGCGGCTCAGCCGCCACCCCCACCCGGTGCACCCTATGAGAAATCGACGCCGAAGAAGATGACCGCGACGAGGATCGCCGCCACCGCCGCTGGGGCGACGAAGCGGATGAAGAAGCGCCACACCTCGTACTTGAACCACCCCGGCTCCGTGCCGTCTACGAGCTGGCCCCGGGTGGCCTCGCGGGCCATGAGCCAGCCAGCCGCGAGTGTGATGCCGAGCCCGCCGGTGGGGAGCATCCAGTTGGAGACGAAGTGATCAGCCATTCCGAACCAGCTGGCCTTTCCGCCGAAGAGCATCTCGCCCAGGGGGCCGGGCAGCTGCAGGTTGGTGATCGCCGGGACGGCCCCGAAAGAGACGGCGGCGAGAACCGTGAAGAGGAAGACCAGGCCCCCGCACATTAGCGTCGCCTTCTGACGCCCCACCGCGTGCTCGTCGATCATGTAGCTCGCGACAACTTCGAGCAGCGACATCGTCGAGGTCAGGGCGGCGAGCGCCACGAGCACGTAGAAGAGCGGCCCCAACAGCCTCCCGAACGGGACTTCGGTGAAGAACAGCTCGGGGAGCGAGATGAAGAGCATGCCCACGGTCCCCGTGCCGCTGACCTGGTCGGCCATTCCGGCGATGCTGAAGATCACCGAGAACATGATGATCGTCGCGAGGAGCGCGATGACGGTGTCGAGGAGGACGATCACGGCCGATGCCTTTACGACCGACTGGTCCTTGGAGATGTATGAACCATACGCGACCATCGCCCCCATACCGAGAGAGAGTGTGAAGAACGAGTGTCCGAGCGCCTCGAGTACGCTGGCCGGCTCCAGCTCGGCGAAGCTCGGGCGGAAGATGAAGGCCAGGGCTTCGCCCGCCCCGCTCATCCCGAGCGCGGAGAAGAGGAGCAGCACCAGGATCCCGAACAGGATGGGCAGAAAGATCCTCGCGATGCGCTCGATTCCCTTTTGAACGCCGAAATACACGACGGCGATCGTCGCGACGCTGAACAGGAGCGAGAGCCCGAGCTGCAGCGCTCCGTTGCCGGCTTGTCGTTCGAAGACCTCGCCCATCGAGGCGCCTGCGGGGAACCCGCCGATCATCCACGAGGACGAGGTCCAGAAGTAGAAGAGCGACCATCCCGCGATGACCGTGTAGTAGCTCAGCAGGATGAACCCGCAGAGCACCCCCCAGAGACCGAGGAGGCTCCACGCCGGCCCGACCGCGTCCTTCAGCGCGCCGACGATGCTCTTCTGCGTCTTTCGGCCGATAAGGAGCTCCGCCATCATGATCGGCAGGCCCACCGCCGCGATGCAGACCAGGTAGACGAGCACGAAGGCCCCGCCCTGGTTCTCCCACGTGATGAACGGGAACTTCCAGAGGTTTCCGAGACCGATGGCGCTTCCGGTCGCCGCCAGAATGAGGCCCAGGTTGGAGGACCAATGGTCGCGGGGCTGATTCATCGAGTTGCTCCTGGCCGGGGGGCGGTTCGGGGTCGGGCCCAACATACCCGCACCACAGGACTTTGGCCAAGCAAGCCGATGAGGCTCCGTCCACAGGAGGTTCGGTCTCCGCCGGGCACTTGCGGAGCCCGGTGCCGGGAACGGCTCGGACGGCTGGGTTTTCAACCATCGGGGGAAGGGGGTACGTTTTCCGCATGAAGATCGGACATGGCCTACGCGGACGGGGGGCGGGCGTCCTCGGCGTCGGATGCGCGGCGCTGATCGTCGGGGTCCTCGCTCCTCCGTTCCCTACCTCGTCGCAGATCGGCCCGGGCGGTAGCGATGTGGTGGAGGCCGGACTCACGTTGCGGCGGCTCGACGGCGTGAAGCGCGTGCTCATGATCGGGGCTCATCCCGACGACGAGGATACCTCGCTGCTCGCCGCCTTGGCACACGGTATGGGAGTCGAGACGGCGTATCTCTCTCTGACCCGGGGCGAGGGCGGACAGAATATCCTCGGGCCCGAGCTCGGAGAAGGCCTCGGCATCATCCGCACAGGGGAGCTCGAAGCGGCCCGCGCAATGGACGGAGGCCGGCAGTTCTTTACGCGGGCCTTCGACTTCGGCTTCTCGAAGAGCGCGGACGAAGCCTTCGCCCGCTGGCCTCGGGAGGAGGTTCTCCGGGATATCGTGTGGGTGATCCGCACGTTCCGTCCGCACGTCGTCGTCTCGGTCTTTTCGGGGACTCCTCGTGACGGGCACGGACACCACCAAGCGGCCGGCATACTCGCGCGTGAGGCCTTCGACGCGGCGGCCGATCCGACGCGATTCGCCGACTTGCCCGGGGGTGGAGAGCGACCCTGGGAGGTCGCGAAGCTGTACGTGAGCCTCCGCTTCAGCCTCGAGCCGGCGCCGCTTCGGGTCGCCACCGGAACGTACGATCCCCTGCTCGGGCGCTCCTACCTGCAGTTGGCCATGGAGAGTCGGAGCCAGCACCGATCGCAGGAGATGGGTGCCCCTCAGCCCCTCGGTCCGGGCGCGTCCGGTCTTCGTCTCCTCGCAAGCCGCGTGGAGGAACCGGCAGGAGAGAGCGGACTCTTCGCAGGGGTCGACACGACCTTGGCGGGGCTCGTCGCGGGGCTCCCGGAAAACGCCGCCACGCCGGTGCGCGAGCACCTGAGGGCGTACCGTGTGGCCATCTACGATGCGGCCGAGTCCCTCGATGCGTTTCGGCCCCAGCAGGCCGCCCGACCGCTCGCGGTCGCCCATCGCCAGCTCGAAGCGATCTTCGGACGCATCCATGACCTCGGGGAGGCTGCGACGCCTCTGGCGCAACCGCTCGCTGTGCGCGCGGCGCAGATCCGCTGGGCTCTCATGAAGGTGGCATCCATCGTGGTCGACGTGAGGGCCAGCGACGATTTCGTGACGGCCGGCGAGGACGTGGACGTCGATGTTCGGGTGTGGAACGGAGGGCCGTTCGCGCTGGAGCAAGCGCGGGTCGGCAGTGCGGGACCGGGTTCGTGGGCCGGAGGCTCAAGCGAATTCATCGGCACCGGAGACCAGACCCTCGACCCCCGAAGGGTCGGTCCGGGCGAGGTCGCTCGCTGGACCTACCGGGTTCGCTTGGGCGACGCGCTCCCGCCGTCCCGCCTCTATTACCTCGAATCCCCGCGCATCGGGGACATCTATCGGTGGACGAACAACGACGGCTCGGAGACCCTGCCGCGGAATTGGCGAGCCCTCCTCAGCGCGGCGGGAGAGTTCGAGGTCCGCATCCCGGGGATCGAGGGGCCCGTGCACCTTGTATGGGGGAGCCGTGCGCAGTACGTCGGAGTGGACCCGGCCATGGGCGAGTATCGAGCGCCGGTGCTCGCGATGCCGGCTGTCTCCGTGGAGGTCGAGCCGGACAATACGGCGTGGCCGCTGGGCTCGCTCGAAGGAAGAGAGGTCAGGATCCTGCTCCGCAGCGAATCGCGCTCCCCGGTGTCGGGTCGCGTCGGCCTTGAGGCACCCGAGGGATGGGAGGTTGCACCGGCTGACACGCCCTTCGCGCTGGAGGGCGAGGGATCGACCCGGAGCTTCGCCTTCCGCGTCGAGCCGAGCCGGGCCGTGGAACCTGGAGACTACCTCTTTCGCGCGGTCGCCATCAAGGATGACGCAGGGCGCTTTGACGAGCGCGTCGATGTGATCGACTATCCTCACATCGAGCGCACGCTCCACCTGCAGCCCGCCCGGATGAGGGTTACCGCGCTCCCCGTCGCCGTCGCCGAAGACATCAGGGTCGGCTATGTGACGGGCTCCGGTGATGACGGCCTCCGCGCCCTTCGCCAGATGGGCGTGGACGTGGAGGAGGTCCCGATCGAGCGGGTGCGCGAGGGAGACTACTCCCCCTATGACGTCCTCGTGCTTGGAATCCGCGTGTACGAGACGCGTCCCGACCTCGTGCGGGGGAACGCCGGGGTCCTGGACTTCGCCCGCGCCGGTGGCACGGTCATCGTCCAATACAACAAGTTCGAGTACCCGCGAGGAGGGTTCGCCCCGTACCCGGTGAGCATGGGGACGGGGCGGTCGGCTCCGCGGGTCACGGACGAGGCATCCCCGGTGACGCTGCTCGATCCGGCTGCGCCGGTGTTCAATTCCCCCAACCGCATCACGGCGGCGGACTTCGAGGGATGGGTGCAGGAGCGGGGTCTCTACTTCCTCAGCGAGTGGGACGAGCGCTTCAGGCCGCTCCTCGCACTCGCCGACCCGGGCGAAGATCCGGCGCGCGGATCGTTGCTGGTCGCGCCCGTGGGGGAGGGGGTCTACGTCTACGTGGCCCTCTCCTTGTTTCGTCAGCTTCCTGCGGGCGTGCCGGGGGCGTACCGGCTCTTCGCGAACCTCGTCTCGCTTGATGCCGACAGTTGGAATGCGCACCACGGATCGCGATGACCGACGCTGAGGGGAATCTTCGGGCCGGCGAGGAGGCCGGCCGGACCGGGCGGATCGGTATCTTTCCGAGCTGGGGTTGGCTGTACGGTGCCGTGATCCTCTACACCGCCGCACTGATCGTCCTATTGCAGATCTTTACGACCGCCGTCGACTTCGGGGCGCCGTGAGCCCTCTCGACTGGTTGGTCTTCGCCGTCTACTTCGGCGGCGTCATCTGGTTCGCGCTCTACAGGAGCCGGACAAACGTGGGGGTCGAGGGCTTCTTCCTCGCGAACCGCCGGGTCCCGTGGGCTGCCGTCGGCCTTTCGGTGATGGCCACGCAGGCCAGCGCCATCACCTTTATCGGCACCACCGGGCAGGCCTTCGACGACGGGATGCGGTTCATCCAAGTCTACCTCCCCCAGCCGCTCGTAATGGTGCTCCTCTGCGTGCTCTTCGTTCCGTTCTTCTACCGCTCCAAGGTGTTCACGGCGTACGAGTACTTGGAGAACCGCTTCGACGCAAAGACCCGCTCGCTCACGAGCTTCCTCTTCCTCATCTCTCGAGGGCTGGCAGCGGGCTTCGTGCTCTACGCGCCCGCCATCGTCCTCTCGGTGATCATGGGTTGGGACGAGAGGGTGACGATCCTGATCATGGGGGTGGTCACGATCGCCTACACCATGGCCGGCGGCATCACGGCGGTCATCTGGACCGACGTGGTCCAGATGCTGATGATGTTCGTGGGGATCGCCGTGGCTCTGGCGATTCTCTTCGACACTCTCCCGACGGATGTGGGAGTGGCCGAGGTCGTCTATCTCGGCGGGATTCAACAGATGTGGTCGAGCATCGACTGGTCCTGGGATCCGACGAACACCTACACGATCTGGTCCGGGATGATCGGGGGGTTCTTCCTGGCGCTCGCCTACTTCGGGTGCGACCAGAGCCAGGTCCAACGGTACCTGACGGCCGAATCGCTCCGGTCGAGCCGGCTGTCACTCATCTTCAACGCCTTTCTCAAGGTGCCGATGCAGTTTGCCATCCTGGCCATCGGTGTGCTGCTTTTCGTCTTTTACCACTTCGAGCGGCCGCCGCTCCTCTTCAACTCGGCCGAGGTGACGATCGTGCACGAGAGCGAGAGGGAAGACGAGTTCCGCAGCCTCGAGCAGGAGCATCGAGACGTCCACTCGCTGCGCAGGCAGACGACCCTGAGTCTTCTCGAGGGGCGGCGGAACGGCGAGAACGTGGCCGACCTGAGGGAACGCATCGGCGGCTACGACGCGAGGCTGCTCGGAGTTCGTCGGGAAGCGAGGGCCATCGTCTCCGAGGTCCGCGGGGGCTCATCCAACGACGTGAACTACGTCTTCCCGTCCTATCTCATCCAGTACGTGCCCGCCGGCATCTTGGGCCTCTTGATCGCGGTGATCTTCGCGGCGGCCATGTCGTCGCTCGACTCGGAACTGACCGCGCTATCGAGCGCCACGGTGATCGATTTCTACCGGCGGCACTTCAAAAGGGACGCGTCGGAGGCCCACTACGTGCTGGTCTCACGCGCGGCCACGCTCGTCTGGGGAGCCTTCGCGTGCGGCGTCGCTCTGTACGCGGGCCAGCTCGGGTCTCTGCTGGAGGCTGTGAATCAGGTTGGCTCATTCTTCTACGGTTCGCTCCTGGGGGTGTTCCTCTTGGCCTTCCTGGTGAGGCGGGCCGACGGGAACGGGGCCTTTTGGGGGCTTCTGGGCGGGATGCTGGCCGTCTTCACCGTTTCGATCACGACCGACATCTCGTGGCTCTACTACAACGTCGTGGGAGCGTTCGCCGTGCTGGGGATCGGTACGGTCGTGAGCTTGCTGGCGTTGAACGGATCTCGCGAGCCGGGTCCGCCCCCACGCTGAGCGGCTGCTCCACTGCGGGTCGATCGATTCACGACAGGCGGAAGGGCGAGAGCCGCCACCTGGACGAGTCCCCAGTTCCCGGAGCGGCAAAGCGCCTTTTCCGGAGCCGCAGACCGGGAGTATCTTCCAGACTCCCTCTTCGAGCGGCCAAGAGCACTGAAGGGATCCCGAACTCCCGCGGCTTGTGGGCACGGTGACCGGCACGCTCCCAGGGGTGACGCAGCGAGGCCGCGGTTTGTTTCCGAGGGTAGATCAATGGCAGTCACGGAGAAGGCAGTTCAAAGCGCCCTGAGGACGGTCAAGGACCCGGAGCTCGATCTCGACCTCGTCGTTCTCGGGCTTGTCTACGACATTGAGATCGACGGCGGAGGCGTGCACGTAGTCATCTCGCTGACCTCGCCCATGTGCCCCGTCGCCGACCAGATCGTCCAGAACGCTCAGACTGCGGTCGAGGCGTTGGACGAGGTCGACAGCTGCGAGGTTGATCTCACCTTCGATCCACCCTGGACCCCCGAGCGTATCGCACCGCTGATCCGGGCGTCGCTAGGACTCTGAGCGCCATCTCCCTCAGGCATGGGGGTCAGAGACGAACGCCCGCCGTGGGGAACTTCTTCGTTCGAACGATCGTTCGAACGAAGAAGCAACGTTGGAATGAACTTCGGTTGAGACGCGTAAAGAGCCGTGCCACGCTTCACGGACGAGGAACTGAAGGCCAGGGTCCGGGACGGGTATATCGTGGAGTCGGTCGAGGAGATGACGGAGGGGGTACCGGAAGGCCCTGGTCGTCCAACTGACGGTTCAGGCCGACACGGAGCTCATCAGTGGACCGGCGTACTGGTTGGCTGCCCGTCACGCTCCCTCGGCCAATACGCACGTGAGCGCGCACGCGATCATTCAGGACGAGATGGCTCACGCCAACATCGCGTATCGACTGCTGGAGGATCTCGGGGAGTCGAAGGAGTATTTGGTGTATGAGAGGGACCCGAGTGACTTCAAGCATCCGTACGGTTTCGACCAACCCTTGGAGAACTGGGCCGAGCTGATCGTGGCGAACGGGTTCTTCGACCGGGCGGGGATCACACTCCTCGGTGACGTTCACAGGAATACGTCCTACGGACCCCTCAAGCGGGCGCTTACCAAGGTCGTGATGGAGGAGACGGGCGGCATGCGTTGTAGTGGATGGTGCCCTCTCCGTCGCGCTGGAGGGCTTCTCCGAGGGTGCCTACGAGCCAGCTCGATTGCGGATGCCGAAGATGCTAGCTGAAGAGACCTTTCATCACGATCTGGGCGTTGCCTGGTTCCGGAAGCTGGCCTCCGGCTCGAAGGAGGCGCGCGTCCGCCTGCGCGACTCGGTGCTCCGGATGCTGGCCTGGCTGATGCCCGCCGACCGAGCCGGCAGGGCCCAAGAGGCCTCGGGTCTGGTGCCCGAAGGGGCTGTGCTGCGCTCGCGGTTCGAGACACGCTGCGAGGAGCTTCTCTCGCTGGTGGACATCGACGTGACGACCGCGCAGCCGGAGCGGGATGGATGGGACGCGGGCCGCGGCCGCGGCCACCCAGACGAGGAATCAGTGAAACGCGCGAGGGGCGACCTCAACCGTATGCTCCTCGTAGAGTGAGGAAGGCGGTGACGGAGGGTGCCATCACGTCGGAGAGGCTTCCCGAGGCCCCCCAGTGCCCGTTTTGCGGCGGGACCGAGACGGAATTGATGAACCCGTTCGGATCGCAGGCGTCGGTCTCGAGCTACTGGTGCCGCGGCTGTCGCAGCCCGTTCGAGGTCATGAAGCGGCGGGGAAGGGGTACGGGAGGATGAGGCCGCGGCGTCCGGGACCCCCACCGTTCTTCACGACGTCTCGAAGACCACGGCGTGGGCCTCCGGCGTTCACTCGGCGAGGTCGCCCAGTGCCCGCCCACGGAGACCGCCCCAGGCAGCGGAGCTTCGCCTCCACCTTCTCGGACCCAGATCGGCAAAGCCCTTCCACGCACAAGCCAGCCGAGCCGTCGCCGATCTGCTCCCGTGTTGCCGCCGGGACCCTTCCCCTCGGCGCCGGTCATTTCTGGCCATCATGTCGTATATAGCAACGAGAGAATATGATGGAGCGGGCCCTCAATTCCGCCCGGCCAAGAAAAACGTGTCAAGCATCACCACGCCCAAGGGCTCGGAGTCACATGAGTCATGACGTTTGATCACCCAAGTCACCGCTTTCCTCGACGGTTCCTGCGGATGCCGATCCGGGCCCTTGGAGCCGTCTCCTCCGGCCTTGTTCTGGTGGCCTGCACGACCGTCGCGCCGCTCCCTGCCCCCCGCTCCTTGATCGTTCGCTCGGGAGCCAGACTCCAGGCCGACCGGGCCCGGCTTTCCGAGATCGACATCTGGGTACGCGCCCAGCAGGAGAATATCGTGATGGATCCGTCGTTCTGGATCATCGAGAATCCCACCCCCGTCGAGACGTATCCGTGGGACGGACTGACGATCACGGCTGACACCGCTTTCGTACTAGTCCCCGCGGTGGCTCCGGAGTCGGGGGCGATCATGTCCTTCTACGGCCACTACCATCTCATGAAGAAGATGGGGCGCCTGGACGAGTTCCTTCCCGAGGCGGCGGAGGCGGAAGGGTATGAGCTTGAGAGGGCGATCCTCACCCGCGTGGCTGACGCGTGGCTGTACGGCCGGGCGCTCTTCGACATGACGCCCTATGGGCCCCTCGACGAGATCATGTACGCCCGCGAGCATGGCTTCCTCGACGCGCTGATCCTCACCGCGCGCCCCGACGAGTTCTCGGACGAAAGAAGCGCGTGGCTCGAAGCGAGTCCGGGTCGGGAGGGGGAATATCGGGAGTGGTACGTCGAAACCTTCGAGCGGGAGCCTCCCGGCCTCCGCTGAGGCGCGGGCTTGTGTCCCCGGGGCTTGCCGCCGCCGACGAGACGCACTCGGAGGCTAGGGGAGCGGACCCGACACTTTCCACCGGGCACCGATGGCTGCGGCGTCCCCTTCCACGGGCCACACGTGAATGTCCACGCGTCCGGTTCGGCGAATGCGGTCGTCCGAGGGGCGCCCGCCGAAGAGGGCGAACCCGGCCACCCGGATCCTGCACGACATCCCGCCATCGGGAGAGTCGGCCCGTAGGATCGCGCCCCTGAGTTCGCGCGTGGTCAGGGCCTCTCCCGACCGAAGCCGGAGCTTCAACAACCGGCCCGACCCCGCGTGAGGGGCGTCCAGAACATCCAGAACGCGGAAGACCGCCTTGTGCTCCCGTGTCACTGACGTCATATGCCTTCTGGTGTCGATGAGCAATCCCTGGCAGAACGCAAGTAGGCTAGCGAAGGACGGTGGACCGAACAATGGACCCAACCGGGTGGGACCCGAGTGTGGAGGGGCTCGAACTCAGCGCTGACGACATGCGTCGGCTCGGATACGAGGCCGTCGACCGGATCGTGGATCGCTGGACCACTCTACGTGAGGGGCCGGCATGGGAGGGAGCCACCCGGGTGGATATGGAGCGGCTCCTCCGGGAGGGGGCGCCCGAAGAGGGCTCTCCTCCCATCGAAGTGATGAGGCGAGCGACCAGGGAAGTCCTGCGCTACGCGGGACGGATCGACCACCCCCGCTTCTTCGCTTTCGTGCCCTCATCGCCGACGTGGCCCACGGTTCTCGCCGACCTGCTCGCGTCCGGCTTCAATGTCTTTCAGGGAACTTGGCTCGAGTCCGCTGGTCCGAGCCAAGTCGAACTCGTGGTGCTGGATTGGTTCCGGGAGTGGCTTGGGCTGCCCGCCACGGCCGGTGGTGTCTTCACGAGCGGCGGCTCGGCCGCGAATCTGGATGCGCTCGTCGCGGCCCGGTCGAGCCGTGGCCATCCGCCGCGCCCCGTCTTCTATAGCTCCGATCAGGCTCACTCCTCCCTGGGTCGGGCCGCCCGCATCGCGGGGTTCGGGGTCGACGAGATGCGCACCGTCGCCACGGACGATCGGTACCGCATCGACGTCGAGGCCCTTCGGCGCGTGATCCGCAGGGACCGGAAGGCGGGACATGACCCTCTCTTTGTGGCCGCAAGCGGCGGGGCGACGAACACGGGCGCGGTGGATCCGCTTCGCGATCTCGGCGAGCTCTGCAGGGAAGAGGGCGTGTGGCTCCACGTGGACGGGGCCTATGGAGGATTCGCCGTGCTGACCGAAGAGGGCCGGAGAGCACTCGACGGCATCGAGCTGGCCGACAGCGTGACGCTCGACCCTCACAAATGGCTCTTCCAGTCTTACGAGAGCGGATGCCTGCTCGTGAGGGATATCGCCGACCTAGATGCGGCCTTCCGCACAAGCCCCGAGTATCTGCAGGATGTTCGCATGGGTGCCGATCACGTGAACTTCGGGGAGCGCGGCCTTCAGCTCTCCCGGTCGTTCCGGGCACTCAAGGTATGGATGTCGATCAAGACGTTCGGGGTCGCGGCGTTTCGAGAGGCGATCGGGCGATCGATAAGGCTGGCCCGGGAGGCCGAGAGGTACGTGAAGGAGGCCGACGAACTCGAGCTCCTCACCCCCCAGCAGCTTGGCATCCTCTGCTATCGATACAACCCCAAGGGTCGCACGTTCGGCGGCGAAGCGCTTGACGAACTCAATGCGGCGATCCAAGCGCGGATCGTTGAAAGCGGATACGCGATGGTCTCGTCCACGCGTTTGAGAGGGGTCTACTCCCTCCGGCTCTGCGTGATGAACTACAGGTCGACGAGGCAGGACGTGGTGGGCACGCTCGGCCGGGTCGAGGAACTCGGCCGGGAGCTCCTGAGGTGAGGATGCCGCCTGGCGGGCTGCTACTCGCCGGTCTGTCGGCGTACCCTCTTCTCGCGCTGTTTCTCGCCCAACGGTCGGGCCTCGGACTGCTCGACGGCTTGTTCCTGGCCGGACTTCTAGAGCTCCTGCCCGTCCTGGCCCTCGGACAGGTCATGTTGGCCCGAGACGTGGAGATCGAGAGAGTCCCGGCCTATTTGCATTCCGGCGCCACGATTCTCGTGCTCGGGATCCTGAGCCTGCTCATGGGCCGGAGAGTGGGCGGGTTGGAGGCGCTAGGGCTCGAGACCCCCTTGTCGGCTTCGGACCTGGTCTGGACGGGCGCGCTGTCGGCTGCAGGTCTCGTGACGCTGCTGGCCTTTCGCCGCCTACGGCGAGCCTTGGGGAAGGAGGAGACCCAGCTCGTGCGCGACCTCATGCCTGTCACCCGGCAGGAGATGGGGCTGTTCGCGTGGCTGTCCCTCTGTGCCGGCTTCGGGGAAGAGGTCGCCTATCGCGGCTACGCCATGACCGCCCTAATGCTCGTCAGCGGATCGGCTGCTCTTGCACTGATCGTAACCTCTGCCACCTTTGGAGTGCTCCATGCGTATCAGGGGCCGATTGGGGTGGTGAGGACCGGGGTAATCGGACTGATCATGGGTGCCGCTCTCCTCCATACGGGGAGCCTGTGGCCGCCCATCGTCGCCCACGCCCTCATCGACCTCATAGCCGGACTCGTAGTGCGGGAGCGGCTGCTTTCGTAGGCACGGGCCCACGTAGGGGCCCCTCGACGCTGGGGAAGCAACATGGAGATCGATCTTGCGCTCTTGGCCGACGCCGCCACGATCGACGCCGCCGGAAAGATGAACATCCTCGGCGTCTTCGACCGCATCAGCGTAAGCCAGTTTCCCGCCCAACACGGTCGCATCGCGCTGGTTCTGCGCCTGACGGCCGGCACTTCGGAGATGGGCCTGCACGACATGGAGATCCGGCTGTCCGACCCGGGCGGAGCCGAGGTGCTCTCGGTCAACGGTGAGATGCAACTCGGGGGAGGTGCCCACGCGAGCGAGGGCATCCGGGTGCCGCACGTGCTCAACATCGACAGGCTCGTGTTTCCCGCGCCGGGACGCTACAGCTTCGACGTCAGAGTCGACGGACAACATCACGTGACGATACCACTCGTCGTCGACGGACCTCCGTCTGTGCGCCCCGCCCTTGCTTGAGGCTGGTTGGCGACCTATCTCCCGAGAGCGACGGGCGCCGCTGGATTGACGTGCCCCCCTTCGGTGGGAGGACTAAGCCGGACAGGGACGCTCGGGAGCAAGGAGAGCGAACTGTGATCGTGCACTGCAACTTCGAGGAGTTGTCGGCCTTGAAGACTGGTGCGCGACAGATTCTCGCCGGCCAGCCAACCGGGCGAGAGGCCGTGGCCGCCCTACCCGGGCAGCGGGAGCGGGTGGCCCACCTGTTGCCGCGCCTGGTCGGCGACCTTTCGATACAGTCGCTCGCCGATCAGCGGGCCCTATACGGAGCCGTCGCATCGGTCGTCCAAGTCCTGCGGATGGAGATGGAGGAAGCAGTGGCGGACACGCACCCGGCGCACGAAGGAGCCGTATCCGCCTACTTCGACTTTGCCCACGCCTTGTCGGTCCTGTCGCGCCTCGAGGAGCTCGGGCGGACGATGGAGGCCCTGATCGAACTCGTGACAGAGGGTCCCGTCACGGATGAGCTGGCTGCGGAGTTCGGCTTTCCTACCTGATTCTCACGCGGAGGAGACGGCCACAGCGGGCGGTTGCGGTCGCCTCCGACCGGCTCCTCAGCCGCAGGTCGGCGGGGTGGCGGAGGACAATCGCGATACCTTATGCCCTTG
This sequence comes from uncultured Gemmatimonadaceae bacterium, assembly GCA_964572045.1. Classification (GTDB taxonomy): domain Bacteria; phylum Gemmatimonadota; class Gemmatimonadetes; order Longimicrobiales; family Gaopeijiaceae; genus CBDCKR01. The sequence goes on from CAZNEI010000001.1 coordinate 62,472, forward strand.
ATGCCTACCGCTTCGCATCGAAATTCGTGACGAGCCGCGAGCCCCTGCCCGACTATGTGAACCAGAAGGGGGCGAGCTTCGTCGAGGAAGCGATCCCGCACATGGACGCTGTGTACGGGTTCGCCCTTCGTCTGGCGGAGAGCCGGGACAGGGCCGAAGACCTCGTGCAAGACACCTACCTCCGGGCCTTTCGGGCTTGGGAGCAGTACACGCCGGGAACACGGTGCAAGAGCTGGCTCTTCACTATCTGTAGGAACGTGTTTCTCAGCCAACGCGAGCGCGGGCGCCGCCATGACGAGATCCTGGCGGAGACCGCACACGAAGATCCGCGGGCGCTCTCTCGCGAGGCTCCCGTGTTCGCGGCATCCGAAGACAAGGATCCGGAGGGTGAGTTTTTCCGTTCGATCGTGGACGAGGAGATCCTTCGCGCGATCGACGAGCTGCCCGCCGAATACAGAATGGCGGTGGTTTTGTCGGATCTCGAGGATCTCTCCTACAAAGAGATCGCAGAGGTTCTGGGCGTTCCAGTCGGAACGGTGAAGAGTCGCCTGTTCCGTGGCAGACGACAGCTCCAAGCGCGACTCTGTCGCTATGCCGTCGAGATGGGGTACATCTCCGAAGCCGTGGGGGATGGTTAGGTGACTGCTTTCGATAGCCTGAAGAGGCTGTTCGGGTTCTCAGGGCGAGGGGCCAACGGCGGGGATCGGCCCGGAGGCGTGATCTCGTGCGACGAAGCCGTGGCTCGATTGTTCGAGTACCTAGACGGCGAACTCGATGGCGTGTCCGAGGAAGAGGTCCGCCTTCACCTGGACGTATGCAAGGCGTGCTATCCGCGGGCTCAATTCGAGAGACACTTCCTTAAGGCTCTGGGTCGCGTGAGGAGGGACGGATACGCCTCTCCAGAGCTGAAGAACCGCATTCTCCGGGCTCTCGCCGAGGGTGCGGCCGAAGGGCACTGACGCCCTGCGGATCTCGGTTTCCGCAGAGGGAAGCCACAGATCGGCTTCCGCTCGCCGCTCGCGCTTGCTTTGCCTCCGAGGTTCCGAGATCGTAGGCCCATCGCCGCGCCATCCGGTGCCGATGTTCGGTTTGTTTTCGCTCCAGCAGGAGTCGCGATGACGGCCCAAACACGCGGGCGCATCCTCCCAAGGCTCATCGAGGAAGAGATGCGCGAATCGTTCCTCGACTATTCGATGAGCGTGATCGTGCAAAGGGCACTGCCCGATGTGCGTGATGGCCTCAAGCCCGTGCACCGGAGAATCCTCTTTGCGATGCACGAGCTCGGGTTAAAGCCGAACAGACCGTACAAGAAGAGCGCAACGGTCGTTGGAGACGTACTGGGCAAGTACCATCCGCACGGGGATTCCGCCGTCTACGACGCTCTGGTCCGGATGGTCCAGGACTTCTCGCTTCGCTATCCGCTCGTCGACGGGCAGGGCAACTTCGGATCGATCGACGGGGACTCGGCGGCCGCGTATCGCTACACCGAGGCGAAGCTTGCCCGGATTGCCGAGGAGATTCTCGCCGACCTCGAGAAAGAAACGGTCGATTTCGTGGAGAACTTCGACGGGCAGCGGACCGAGCCTGCGGTGCTCCCGTCCCGCGTGCCGAACCTGCTGGTCAATGGCTCGTCCGGCATCGCAGTCGGCCTCAGCACGAACGTCCCGCCGCACAATCTCCGCGAGGTCGCGACCGCCCTGAGGGCTCTGATCGAGGAGCCGGATCCCTCGCTCGACGTTCTCTCACGGCACTTGCCGGGCCCGGACTTCCCCACCGGCGCGTTCATCGTGGGTCGGAGCGGGATCCGCGACATGTACGAGAAGGGGCGGGGCCGCATCGTGATGCGGGCCCGCATCGTCAAGGAGGCTCTGCGCGGCGGAAAAAAGCAGATCGTCGTAACCGAGCTCCCTTACGCGGTCTCCAAGTCGAGAATCGTCCGCCAGATCGCCGGTCTCGCACGGAAGGGACGAATCGACGACATCTCCGACCTCCGCGACGAATCGGACCGCGACGGCTTGCGGCTCGTCGTCGAGCTCAAACGCGGTGCGAAAGCGGCGCGCACGATCCGGATGCTCTACAAGAAAACCAGCCTCCAGTCCACTTTCGGGGCTATCCTCATCGCGCTCGATCACGGGGAGCCGAAGGAGTTCACACTGATCGAGCTGCTCGAGCGATTCAGGGATCACCGCATCGACGTGATCCAGAAGCGCTCTCGGCACGACCTTGAGCAGGCAGAGGCGGAGAAGCACACAGTGGAGGGTCTCGTGGCTGCCCTCGCCGCCATCGACGAGGTGATCGCCCTCATTCGAAGCTCTGAGGACCGCGCGCACGCCTCCCGGCGCCTACGGAACCGACTCGGCCTCTCGGAGCCTCAGGCGGTCGCCATCCTGAACATGCGCCTGGCCAAGCTCACCGCCCTCGAGCAGGGCCAGCTCAGAGAGCGGTTGAGAGAGCTTGATATAGCGATCACGGAGCTCCGGGGCATACTGAGGAGCGAGGCCCGGAAGCTTGAGATCATGCTCGCCGAGCTGGACGAGCTCGTAGCGAGGTACGGAGACGATCGGCGCACGGTAATCGTGGGAGAGGCCGAAGCCGGGGAGGCGGCTGTGGAGGACGCGTTGGCGCCCGAGGACGTGGTGATCACGAAGAGCCACGCAGGCTTCGTCAAGCGGATCCCCATGCACCTCTACCGCCGCCGCGTGTCCTCGGGCAAGGCGCTCGCGGGTATGGAGCGCTTCGAACGCGACTACTTGGAACGGATCTTCGTCGCGCGCACCCAGGGGTGCTTGCTGGCCTTCACCGAAGGGGGGCACGTGCATTTCCTCCCCGTGCTCGGCGTGCCCGAGGGGGGGAGGGCGTCGCGGGGCCAGTCCATCTACGCTCTCACCCGGGCCAACCGCAGGGACGCGATCGTGTCGGTCCTCTCGGTCGACGACCTGCACGCGGAGCGCTTCGTCGCGTTCGTTTCCGCGAACGGGATCATGAAGCGCACCAGGCTCTCCGAGTTCTCGAACCCGCGCTCGGGGGGCATGATCGCGTCCGGCGTGAGGGAAGGCGATCGGATTCTTGACGTTCGGCTGTCGGATGGCGCCGGGGAGGTGCTGCTCTTCACGAGGGCGGGGCGGGCCATCCGCTTTCCCGAGACGGACCTTTCGGTGCTGAGCCGCACGGCTCGAGGGGTGAGAGGCATCGATCTCAAGGGAGACGACTCGGTGGTGGGCCTGCTCCTTGTGCGTCGAGATGCCTGGGTGATGAGCGTCGACGACGCCGGGCTGGGCAAGCGCACGGCCGTGGGTGAATTTCCGCTCCAGAAGCGGGGAGGCCTCGGGACGATGGCCGTACCTTCGGGCGAGGGCAGCACGCTGGTGTCGGCCTTGGAGGTGTTGGAGGAAGACAAGATTATGGTCGTCACTGCCGGGGGAGGTGCCCTGCGACTGTCGGCGGACGATGTGCCGGCGCAGGAAAGGAGGACCCGAGGGCGCCCTCTCGTCGACCTCAAGATCGGCGACCGCGTCGTGGAGGTCACGAGGGCCTACGGGGGGGTGGGCGCCGTCGATAGGGCATCCGCTCCCGTGGACGCTCGCCGACAATTGGAGCTGCTCGGTGCCAAGGCCACTCCCCCCGACCCCTTGGACTCGCCCTAGCCGCCAACGCCGGGCCGGATCCCGTCCGGTCGGGCTCGCATCCCCCTGGGAGCCGTCATGACTGCTGAAAACACGAACCACCCGGAGGTCGATCCTTCTCAAGAAAAGCGCCGAGTATCTCCGGTCGCCAGGCTGGCGGCTACGGTCGCCGTAGCCGGGTCCGTCCTCGCCTTCGCCGCGGGTGGGCTTCCGCACGCGGACGCCTTCGGAGAAGCGAACCGGGCGGTGCGGCAATCGAGGGAAGTGCGTCTCAAGAACGTGCGTCAGCTCACCTTCGAGGGCGAGAACGCGGAGGCCTATTTTTCCTTCGACGGGACCCGCCTCATCTTCCAGTCCACTCCGCGCGGCGGTGGGTGCGACCAAATCTACACGATGTCGCTCGAAGCGGGCGCCACCGCTGAGATTGTGAGCACCGGCGAGGGCCGAACGACGTGCTCGTACTATTATCCCGGCGGCGACAAGATCCTCTACTCTTCGACACACCACTTCTCCAGCGCGTGCCCGGCTCCCCCGGACTTCTCTCGTGGTTACGTATGGGCGGTGTACCCCAGCTACGACATCTTTATGGCGGATGCGGACGGGTCGAATCCTACCCAGCTGACGAGCACCTTCGGCTACGATGCCGAGGCGACCTTTTCGCCGGTGGGAGATCGGATCGTGTTCACCTCGATTCGTGACGGCGACTTGGACATTTACTCCATGGCCCCCGACGGGTCGGATGTCCGGCGGCTCACCGACGCGCTCGGCTACGACGGCGGTCCCTTCTACTCTCCGGACGGATCGAGAATCGTCTATCGCGCCCACCGTCCCGCGGGTCAGCGGGAGATCGAGGACTACCGCTCGCTCCTTGCCGACGGACTGATCCGGCCGAGTGCCCTCGAGATCTTCGTGATGAACTCAGACGGCTCCGAGCAGCGGCCGATCACGCACAACGGCGCGGCCAACTTCGGTCCGTTTTGGCATCCTTCAGGGACGAAGATCATCTTTTCCTCGAACATGGACGATGCCGCAGGCCGGGACTTCGAGCTCTACATGATCAACGATGACGGGTCGGGGCTGGAGCGGATCACGTATTCGCCCGGGTTCGACGGCTTCCCCGTCTTCAGCCCCGACGGTCGTTATCTGGCCTGGGGCTCGAACCGAAACCAGGCCCAGGAGGGTGAGACCAACGTCTTCATCGCGGAGTGGGTCGAGAATCCGTGACCGCTGCTCCTTCGCGCTAGCCTCCGCCGACGAGCTTGAGGAAACCCGCCACGATGCGGTAGGTGAGCCCCCATACGGAGTGCTCCCCCACCCGAAAGCACGGGAACACCGTCGGGCCCTCGGGAAGGTGGATCGTGGTGGTCCGGGATTTGGCCGGATCCCGCAGGGTGGACAGGTCAACCCACATCACGGAATCGACCTCCGGCGAGTTCACGACGGCCGTGATCTCAGGGGGGACTCCGAAGACGTAGGGAACGATCATGAGGCGGGGGAGCCGCGGGCCGGCGGGGTGCACGGGCTCCAACCGCCCCAACCGCCACCCAGAGGCTTCGAGGTCTACGGCCGTCTCCTCGGCCGTCTCCCGCACGGCGGTGCCGACCAAGTCTCGATCATTCGGATCCCGTCGCCCCCCCGGGAGCGCCATATGCCCCGACCAGGGATCCCACTCTGCTTCGGCGCGCTTGATCAGCAGGAGCTCCATGTCGGCGGCCGCGCGGAGGACCAGCGACACGGCGGCCTGCCCGCTGTGGTCCACGTCGGGTGGCTCATGCGGGGCCGGCCGATCGGTCGAGAGGAGTCGCGCGAGCCTCTGTAGCCGGAGATCGGGGGGGGTCGAAGATTCGGTCACGGTTCCCCATACCCCTGTGCCACGCCGCGGGGTTCGGGCGCTTTGGTGGCGCCGAGCGGGTCACCGAGCCTCAGACGCCCTGCGCGTCGGTGCCCCAGATGTGCTTGTGGAGCTGCGTCTGGAGTCTCACGGGGAGCCGGTCTTCGAGAATCCAACGGGCCAGATCGGCGAGAGCGAGACGGCCCCACACGGGTGAAACCAGGAGGGCGCCCAGGCTCCGCTCGTCCAGCTGCCGATCGAGATCCCGTTCCCGGATCACGCCCTTCGCCCACTCGTAGTCCGCTCGGTCCGCCACAACGAACTTCACTTCGTCGCGCGCCGTCAGCGCCCGGAGGTTCTCCCAGAGGTTCTTGTCGGCCTCGCCCGAGCCGGGACACTTGAGGTCCATGATCTTATGCACGCGCGAATCAAGCGGACTCACGTCGACCGCTCCCGACGTCTCCACGAGCACAGTGAACCCCTCTCCTACGAGTCGCTCGGCGAGGCGGAACGCGTTCGGGTGCACCAGCGGCTCGCCTCCCGTGATCTCCACAAGGCGAGTGCCGATGGAGCGCACCTGGTCGACGATCGAGTCGAGGGACCGGGGCTCGCCCCCGTGGAACGCATACTCGGTGTCGCACCACACGCACCGGAGGGGGCATCCCGTGAGGCGCACGAAGGTGCACGGCAGCCCGGCCCATGTGGACTCGCCCTGGATCGAGTGGAAGACCTCCGTAACTCGGAGGAACGGGGCCTCGGGACCGCTCACTGGCCCGTCCTCGAGCGGAGTTCGGGGCGGGCGAAGCCCACGGGCGATTCCTGAGCGAACCTGCCGGTCACGGTCCACACGTTCCTGGGCCCCTCGGCCGGGAACGTCACGGCGCTAGGCAGCATCGGTGTCGGCTTGGGCCTCTCGGTTCTTTCGGTCAATGGCTTCGTCGAGGAGTGCCTTGACGGCCGTGAGTGGGAGGGCTTCTGCCCGGCCTCGCACCTCGTCGTGGCTCTTGCCCTCCCATAGAACGAACGTCTCCACATGTCCCACGATGCCGAGCCCCGTCTCGGCCCAGCGCGGAAACACGAGATAGCCCACGCAAGGAGCCAGGAGATTCGCCACGCTTTCGACCTCGATCGAGACGGTGTAGGGTTGGCCGTCGGACCCCTCGAATGCGGGGGGCCGGTTATGCACCGCAAAGTACCCGCCAAGCGTGGCGTCGGGAATCGCAGCGGCGCAGTCGGTCTCCGGCTCCTCGTTCCGTGCTTCGACTTCGAAAGCGTCGGCGTCTTGCGGCGTGTCCATGCTCCTCCCGTGTAGGGCCGATTCGCTCAGGATGCCAGAAAGGTAAGGAAGCGCCCCAGGGGAGCCCAAGGCGACCGGCTCTCAGCGGTGGTTCGTGCCCGCCCGCGCCCGCCCGCTCGCCAACATCCGCGCCAGCACCGTAGATTGCCTGTCATGAGGCTACGCCCCGTCGACGCTCGCCCCGGCATCTTCGCTCCTCCCAATCCCCCGAGGGACTGAGCACGGAGCCTCCAGCTTGCGATCTCGCCCCGGCACCGAGTTCATCCGGTCCGTCGATCCTCGAATCCGACTCCTCCGAGAGAGCGTCATGCCCCGAGTCACAGTTCCCGCCGACCAAGTGTTCCCAGTCCTGCGTGACAATATCCTCGTCGACGGCTTCCATGTCGTCATCGATCTTGAAGAGTCCCACGGTGCCGTCATCGTCGACGCACTGGAGGGCAGGGAGTACCTGGACTGCTACGGGTATTTCGCGACCCTGCCGGTGGGCCACAACCACCCGAAGATGCAGGACGAGGGATTCCGCCAGTCCCTCATGACCGCCGCTCTCGCCAACCCGGCCAACAGTGACATCTACTCTCGTGAATTCGCGGGTTTCGTGAAGACCTTCCGGGAGTTGGCGGTCCCTCCCGAGTTCCGTTACCTGTTCTTCATCGCGGGCGGAGCCCTCGCCGTGGAGAACGCCATGAAGGCCGCCTTCGACTGGAAGGCTCAAAAGAACCGGGAGCTCGGCGTCGAGGGAGGAGCGGACAAGGTCCTTCACTTCCGAGACGCGTTCCACGGCCGTAGCGGTTACACGCTCTCGGTCACGAACACCGACCCCGCCAAGACGACGGATTTTCCCAGATTCGACTGGCCACGCATCTCTAATCCTTACATCGACTTTCCGATGGACGGCGAAGCTGTGGCGGCTAAGGAGGCGTCGGCTTGCGCCCAGATCGAGACTGCGTTCCAAGGCGACCCATACGGGATCGCGGCGATCCTGATCGAGCCGATCCAAGCCGAGGGTGGTGATCGCCACTTCCGCCCCGAGTTTTTTCGAAGGCTCCGAGAATACGCGGATCATCACGACGTACTCCTGATCTTCGACGAGGTGCAGACCGGCCTCGGCGTGACCGGTACGATGTGGGCTTACGAACAGACCGGTGTGGTGCCCGACCTCATCGCGTTCGGCAAGAAGACCCAAGTCTGCGGCGTCATGAGCACCTGCCGCGTCGACGAGGTCGAAGCCAACGTCTTTCACGTCCCTAGCCGCATCAACTCCACGTGGGGCGGCAACCTTGTCGACATGGTCCGCTGTGCTCGGTATCTGGAGATCATCCGTGAAGACGGGTTGGTGGAGAACGCGGCCCGTGTAGGCGCCCTGCTCAGGGAGGGGATGGAAGGCTTGGCCGCGCAATTCGCGGTCGTGACGAACGTGCGCGGAAGCGGTCTTCTGGTGGCGATGGATCTTCCGAACGGCGACGTTCGGCGCCAGGTTCAGCAGGGCTGCTGGCAACGCGGACTCGCGGTGCTCCCGTGCGGTCCCCGCTCGATTCGCCTTCGGCCGCCGCTCATCTTTTCGGAGGATGAATCGATCCGGGTCGTCCGGACGCTACGCGGTATTCTTGAGGAGATCACGAATCATGGAGCACGTCGTTAGGCACATGGAAAAGCTCAGCTCAGCCGGCTTAGCAGGTGGGTCGGCACGATGAGGGCCGCCGTCTTCGCCGAGCACGGCGGACCGGAGGTGGTCCACCTCGCCGAAGTGGAGAGGCCGGAGCCGGCGCCCGGAGAGGTGCGGATCGCGGTCCGCGCGACCTCCCTCAACCACCTGGACTTGTGGGTCCGCAGAGGCCTCCCGTTCGAGATCCCGATGCCGCACATCGGTGGGTCGGACGTAGCTGGAGCCGTGGATGCGCTGGGGCCCGGGGTCGAGGGCGTGCCGGTTGGAACGCGGGTCGCGGTCGATCCGTCGCTCGGTTACGGCTGGTACAGCGGCCAAGACCGGGGGCCGTCGATCTCGGACCCTCCTTTCGGTGTGATCGGCGAGCATACTCAGGGCGGGCTGGCCGAGTATTGCGTGGTTCCTGCCGAGAACCTGCTGGAGCTCCCCGACCACGTGCCGTTCGAGCGCGCGGCGGCGGCCGGGCTGACGTTCGTGACGGCGTGGCGCGGCCTCATCGGACGAGGTGGTCTCCGTCCGGGTGAGTCGGTGCTGATCACGGGGGGGTCGGGTGGAGTGTCGACGGCGGCGATCCAGATTGCGAAGCACGCCGGGGGGAGGGTGTACGCCGTTACCAGCGGGTCCGAAAGTGTCCGACGCGTCGCGGCCCTCGGCGCCGACGTGGTCTACGACCGGCACGAGGTCGAATTCTCGAAGGAGCTCTGGCGGGACACGCGGAGGCGTGGAGTCGATCTCGTTCTCGACTCGGTGGGCGAGGCGGTCTGGGAGAGGTGCCTCCGCTCCCTTGGGGTCGGGGGCCGCCTCGTGACCTACGGGGCGACGGCGGGCCCGAAGGTCGTGAGCGACGCACGGTCGGTCTTCTGGAAGCAGCTTTCGATTCTTGGGAGCACGATGGGGCCACCCGAAGACTTCCGCACCGTGATGGGGCTTCTCTTTGAGGGCCATTTCGAGCCGGTGATCGACGCCGTGGTGCCGCTTGCGGAGGCCCGGAGCGCACACGAACGGCTGGAGGCCGGCGAGGTCTTCGGGAAGGTGGTGCTGGTGCCATGACCCGGACCTCGACGTGCCGGGGTTGAGCCCCTCCTCAGCCGCCAAAGACCACAACCAGGAGGGAGCCCGTTCCTTGAGGAACGCGCAGCAACGGGTCGACGAGTGGATCTCGCGGTTCGAGGAGGGCTATTGGCCGCCTCTGGCCAACCTCGCACGGCTGATGGAAGAGGTCGGCGAGCTGGCGCGCCTAGTGAACCACCGCTTCGGCACGAAGCCCAAGAAGCCGGGAGAGAGCGAGCAGGACTTGGCGGAGGAGCTTGCCGATGTGCTCTTTGTGATCCTGTGCATGGCCAACGAGCAGGGGATCGACCTCGAGGACGCGTTCGAGCAAGTGCTGCGGAAATACCGTACGAGAGACGGAGACCGCTGGGAGCGGAAACGCGACGGGGGCTGAGGGGCCCGGACTGCGCCACGCTCCCGGCGGATCGGGGCGCACCAGCCTCAAGCCGGGAATTCGGCCAAGGCCTCCATCAACTCGTCGAGCTCCCCGACGGTGTTGTAGAAGTGGGGGCTCACACGTACGTGGCCTCGACGGTGGTCCACGATGATCCCCTTCCTCGCCAGGCGCTCGACGGCGGCCTGAGGATCCTCGTGCCGGATCATGACGATGGCGGAGCGGTCGGAGGGGACGGGGGCGACGGTAAGCTCGTACCCGGATTCCCACGCGCGCTCCACCAAGTGCTCGGCCAGGACCCGGTTTCGATCTCGGATCGCACCGATACCCACCTCCTCGATGATCTCCTGACCGCCCAGCGCCGTGTGTACGGTCGGCAGGGCGGGGGTGCCCAGCTCGAATCGTCTGGCGTCTCTGTGAGGCTCGAACCGTTCGAGGTCGAAATGGAACTGGTCGTTGGCTGCGAACCAGCTGGTGATGCGGGGCGTGAGGCGCTTGACGAGATCGCTGCGCACGTACAGGTAGGCAAGACCGGGGCCGCCGCAGAGCCACTTCAGGGGACCCGTCGTGTAGAAGTCGACCTCGGAAGCGCTGAGATCCACGGGGATCTGGCCGGGACCTTGGTAGCCGTCGACGAGGCAGAGGGCTCCCGACCGGTGTGCGATCTCGGCCAGCGCACCCAAGTCCTGGATGTAGCCGGTCGTGTAGAAGACGTGGCTGGTCGCTAGGAAGGCGGTGCGGTCGTCGACGGCTTCGACGAATTGCTCCGGATGGACTTGGATGCCGTCGTGGCTGGGGAGCACGAGAAGCTCCACTTCGGGCTTGACCGCCCACTGGTAGGCCAGGGTAGGGAAGTCGAGTTCCGTGCAGACGACCCGGTTCCGCCGGCCGTAGTCGACGCTCTCGGCGATCACGGACAGGGCCGCCGAGGTGGAGGGCAGCAGTGCCACCTGGCCGGGCGGGGCCCCGAGAAAGCGGGCGACTCGACTCCGGAGCTCCGCGAGCTTCTCCCACCACGGGCCATACCACGCCGAGGCCCCGAGCTCGTGCCAGAGATCCTGGAAGGCCTCCAGGTATTCCGCGGCGCGATGCGACAGTGCGCCGAGGGAGCACGAATTCAAGTAGATCTTGCGTTCGAGGATCGGGAACTCCGCCCGAAGCCTGGTGACGTCCATGGGGTGTCCTCGGCGGTCTTCCGCCCTTGCCGTGAGAGGGGGGCAGCAAGAGGATAGGTCTACTACTTCAGGCATTCCGGATCAACGCTCGTGCCCCTGCTCGACGTCTCTCTCCCCCGCTCGCACGAAGTGCGCGCTCTCGTTCGGCGTGCGGCCCGGGGGAGGCCGGACGGCGGAGAAGGAACCGCAGTGAGGCATGAGGCTGTGCCTGCGGGTCTTGTTTTCGAGGGAGCGACGGGCCGGACAGCGCCCCCAAGCCGGACCGACGGCGGATGACGCTCGCCACCGAGCTCAAGGAGTATGCGGCTGAACTGGGTTTCGATGCGGTGGGAATCGCATCGGTGGAGCCGAGTCGACACATGGTCCTCTACCGGTCCTGGATCGGCGACGATAGCCACGGGGAGATGAGCTACCTATCCCGGGAGGACGCCGTGGCTCGACGGGCGCACCTGGGGCGGACGCTGCCGTCCGTACGGTCGGCGGTGGTCGTCGCGCACGACTACTATCAGGAGGATCCTCCGGGGGTGCCAGATGATCCGGCACGGGCGGTGATCGCGCGCTACGCGCGGGGCCGCGATTACCACAACGTCATCAAGAAGCGGCTCGCCAAACTCCACAGATGGATCCAGGCACGTAGCGAGGAGCCCGTCTTGGGTCGTGTGTACGTGGATACCGGGCCGATCCTCGAGCGGGAGCTCGCCGAGCGGGGGGGGCTCGGTTGGTTCGGCAAGAACACGATGCTCATCCATCCCAGGCGCGGATCGTATTTCTTCCTGGGAGTCCTGCTGCTCGATCTGAAACTTGAGGCGGACGACCCCTTCGCCGCCGATCACTGCGGGACGTGCCGGAGCTGTCTCGACGCGTGTCCGACCGGAGCACTCCTCGGCCGCGACCCCCGCGGAGCGCCCCGCATGGACGCTCGGCGCTGTATCTCCTACCTGACGATCGAGCACCGCGGAGTCATCGCCTCCGAGCTGCGGTCGCTCATGGGGAATCGAGTCTATGGGTGTGACATCTGCCAAGAGGCGTGTCCGTGGAACGAGGCGTTCGCGCAGGTCTCCGGAGGGCCGGATTATCAGGCGAAGGAAGGTGTGGACGGGCCGGAGCTCGTCGACTTGGCGGAGCGGCTGCTCGCCGTTGACGACTCCGCTTTCCGCAAGATGTTCAGGGCGTCGCCGATCAAGCGGGCGGGGCGCTCTGGCCTCCTCAGAAACGCTTGTGTAGCCCTCGGCAACTGGCGGTCGGAGGACGCGGTGGATGTGCTGATCCGGGCGCTGAAGGATCCTGAGCCGCTGGTCCGCGGCCACGCCGCGTGGGCGTTGGGCCAGGTCGGATCTCGGTCCGCCACGCTCCAGCTTGGCGCCAGGCTGGAGAGGGAAAAGGATGAGTGGGTGATCGGGGAGATATCGGATGCACTGGGCGTCGTCTGACTCCCCGTACCACTTGATTTTCCGTGACCGGTGTCTCGGGGATTGGACGAGGGGCTCACCCCCCCGCGATCGCGCCGACCACCAAGAGCACGTCCGCACCCGACGTCACGCAGTCCGGGAGGGGCAGATCGGGTGCTTCGTGCGACAGATCCTTGCCGCAGGCAAAGAACCGGACGAGCGCCCGGCGCGTCGTGGCCCCGTGGTCACGGATCGTGCCTCGAAGCATCGGATAGCGCGACTCCAGGGAGTCCAGCACCGTCGTGATCGAGGGAGGATCGGCGACCTTGAGAAGGAGCTCGCCGTCGATCCCGGCGAGCGTGCGGAGGTGCATCGGTAACGCGACTCTGATCTCCGTCACGGGATCGTCTGAACCTCAACCGAGCACACACGGGGCAGGTGCTCCGCGATCGCCTTCCACGTGTCCCCCGAGTCCCTGGAGGCGTATACCTGACCGCCCGTGGTCCCGAAGTAGATTCCGCAGGAATCCAGGGAGTCGACCGCCATCGCATCGCGCAGGACGCCTACGTGGCAGTTCGCCTGCGGGAGGCCGTTGCTGAGCGGCTCCCAGCTCGTCCCGCCCGTGCGGCTCCGGTAAACGCGGAGCTTGCCTTCGGGCGGATAGCGTTCGGAGTCGCTCAAGATCGGGATCACGTAGACTGTCTCGGGATCGTGTGCGTGCACGTCGATCACGAAGCCGAAGTCCGAGGGGAGGTTGCCGCTCACTTCCCTCCACGAATCACCGGCGTCGTCGCTGCGGCAGACGTCCCAGTGCTTCTGCATGAAGACCGTATCGGGCTTGGACGGATGGAGTGCGAGCTTGTGCACGCAGTGGCCGATCAGAGCCTCGGGCTCAGGAAGGTATTTCGAACGTAGCCCTCGGGTCGCGACCGTCCAGGACTCGCCCCCGTCATCCGTGCGAAACGCCCCGGCCGCCGAGATCGCCGCGTAGATGCGCTGCGGGTTTGCGGGATCGACGAGGATCGTGTGGAGGCACAAGCCCCCGGCGCCCGGAGCCCAGTGCTCTCCCGCGCCGTGGGTGCGAAGCCCCGCGAGTTCCCCCCACGTCCGGCCGCCGTCCGTCGACCGGAAGAGGGCCGCGTCCTCCACGCCCGCAAAAACGGTATCCGGATCGTCGTACGACGGCCTCAGGTGCCAGACCCGCTTGAACTCCCAGGGGTGGGGCGTCCCGTCGTACCACTGATGTGTGCCGGTCTCTCCCTCGTAGGCAAACTCGTTTCCGACGGGCTCCCACGACCGCCCGCCGTCATCGGAGCGCTGCACGACCTGCCCGTGCCAGTCGGTCCACTGCGAGGCGTACAATCGATCGGGATCGGCGGGCGATCCCTGCACGTGCATCACCTCCCACCCCCCGAAGTGGGGGCCTTCGATCCTCCAATCGCGGCGCGCCTCGTCGGAAGTCAGCACGAACGCACCCTTCCTCGTTCCTACCAGCACCCGAACCCTTGCCATATGCATCCCCTCGTGCCGCCCGCCCGCGATCGGGCGGGCGAAGAATCCGCGAAAAATCGAAGATAACAGCACGACAGATGACGCGGGACACAGCCTTCGATGAGCGTGGCCGACAGAGCCCCTGCATCGTGGAGCCGCACGTCGCAGCCTGGCTCCTGCCCCGCCGCCAGCAAGGGCGTGACGGCCCGTCCGTGACAGGAGGCTTCCACGATTTACCAGGTTGTTACAAAGGGCAGCCAGATCCGTTACCGGCGTCGGGCAACGTTGCTGCATCCAACACCGCGCTCTTCGTCTGCCGCCGGCCAGGGTTCCATGGGGCGGCCGACCACCTATCGGGAAGACACAACCATGAGACTATTGCGCATGCACCTCGGGGCCTGGCCGGTCCTTCTGCTGGCGGCTGCTCCGCTGGCGGGTCAGGGCCGGGACCAGGACACCGGTCAGATCGTCGGCCGTGTCGTCGACGCTGCGTTGGCCAGGCCGCTTTCGAACGCTCAGGTCTACGTCAACGACGGCGTGGTCGGTTCGCTCACAGACATGGACGGACGCTATGTGATCGGTTCCGCTCCGGCCGGCACGGTCAGCGTCACGGTTCAGCTGATCGGGTATGCGACGAAGACGGTGACCGATGTCGTGGTCACGCCGGAGCGGGTCACCGTGCTCGACCTCACGGTCGAGGAGACCGCGGTCGAGCTGGAGGGGATCGTCGTCGCGGCGGAGCGGGAGCGCGACACGCAGGTATTCCTCCTCGACGCGAGGAGGACGGCGCCGTCGCTAATCGAGGCCGTGGGCGCCGTGGAGATCAGCAGGCGACCCGACTCCGATGCGGCGGACGTGGCGCAACGGCTCACCGGGGTCACCGTGTCGGAGGGCAAATATGTCTTCGTGCGCGGCCTGGGCGAGCGCTATTCGCAGACGTCGCTCAATGGTTCTTCACTGCCCAGCCCGGAGCCGGAGAGAGAAGTCGTTCCGCTCGACCTCTTCCCCTCCGGGTTCCTCCAGAGCCTGCGCACCCAGAAGTCCTACACTCCAGATCTCCCCGCCGACTTCTCGGGCGGCTCGGTGAGGATCGAGACAAAGGACTTTCCGAACGAGACGACGGTGCGGCTCGGGCTCGGGTCGAGCTTCAACACCAACAGCCAGTTCCAGGACGGATACCTTGCCTACGCCGGAGGGGGCCGAGACTGGCTCGGATTCGACGACGGCACGCGTGACCAGCCCAGCGTCGTCCACCAAATCATGGGTGACGTGACCAGTGGCCAGCGGCTCCCCGCCGATGCCGGCCAACGGGTCGCCATCGGCCAGTCGTTCCAGCAGCTCGATCAGGGGTTTCAGCCGGTACTCCAGCGAACCCCGCTCAACCGTACCGTCAACGCCTCCGTGGGAGGCCGAACCGAACTCTTCGACGAGGGCGAACTCGGCTACTTCGTCGCCGGGAACTACGGCGATGTCTACACGCTTCGCGAGAACGAGATCGAGCGCAAGTGGCGCGTCTCGGCGTTCGATCCGTCGATTCCCGAAGATGTCCGGACCCCCAACGTCGATTACAGGTTCACGCGCGGCACCAGGAACGTTACGTGGGGCACGATCAGCAACCTCACCGTGAAGCCGAACCGGAATCAGAAGGTGAGCCTCCGGACGACCGTGAGCCTCAGCACGGAGGACGAGGCACGCACCTATCTCGGTGACAACCGCGAGGACATCGGGGGCATCGTGCGCTCGGACCGCCTCCGCTTCGTGTCCCGCCTGATGCTCTGGAGCCAGCTGTCCGGCGAGCACTCGCTCCTCGGAGACTCACGCCTCGAATGGCGTGCGACCGCCGCCCGAGCCAATCGAGACGAGCCCCTCCTGCGCGAGGCTGTCTACCTCGAGGACGACGGCGACTTCTTTCTTCACC
The DNA here is from genome assembly GCA_964572045.1 of uncultured Gemmatimonadaceae bacterium. GTDB lineage: Bacteria > Gemmatimonadota > Gemmatimonadetes > Longimicrobiales > Gaopeijiaceae > CBDCKR01. The sequence goes on from CAZNEI010000001.1 coordinate 78,302, forward strand.
CGATCGGGGAGTCGGGCCGCTACTTCTGGAGCGAGATGACGGACGACGACATGTCCGGCGCGTTCGATTGGACGACTCCGTTCGAGTTCCTAGGCAATGAGGCGGCTGTGAAATTCGGCGCGGAGGCCCGCGAGCGCACCCGGGACTTCGCGGCGCGTCGGCTGAACTGGGATTTCGTCGGCGGAGTCGTGCAGGACCTCGACGAGGCGCTGGCAGGCGCGACGATCGTCTCGAACGCCAGGCGCCGGGGTGAGTTCGCGATCGAGGATGTCGTCGAGCCCGGAGACCTCTACGACGCGTCAGATCGGCGGGGAGCCGGATACCTGCTTCTCGACCTGATGCTCGGGAAGAGATTCCAGGCGATCACCGGCGCCCGGGTCGAGCGCTACAATCTGGGCCTCTTCTCGCGCGGCGACACCCTTCAGGAGATCGACCAGACGGACTTGGCCCCCTCGGTCAATCTGATCTTCGGAGCCGGGGACAACGTGAAGATCCGGGCTGCCGGAAGCCGCACGGTCGACCGGCCCGAGTTCCGTGAGATGGCGCCGTTCCAGTTCACCGAGGCCACCAGCTTGCGGCAGCTGTTCGGCAACCCGGACCTGACACCGGCCGAGATCACGAGCGCCGATCTTCGCTTGGACTGGTTCGTGGGTCTCGGTGACATGATCTCCGTCGGGGGCTTCTACAAGCGGATCATCAATCCGATCGAGCAGGTGTTCATCGCCGCCGCCTCAACCGCGTTCTCCTTCCAGAACGCGAAGGAGGCGTCGGTGGTGGGGTTCGAGGCTGAAACCCAGATGGCGTTGGGACGATTCTCGGAGTCCCTCAAAGACTTTTCGCTACAGGCCAACTTCTCGCTGATTCACTCTGATGTGCAGGTGCGAGAGGGGGAGGGTGGCTTCAATCCCACGAACCTCACGCGGCCCCTCGAGGGACAGGCTCCCTACGTACTCAACACGGCTCTCACCTACGCCAACTCCAGCCGGCTTGAGGTGGGGCTTTTTCTGAACCGATTCGGCGATCGCCTCGAGGCGGCGGGAGGCGGAGGAATCCCTGACCTCTACGAGAAGGCGCGCACGCAGCTCGACGCTTCGCTCGGCTTCCCCCTCGTGGGGGGTGCGACCGCGAAGGTCAAGGCGACGAATCTACTGAACACGGACTTCCGGTTCGAGCAGGAAGCGAACGGAGTCACACAGATCCAGCGGTTGTATTCCGTGGGCCGGACCGTGTCGGTCGGCCTGTCGTGGGAGTTGTGATGCTCCCACGGGCACACATTCCCAAACCGAGGAACAGACAACGATGCAGCGCATGAAACTTCTCACCCTGCTGAGCGTGTTCGTGATCACGCCACTTGCGTTAGTGGCGTGCGGAGACGACGAGGAGACCCCGACGACGCCGGCTCCGGTGCAGCCGACGACCCCGACCCCCACCCCGGCGGCGCCTGCGGCGCCTACGGGAGTGACAGCGACCGTCGACGGCGTCACGATCACGGTGTCGTGGGCGGCCGTCGCTGATGCCACGAGCTACCGCGCGGTCCTGACCACTGCCGGGGAAGCGAACCGCACGCAGACCGTCACCGCGACATCGGCAGAGTTTGCCGACTTGACCCGGGGCGCGACCTATGCTGCGCAGGTGTTCTCGATCAACTCCGTGGGTGAGGCGGGATCGGGCGTCGTCGCCGCCTTGATTCCCGAAGAGGAGCCGACGTTCGAGGTGGTTACCCAGGACGTCCTCACGAACACGACCTGGACGAGCGACAAGGTCTGGATTCTCCAGCAGCCGACGTTCGTGGGCAGAGACTGCGGGACGGACGGGGCCAAGGACGGTTGCGTCCAGGCCACCCTGACGATCGAGCCCGGCACGACGATCCTCGGCAAGACCGACCTGCCGCAGGGCGTTCGGGGGGCGTATCTCGTCGTGAGCCGTGGCTCACAGCTCATCGCGGACGCCACGGGCGGAGAAGCCCGCCGGCCTACGGCGGACGAGGTCATCGTCTTTACCTCCGACAAGCCGAGGGGACAGCGGGACCGCGGCGACTGGGGTGGGCTGATCGTGAACGGCATGGGGCAGACCAACGCCGGGGACGAGGCGCAGGGCGAGGGCGATTCGGGCTTCTTCGGCGGCACGAACGACACTGACAGCTCCGGGATCATCCGGGGCGTTCGGATCGAGTTCGCAGGCGACCGGGTGACTCCCTCGGACGAGCTCAACGGATTGGCGCTCCAGGGCGTGGGATCCGGTACCACGATCTCCTACGTTCAGATTCACTACAACGTAGACGACGGCATCGAGCCCTTCGGCGGCGCCGCCTCGGTCGACCACCTGGTCGTCACGGGCATCGGCGACGATACCGTGGACGGCACGGACGGATACCGCGGGTTCATGCAGTTCATCATCGGGCAGCAGCGCGGCGACGAAGCGGACAACGGCATGGAGATCTCGAACGACGGCGAGGACGCCGACGCGTCTCCCCGTTCCACGGCCGTGCTGGCGAACGCCACGATGATCGGAGCCGACGAGGACCTTCAGACCGGCGAGATCGGGGGTCCCAACGGCGACAGAGGCGTCCAGTTCCGCGAGGGATCGCACTATCGCGTCTACAACTCGATCTTCCGCGACTTCGGGGATGCAGGGTTCTGCGTCGAGAACGCAGGCACAGTACAGGCGGCGAACAACCGTCTGGCCGGGCAGACCGACCCGCAGACCACACTCTCGATCGAGGGTTCGGTCGTCTGGAACAACGCAGAGGCCGGCGGCAGCGACGAGAATTTCGAGGGATGCTCGGGCTACACGACTGAAGAGAACAAGGCGTTCTTCCTGACGGCGGGATTCAACAACCTCGTCGCCGATCCCGGGCTCCGCGCCGGATACAACAACATCGGGTCGCAGTCCAGTCCTCCGGACATCATCGCCGACGCGGCACCGGACGGATACACGGCCTTCGATCTGAGCACCGTCGACTTCGACGGCGTCAACTTGTTCCAACCAGAGGACGGGCGCACGCTCGAGGCGACCGACTATCCAGGCGCGGTGGAGCCGGGTACTTCCCTCGCCGATGCCTGGTACTACGGCTGGACCGTGTGGTCGATCGACGGATCCGACTCCCGAACCAACGAGCAAGGAAACTGAGGGCCAGAAGGTACAGAGGAAGTACGCGAGACAGGAAATGCCAGATGCACCGAGGCTCTGCCGGACCGTGACCCGAGGCAGGCGTGACCTGTGGTGTCTCGCGGCGACGCTGTTGGTACTCGGCGCGGCCGCGTGCCGAGAAGCGGCGGGCCGGTCAGTGATGGAACACGCGAGGAATAGCGAGGAAGCCCTGGGCGAGGCGGTGTTGGAGGCCCTGGCTCAGAAGGACAGGGTTGCTCTCCAGGGCTTCCTCGTCTCCCGCGAAGAGTACGAGAAGCTGCTCTGGCCGGAGATGCCGGACAAGCAGTACACACCCTTCGACTTCGTCTGGAGTCTGAACGAGGCGAACACCCGCAAGGGGCTCAGGCAGTTGTTCGAGCGCTACGGCGGGGTCGAGTTCGAGCTAGTGTCAGTCGATTGGACCGAACCTCCCGAAGACTACCCGAGCTTCCGGCTCTATCCGGGGGCTCAAGTCACGGTTCGGCGACTCGACAACGGAGAAAGGGGCGTCCTACCCTCCTTCGATGTCTTTGTGGAGTACGCCGGACGGTGGAAGCTGCTGAACTACGATGAGCTCTAGGCCCGCGATGACCTCGACGAGCAATGGACATCGAATCCTTGTCGTGGAGGACGAGCCCGACATCGCCGCCCTCATCGCGTATCAGTTGACCCGCGCAGGTTTGAGGGTTGCAACTGCGGGAAACGGGACTCAGGCCCTTGCCGCGGTCAGACGGGACACATTCGACTTGGTCGTCCTCGATCGTATGCTGCCCGAGATCAGCGGGGACGAGGTTCTCAAGAGGCTCAAGTCCAAGCCTTCTACGGCCCGCATCCCCGTTCTCATGCTCACGGCGAAACGGGAGCAGGCGGACCGCATCGCCGGGTTGGAGCTCGGAGCGGATGATTATCTGACGAAGCCGTTCAGCCCTCGCGAGCTGGTCCTGAGGGCGCTGGCCATCATTCGTCGCGCCAGCCAGCGGGGCGGGGGCGTCGGAGGCCGGGTGATCCACGCAGGCCCCATCCGCCTGGAGGTCGAGGCACACCAGGTCACGGTCGACGGCAAGGAGATCAACCTCACTCCGACCGAGTTCCGACTGCTCCAGGTTTTCATCGAGCGGAGGGGACGAACCCAGAGTCGGAGGCAGCTTCTCGAAGAGGCGTGGGACGTGGAGTCGCGGATCTCGGACCGGATTCAAACGCGAACGGTGGACATGCACGTGCGTCGTCTGCGCGCCAAGCTCGGGGGGGTCGGTGACTGGATCGAGACGATGCGTGGGTTCGGGTACCGGCTGAGGGTCCCGGAGGGGGCCGAGTAGCAGCCAAGAGTCGCGCAACGAATCCCGTCCGTTAGATTCCAAGGGATGCGCGTCCGCATTCAACATCCGCTCTTTGCAGGCTTTGCAGCCGTCGTCGGCCTGCTTGTCCTCTTGATTAACCTGCTCGTCGGTCACGGCCTGCGCCGGGAGCTCGTCGATGCCTTTCAGGACGAGCTCGAGCGGCAGATTGGGCTGGCCGAGTGGATCATATCCAACGCAGGCGGGATCGAGCCCGATTCGCTAGCGCGGGTCGTCACGGGCCGGATCGGGTATCGCGTCACTCTCGTTGATACAACCGGTGTCGTGCTCGGGGACTCTTACGTCGATCCGCGTCGACGTAACGAAATCGAGAACCAGATCGACCGCCCGGAGGTTCTCGGAGCGCTGAGCAGGCCGGGTACGGTCAGCTTTGCGGAGCGGACGAGCACCACCGTCGGCGTGCCACTGCTCTATGGGGCCCGCCGCACGAGTCTGAACGGCGAGCCCGTGATCCTGAGGGTTGCGGCGGCGGAAACGGAGATCGAGGCGACACTCGATCGCTTCCGCTGGACCGTCACGGCTTCCGGGCTCCTGGCGATGCTCTTCTCGCTCGTCGTGGCCTTCCTCTTGAGCCGCGTGTTCGCCAGACCCTTGGTTGTGCTGGCCGACCGCGCGCGCCGGGTGACCGAAGGCGATTTCTCAACGCGTGTGCCGACGGGACACGTTTCAGAACTGCGGGGCGTCTCGGTCGCATTCAACCGGCTCACCGAGGAGCTGCGGGAGCGGATGTCGGAGCTTGAGCGTGACCACGACGAGATGCAGGCTCTGATCGACTGCATGGCGGAGGGCGTAGTGGCGCTGACCGAAGACGCCCGAGTGCTTCGGACGAACCGCGCGGCCCGCTCCATGCTCCAGTTCCCCGAGGAAGCCGCATACCTTCCCGTGGGCGCGGTCGTGCGGCACCCCGACTTGCGCAGTGCGCTCGAATCGTCGGTGAGGCGGTCGACCCAATCGCGCGAGATCGTGATCGACGATCGGCACCTCTTCCTCTCGTCCCGGGCGCTCGACCTGGGGGGAGCGGTGACGACACTGCTCGACATCACCGAGCGGAAAAGGCTTGAGGAGGTGCGACGAGACTTTGTGGCCAATGCCTCCCACGAGCTGAAGACTCCCCTTACAGCGATTCGCGGCTTCGTCGAGACCCTGTTGGACGACGATCCACCGGAGGGCCTGCGGAGGCAGTTCCTCGATTCGATCGAGAAGAACGCGCTCCGCCTCCAGCGGCTTGTGGACGATCTTCTCGACCTTTCCAGGTTGGAGTCGGGAGGATGGTCGGCGGCGGCGGACCGGGTCAGTGTGGCGAACGCCGCGGCGGAGGCTTGGGACCTGGTGAATCCGCACGAGGCCGTCGCGGGGATTGACTTCGCGATCCAGGGCGATGCGGAGATCATCGGAGACCACAGGGGACTCGTACAGGTCCTCCGGAACCTGATGGAGAATGCCGTCCGTCATACGGATCGCGGTGGGAGTGTTGGCGTCTGGATCTCGGAAGGCGGCGAGGACATGGTGGTCGTCGAGGTGCGAGACAGCGGTGAGGGCATACCGGCCCGGTCGCTGAGCCGCATCTTCGAGCGCTTCTACCGGGCCGACTCGTCTCGCGCTAGGGACTTCGGCGGCACCGGCCTCGGCCTCGCCATCGTACGCCACCTGGTGATGGCGATGGCCGGAGAGGTCGAGGCGGAAAGCGAGCTCGGACGGGGCACGACCATCCGACTTCGGCTTCCATCTGGCTGAGTGGCGATCTTCGTTTCCATTTCGTTACACTCCTGTTGCCCGCTCGATGACGGGCGGCCCTATCCTTGGGACGAATTCGCACTACGCCTTCGGCAAGGCCGAAGAGAAGGGGAAGTTGCAATGCACGTTTATGGTAGGCTGCACTGGCCTGGTGCCATCATTGTGCTGGGTTTGGCGGCATGCGGCAGCGACGCCGGTGATGGATCGCCCGGAGGGGCCGATGCACTCTCCGGTAGGGTGGAGATCGATGGCTCCAGCACCGTGTTTCCGATCGCCGAGGCGTTCGCCGAAGAGTTCCAGATTCAGAACCCCGGAGTGCGCGTTACGGCGGGCTTTTCGGGGTCGGGAGGTGGATTCGAGCGCTTCTGCGGCGGCGAGACGGATTTCTCCAACGCATCCCGTCCGATCACCGTGACGGAGGTCGAGGCCTGCGCGGATGCCGGAGTGGAGTTCACGGAGCTCGCAGTAGCGTGGGACGGCCTGTCCGTGATCGCGAACCCCGCCAACGATTTCGTCGCTTGCCTGACCACCGAGGAGTTGCGACGTATCTGGGAGCCGAACAGCTCGGTCACGACTTGGCGGGACGTCCGATCGGAGTGGCCGGCGGAGGAGATCCGACTGTACGGACCGGGGACCGACTCTGGCACCTTCGACTACTTCACCGAGGTCGTCGTGGGGGAGAGCGGTGCGAGTCGACCGGATTTCCAGGCCAGCGAGGACGACAACATCCTGGTACAGGGAGTGTCGGGAGATCGGTATTCTCTCGGCTACTTTGGCTACGCCTACTATTCGGAAAACGCCGGCCGGCTCAAGCTCATCGAGGTCGACGGGGGCGCGGGATGCGTGTCTCCCTCCAGCGAGTCGATCGAGGACGGCACGTATACGCCTCTGTCCCGCCCGCTCTTCGTCTATGTGAAGCACGCGGCTCTCGAGCGGCCTGAGGTGCGGTCGTTCGTGGACTTCATGCTCCGCCATGCCACTGAACTCGTACCGGCAACCGGCTACCGCCCGCTCTCTCCAGAGCAGTATGAGGGAGAGCGTCGCAAAATCGCCGCAGCCACGGGCGAGGATCTCTAGCTCGGTGTCCCGAGGCCGCAAACGCTCAGGGTGGAGGCTCCGAAGCCGGTGAGCACCGACTTAGGGTCTCTCACCTTCAAGCCCACGCGCAACCTGAAGGAGCGCGGGATTAGCGTCCTGCTGTTCCTGTGCGCTGCCTTGTCCACCCTCGTCACGGTGGGCGTGGTGGTCGTCCTGCTTAAGGAAACGGTGAGCTTCTTCGGTGAGGTCTCCATTCTCGACTTCCTAACCGACACGCGGTGGGAGCCGATGTTTCAGGAGAAGCACTTCGGCGTGCTGCCTCTCCTCGCGGGATCGTTCATGGTGGCTGGAGGATCGGCGCTTATCGCCCTGCCCGTAGGCCTGCTGACCGCCGTCTTCCTGAGCGAGTACGCCCGGGATTCCACCAGACGGATCCTCAAACCCGCGCTCGAGATCCTCGCCGGCATTCCCACGGTCGTGTACGGCTACTTCGCGCTGACCTTCGTGACGCCACTCCTCCGGACGTTCTTTCCCGAGACTGACGTCTTCAATGCGGCTTCCGCGAGCATCGTTGTGGGAATCATGATTGTTCCCACGGTCTCGTCTCTCTCCGAGGACGCCATGCGCGCGGTCCCCGACGCGTTGAGGGAGGGGGCGTACGGACTCGGGGCCACAAAGCTCGAGGTGTCGGCGCGCATCGTCGTACCCGCAGCCCTGTCAGGGATCATCGCCGCTTTTATCCTCGCGATTTCGAGGGCGATCGGGGAGACGATGGCTGTGACTATCGCAGCCGGTAACCTGCCTAACCTCACGCTCAATCCGCTTGAGTCGATCCAGACGATGACGGCCTACATCGTGCAAGCATCACTCGGCGACACGCCCCAGGGGACCATCGTATACCGAACCCTCTTCGCAGTCGGCATGACACTCTTCTTGGTCACCCTGTCGATGAACGTGCTCAGCCAGTGGGTGCTCAGACGCTTCCGTGAGGAATACCGGTGAGCGAGGGTGTCCCGGCGACGGCCGTCCGCGCGACCCGGCGCCACCGCACACGCCGCCTCCTCGGTGCCGGTTTCTATCTTCTTGCCGGCTTTGCGACGCTCGTCAGCATCGTTGCCCTGGGCGTACTGCTGATCGACGTCGCAGCGGATGGCTCGAGCCGGCTGAGCGTCGACTTCCTCGACAGCTTCGCTTCCCGCTTTCCGGAGCGGGCGGGGATCAAGGCGGCGCTGGCGGGCTCCATCTGGGTGCTTGGCCTGACGGCCCTCATCGCGTTCCCGCTCTCGGTCGGAGCCGCGATCTACCTCGAGGAGTACGCTCCGAACAACTGGATCACGCTCAAGATCCAGACCAACATCGCAAACTTGGCGGGCGTGCCGTCGATCGTGTACGGGATTTTGGGCCTGTCGCTGTTCGTGCGCCTGCTCAGCCTCGAGCGGTCGGTCATCTCGGGGGCGCTCACTCTCTCGCTGCTGGTGATGCCGATCATCATTCTCAGTGCCCAGGAGGCGATTCGCGCCGTACCCGCCACGATCCGGGAGGCGGCCTACGGCCTTGGGGCCACACGGTGGCAGGTGGTGCGCCATCAGGTTCTCCCGATGGCATTGCCCGGCATCCTCACCGGGACGATCCTGGCCCTCTCGAGGGCGGTGGGGGAGACCGCTCCCCTCATCATGGTCGGGGCGGTGGGCTTCATCGCCTTTACACCCACCGGCTTGACGGACCAGTTCACCGTGTTGCCACTGCAAATCTACAACTGGGTGTCGCGGCCTCAGGAGGAGTTCCGAGGGCTTGCGGCGGCGGGTATCATCGTGCTCTTGGTGCTCCTGCTCACGATGAATGCGACCGCAATCCTGCTCCGAAACCGCTATCAGAAACGGTTCTGACGCTATGGCGACCACCTATGACATCGATGTCGGTCCGGGGGCTCCCGCCCTTGAGGTCGAGCGGCTTTCCGTCTACTACGACCGGACGGCGGCGATCCAGGACATCACCCTCTCGGTGCCGGGCCGGCGGGTCATCGCGCTGATCGGTCCATCGGGATGCGGAAAGAGCACTCTGCTCCGCTGCTTCAACCGCATGAACGATCTGATCCGCGGCGCTCGCATCGAGGGGGACGTGCGGTTCCACGGCCGGAGCCTGTTGGCCGCGGAGGTTGATCCGGTCGAGGTCCGCCGCCGGATTGGGATGGTGTTCCAGAAGCCGAATCCCTTCCCGAAATCCATCTATGACAATGTCGCGTTCGGCCCGCGGGTCAACGGATTCGAGGGCGATCTGGATGCCCTCGTGGAGCACTCGTTGACGCAGAGCGCCCTCTGGGACGAGGTTCAGGATCGTCTTTTCGACTCGGCCTATGCGCTTTCGGGTGGACAGCAGCAGAGGCTCTGCATCGCGCGCACGCTTGCGGTTCGTCCCGACGTCCTTTTGATGGACGAGCCTGCGTCCGCCCTGGATCCGATCGCAACCCAGAAGATCGAAGAGCTCATCTACGAGCTCAAGGAGCGGTACACGATCGTAATCGTGACCCACAACATGTACCAGGCCGCCCGCGTATCCGATTACACAGCGTTCCTGTATATGGGGGAGTTGGTCGAGTACGGTCCCACGGATGCGATCTTCACCAACCCTCGTGACGAGCGCACCGAGGGGTACGTGACAGGGAGGTTCGGATGAACAGGGAGCACCCGCCGCGACGTCACTTCCACGACGAGCTGGATGAGCTCCAGGAGCGACTCCTTGAGATGGCAGGCCTCGTCGAGGACCTGATCGGCCAAGCCGTCGGGGCGGTGGGCCAGTGGGACGCCTCGGCCGCCAAGGCGGTCAGGAAGGGAGACAACCGAGTCGACGAACTGGAGGTCGAGATCGACGAGCGGGTCGTGGAGCTGCTGGCGCTGCAGCAGCCTGTGGCTACGGATCTTCGGCAGATCATCGCCACCAACAAGCTCTCCAACGATCTCGAGCGCATGGGCGACCACGCGGTCAACATCGCAAAGGCGGCGAAACGCCTGAGGAAGACTGATCCGCTCCCCGAAGTACGGGAGTTCGCAGACATGGCCGAGGCTGCGCGGGCGATGGTCTCCGACGCACTGGCGGCGTATGTCTCGCGGGACGTCGAGACTGCGCGGCGGGTGTGCCTTGCCGACGACCACGTAGACCGCTTGCGCCGCTCGATCTTCGGGACTCTACTCGACCAAATGACCGAGGACCCAAAGCGCATCGGCGGAGCGCTTCAGCTTCTCCTGGTGTCGCAGAACCTTGAGCGAATCGCGGATCTCGCGACCAACATCTGCGAAGACATCGTGTTCTTGGTCGAGGGGCACTCCATCAAGCACGGGTTGGGCTGAGCCGGCCCCGGAATCACCCCCGTCCCGCTGTCACCCGACCCGCTCCGAAGGACCCGTGTGGATCGCTCCGGCAGTCGAGTCGTCCGGGTTGCTTCCCTAACTCCTAAGCCCGAGCGGCACTCTCGTCGGGGCACCGCTATCGTTCCTCGATCGACAGGTTCACCAGTTGGCGAAAGCGATTCAGCGGGTTCTCGCCTCGTGGAGTCTGGGTGAAGACCAGCCCGACCAAGCTGCGACCGGGATCGACCCAGGCGTTCGTCCCGTCCGAGCCGCCGTGGCCGAAGGTGCCGTTGGCGAGGCGCCAGCCGTAGCCGTAATACGTCGCGTCCTCGTCGATCCCCGACACGCGGACCTTGGGCGAGGTCATGTGCTGCACCGCCTGGGGCGCGAGGACCCTGACCCCGCCGTAGATCCCTCCGTTCAAGAACATCTGGCAGAAGATCGCGTAGTCCCAGGTGGTCGAGATCATTCCGCCGGAAGCACGGGAGAACGGATAGGCCACAGGGCCACCCGGCGTTCCGCCCGGCTTCCATTCCCCTTCGTCGCCGCGCTCGTAATAGACGGCACCCATGCGGTCGAGCTTTCCCCCGAGCTCATGCCCTTCGTGATGGTTGTAGCTGTCCTCCATCCCCAGCGGCTCGTAGATCGTCTTCCTGAGGCGATCCTCCAGCGGCTCGCCGCCCGCGATCTCGATCAGTGCGCCCAACGTGTTGAAGCCCGGATTGCTGTAGCTGTAGCTCTCGCCTGGAGGGACCTCGGCACCCACTCTTCCGAAACGGGACGCCTCGAGCTGGAGCGTCGGAGCACCCGGATGCTCGGGCGTGGGCTCCATGAGCGGCTGCACGAAGAGAGTGGGGATTCGGAGGCCGGCCGTATGGGACAGGAGGTGCCCGATGGTGATGAACCCGGAGCGGTAGTTGTCCCACTCGGGCAGGTACTCCCGGACTAGGTCGTCGTAATCGAGTCTGCCTTCCTCGACGAGTTGCGCTATGGCGGTGGCGACGACCGGCTTGGTGTTCGAGGCCATGCGGAACAACGTGTTTCGTTCCATCGGGAGCCGAAGCCCTTTGTCCCTCCACCCGAACGCCTCGTGGACGACGATGCGTCCCTTGCGCGCGACGAGCACGACGGCTCCGACTAGGTCGTCCCGTGCGACGGCTTCCTCGTACAGTCCGACGGCGCCTGCGAGTACGGCGGCGGACATGCCAACAGCTTCGGGCTCTCCGTAGGAGAGGATGTGGGGCCCTTGACCCTCAACCGCCGAGGGAGCCAGACAGGACCCGAGGACCAGGGCCGTGATGCCCGGAGAAAGAAGCCTGTGAGATGTGGTCCAAGATGTGCAGTGCGTCATGTCAGGTCCTCCGCTCACGCCGGGACTCCGGCCCGCGTCATGCCGCCCGCCGGCCCGAGGCGTCTCGACTCCGGCCCAGCCAAGACGTGGGAATAACCACGGCCGGTGCGGTTGTGCCGGCTCCGACCCGAAGCTACGGGCGAAGGGCCTTCAGGGGAAAGAAACCCCTAGCGGAGCGGAGGAGGCAGGCCCCGGACCGGGACAGGAGCTGGCCTACACGCCGGCGGGGTACCAAGCCGTTCGGGAGCCGTGCCGAGCACCCGCTCGGCGGCCAACGCGACCGCGAGCAGCTTCTCGTCCTGGTGTGGGGGCGCCACGAGCTGGAGCCCGACCGGCATCCCCGTCTCGTCGAGTCCGATCGGCAGGGTGACGGCACAGAGACCGAGCAGGCTGGCCGGGGAGGTGGGCGCGAGGGCCCCTAGGTTCACCTCGACGTAGCGGTCGAGCTCGGAGACGTCCGACAAGGGTGGGGGGGTGAGGATTGCGGTGGGGAGCGCCAGCACGTCGACCCGGTCGAATAGGGTGTGGGCTCGCCCCACGAGCCGGTCACGTTCGACCAACGCTTCCCGGTATTCGAAGGAGTCGAGCCGTGGCGCCCCCGCCAACCTCTGGCCGACACTCGGGTGCAGGATCTCCAGCCATTCGGGCAGGTCCCGCCTCAGGAACGCCAAGCACTCTGCGGCAGCGATGCCCCCGTTCTCGTAGAGGCCCCGCGCCGCGTCGAGGAGGTGCCCGTCCAACTCCGTGCGCGCCCATCCTGAGGAGCCGAGCTCACTAAGCGTCACGTGGAGGCGCTCTGCGATGTCCGGCTGACAGTCCCTCCAGATTCGGCACCGGGGAATCCCGACGGAGATGCCGGCAGCCTCCCTCCCCGAGATTTCACGGAAGAACGCCCGGGGATCGCCCCAGGCGGGGTCGATGGCGCCGAAGAAGAAGGCGCTGTCCTCGGCCGAGCGCGCGAGGGCGCCAACCGTGTCGAGGGTTGGACTCAGCGGCACGACACCCGCCACCGGCCATCGCCCGAGGGTCGTCCTATGGCCAACCGTGCCGGTCATCGAGGCCGGGATGCGGATCGAGCCGCCGGTGTCGGATCCCAGGGCCAGCAGAGCTGAGCCGGTCCATAGGCTCACGCCGGCGCCGCACGACGAGCCGCCGGGGATGCGAGCGACCTCCGCGTCCCAGGGATTCCAGGGCGTGTCCCAGTGCGGGTTGACGCCGACCGCTCCAAAGGCGAGCTCGACCGTGTGCGTCTTCCCTGTGAAGACGGCGCCCTGGCTCCGGAGCCGGTGGATCAGCCAGGCATCGGTCTCCCATGTTCTGGGCAGCCGGCGGGCCGTGCCGGCGAAAGTGGGCAGCCCCTCCACTCCGTACAGGTCCTTCACGGAGACGGGGATCCCGCAGAAGGGCGGCGGCTCGGACTCGGCACGGAGCCGTTCGTCGGCTCCTCGGGCCGCGTCCCGTGCACCCTTCGGGTCCCAATGCTTGTAGGCAGCGAGGCTCGACTCCGTCGCCTCGTGGCGCCTGATCGTCTCCTCAGTCAGCTCGGTGGCGGACACCTCGCGCCGGCGTAGCGCCCCGGCAATCTCTGCAAGTGGACGCTCGAAGATCATGGTCATGGGAAGAGGATATTCCGATCGGAGTCGGACGGCGAGCCGGGCCTCGCTCCCTGGCATCCCGTGCCCTTGCTTCCCGGGAGTGCCCGCTCTACCGTGCATCGCGCTTCCATCGTGCCCCGGGTTCCGCCCATGACGTCCAGGCCGCCGATGACCGGAGAGTGCGATCGCCGCACGTTTCTGCGCCGTGCGGCGGCCGCCGGTATGGCGGCTCCAGCGATTCCCGCCCTAGGGTGCGTGCCCGAGGGGGTGCCCGAGGACCACCAGGCGGCCGACGCAGATTCCGCCATGGACCGGCCGATCCTACTGCCCTGGGCCCCGGATGCCGTCCGCGTTGCCGCACCGATGGCCGAACTGCCGATGGCCTACGTGTCGAGAGGCCTTCAACGGGTGTTCATCGATCACGCCTTCCGAGGCCGGGTGCAGGTCGCGTTGGCCGCTCACATCTCGGTGAGTTCAGGGCTCTGGCGTATCCCGCTCCTGGGAGACGATCTGCGCGTTCCCGTCTCCCCCGACGACGCGCTCCGGGAATTCGAGGAAGCAGATATCGGTGAGTGGGATCCCGCAACCTACCCGATGGAGGGTGACTACCGGATTCGGGGCGGTCGCCGCACGAGAATCACGTTGGCGTTCGACTGCGTGCCGCTGGCCGGAAAAGACGGATGGGTAAGCGCCGGGCCGTTGGAGATCTTGCGATGCCGCGGCGGTGGCGAGGAGCCGTGCCTGGAGGCGCTCATGGGCGTGGGGACGGGGCGACGCTACTCGGCCCGATACTGTGCAGATCCGACGAGGGAGGTCCGCCTGGTAACCTGGGCCTGTCCCGACCCCTGAGCGCCTGCGACGATTCGGATCAAACCAGGGCGCGATGTACCCATTCGGCAGCGGCTAGTGTGTCGAGGTCTCGGTGCCGACGCCCGACGACCTGTAGCCCGATCGGCAACCCGGCCGGACCCAGAAACGCCGGGACGGTTACGCACGGAGTCTCCACGACCGTCCAGATCGCGTTGAAAGAGGGATCACCTGTCGATTCAAGTCCCCGCGGTGCCTCCCCTGTCGCCGGAGGGGTGACGAGGATGTCGACATCGGTCCAGATCTCGTCGACGAGGACGACGCACCGGTCTTGGAGCATACGGGCGGCAGCGTATTCCTCTGGAGGCGTCACGGCGCCTTCGCGGAGGAGGGCCCTCAGATCCTCGCTGAGCAGGGCCGGGTGCTCGCGGAGCTCGTATGATAGAGCCCGCGCGGCTTCGAATCCCGCGATACGCCGTTGGGCGTCGAGCAGTCCGTCGCACGCGGTCGGCAGCTCCACGCTGCTCACCCGCGCTCCGGCCTCCTGGAGACGAGCGGTTGCCTTCGCAAGGTGGGCCTCCATGACGTCATGCGCGCGATCCCACGCCGGAGAGCGGCAAACTCCGACCCTCGGAGGAGCCTCAAGAGGCTGGAGAGGGAATAAGCTGCGGTTCACGAGCACGCTTGCCGCCAGCGCGACGTCGGGCACCGAGCGGGCCATGATCCCGACCGTGTCGAGGCTTTGCGAGAAGGATTTGAGGCCCGACCTCTCGATCCAGTTGAACGTGGGCTTGTAGCCCACGATGCCGCAGAACGACGCCGGCCGGATCACCGATCCCGCCGTCTGTGTGCCCAGGGCCAGCGGGACCATGAGATCTGCGACCGACGCCGCAGAGCCCTGGGAGGATCCTCCCGGAGTGTGCATGAGGTGATGCGGATTGCGCGTGGGGCCCGGATCGGTGAACGCCAGTTCGGCTGTGACCGTCTTTCCGATGATGACGGCCCCCGCGTCTCGGAGCAGCCTCACGCACGACGCGTCGTGCGCCGGGCGATGCTTCCTCCAGATCGGGGATCCATACGCAGTAGGCATCCCGCACGTGTCGAAGATGTCCTTGATCGCCACGGCGATCCCGTGTAGGGGGCTCCTGGTCCTTCCCTTGTCCCTTTCCTCGTCGCGGGCTCGGGCGTCGGCGAGTGCCCGGTCCCACGCCACTTGTGTAAAGGCCCGGACTTCGGAATCCCGCGCTTGGATCCGTGCCAGGCAGTCCTCAAGGAGCTCGGTCGAGGTCGGGGGAGGCCGTCGCGCGATCAGGTCCGTCGCCGTCAGCGTGTTGAGCTCGCCCACGTGGGTGCTCCTTCCGCAGCAGAGCAAGGGGATCCCCGGGGCCCCCTGCTGGTCTTCGTCGTTTCGGTCTACACGTTGAAGTGCGCCCCGACAATGGCCCCGTCTGGCGCCACACGAACGCGCAACTCACCGAAGCGCCCTCCGAAGTTTCTGGTGCGCAAGTCCCTGCACAGAAGCTCCGAGCCATCCGGCGTCGCGGTTGCCTCGACCACGTGGTACGCCTTCGACAGGCTCCGCATCAGTCGATATTCGGGGAGCGCCATCAAGGGGCGAGACCACGACTCGTCGAGGATCTCTTGGGTGCCATCTTCGGAGATCCGGCCCCCACGGGCGTCGAGCCTGAAGAGGCGGGCCACGGGTCCCTCCCTGGCCATGCCCAGGAACTCCCATGGAATCAGGGCGCTGGGAACCAACGAGACGGTCCCCGTCGGACTCAACCGGACGGCCCTGCGGTGAAGGACGGCTTTCGCACCCCAGTAGGCTGCCAGGACGAAAGCGTAGATCCCGGGGATGAGCCAAGCGACCTCCCTGCCCTGTGACCATGTCCAACCGACGTGGCCGGCGGCGGAGACCGAGACGGCGAGCACGACGGCGTCGATAAAGAAGACCCAGTCCAGAGACCACCGCCGGTGCGAGAACGGAGCGAGCACGGTAATTCCATATGTGTTGGTGGTGTCCATGAAGCTGTGCAAGAGCATGGCGGCCACAAGGGCCGCGGGCGCGTGGGGAGCCCGAACGCCGACTGCGGCCAAGCCGGCTCCGAACACCACGCCGATAGCGGCGATCACCGGTGGGGAGTGCGTGTAGGTCTGGTGTGCCCGGAGGAAGGCCCGTTTGCCGAACACTCGGCTGGCGGCGTCTAGGTCCGGCAACACCGATCCCAGCATGAAGGCGGCTGCGGCCTCCGGATGGGTGGATGCCACCGGGCTCGAGAGCACCACGCCGACGATTGCGTGCGTTACGGGGTCCATGCGGGTTCAGCGCTCATGGCTGTGGAAGCCCAGATGGATGCGCCCCGGCTTGACCGGGTCAGCTCGCCGGGCGCGGCGCAGTCCGCCCGACCGCACAAGAAGAGATTCCCGAAGCGGCCCCTCGGGAACCGGTCCTGGAAAAGAGAACTCGAGGCTGCGCGGATCGCCACTACTAGAACCGGTACGTGTAGTTGAGCTTGGCGCTCGCCCCCCGGGAAAGGGTGAAGAACTCGCGCTCCCTGTCAAAGAGCCCGTCGCCGAAGTTCTGCCAGTTCTGGGTGAAGACGAGAAAGAGTTCGTTTCCGGGTGTGACGATGTACCTGCTCCGCAGGAACAGGCCCATGACCTCAGTGACGTCGTCGTACTGAATGTTGCCCAGGACGTTGGCCAAGGGCGTGATGTTCCACTCGCCTTCGAGTCTGAAGAGGTTCGCGTCGAAGGAGCCCTCGGGCAGCTCGACGCTGTTGGCCTCCACCTCGGCGGAGAGGAGGATGCCGGGCTTCGGGCGAACGTCCAGCGTGGCCTCGACCTGTCTGCGGTCTCCGCTCCAAAACCCTCCCCAGCGTACTGTGGTTCGAGTGGACAGCATCCGCCGGCTTGCTGTGCGTGCCGACAGCGACCACTCCCAGTTCGTGTATTCCCCCTCCCCGAGAACGACGCCATCGCTGATCTCAAACGGGGCGTCGAGAAACTCGTGCTGGCGCTGGAGTTCGATATCGATGTTGTCTTGGCTCTCGAAATCCATGTCGAAGACGGTGATCTGCCACTGCTGCTCCTCGGCGATGCCCGTCTCGATGTCCTCAAGGTGCCGGAACTGAACCGAGAACTCGAGCTGACGGAGCCAGTCGATGTTCGGGCGAGGATTCCAGGCGAATCGAGGCTCGACGCGCCGGAATCCGTTTCGGGCCACGAATCCCACGGCCGGCCGGTAGTCGTCTCCGAACTCCCGGTAGGAGACGTGTGCATACCAGATGTCGTTCGGATAGCTCATCCGGATGCCGCGCGCCGTGAGGTCCGAGAGCGACCGTGCGACGTCGCGGTCGGGGTTCGAGTTCCAGGCGGCGAACGCCTGGAAGGTGAAGTTCTTGTCGCCAAAGAGCCGGGAGGTGGTGAGGTAGAGGTCCCCTCCCAAGGTATGGCGGTCCTTCGGGGCTATGGCGGTTACATCCTCGGGGTCGGCGCCGGTGGCGCGGCGTGTGTAGATGGCGCCGATCGTCGATTGCTCGAAAATGCCGCGCTTGACCCGGGCCACGGTGAAGTTCTCACCTGCAAACGTGCCCCCGTCGATGTCTGCGGACTTGAGTTCAGCGGTGTTTACGTGAATGAACCCGAGCTCGTACCGGCCTGACTGGCCAGCGAGCCGGCTGGCGTAGTTGATGGGAACCTGCTCCCCCTCAAGGAGCCCGATTCGCCGGCTGAAGTACGGCTCAGCCCCGTTGCTCGGCGCGAAGCTGTAGACGCCCGAGCCCTCGAGAAAGAAGTCGCGCCGCTCGGGAAACCGAAGAGGAAAGCGCGTCAGGTTGAGGCGCCGCTCGTCCACCTCCGCCTCGGCGAAGTCCGTGTTCGCGCTCACCCCCGCCCTCAGGCTCGGGGTGATGTTGTAATTCACGTCCAGCCCGATGTCGCTCGGATACGTCGTGGGATCGGTCTCCCCCGGCACGTTCTTCCAGTTCGTCACGGCGTAGGGAACCGCTTCCAGCCCGATTCCCTGGGAGATCCCGCTGAGGCCCGTGAGCCGTCCGGCGTGGACGGGCTGCCGGAGGCTCTGGTTGCGCCGCCACCCGCGCCACAGGATTTCCTCGTTCTTGCGCCGGATCGTGCGTTGGAAGTTGATGCCCCACGTATCAGAGGTAGGATCGAAGTTCAGGGTGCGGAAGGGGATCCGGATCTCCAGCGACCAGCCGTCGGGCCGAATGAAGGTATCGACTTCCCAGATGCCGTCCCATGCCCGGCCGCCGCCACCCCCCCCGCCGCCTCCTCCTCGACCTCCTCCTCCCGAGATCAGCGCGTCCCCCATCACCCCGGCCGCGTTGGTCTCGAAGAAGTACCCCGTGCGACCGTCCCGGAAGGTGTCGAGGATCCACATAAAGCGGTCGTCCGCGCTCAGAAAGCCGTCCCGCCGCCTCTGAAAGACCTGAATCCCCTCTGGATCGTCGAAGAGGATGGCGCCGATGTAGATGGCGTCCTCGTCGAAAACGACTCGGATCTCGGTCCGCTCCGATGGCACGCCGCCTTCGACCGGTTCCTGCTGCGTGAAGTCGGTGATCGGCACCGCCCTGGCCCACGCTTCCTCGTCGATCCGCCCATCCACATCGATCTCTCCGCCGTTGTCGAGTGAGAGCGCGATCAGAGGAACAAGCGCGTCGTCGCTTCCCGCGCTGGCCGACACCTGGCCCGCGAGAGGTTGGACGAGGCCGAACAACACTGCCGGGAGGAGGATCCCGCGGGGCACGACTCGAACCGGGCTCTGCGCCATCTATCGTCGACTCTTGCAGGTGAGAAGGCGTCCGGCGTCCGCCGATGGGAAGGTGGGGCGGCTCCTTCGAGGACACGTGCTGGCCGCCGGATGTTGGAGATCGGAGGACACCGAGTCAACAGGGGAGGCACTCCATTCGATGATGATCCGGCTGGATGTCACTCCGAACGGGAACGGCAGCCGGACGGTGGCCACCTCGATCGACGCCCGAAGGTGGCCGAGCACGGATTCGAGGAGTCGGCCCCCACAGCACATCGATACTCGCTGGGAGTGGCCGAGCGGCATGGAGCTGCGCACGGGGACGCACACTGGGTGCTCGAAGGGCTGTACGACCCGTTGTCGATCATCGGGACCGATGTGACCGTGCCGGCGGGCACCGATGGCGGATTGGAGGCCGCGCTCGCATCCAACACGAACCGCTCCTCCGATCTCTCCTTCGATGGCCGCATGCACGTGGGGAGTATCTTGTCGGGGACCGGGTGAGCGCAAACGGTACGGTCGCTCTCCGTAGCGGGGCCGCGCTGCGCTCGTAGGTGTGAGCCTCGGCTGTTCCTTCACCCCGCGGATCGATCTTCAATCGCTCATTCAGTACAGGGATCAGATCGACCGGTCTCGGCAAACATACGGTTCGGATCGCTGAACATGGCGGGGAGGGCTGTTCATCGTCTGCAACGACATCCGGGGAATCGACGACTACAGGAACCCCCTCGGTCGATCCCTGATCGTGAAGTTCACGCGACAGCTCACCGTGCTCGGAGGTTCAGCGAACGCGGATCGGATCGCTGGCCCCAGGCATCCTGCCCCGACATATTGACCGATCTCGCCGTGCTCCCCTGGGGGGAGCACTGCTATTTCGGGACCGTCAGGAAGGAGTGTACGCTATGCCGGGAGCCGTTCTCCGAGTCCGCAGGATGTGGACTCGCCTAGGGTCGCTCAAGGGTCGCGAGATTATGCCGAAACGTGGGATGGTGTATGGACTGCTTCTTGCCGGACCCACTCTTCTCGGTGCTCCGATCGCGGCCCACGGACAGGAGGCATCAGACGTCCTGACCGTCGATCAACTGCTCTCGATCGGCTCGGTGATCAGCGGCCCACCTGCCTGGGCCCCGGACGGAGAGCGCATCCTCTTCACCTCGAGCGTGGTCGGTGGACTCGCCACTCTGCCTGCCGAGGGGGGCTTTCCGACGCTCGTCCCGCTCAACGCAGGGAGTGCCGGCCACTTCCTGGCGTCGCAGATGCCCGGCTGGTCGCCATCTGGCGAGTGGATTTCGTACGTGTCGAACAAGAGCGGCGCTCCAGAGATATGGCTCTGGTCGACGGGGGACGGAGGCGAGGTGCAGTTGACCGATCTCGGAGCCCGCATCAACTCCATGACCTGGTCGGAAGACGGGCGCTGGATCGCCTTCGCCGGCGACAGGTATGGCAACTACGACATCTGGAAGGTCTCCGTGCCGGACGGCAGGGTGCACCGCCTCACCGACGACAAGCGGTACGAGGTGTTCCCCACGTGGACGCCGGACTCCGGGCGGATCCTATACGTGCGGCTCGACGAGACCTGGGCCGATCACGAGGTGATCGAAATCGACGCCGGCGGGAGCGATGCGCGAGTCATCGTCACCGATCGCGACTTCTTCGACTACGGAGCCGGCACGAAGTTCGGATATCCCAGAGTCTCTCCCGACGGGGAGCACATCTTCTTCCCGTCACACCGAAGCGGCTGGATCAACTACTGGGTCGTCCCCCTCGAAGGAGGGGAGCCCCGCCAGATCGCGCCCGCCGAGGCCGATCAGAGTTCGGCCGAGTGGTCGCCGGACGGCCGCTCGATCCTGTACACCGAAAACCATGACGGTCGTCACGAGCTTCGGGTCGTGGACCTGGCGGGAGGCGATCCGCGCGTCGTGGTGGCGCCCGATATGGGGCGTGTGTCGAGCCCCGCATGGTCTCCCGACGGCAGTGAGATCGCCTACATTCTCGGCACCGTCACCACACCGGACGACCTGCACGTGGTGTCGCTGCCGAGCGGCGCGAGCCGACAGCTCACCAACTCCGTGCCGGCGGGCAACTTCGAGGAGCGCCTCGTCGTGCCTGAGAAGGTACGCTACCGGAGCAGCGACGGTTATGACGTTTCCGCGTATCTGTACGCACCTCCCGGCATTGAAGCCGGCGAGCGCGTGCCTGGGATTCTCTGGATCCATGGAGGACCCACGAGCCAGTTTCACGACACGTTCCAGCAGCACGTCCAGTTCTTCGCCCAGCGTGGATACGCGCTGCTGCTCCCCAACATCCGCGGCAGCTCAGGCTACGGGAAGGCGTTCGAGGACGCCAACAACGGCTGCTGGGGCCACTGCGATCTTGAGGACGTCGTGGCCGGAGCGGAGTACGTGAAAGGTCTGCCGTACGTGAATCCGAGTAAGATCGGCATCACGGGGACGAGCTACGGTGGGATTATGAGCATGAACGCGGTGACGTTCGCTCCGGACGTCTTCCAGGCTTCGATTCCAGGGTCGGGCTACGCGGACTGGGTCCACTTCTACAACGGCGAGAACGAGCTTCGCCACATCAAGCTTCTCGAGTACGAACTCGGTTCCTTCGCCACGAGTGAGCACGTATGGGCGCACAGCTCGTCGATCAACGCTGTGGCCGATGTGTCGACGCCCCTGTTCCTCATCCACGGGGTGGGGCGCTACCCCGGCTCCGACCAGTCCGAGATCTTCGCCCAGGAGCTTGAGAACCACTACAAACCGTTCCGCTACAAGACGTACGAGGGAGAGACCTATTACGTGCGCGGGAAGGCCAACCGGCGCCAGATGCTGCTCGACATGCTGGCCTTCTTCGATCAGTTCCTTAGGGACGGGCTGATCTCGAGCGTGGGTCGGGCCGCGAGCAGCCCGTGATCGGACGGATGGCGGGGGGCGCCACGGGGAACCGGCTGTAACGGTCAGCGATCCCGGCGAGAGCCCACTGTTCGGCAAAGGCGGCCGAGCCGGCCCACCCCGCGTCCCCGGGAGAGGAAGAAAGAGCGAGCGAGGTTGCTCCCCTGTACCCTTGCGGGCGTGGTATTCGCTTGGATGGTCTTGGTTTTGAGTGGTACGGGCAAGCGGGCCGGGAGGTGCTGCTATCGTGGCCTCGACTCACGTCCTCCACTCAAGCACCGCCGTCCGAGGTGCTGGGTCTTGCTGCCGACCCGACCCTGCGCGGTCAGGCGTCGCGCACCGCTCTTCGAACGAGGTTCTTCATGAGCGGCACCTTGAAGTGGTTGTGGTTCAAGGGCTCTGCTCCACGGACCGCCAGCTCTCCCGCGAGGCTGGCGGTCTCCTCATTCTTGGACCGGCCAATGATGAGCTCCTCGACAGCCGTGAGGCGGCGAGGGATGCACTCCACCCCGCCGCACGCGATCCTCGCATCCATGATCTGGTCCCCGTCCACCCTGAGGGCGGCGGCGACGCTCACGAGCGCGAAGTCCCAGCTTCCGCGGTCCGCGACCTTCTCGAAGTAGAAGGTCGCATCGGCCCAAGTATCGGGAATCCGGATCTGCGTGAGCAGGTCCTCCGGCTGGAGCACGGTCATGCGCGTGATGTCCACCGAAGGTTTCATGAAGAAATCCTCGGCCGCCACGACCCGCTCTCCGTTGGAGTTCCGTATCACCATCGAGGCATCCAGGGCGACCAGGGCCGGCGCGGGATCCGAGGGCGTCACAGCCACGCAGCGGCTGGCCCCGAAGATGCAGTGCTCCCGGTTCGAGCCTACGGGTGTGTTGGCGTAGCAGGTGTTGCCTCCAGCGCGGTAGCAGGCGAGCCCGTAGCGGTAGTACCAGCAGCGGGTGTCCTGGCAGAGGTTGCCGCCGAGGGTGCCCGTGTTGCGAATCTGAGGGCTGGCCACCGAGAGGGCGGCTTCGGCCAAGAGGCCGTAACTCTCCCGAACGACGGGATCGGTCTCGATGGCTGTAAGCGTCGTCATCGCTCCGATCTCGAGCCCCTCGGGAGTCTGCCGGATGCCCGCCAGCCCGGGGACGCCGGCGAGGTCTATGACGGCCGCGGGCCGCTTGCCCCTGTCCTTGAACCACCCCAGGCTGTCGTGTCCCCCGGCGATGGTCCAGCAATCTGCACCGAAGCGGTCGAGCAGGTCGAACGCGTTATCCAGGTCCGCCGGCTGAAACAGCTCGAAGTGCGGCATCATATCCTTCAACATGGGCGGCTCCTCACGGCGTGTTGACTTGCAGCGGTGTGTAGGACTGCGGCTGGCCTGCAGCGGCGTTGACCACCATGTCAGGCACCACCGGGAAACGGTTGAAGTAATGGCCTCCCAGCGCGTCGGAGATGGCGCAGAGGAGGGCCGCGGCGGCGCAGCCCATCGTGGGCTCTCCCACGCCCTTGGATCCCACCGGATTTTGCGGATCGGCGATGTCGACGGCCGCCCAGTCCATCTCCAGTGGGACGTCCAGATACGATGGCGGCTTGGTCTGATGCAGACCGATCGTACCCGGCAGTCCGTAGTGCGGATCGTAG
Organism: uncultured Gemmatimonadaceae bacterium; assembly: GCA_964572045.1. GTDB lineage: Bacteria > Gemmatimonadota > Gemmatimonadetes > Longimicrobiales > Gaopeijiaceae > CBDCKR01. The sequence continues at coordinate 101,952 of CAZNEI010000001.1, forward strand.
AGGTGCCGCTCGAGGGCGGCCATGCCGAAGCCCTGAACAGCGCCTCCGCTGATCTGTGTGGCCAGACCCAGCGGGTGAAGCACGGTTCCGCAATCGGCCACACCCAAATAGTCGAGGATCTCGAACTGGCCCGTCTCGATGTCGAGCTCGATTCGGATGAAGCCGGCGGCCAGCGCCGGAACCATCCCGTTGCGCTCCAAGTTGTCCCTGGAGACCCCGATCAGGCCGCTGCCAGCCAGGCGCGCGACCGCCGACTTCGTCATCTCGTTGAGATCGTCCGGGACCTCGTGGCCGCTGTACCTTCCCCCGAGTTCGATGGCTCGCTCGGCCGCTCGGGCGTAGGTGAGTCGCCGCGACGGATTGGCCCTCTGGAACACCGTCTCCTCGCCGATGTCGTAGTCGTCGGCCGATCCACCCAACTCCATCGCCGCGATCTCTTTCAGCTTCTCGACGGCGTCCATGGCGGCGACATAATTGGTGCGCGTCATGGTGAAGCTGGTGTTGCTTCCGTACTGGGCGAGGTTCCAGGGCAACCCCTTCCTGGTGTCGCCCCGCTCGATCACGCAGTTCTCCCACCGCATGCCGAGCACGTCGGCGGCGGCCCGTGACGTGGACGCGTAGGAAAACGTTCCGAGGTTGCCGACCCCCGTGTGTACGTGCAGCACGCCGTCGGGGGTAATGCGGACCAAGCCGTCGTAGCCGCTCGAGCCGGCAGAATGGAAGGCCTGACCGACACCGACGCCGATCACCTTGGAGCCGCTTCGCCGGCCGCTCTGGGCCTTCTTGCCTTCCCAGTCGAAGCGTTCCGCACCGATGTCCAACGCTTCGCGCATGTATGCGCTTGTCACGGGTCCCTGGCGAGGTCCGTAGAGCGAGGCGTTGTCGGGGGCGTTGAGTCGACGGATCTCCAACTGATCCAGTCCAAGCTGGCGGGCGGCCTTGTCAAGCAGCGGCTCGACGGCTGCCGCGATCTGGTTCTGCCCTGGCCCGCGTTGCGCGCCCGTGGCCGGCGTATTGGTCAGGACGGACATGCCCCGGTAACGCATCGCGAGGGGTGTATAGACGATCGACACCGCGCTGCCCGCAGAGTTGTGATCGCCGCTTCCGGAGTTTGGGCCATTCTCCTGGACGATGTACATGTCGACGGCGGTCATCCTCCCGTCGTCGCGGAACCCCATCTTGATGCGGCCCTGGAAGCCGGGGCGCGCCGACCCGATGAAGTTCTCCTCCGCTCGGCTGATGCGCATGAGAACGGGTCGTCCGGTCTTCCGGGCCATATAGGCCGGTACGGCCATGATGGGATAGGCGGTGCCCTTCGACCCGAACCCCCCTCCGCAGAATTCGGCGATGTAGACGAGATCGTCCTGCTCGATCCCCAGGTACTCGGCGAGGCCGGGCACGACAAAGCTCTGGCTCTGGCTCGATCCGTAGACGTAGCACTTGCCGTTCTGCCAATACGCCATGCAGCTCCTGGGCTCCATGGAGTGGTGGGACGTGTTTGCGGTCACGAACGTCTCGTCGAGCACGAGCGAGGCCGCGGCGAAGCCGGCCTCCACGTCCCCGTACGACCAGTCCACCAGCGGGTCGCCCATCGGGAGCTTGCCCTCGGCGGCCTCGACGAAATCCTCGGCCGTCCACTTCCGTTCTTGAACGCCCTCACCTCGGACCGCGACGTTGCCGGCCGTGCGGGCGTTGGGTCCGCCGGGGCGCAGGCTCTCCAAGGGATCTACGCAAAACGGCAGGGGCTCCAGATCCAGCTTGACCGCCCCGATCGCATCTTGGGCCGTGGTCTCGTCGACGGCTGCGACCGCGAGAATCGGTTCCCCCACGTAGTGGGGCTCGTTCGTGAGGATTGGATCTCCGGGGGCGGGGATTTCGGGTACCTCGTCGGCTGTGAGGATGGCGACGACGCCTTCCATGGCCAATGCCTCCGACGCGTCGATCCCCCGCACCCGGCCGTGCGGCATGGGGCTCGTGAGAAGTCGACAGTGCAGCATCCCGTCCGCACGGAAATCCTCCGCGTACTTGGCTGCTCCCGTTACCTTGGCTCGCAGTCCAGGAGGCGTGAAGTTCTCACCGATCAGCGCCATTTTGCACCTCCTGTGCCGCGCGCATGACCCCGTTCAGGTATTGGTCGTAGGCACCACACCGGCAGATATTGCCGGACATCGCCTGACGAGCTTCTTCACGCGTCGGGTTCGGGTTCGCCCGCAGCAGCCCTACCGCCGCCATCACCTGTCCGGGCGTACAGAAGCCGCACTGGGGCGAGAGTTCGTCGATGAACGCCTGCTGGACCGGGTGAAGCTCGCCGGACGGGCTCTCAAGCCCTTCGACGGTGGTGATCTGTCGACCCCTGACCCTGTGGGTCAGCGTCGAGCACGAGTAGTGCGTGACGTCGTCGACAAGGACCGTGCAAGCGCCGCACTCCGCCCGATCACACCCGAGCTTCGTGCCCGTGAGGCCGAGCTTGTAGCGGAGCGTCATCGCCAGGGTCTCGTTCGGAAGGACGTCCACCCGGCGGGTCTGCCCGTTTACGTTGAGCGAGACTAAGCGCTCTGCTGCGCCCGCTTGGAGCGCGGGTCTGGAAGTCGCGCTGGCAAGGTACGGCAGGCCCGACACGGCGACTCCGGAAGCGATGACTCCCTTGATGAAGTTCCGGCGTGACATGCCTGAGCGGCCCGCGAGGTATTCGAACATCTCGCCGAACTCGCTAGAGGGGGGGCTCGGTGGGGCCTCCACGTCAGGCCCCGGGGGCCGGACGTGACTCGACGGGTTACTCACGTTCATCTCTCCTGCTCCGGCTAGGGCTGCACGCCCAATCGTACCGGCTGAAACGTGGCGACGCAACCGGCTTCGGACTGGCCCGGAGGGTCGGTGGGGGCCTCATTCGGGGAAGCGGCTGCAACGCCGGAAGGGGGATTGTCCGTCCCGCCCGGACTCGACAACTTAAGGGGGATCGATCGGTGCCCGTTCCGCTCGCGAGAACCGGCCCATCGACCAGACGTGGCCCCCCACCTCGCACTCAGAGGGTGCCCGCGATGGTGTGGACAACTGCAGCGAGCCGAGAAGGACGTCGGATCGGCGCGGCCTTGCTCGCGTCCCTGTTTCTGATCGGGACGCTCGCGTCGGCCCGCTCCTGCCCGCGTCACGACGGCGTGACCTTGGCGGATGTGAGCTTCGCCGCCGCAGGGCACGCCCACGACGGCCCTCACACCACCTCCCAGAGCAGCTCCCATTCGCCGGCCGAGGGGCACCCATGCTCTTGCGCGGACCTCTGCCAGATCGGCGGGGCCCCCGAGATCGAGAAACCCCAGAGCCAACTTGCAGCTCTTCCGCTCGCCCGCTCGCTTGCCCCGAACCCGCCGGCAGAGAGGAACCCCGCGCAGCCGACTCGTCATCTCATCCCTCTCCCCAACCCCCCCCCGCTCGCCGTCTGACCGGACGTTCACTGCAGAAGCGGGAGTTCCCGGCCCCTACTGGGCCCTCGGATCGCCTTCATGAGACGATGTGAGCCGCGCTACGGTCCTCGTCTCGACCGAAAGAACACATGGGGAAAAGAAGATAGGGATATGTCGACGAAGAAGAGCAGCATGTGCTTGGTACTGATCGGAATGCCGCTGCTCGGGGCGTTCGGAATCGGTGGAGCCTCGGCGCTCGGGGCCCAACAGGTGATCGGGAGTGTGCTGAGCAGCGAGGACGGTAGCCCCGTCCGCGGAGCTGTGGTCCGGGCCTCCGAGGCCGACGTCTGGGCCACTACGGATGGGTCGGGGACGTTTTCGCTCACGCTCCACCCGGGAGCCCACGCCGTGGAAGCGAGCGCTTTGGGGTATCGCACGACCGCGCTCCAAGTCATGGTCGAGGGCGGTCGCTCGACGACGTTGACGTTTTCTCTCGAACGCCGCCCTCTGGCTCTCGAGGGGATCACGGTCTCCGTGCTTCGGCCCGACCTCATGCCCCGCGCCAGGTTGGAAGAGAGGCAGGTCGAGGAGGCCAACCCCAGGGACGCGGGAGAGCTGCTGAGGGCCCTGGAGGGTGTGGAGGCGGTTCGGAGAGGGCCAGTGGGACTCGATCCGGTCGTGCGCGGTCTCAGGGAGACCGAGGTAGGGACCTATCTCGACGGGGCACGCATGTTCCCGGCCGGCCCAGCCCGCATGGACTCGCCACTCACCCACCTCGATCCCAGCGCCGTGCGGTCCATCGAGGTCGTGAAGGGACCGTATGCGCTCACGTGGGGGGCTGGGAACCTTAGCGCGATACGCGTCGAAACGCAGCCGCTCCCGCAGGCGGAGACGGATGTACGGGGGAGCATCGCAGCGGGGTTCGACTCCAACCTGGGAGCGACCGAAACGACAGCCAAGCTTTACGGCAAAGGCGCCGGGGTCTCGTATTTCGTGCACGGGGCTTTCCGGGAGGGCAACGACTACGAATCCGGGGGCGGCCAACTGGTGCCGGGTGACTTCCGGTCGTGGGAAGCTCGAGGAAAGGTCGGCTTCGATGTCGGTGACCGCGGCAGGGCGTTGCTGTCCGCCGGATACCAGGAGCAGGGGCCGATCGATTATCCGGGCCGCCTGCTCGCGGCCGACTTCTTTGAGTCGACGAACGTCCTGGCCACCTTCGATTGGTCGGGGGACGGTCGGATCAGGGGCCTTAACGTGGAGGCATATCACAACAAGGTCGACCACGGGATGGACAACACCGGAAAGCCCACCCGCATGGCCATGCCGACTCGGATGCCGCCCTTCGCGCTCGACGTGTCCGTGGACTCCTACATGAGAGTGAGCGGTGGGAGGGTCGGCTTGGACCTGCACCTGGACGACCAATGGTCCGCAGAGATCGGAGGGGACGTCTATCTTTCAAACCGGAATGCCGATCGCAGGATCGGAAACCTCGAGACGGGCATGACGATGTTCGAGGACATGATGTGGCCCGACGCCGACATCAACGACGCCGGCGCGTTCGGGCAACTCTCGTTCCGCCGGGGCGGCCTCCGGGTGGCGGGGACGGTCCGTGGCGACTTCGTGAAGGCTAGCGCTCCAACGGCGAGCGAGTTCTTTCTCACGCATGTGGGCTCCGACCTCGACGCCGCGGAGACCAACCTGAGCGGCGCGGTCACGATGTCGTATGACGTCGACAGCAACTGGACTATGACCGGAGGCCTCGGGTCCGTGGTCCGCACTGCCGACGCGACCGAGCGATACTCGGACCGGATCCCCGCCTCCAAGGCACAAATGACCGCCGAGTTCGTGGGGAATCCCAACCTCGACCCGGAGCGAAGCCTCCAGGGCGATGTCTGGATCGACGGCCGGTTCGAGCGGTTCTCGGTTCACGTGGGCGCTTTCGGCCGCAAGATCTACGACTACATCACGCTCCAGGCTACAGCGCTTCCGAAGCGACTTCCTCTATCGCCGAACACGGTCTACCAGTACGTGAACGGTGAGGCCACCTTCAGGGGCATCGACATGGCGTTCGCCGCAGCCCTGAGCGATGTGCTGACGTGGGATGGAAGCTTCTCCTATCTGTACGGACGCGACGACTCGGTCGGAGAGCCCGCGATCGGAGTTTCGCCTCTGCGTACCACCCTCGGGCTCAGGTACGAGGATCAGGCCGGGCGCTTCTACGTCGGGGGGACCGCCCACTTGGTCGCAGAGCAAGACCAGGTCGCAAGCTCCCGCGGCGAGATCCCGACGGCGAGTTATCAGACCGGCGACCTGCGGGCAGGTTTCGGGATGACCAACGGCGTCACGGTCCGCGGCGGGATCCTCAACATCTGGGACGAGGACTACTCGGATCACCTGAATGCGAAGAACCCCTTCACAGGGATTCCCGTGGCCGAGCCGGGCCGAGTGCTCTTCGTCGATGTCGCCTGGAGCTTCTGAGAGATCCGGCCAGCGCAGTGGCTCGCTGCAAGCGAAGGGGGCCGGGTGGCCGGACTCCCCTCCGGCCGCCGGCCCTTCAAGCGGCTGAGAGGGCCTTGGACGGGTGCCACGCCCTGTCTCGCGGATTCGGTTCTGTCCGCAAATGGGGGGGACTCCGGTTCCGGGCGAATTCGGTCCGAACGGTCCACAGGCGGATGGGACGCGGCCCTTCGATACCTCAAGACGCCCCGGAGGCCTTCCTAGTCAGAAACTCTCCCCTTTGGTATCCTTCTTACTCCTTGTGCTCGCCAGCTCTGGTGCGATCCCGACGTCGAGGCGCTGCACTGCGCGTATGTTCAACCCCTGTCCCTTGATGGCTGCCGAGAAACGAATCGAGTGAGGACACCCGCCCAGCCCTTCGGTGTCGACGAGTGGGCCCTGATCCTCGGTGGCTCGAGTGGATTTGGACTCGCCACCGCACAGAAGCTGGCCGAGCACGGGCTCAACCTTTGCGTGGTCCACCGAGACCGTCGTGGGGCCATGAGCCGCATTGCCTCCGAGTTCGACGCAATCCGGGCAAGGGGTGTGTCGCTGCTGACGTTCAACAAGAACGCCCTTGAGGCCGAGGTGCGGGAGGAGATCCTCGACGGCTTGAGCGAGACGATCAGACCCTCGGGTCGGATCCGGGTCCTCCTTCACTCCATCGCCTTCGGCAACCTCAAGCTGATCGGTCCGCCGGCTCCGGCCTCCGCCGTGGCCCGACAACGGCTTGCTGAAGCCCTCGACATTGAGGTGTCGACCCTGCGGGAAGCCGCCGACCGCCTTTTCCGCGAGGGCGTCGACGGCATGCGCGGCCTCGCCTCGCCCCCGGAGTACGCCGCCGACTCAGTCCTCGACGAGGAGGACATGGCGCGAACCATCCACGCGATGGGCACGAGCCTGCTGGGGTGGACGCAGGAGCTCTTGGGACGGGGCTTGTTTGCTCCCGACGCTCGGGTTCTCGGCCTCACGAGCGAGGGCAACGAGGTCGCTTGGAGGGGCTACGCGGCGGTCGCGGCCGCCAAGGTGGCCTTGGAGTCGGTCTCACGCTCGATTGCGGTGGAGATGGCGTCCTTCGGGATCCGGTCGAACGTGGTGCAGGCCGGGGTTACCGATACGCCGGCACTGCGGATGATACCGGGTAGCGCCCACCTGAAGGCGCAGGCGCGGACCCGGAATCCCTTCAGACGTCTGACCTCCCCCCAGGACGTGGCGAACGTCGTTTACCTCCTTTCACTCCCCGAGGCCGCCTGGATCAACGGAGAGATAATCCGGGTCGACGGGGGGGAGCGCATCGCGGGAGCATCTCCATGAGCCTGTATCTTCACGGACTGGGCCACTTTCATCCCAAGAGTGAGATCACCAACCAGTTTCTCGTCGAACTCGACATCGGGACGAACGACGAGTGGATCCTGGAACGGGTGGGGATTCGCAGCCGTCGCACCGTCCTTTCTCTGGACTACATCCGCGAGACCCGGAACCTCGATCCCTGCGGCGCTGTCGAGGCCGCCATGTTCACGCATGCCGATACGGGGATCCGGGCCGCATCGATGGCTCTGGAGCGGGCTGGGATCTTGAGGGACGAAATCGGGATGGTCATCGCCGGATCGAGCAAGCCCGAGTGGTCCTCCCCAGCCGACGCGTGTATGATCGCCCAAGCGATGGAGCTTGAGGTGCCGGCCTTTGATGTAAACTCGGCGTGCACGAGCATGTGGGTCGCGCTCTACGCCCTGTCGATGATGCGCCCCGAGGCTCTGCCCGAGTACGTGATGATCGTTACTCCCGAGAGCCTCACGACCGCCGTAGACTACTCGGACCGATCAGCCTCGGTGCTCTGGGGTGACTGCACCACGGCCGCGATCGTCTCGACCAAGGTTCCGTCCCGCATCGAGATCGTGCGGAATACTCTCGAGTCGAGCCCCTCCGGCAGCGACAAGGTGGTCGTGCCGCTCTTCGGGCACTTCGACCAGGAGGGGCGCACCGTGCAGATGTTCGCCATCAAGAAGACAGTTCGCTCTTTGAAGAGAATCCAGAACGAGTTTCCGCCCAACGGCCGCTCGCTGCACTTCATCGGGCACCAGGCGAACCTTCGGATGCTGGAGACCGTGTGCGAGCGCTGCAACATCGAGCCCCATCTCCATCACTCCAACGTGGTCGACTTCGGCAACACGGGGGCTGCGGGAGCCGCGTCGGTGGCGTCGATGAACTGGGACCGCTGGACCGATTCCGACGATGTCGCGATCGTCGGCGTCGGCTCGGGCCTGTCGTGGTCTAGCTACGTGTTTCGTTTCGGGGAAGTCCCTTGACGTACGAAGAGTTCCGTGAGCGGTCGCACCTCTCGGCGGAGGAAGTCCTCGCGTTCGCGTACGGGCGTCTGCTCGAGGATCGTCCTCCGGAGTTCAAGGCCCGCTTGCCCTTGCCGCCCATGTTGATGGTCGACCGCATCGGGCACCTCTCGCGCAATGGCCCCCGCGGGCGGATCGTGGCCGAGCGCGATGTCCGCCTTGACGACTGGTTCTTCCACTGCCATTTCCTGGGGGATCCGGTGCAGCCGGGCTGCCTCGGTCTTGACGGCGTCTGGCAGCTCATCGGCTTCTACTGCGCGTGGAACGGCGCCCTCGGCACCGGTCGCGCCCTGGGTTGCGCGGAAGTGGAGTTCTCCGGTCAGATCAGGCCCCACGACAAGGTCGTTCGCTACGAGATCGATATCGTCCGTTACCAGGACCTCCCTCAATCCGGTTCGGCCGTGGCGATCGGAGACGCGACCGTGCTCGTCGACGGCGAGCCGATCTACGAGATCCGCCGCGCGAAGGTCGGCGTGTTCCGAGAGATCGACTACGCCGACTACCCATTTCCCTCTCGGCGCTCGCGCGGCGGAAAGATGGCCGAATGAGCAGCGCACCCGGCTCCGAGGGTACGGTGCTTACGGCGGCCCAAGTGTTGCAGCTCCTTCCCCAGCAGGAGCCATTTCGGTTCGTCGACGAAATCCTTGAGGTTTCAGCGGACCATATCGTGGCCGCGTACACGTTCCGGCACGATGCCGACTTCTATCGGGGTCACTTCCCGCACGAACCGGTGACTCCGGGAGTTCTGCTTCTCGAGTCCTTTGCGCAGGTCGGAGTCGTGGCGCTGGGCATCTACGTCATCGCGCTCGAGTCCGGTGTCGACGAGGTGGAACGGCGTATCGCCTTGTTCGCCGACGCGAACGTCGACTTCACGGGCGTGGTGAGGCCGGGAGACCGGGTGACGACGACGGCCCGCAAGGTCTTCTTTCGGCGCAACAAGATCCGCTCCGACGCTACGATGACGCTCGACGACGGCACTGTCGTGCTGTCCGGCACGATCTCCGGAGTTGGGGTGGAGCGATGAGCGGCCGCGTCGTGGTCACCGGCCTCGGTGTAGTCGCTCCCAACGGAAATGGCATCGAGGAATACGCGAGAGCCCTGCGCGACGGAGCCTCCGGGATCAGGCACTGCCAGAAGCTGAAGGAGCTGAAGTTCGCGTGCACGGTGGGCGGGATCCCGGAAGGCATCGACGAGATCGCGGCCGACTACTTCGAGGAGGACGAGCTTCTCGCGATGAACAGTGGCCACCGGTACGGATGCATCGCAGCTGTGGATGCGTGGACGGACGCGGGCTTCGAGCGGCCGAGCCGGGACGACGACCGAGTCTACTGGGAGGCCGGAGCGATCGTGGGCACGGGGATCGGCGGGATGGATACGACAGGCGAAAAGGTCGTGCCGTTCGTCGACGCGGGCCGGGTTCGGCGTCTGGGCAGCACGATGGTCGAACAGATCATGGCGAGCGGCGTGTCGGCACGTGTGGCGGGGCTTCTGTCACTCGGCAACCAGGTCACCTCCAACTCCAGCGCCTGCAGCACCGGGCTCGAGGCGGTCATCGAGGGGTACCACCGCATCGCGGCCGGCCGAGCCGAGCGCATGCTCTGTGGCGGGACCGAGGGATCGAGCCACTACATATGGGCGGGCTTCGATTCTATGCGCGTTCTCTGCCGGACCCACAACGACGAGCCGGATCGAGCCTCGCGCCCCCTGAGTGCGTCGGCGGGCGGGTTCGTTCCCGCGAGCGGCGCCGGGATCCTGCACCTCGAGAGCTTGGAGAGCGCGAATGCGCGTGGGGCGCGCATCTATGCCGAAGTGCTGGCAGGGGCGATAAATTGTGGAGGGCACCGAAGCGGGGGCAGCATGACCGCGCCCAACGCGGAGGGGGTGCAGCGCTGCATCCGAAAGGCGATCGAAGACGCCGGGATCGATCCGGAAGAGATCGATGCGATCAACGGTCACCTTACGGCGACGAGGGCCGATCCCAGCGAGGTGGCGTCCTGGGCGCATGCGCTTGAGCGGACGCCGGAGACGTTTCCCGCGATGTCGTCGACGAAGTCGATGATCGGACACGGGCTCGGTGCCGCGGGGGGGCTGGAGGCCGTGGCTTGCATCCTGATGCTGGAGCGGGAGTTCGTCCATCCCTCCACGAATTGCGAGGACCTGCACCCGGAGATCGAGGCGTATGCGGACTCGATCCCGCACGTAGTGCGAGAAATGCCGGACCTGGATACGATGATTAAGGCGAGCTTCGGGTTCGGGGACGTGAATTCTTGTGCCATATTCCGCAAGCGGATCGATTAGGCGAGGCCGGAAACGGAAAGGGCTTATGACAAGGGAAGAGATTTTCGAGAAGGTCATGGAGATTGTGAAGCCGTACGTGAAGAATCAGGAGGCTCTCGACGGGGTGGATGACGACACCAACATCCTCCAGGATCTGAAGGTCAACTCCGCGCGGCTCGTCGACATCATCCTGAACTTCGAGGACGCGTTCGATATCGAGGTGGAAGACGAGGACGCCGACTCCGTGAACACGGTCGGCGACGCCGTCGGGCTGATCCAAGACAAGATCTCCTAGGCTCTCGAGCCTTGACACAGATTCCTCTCCGAACGCGGATGGCGCTCGCGGCCCAGCGGGAGGCGGGCCGATGGTCGTCGGTCGTCTGGATCACCACGGCCGCGTTCTTGATGCGGTTCCTGATGCGCTATCGAGTGAAGAACGCCGGACAGCTTCGCAGACGGTTCCGCGCCCTGGTCCGCGAGAACAGGCAGCCCCTGTTGATCTGCGCCAACCACCTTACGATGGCGGACTCCGCCGTCGTCGCATGGGCCCTCGGAGGGAGCTGGTGGTACGTCTTCAACTACTCCCGAGTGCCATGGAATCTGCCCGAATACACAAATTACGCGTTCCTTTGGCCCAGCCGGCTCGTTGCCTGGCTCACCAAGTGCATCCCCGTGAGGAGGGGCGGAGCACGGCAGGAGGTGTCGGGCGTCATCAAGCGCGTTCAACATCTGCTGAGGCGCGGAGAGACGGCCCTCATCTTCCCGGAGGCGCGCAGGAGCCGCACGGGGCGAGTGCAGTTTGATTCCGTTGCGCACGGCGTCGGAAGGATTCTGAGTTCTGTCTGCGACTGCCGGGCACTCTGTGTCTATGTGCGCGGTGATCGACAGAAGACGTGGTCCACCGTGCCGGCCCGCGGAGAATCGTTCTACGTCGATTTTGAGCTCGTCAAGCCCGAGTCGGAGCACTCGGGACTACGCCGGTCCATGGACCTCGCGGAGCAGATCGTCAAGCGCCTGGCACGAATGGAGCAAAAGTACTTTGCTCGTCGGTAACGATGTGGTCGATCTTCACGACCCCGGCAGCCGGCCCGACGCGATCCATCCCCGCTTTGATCAACGGGCCTTCACGCAGGCCGAACGCGCCTCGATCGTGGCGAGCGGTGCCGCGCACCGGATCCGCTGGTCGGTCTGGGCGGCGAAGGAGAGCGCCTTCAAGGTCGCCAGCAAGCTGGACAGGGGCACGCGCTTCCTCCCCCGGGAGTTCGCAGTGCGCATGATCTCCGACGCGAGGGCGGAGGTGAACCATCGCGTGGGGCGCATCGGAGTGTGGTTGGATCAGGCAGAGGAATGGCTGCACGCCGTGGCCGCTCCCCTGACCCGTGTTGCGGGCGTGGACGTGCTCGGTCCTCGAGACGGGGTGGCCGACCACCGCCCACGGGGAACCCACGCACGCCTGGCCAGGGTGCGGACCGAGGATTCGGCCTCGGAGTCGGACGGCCCGAGCCTTGAGGTCAGGGAGCTGGCTCGGAAGGGGATCGGGTCCTTCCTGAGGATCTGTCCAGGGGAGATCGAGCTCGCCAGCGACGGCGGGATTCCGGTGCTCTGCCGACGGCAGCGTCGCCTTCCTGTCGACGTTTCCCTGTCCCACCACGGCCGCTTCGTAGCCTGCGCCTGGGCGCTTCACGGGCTCTAGCCCGCGTGCGGGCTTGAATCTGGAATTTAGAGGGATGCTGGCGTTCCGCGTACCGTGCGAGACCGCCACGCTTCTCCGGTCCTGAGCCGCTTCCGGCCGCGGCTCCCCGCGGAGAGAATCGCATGGGAGTGGGCGTTGATCGGCCCCAATCGGCGGCCGGCGTCGGTCCCGGCTTTGATCGACCGACGGCGACACGCCGCGCGCGCACGAGTCGATCGCAAGCGGGCTAGGGGGAGCGAGCTACGAACCGGAGTCCGGTCCCGACCCTCTACGCATGAAGCGCTCCATGAAGTCCTTCAGGCCGTGCGGGTCTTCGAAGACCCTGAGCCGGTCACCCTCTTTGAGCACCGTCGAGCCGCCGGGCACGATTAGTCCCGGCTTCCCGGCTCACCAGGGCGACGAGACCCCCGCCGCCCGAGGCATCGCCGTCGCGAGTTCCGCCATGCTCACGAGGCCCGGAGCGATGAGCAGCCCCGCCAGCAGATAGGACACGGCAGTGCGGGTCCGGCCGCCATGGCGGCGAGCCCGGGAAGGAGGAAGAAGCCAGAGCTCAGTGTGGCGCCCATTGCGATCACGTGCACGTCCCGGAGCCCGAACTGCTCGCTGGGGAGCTTCGCTTTCCTCACGGGAAAGGCCGGCGCATGCGAGGCGCCCGCGTCACGGTTTCAGATACACCGTGCCGTCCTTCATCACGAAGCGGACGTTGCGGAGTGCCGAGATCTCCCGGGTCGGATCGCCTTCGACCGCGATCAGATCGGCCAAGAGGCCTCCCTGGACGCGTCCGACCCGACCCTCGATCCCAAATGTCCGGGCATTGCCCGACGTGGCGGCGATCAGCACCTGTCGGGTCGGCATGCCGTAGTCCGCCATCAGTTCCAGCTCGAGGACGTTGTTGCCGTGGCTGTACACGCCCACATCGCCTCCGAAGCAGATGGTCACACCCGAGCGCAACGCGCGCGCGAAGCTCTCGCGCTTCCGGGTGATGCTCGCGGGCTCCGCATCGATTCCCTCGCGCCAGCCGGCATAGGTACGGATCGCATGTCCGGCCGCCAGGGTCGGGCAGAACGCCACCCCCCGCTCGGCCATGAGTTGGAAGTTCTCGTCCGTTCCATCGTTGCCGTGCTCAATGGTCGCCACCCCGGCCAAAGTGGCCCGCCGGATCGCCTCAGGACTCGAGGCGTGCGCCGCGACCGGCCGTCCCGAACTGTTGGCCACGTCCACAATCGTCTCCAGCTCTTCGAGCGTGAACGCGGGTTGTGTGGATCCGTCCGGGCCCCAGCGGTAGTCCGCGTAGACCTTGACGATGTCGGCGCCGCGACCGATCTGGTCGCGCGTGACCCGGATGAGGTCATCATAGCCGTCGGCCTCCTCCGCGCCCTTAGGGAGGTCGAGCTCGGGCGCGCCCTTCGGATTGTAGCTTCCGGTCGCTACGATCGCCTTGGTGGACACGAGCAGCCGTGGGCCGGCGATCACCCCCTCCTCGATGGCTTGCTTGATGCCTACGTCGGCAAAGCCCGCTCCCTCGGATCCGAGATCGCGCATCGTGGTGACCCCCGCCATGAGGCTGTTCCTGACGTGCACCGTTGCCCGGGCGGTGCGCAGTCCAAGAGACTCGTTCAGCACCTGGTCGGTCCACGGCGTCTCGTTGTAGGGGTGGAGGAGGATGTGCGAATGTCCCTCGATGAGGCCCGGGAGCAGGGTCGTGCCGTCCAAGTCGATCTCCACGTCGGTCCCCGCGGCCCGGGCGGCTGGGTCGATCTGAGAGGCCGGGCCTGCGGCTTCGATGCGGTTCCCGTGCACGAGCACGGACCAGGCTTCGTGGAGGGACTCGCCGTCAAAAACCCGGGAAGGCCGGAGCAGGACAGATTCTTGGGCGTCTACCGGCGCAGCCACCGGAAGTCCCGCCGAAAGGACGCCGACCGCGAGGAGGGCCAGAAGACGCTTGTCTCGAACGGTGCACATCGCAGAGTCCTGGGTCGGATCGTGAACTCGGCGGCCCGGGTCCAGTGCGCCCAGCGGGGGCGGAGGCTGAGACGAAGCGGCTTGCGTGGGCTTCAGCCCGACGCTGGCGGAGGACGCCTTCACTCCCATTCGATGGTTCCTGGCGGCTTGGAGGTGATATCCAGGGCGAGGCCGGAGACCCCGTCTAGGCTCAAGATCCGCTCCCGTAGCTCGGCGAGGAGACCGGAGGGCAGCTCGACCGGCGAAGCCGTCATCGCCCTCTGCGACCGGACGGGGCGGACCACGACCATCTCTCCGGGGCCGGCTCCGAGCTCGACGGGAACGAGGACGGTGGGACACTGCCAGACGTCGTCGTAGAGGTTGTGCCGGTGGAGGGCCTCCATCACGATACGGTCGGCTTGCCGCAGCACGTCGAGACGCTTTCCCGTGACCGTGGCGGGGATGGGTCGGGCGCGCGCTGGCACTTCTGGCCCCAGGTTCCAGATGCAGCGGTTAATCCCGGGAAGATCCGCAGTCAGGCATGAGGCCGCATCGATCAGGCACTCCCAGGAGGCCTCCCCCGACAGAAGCACAGGATGCTCATAGGCTCGAAGGTCGGCCTTGACTCCCACCGAGCGGATCGGAAGGGCGAGAGCCTCGAGCCCGAACCGCCCCGCCGCGGCCGGGACGGAAGCTTCAGCGCTTTTGAGGCCTTCGAGATCGGGGACTCCGTCGCTGCAGAGGAGCCGCACGGCGAGGCCGGGGCCGGGGAAGGGATGTCGCCAGAGCGCCTTTGCGGGGATCCCCAGGCGCTCACCCAGCTCGCGCACCTCGACCTTGTACAGCTCGGAAAGCGGCTCCAGGACCCTTCCCTGAGCCATCATCTTCTCGATGACCGGCACCCGGTTGTGGTGAGTCTTGATGGTGTCCGCGCGCTTCGTGGCGCCCGTCTCGATGGCATCAGGGTAAATAGTGCCCTGCGCCAGCAAGTGATCGTCGATCCCCAGCTCCCGGGCCTTGTCCTCGAAGACGCGGACGAACGCGTTTCCGATGATGTGCCGCTTCTCTTCCGGCTCGGTGACGCCGGCCAGCGCCCTGAGGAAGGTCTGGCTCGCGTCCACGAAGTGAAGGTTGCGGTCCAGCCCGAGTTCACCGAAGAGCTCTATTACCTGGCGGCTCTCGTCCTCGCGCATGAGCCCGTTGTCGACGTGGAGCAGGCGGAGACGGTCGGGGCCGAGCGCCTCCCCGATGAGCACTGCCGCCACGGTGGAATCGACCCCACCCGACGCCAACAGGAAGACGGAACGATCCCCCGCACGTTCGCTCACGCGGTGTCGCTGGTTCTCGAGGAAGACCTCCATGGACCACGAGGCCCTACAGCCGCAGATGCCGAACACGAAGTTTGCGATCATTTCGTCGCCCCGGACCGTGTCGTCCACCTCCGGATGGAACTGGAATCCGTAGCGGCGGAGCGAGTCCGATCCGATCGCGGCATACCGGTGATGGGGTGAGCCCTCGGCTGTCACGGTGTGGCCCAACTCCTCAAAGCCCGGCCCCACGTCGACTACCGAGTCGTAGTGGCTCATCCAGACCGGCTCGACCGATGCAAGTCCACAGAAGAGGGGGTGATCGACCGCGAGGTGCAGGTCTGCCCGGCCCCACTCACGGCCCCCGTGCACGACGCGGCCTCCATAGTGCCGTGCGATTTCCTGGTGGCCGAAACAGAGCCCGAGGATGGGTGCGTCCAGGCCGTAGATCTTCGTGTTGTAGTCCGCGCCCTCTCCGTGCGAGGCCAGACTGGGGCTTCCCGAGATGATGATGCCCCGGTAGCCGAGAAACGCTTCGAGGGGATCCTCGGGTTGACGAATCTCCGCCAGCACGCCTTGGCGGCGCACCTTGGTCGCGATGAGGTGGGCGTATTGCCCCCCGAAGTCTATGACGGCGATGCGGTCGTGAATCATTGCTCCCTGGACGTGTTCTGGAGATGAGGGCCGACCGCCGTCCTGCGGCAGCGGAGGACCCAGGTTACCAAGACCCGCATTTGGTGGAAAGATAGCACGGCGTCCCCGGACGGACGGCAGGCTTCGAGGCGAGGTCGCACGCACGGCGTGCGCCTCCCCTCGCAGCCCAGCGTGAGCGAATCAGCCGCCAAGCCGGGCCGCGGCCTCCGAACAGCGTCCCACTCCCGGAGGAGGCCGACGTTCGTGAACGGTTCCCTCGTCGTCGGCCGGCCGCCGGGCTCCCCACTTGAGCACGGCTCGTTCGTCTCGACCCGGGCGAGACGAGTGGACGAGGAGCCGACAATCCTATGAGGCTGGGATTCGGGCAGAGGGAAGCTCGGCCGTTCCGTCCGGTGGAAGGGTGGGCTCGGTCCCGCGCGCGTGCGGTCGGGCCGCGGGCGCCGGTTGCCACCTTGCGAAATCCTCGGGGTAAGCAAGATTCATGGTCGCTTGATTCTTGCCAGACCCCGACGGAGAGGTTTTGACCGTGCAACCCACGGACGTTGCCAATCCCCAGTACTACCACAAGGTCGTCGACTGCCAGTGGGCCTGTCCCGCGCACACGAACGTCCCCGAGTACATTCGCCTCATCGCCCAGGGCCGCTTCACCGAGTCTTACATGCTCAACCGGGGCTCCAACGTGTTCCCCGGCATCCTGGGGCGGACCTGCGACCGTCCCTGTGAGCCCGCCTGCCGGCGGGTGAGGGTCGAGGACAAGCCGGTCGCCATCTGCCGCCTCAAGCGCGTCGCGTCGGACCTGAGGGGCGATGTGTCGGAGCTGCTCCCGAGGGCCCCCGCGCAGAAGAACGGCAAGCGTGTGGCACTCATCGGGGCAGGTCCCGCGTCGCTGACCGTGGCCAACGACCTCATGCAGCTCGGCTACGAATGCGTTCTCTATGAGAAGATGGATCGGCCGGGCGGCCTGATGCGCACCAATATCCCGGCGTTCCGGCTGCCTGCCGAAGTCCTTGACGAGGAGATTGACGCGATCCTTGCCATGGGCGTGGAGGTCCACTATAGCCGGCCGGTGGAAAGCCTGAAGAGGTTCCTTGAGCAGGAGGACTTCGACGCGGTCTTCATCGGCACGGGGGCGCCCAAGGGCAAGGAGCTCCGGATTCCGGGTCGGGACGAAGCCGACGCCAACATCCACATCGGCATCGAATGGCTCGAGGCGGTTCACTTCGAGCATGTCGGCTCGATCGGCGAGCGGGTGCTGGTGATCGGCGTCGGGAACACGGCGATGGACTGTTGCCGCACGGCCAAGCGTCTGGGGGGCAAGGACGTGAAGGTCATGGCGCGAAAGAGCCGTCCCTATTTCAAGGCGTCACCCTGGGAGCTTGAGGATGCCGAGGAGGAGGTGGTCACGATCGTCGAGAATCACTCGCCGGCCCGCTTCCTTCTCGAGAACGGGCGGCTGGTCGGAATGGAGTTCGACATCGTGGAATGGCATCCCGACGCGGACGGGCGCCCGGTCGCCACCAAGCTCGACACGACCGTGATTCCCTGTGACGACGTCATTCTCGCCATCGGCCAGGACAACGCTTTCCCGTGGATTGAGCGGGACATCGGCATCGAGTTCGGGAAGTGGGACATGCCGGTGGTGGACCGTACCACCTTTCAGACGACCCGAGAGGGCGTTTTCGTTGGTGGGGACGCGGCGTGGGGTCCGGAGAACATCATCTGGGCCGTCGAGCACGGGCATCAGGCGGCGATTTCGATCCACAACTACTGCCAGGGCATCGAGCTCGCGGAGCGACCCCCCTACGGCATGAACCTCGTTTCACAGAAGATGGGGCTGCATTCCTGGAGTTACGGGAGCGACTACAATCCCGCGTCCCGTTCGAAGATGAATCACGTCGAGTTGGTGGAGCGCTTCAAGGCTCTGGAAGTCGAGGTCGAGCTGGGCTTCGACGCGGAACAGACGGCCGTCGAGGTTGAGCGGTGCCTGAACTGTGACATCCAGACGCACTTCACGCCCGACCTCTGCATCGAGTGCGACGCGTGTGTCGACGTGTGTCCCGTTGACTGCCTCACGATCACCCACAACGGTATGGAGCAGGATCTCAGGACGCGCCTTACGGCGCCTGCCGAGAATCTCGATCAAGATCTCTACGTTTCGGAGGGGCTTCCCCAGACCGCCCGGGTCATGGTCAAGGACGAAGATCTCTGCGTGCATTGCGGACTCTGCGCCGAGCGCTGCCCGACGGCTGCGTGGGACATGCGGAAGTTCGACTTACTCATCCCCTACGCTGGACGGCCGGTTTGGACGGAAGCACTCGAGCCCGCGTCAACGATTTCGCGCTGAAGATCGCGACGGTCAACGGCACGGGCTCTGCCAGCGCCAACGCTTTGCTGATGCAGTCGGTGTTCCGCATGGGCGTGCCCGTTTCGGGGAAGAATGTGTTCCCCTCGAACATCCAGGGACTTCCCACGTGGTACGAAATCCGCGTGAGCAAGGAGGGCTACGACGCGCGTGCGGCCGACTTCGATCTCATGGTCGCGATGAACCCGAAGACCTACGAGGAGGATGTCGCCGAAGTGCGGTCCGGCGGCTACGTGCTCTACGACTCGACGTGGCCGATGGACGCCAAACTGATGCGCGACGACGCAACGTTCCTCGGCGTTCCCCTGGCCAAGATGTGCGTCGAGAATTTTGGAGGCGCGAGGGAGCGCATCCTCATGAAGAACATCGCGTACGTCGGTGCGCTCGTGGCTCTGCTCAGCATCGATCCCGACGTGGTGCGGAAGCTCCTGAAGGAGAAGTTCAGGGCCAAGCCCAAGCTCATGGGTTCGAACGAAGTCGCGATCAGTCTCGGATACGACTACGCCAGGGAGCACCTGGAGTGCCCGCTTCCGGTCCGCGCGGAGGCGATGGACGGCACGGGGAACTCTGTGATGATGACCGGCAACGCGGCGGCGGCGCTCGGCTGCCTGTACGCGGGTGCAACGGTGGGTGCCTGGTACCCGATTACGCCGGCCACGTCGCTGATGGACGCGTTCCGGGCGTTCTGCGGCCGCTTCCGCAAGGACCCCGAGACGGGCAGCAACCTCTACTGCATCGTCCAGGCCGAGGACGAACTGGCCGCGATCGGCATGGTCCTGGGGGCGTCGTGGATGGGCGCGAGGGCCTTCACACCCACGAGCGGCGCCGGCCTCTCCCTGATGAACGAGTTCATCGGTCTGGCCTACTACGCCGAGGTGCCCGCCGTGCTCTTCGACATCCAGCGTACGGGGCCGTCGACTGGAATGCCGACCCGCACGCAGCAAGGTGACTTCTTCGAGGTGGTCTACGCCTCCCACGGCGACACCAAGCATGTGGCGCTCTTCCCCGCCGAGCCGAACGAATGCTTCCGCATGGCGGTCGAGTCGTTTGATCTCGCCGAACGCTTCCAAACGCCGGTATTCGTCGTCTCGGATCTCGACATAGGGATGAACGACTGGATGTGCGAACCGCTCGAGTGGGACGACAACTACGTGCCGGACCGGGGCAAGGTTCTCTCCGCTGAGGAGGTCGAAGGCCTCGACACCTTTTACCGGTACCTGGACGTGGACGGTGACGGGATCCCGTATCGCACGCTTCCGGGCGTGCATCCCGGAGGCGCCTATTTCACGAGAGGATCGGGGCATGACCGCTTCGGCCGCTACACCGAGGACGGCGAACTCTACAAGGAAGTGGTGGACCGCATCGCGAGGAAGATCGAGAGCGCCGGCAACCATGTGCCGGGGCCCGAGATCCGCACGACCGAGGACGCTCGGGTGGGGATCGTCACCATCGGGAGTTGCCGGGGTGCCGTGCTCGAGGCGATTGATCGCCTCGGAGCCGAGGGGATCGCGCTCGACTACATGCGCGTGCGCGCATTCCCGTTTCCGGACTCGGTCCAGGAGTTTCTCGAAGCCCACGACATGAACGTCGTCGTCGAGCAGAACCGGGATGCCCAGCTCCTCCGCCTCCTCTTGCTCGAGACGGACGTCGGAAGGGACCGGCTGGCGTCGGTGCGCGATTACCGCGGCTTTCCGATGACGGCCGAGTTCGTGCTCGACGGGGTGCGCAAGCATACGGAACCCAGCCTTAGGGAAGCGAGGTAGGAACTTCGACATGCCACAGACTGCGAAGCCGAGGGTGAGCCATCCAGGCCTGAAGAAGAACCCGCTGGGGCTAACGCGGCGCGATTATGAAGGGACCATGTCGACGCTGTGCGCCGGCTGCGGCCACGATTCGATCACGGCGGCGCTCGTCCAGGCGTTTTTCGAAATTGACATGCTACCGCACCGGGTGGCCAAGCTGAGCGGCATCGGTTGTTCTTCCAAGACGCCCGCGTACTTCCTCAGCGGGTCGCACGGCTTCAACGCGGTGCACGGGCGGATGCCCTCCATCGCCACGGGGGCCAACGCCGCCAACCGCGAGCTGGTCTACATCGGCATCTCGGGCGACGGGGATTCCCTCTCGATCGGCCTCGGCCAGCTGTGCCACGCCATCCGGCGGAACGTGGACATGCTGTACGTGCTCGAGAACAACGGTGTGTACGGCTTGACGAAGGGACAGTTCTCGGCCTCGGCCGACATCGGCACCCTCTCGAAGCGGGGCGAGGAGAACCGGATGTACCCGATCGATCCGATCCCGCTCGCCCTGAGCCTGGGTGCGACATTCGTGGCCCGGAGCTTCTCGGGAGACAAGGGTCAGCTGGTTCCGATCCTGAAAGCCGGCCTCAAGCACAAGGGCTTCGCTCTGGTCGACATCATCTCACCGTGCGTGACGTTCAACGATCACAAGGGGTCCACCAAGAGCTACGCGCACACCCGCGTTCATAACCACGAGGTCGTGGAGACCGACTTCGTCCAGTTGCGGGCGGAGATCACTGCCCAGCAGGAGGTGGGCTCCGTGACGGCCGTCACGATGCATGACGGCAGCGTCGTGCGCTTCCGATCGGTGAGCGAGGGGTACGATCCCACGGACCGAACCGCCGCGTACCACTACCTGCGGGACCTGCAGAGTCGGGGTGAGATGGCCACTGGGCTCCTCTACATCGAGCCCTCGGCGAGGGACATGCACGCGTTCGAGGGCACGGTCGACGAAGCGCTCGCCGACGTGCCGTTCGACAGGTTGTGTCCGGGTAGAGAGGCACTGGCCGAGCTCCAGGCGGGGTGGCGCTAAGACCGCAGCCCAAGGTGCTGGGAATCAATCCGCACCCACGTCGAGGTAGATCTCACCACCCCTCTCCCTGAACTCCTCGGCCTTCTCTTCGAGACCCAGCCGAACAAGCTCCTCCTTCTCGTCCGCAACTCCATGTTCGGCCGCGTAGTCTCGGATGTCCTGAGTGATCTTCATCGAGCAGAACTTGGGCCCGCACATCGAACAGAAGTGGGCCACCTTCGCAGCGTCGGCCGGGAGCGTTTCGTCGTGGAACGAGCGCGCAGTCACCGGGTCGAGAGACAGGTTGAACTGATCTTCCCAGCGGAACTCGAAGCGCGCCCTGCTGATGGCGTCGTCCCATGCGCGCGCGCGCGGATGCCCCTTGGCCACGTCGGCGGCGTGGGCGGCGATCCGGTAGGCGATGACTCCGGCCTTCACGTCGTCGCGGTCGGGCAGGCCGAGGTGCTCCTTCGGAGTCACGTAGCAGAGCATGGCCGTTCCGTACCACCCGATCTGAGCGGCTCCGATGGCGCTTGTGATGTGGTCGTAGCCAGGCGCGACATCGGTGGTGAGCGGCCCGAGGGTGTAGAAGGGCGCCTCGTCGCACCAGTCGAGCTGCTTCTCCATGTTCTCCCTGATCATGTGCATGGGGATATGCCCCGGGCCCTCGTTCATCACCTGGACGTCGTGCTCCCATGCGATCCGCGTGAGCTCCCCCTGTGTGTGGAGCTCGGCGAACTGCGCTTCGTCATTCGCGTCGGCCAGCGAGCCGGGCCGCAGGCCGTCGCCCAGCGAGAACGCCACGTCGTAGGCGGCCATGATCTCGCAGATGTCCCGGAATCGAGCGTAGAGGAAGCTCTCTCGGTGATGGGCGAGGCACCACTTCGCCATGATCGAGCCACCGCGAGAGACGATGCCGGTCACCCGGTTGGCCGTCATCGGCACGTAGCGCAACAGGACTCCGGCGTGCACCGTGAAATAATCCACGCCCTGCTCGCACTGCTCGATCAACGTGTCCCGGTACACCTCCCAAGTCAGATCCTCCGGGACTCCGCCGGCCTTCTCCAGGGCCTGGTAGATGGGCACGGTGCCGATGGGCACCGGCGAGTTGCGGAGGATCCACTGACGGGTCTCGTGGATGTTGCGGCCCGTCGAAAGGTCCATGACCGTGTCGGCGCCCCACAAGGTAGCCCAGCGCAGCTTTTCCACCTCCTCCTGAATCGAGGATCCCACGGCCGAATTGCCGATGTTCGCGTTGATCTTCACCCGAAACGCGCGCCCGATGATCATCGGCTCCAACTCGAGGTGGTTGATGTTGGCTGGAATGATCGCGCGGCCCCGAGCCACCTCACTCCTTACGAATGCGGAGTCCATGCCCTCGCGGAGCGCCACGAACTCCATCTCGGGAGTGATCTCGCCCCGCCGGGCATAGTGCATCTGCGTGACAGGCCCCCCGGCGGATACGAGGGGGCGATTCCGGAGCGCTTCGGGCATCGGCGCGGCGGCAGCAGAATCGCCGGACGTCCGGGTGGACTTCCGG
Organism: uncultured Gemmatimonadaceae bacterium; assembly: GCA_964572045.1. GTDB lineage: Bacteria > Gemmatimonadota > Gemmatimonadetes > Longimicrobiales > Gaopeijiaceae > CBDCKR01. Next base: position 124,773 of record CAZNEI010000001.1, read on the forward strand.
GACTCGACGTCTCCGCGCCCCCGAACCCATCCCTGCCGGAGCTTTGGGAGTCCCCGGCGTGGGTCGATGCCGAGGGGCCCGCTGGTATCGTCGACTCGGAGCGGGGGCTCACCGCCCGAGAGCTCGATCTCGCGCATCGGGACGCGAACCCCGTAGCGGCCGTCAACGAACACTTTGCGGGAGTTGGGAAACGCGTCCCCATAGTCCCCCTTCCACGAGCGCACGGGCGGCCGTTTGCTGTTGGTCTGGGCTCTCTTTTCCTGCACAGCAACCTCTCCTTTGGAGCGGGGGCTCAGCGCGGCAAGACACCGAGAGCCGCGCCGGACACGGGCCGGGCGGCTCTTCTCGTCACTTCCGCTGGCTTCATGCCGCGCTCCCTACGCCGGTGTCAGCCGGATCAGGTTCCGAGGGACTCTCTCAACCCCATCGCGCATGGGGTACCCCTGGCGGTTCGTTGCGTAAGGTAACCGAAGTCGGCTTCGGCGAGCAATCGAGGCTCCTTCCCTCTTCCCCGGAGCTGAACGGATGGAGCGTTTGACCGCCCCTGGCTCATGTCGCAAGATGAGCGACTCCACGTCACTGAACTGCGAGGGAGTCGGAGCATGTCGATAAGGACGCTTGGCAGGCTTGCAACGGGACTGGCCGCCGCAGCGCTGGCGGCGCCGAGCGCCCGAGTGGTCGCCGGCCAGGATATCGGCGATCCCAATCGCGTGTACGACCCTGCCCTCTTCGAAGGCCTCCACTACAGGATGGTCGGTCCGTCCCGAGGCGGGCGGGTGACGGCCGTGGCCGGGCACTCTTTGGAGGAGGGGACGTTCTACATGGGTGCCACGGGCGGGGGCGTTTGGAAGACTGTCGACTACGGCCAGAGCTGGTGGAACGTATCGGACGGCTACTTCCGCACGGCTTCCATCGGAGCCATTCGGGTCGCTCCCACCAACCCCCGGACGATCTACGTCGGCACCGGCTCCGACGCGATTCGGAGCAACGTCATCACGGGCAAGGGCGCGTATCGATCCGACGATGCCGGCGAGACCTGGAGAGACATCGGGCTCCACGACGCGGGTCAGATCGGTGCGGTCCTGGTCCATCCCCAGGATCAGGACCTCGTCTACATGGCGGCGTTGGGCCACCCGTTCGGGAAGAATTCCGACCGGGGAGTCTACCGGAGCCGGGACGGAGGCTCCAATTGGGAGAGAGTGCTCTTCACGTCGGACTCGGTCGGGGCGGTCGACCTCGAGCTCCACCCGACCGACCCTGCCACGATCTACGCGGCGATGTGGCGTGGTGAGCGGAAGCCGTGGACGATCATCAGCGGCATGGAGGTGTCGGCGAGGGAGAACGGGATCTGGCGATCTCGGGACGGGGGTGACACGTGGGCGTACATGGACCAGGGCCTACCCTCCGGGCTCATCGGCAAGATCGACCTTGCCGTTTCGGCGGATGATGCCGACCGCGTTTACGCGCTCGTGGAAACGAAGGAACCCGAGGAAGGGCTCTACCGCTCCGAGGACGCGGGGAGCACTTGGCGTCTGATCACCAGTCACAAGCCGCTCATGGACCGGCCCTTCTATTACACGAACGTCGACGCGGACCCCACCGACGCGGATCGGGTCTACGTGAATTCCACCCAGTTCTGGGTGTCGACCGACGGTGGCGAGACCTTCGAGCGGCGATCGACGCCCCACGGCGACAACCACGACATGTGGATCAACCCCACTGATCCCGAAGTGATGATCCAGGCCAACGACGGTGGCGCGAACGTCTCGAGGGACGGGGGCCGCACTTGGTCGACTCAACTCAACCAGCCGACGGCGGAACTCTATCAGGTCGACGTCGACGATCGCTTCCCCTACTGGCTCTACGCTGGCCAGCAGGACAACAGCACGATCATGGTGCCGAGCCGCGTTCCCGAGGTGAGCGCGGTCTCTGGTCCGGAGAGCTACTGGATGGCGGTCGGGGGCTGTGAGACCGGACCGGTGGTGCCCAAGCCCGGAGATCCGGACATCGTGTACGCGAACTGCAAGGGGCGGTTCGGGAGATACCGCCACTCCACCGGCCAAGAAAAGCAGTACTACGTCGGGGCCGTGAACCTCTACAGCGTGAACCCCCGGGAGCTTCCCTATCGCTTCCAACGCGTCGTCCCCATAGAGGTGTCGCCCCATGATCCTGGCACGGTCTACCACGGATCACAGTTCGTGCACCGGACCCGTGACGAGGGGGTAACCTGGGAGCAGATCAGTCCCGACCTCACGGCCTTCCGGCCCGAGCGTCAGGTGATTTCGGGTACGCCGATCACGCGCGATATCACCGGAGAGGAACACTACAGCGCGCTCTACGTGATCGAGGAGTCCCCGGTCCAGCGGGGGGTGATCTGGACCGGCTCCAACGACGGGCCCGTTCACGTGAGCCGCGACGACGGAGCGACGTGGACGGACGTCACGCCGCCGGACCTGCCGCCGGAAGGACGGATCCAGAATATCGATCCCTCGCCCCATCGCGGCGGAACGGCATACGTGGCGGCCTACCGTTACCTCCTTGACGACTTCCGTCCCTACATCTACCGAACAGACGACTACGGAGAAAGCTGGACTCTGCTCACCGACGGCAGCAACGGGATTCCCGCCGACTATCCGACGCGTGTTGTGCGGGAGGATCCGGACCGGCCAGGGCTCCTCTATGCCGGGACCGAATTCGGGATGTTCATATCGTTTGACGACGGCCGGCACTGGCAGTCCTTGCAGCTCGACTTGCCCGTCACGCCCATCACGGACCTCAGGGTGCACCGGCAAGACCTCGTGGTCTCCACCATGGGCCGATCGTTCTGGGTGCTCGACGACTTGACGCCCCTACACGAGCTCGACGGGTCGGTGGCCTCGGCCGACGTTCACCTCTTCCAGCCGAGGGATGCCCACAGGGTACGAGGGGGCCCGGCCCGGGCCGGGCCGGCATCCGGCCATCCGGAGTACCCCGAACCAGGAGCGATCATCGACTACTACCTCGGAGAGGGCGTTCAGGGAGAAGTTACGCTGGAGGTCTTGGACTTCGAGGGGAACCTCGTGAGGGGCTTCACAAGCTCGGCGGGCGGCTACCGGTACGAGGACTTCCAGGAGATGAGGGCTCCCGGAAGAGAGCGAACCGGACACCCCCGCCTTGCTGCGGCGAGGGGTATGCACCGGATCGTATGGGACCTCAGGTATGCCGGAGGCTTGGCAGGCAGGGGACCCATGGCGGTACCCGGAGAGTTCCAAGTGCGGCTGACGGCCGGGGGCGAGAGCCGGGTTCGCTCCTTCGAGGTCTTGATCGATCCGCGCGTCTCGGCCGACAACGTCACATTGGCCGATCTTCAGGCGCAGTTCGCAATCAACATCCGCATCCGCGACGCCATCATCCGGGGACGGGTGGCGATCCGGGACCTGACGGAGGCAAGAGAGGAATTGGAGGCCGGGTTCGCCAATTCAGCTCGGGAGGCGGCCGGGCGTGCGACGGCCGCCCTCCAAGAGCTCATCGAAGTCGAGGAAGCCCTGGTGACCAAGACCGAGGGAAGCTACCCGACGCCGATGCTCGTCGACCAACTGGAATACCTCTACGGCATGACGTCCCGAGCCGACCAGAGGCCCGGGAACGACGCTTACGAACGGCTGCTCGTGCTCGAGCAGGAGCTTGAGCGGCACATCGCGACGCTCCAGCGCATCCGCAGGAGCGTCGCGGAGTAGAGACCGCCCGCCCCGGAGCCGAAGAATCGTCGCAGGGCGATTGCGGCATGCGGCGCCTTTTCGTGCTAGACCGCCACGAAAAGGCCCGTCAGGTACATAAGGAGCAGACCCGCCACCAGCCCGGCCGCGTTTAGCGGCGCGGTGAGGCCGACCTGGCGTGCCGCCATGAGGCTCCGCACCATCACCCAGATCACTTGTCCGATGGCTCCGGCGCCGATCGAAAGGAAGAGCACACCGGCCGTGGGCGAGTAGGAGAAACCTCCGATCCAGGTGCCCAGAATCGTGGGAAGCCCGGCGATCAGCCCGAGGCCGACCAGTGTCTGGACGGTCGGCCGGGAGTGGGCGAGAGGCGCCACGATTCCCAGCCCCTCGGTCGTATTGTGCAGGAGGAAGCCGAAGACCAGCGACGTGCCGAGCGCCACCTCCCCCACGGCGTAGGCGGATCCGACGGCGAGGCCCTCCCCGAGGTTGTGCAGCCCGATTCCCAACGCTATGAGAAGGGAGATCGTCAGCGGACCGGCGGGCCTCTGCCCCTGGGCTATGCGGCTCAGGGCGTTGATGACGAGCGGCGTGCCCACGACACCCAAGACCGCGAGGCCGACCCCCTGGAAGGCGGAGGCCACCTGCTCCGCGCGTTCCAGAGCGCCCTCCAGCGCGTCGACGCCGAGAAAAAGCAGCAGTCCCACCGTGAAGGCCAGGAAGAAGTCGAGCCACCTCCGGCCGATCCCGGAAAGGAAGGGCAGCCACAGCAGCCCGACGAAGATCGGGATCACGCCGACGTAAGTCCCGAGCAGCGCGAACGTCAGCACGTAGCTCTTGCTGACAGCCGGCGACTGGGTGGCGACGGCGACGTCTTCTGTGAAGGTGAGGCCCGTGGAGCTCACGACGGAGACCTCAAGAGGCTCCCCCTCCACCCAAGGATAGGGGATCTCCACGACGGCTTGGCCCAATCGATCGATCTCGCGGTAGGGGACGACGGTATGCTCCCAATACGCCTGGTCGACCATGACCTGGGCCACGGTCACAGGCTCCGGTCCCCCGTTGACCAGGTACACCCGCACCAGGCCGGGCGCAGGGAACGCGATGCGCTCAAAGGTGAGCTCCTCGACGGGCGGAAACGCGGCCCTGAAGATGCCGACCGGCTCCGTGCGCACGAAACTGGCCAAAACCACGGCCAGCAGGAGAATGGGGAGGAGCCCCCTTGCGGCAAGCACCGTCCAGTGGCGGCCCCTTACGGGCTCGCGGTCTGGGGCAAACGGGTTTCGTTCGGTCCCTGTGGGCCGAACGTCCGCCTCGGGGCTCGATGCATCCACCGGAAGGCTCCTCTCGGATCTCAGCGGGCGGTGAGCCCCGCTATGCGAGGGTCGTCGGCCTGACGTCGAAGATCCCCATCCAGCCCAGCTCGGCGAATTCGCTCTGGTGGGCGTGGAACATGTACCTGCCAGGGAGGTCGTAGGTGAACTCGAGCACGGCCCGCTCGCCCTGGCAGAGCATGACTGTGTCCGTCCATTCGTGACGCTCGAGGTCGGTGCCCGTCCGGTATAGGCGGAAGAAGTTCCCGTGAAGATGGAACGAGTTCACGAGATCGAACTCGGTGATATTCACCAGATAGACGCGTGCCAACTCGCCCTGACGGATCTCGATCGGATGCTTCTGGTAGTGAAAGCCCACCGTGTTCACGGCGTAGACCTCGTTCTCGCCGTCGAAGTTCGTGTCGAAGGCGTTCATCACCAGGACCATCTCGTCGGCCTGGGGCCTCGCGTCCTTCGGATCGATGATGAAGGCTCCGTAGAGCCCCTTGTGGATGTGCCGCTTCAAGGGAATGGAGTGGCAGTGGTAGAGATGTAGACCCATGGGAGCCGCGTCGAACTCGTAAACGTAAGTCCCACCGGGCTCCACGACCTCAAACACGCCGTCCATGTCGGCTGCGTGAATGCCATGGAAGTGGATCGTGTGCGGATGGGTTCCCGCGTTGGTGAAGTTGACCTTGAGACGGTCACCCTCGGTGCAGCGGATCGTCGGACCGGGAACGGTGCCGTTGTACGTCCAGGCGGGGAAATACACGCCCGGCGCCACCTCGATTTCCCGATCGATAGCGGTGATGTCGTACTCCCTCTGGACCTGGCCGTTCGGAAGCGTCGTCACCCTTCCGTAGTCGAAGCTCTTCAGAAAGGCCGAAGCGTCGAAGGCCGATCGATCGACTTCACCACCCACACCCATCAACCGGGGATCATGAGGATGTTCGTCGGTTCCTCGGCGCCCCCCGGCGACCGACCGGTCGCTGAGGGCCATCGTGCCCGTCCCCGCCGCCAAGCCAACGGCTCCTACGACTCCGGAGCGAAGGAGGTGTCTCCTTGAGATTCCGGATCGAGTATCGGCCCCGATATCCGACGAGGGGCGATCGATCTGGTCGTTCTTCATGGCACGCATATAGTCTTGTGGCTGCCCTCAACGAGCTAAATTAGGACAGCCTAATTTTGTAGAGCGATCCGCGTATCGTCAAGGCTATTGTTGAAACTCCGGCGAATCGCGGTAGACTCGGGCGGACCGTCGCGTTCGGGGCGGCACGCTCGGAAACCAATGGGGGATAGGGCCCTTTTGATCGGAATCGTCGGAGGGGGCATTACCGGTCTCGTGCTCGCTCATGAGCTCGTGCGCCTGGGCGCCAGGGTTTCGATTTGGGAGGCGGCCGGCCGGCCGGGAGGCGTGCTCCGGTCCGCGAAGTGCGGAGGGATCACCGTGGAGCTGGGGCCTCAGCGAGTTCGCCTCACGGCGGAGTTTCGAGAGCTTGTCGATGGAGTGGGGCTTTCCGGCGAGCTGGTGACGGCTTCGGCGGATCTTCCGCTCTTTGTCTACTCGAGCGGGAAGCTTCGCGTCGCCCCCCTCTCCCTTTCGCAGTTCGTCACCAGCGACCTTCTGTCTGTAGCGAGCAAGGCCCGCGTCCTGATCGAGCCACTCCGAGCAGGCCCTCGTGCCGACGAGACGGCGGGAGTGTTCCTCAGGAGGAAGTTTGGGGGTGCCGCCTACCGAGATCTGCTCGGACCGCTCTACGGCGGCCTTTACGGATCGGACCCGGACCGCATGCCCGCCCGGCACGGCCTGGTGCGCACGCTGAAGCACATGGGGGTTGGTCGGAGCCTTCTCTGGCGGATGATCACGTCGGGCGGGGACCTCGACACAGCACCCCCTTGCTCGTTTCACGACGGCCTTGCGGCTCTGCCCCTGGCCCTTCGCCGAGCACTGGGGGCACGGGTTCGGCTGAGCTGTGCGGTTCGCTCCCTTCGGAGGGGGCGGAACGGCTGGGAGACGGTATTCGACGCAGGGCCCTCCGCGCGGGTCTCGCAAGTGGTGATCACCTGCCCGGCGGACCAGGCCGCGAAGATCCTCGGCGCCACCGCTCCCGCCGCCGCGGACGTGCTGGCCCGGGTCGGCTACAATCCGCTTGCGGTCGTGCACATGCGGTCGGGGGCCGAACTGCACGGGCTCGGATACCAAGTGGCGTTTGGCGAGGCGTTCGAGACCCTCGGGGTCACTTGGAATCACAGCCTCTTCGGCCGGAGGGGCCTGTACACGGCATACTTGGGCGGCATGAGACGCCCCGAGATCGTCGGCCGGCCTGACGAGGAGATCGGCCATATCGCCTGCCGAGAGTTCGGGGCGATCACGGGACACGCGGCCGAGACACTCCTGGTCTCGCGGATCCGGATGCCGGCATGGGACGAGAGTTGGGATGGGCTTGATTCGCTTGAGCTGCCGGAAGGCGTGCACCTCTGCACGAACTACACCGGCAGGCCCGGCATCGCCGGGCGGATCGGCGAGGCAAGACGGCTCGCCCGCCGCCTCGCGACGTCCTAACGCACCGCGTTCAGGCAGAAGGTCTTGGGACCTGGCCGGCAGAGGCACCGGCGTAGCCCCAGCTCGCCCATGATCGGCTCCGGCCTCAGGGCGTCCTCCACGAGGTCGGCCAGAACGGCGGCGAAACGGGGGTCATCGTGCGGGACGGGAACTCGGTGGAAGTCCAGTCCGGCGGCTTCGGCCACGTCCCGTAAGTCCCCGTCGAGCTCGGCGAGGGTCTCCGACTGCTCGTGCATGAAGCTCAGCGCCTCGACAACCGCCCGCGCGCCCTCCAGCTTTCTCATCACGCCGTCGATCTCGGGCTCGGTCCACTTCACGGCCCTGTTCGCGTGGTTCTGGTATCCGAGGACGTAGTCGGTCGTCCCGAGTTCGCGAGCGATTTGGCGGCAGGCTTCGTTCACGTAGTCCACGTAACGAGGCCCGTCGTGGAGGTATTTCACCGGAGTTCCGTGTGCCGAGAAGACGAGTTTCGTGTCGGCTGCATGGAGATCAACGCCCTCGCTCCTGACGAACGCCAGGATGTTGTCGGCTCGCAGGCGGATGTAGCGCGGGTGGCGATGCCATCCCGTGATCTCACGCATCGGAACCTCCCAGCCGCGCTCGGTGAGAGCAGTCCTCACGTCCTCGAGCGCCGCGATGGTGGTCGACATCCCGCACAGGGGATATACGGGCAGGGCCACGAGCTTCTCGACCCCGTCCGAGTAGGCCTCCCCGACCGCCGCATCGATGGACGGGTCTGTGAACTGCATGCCCGCGTAGCCCTTCACATCGTGCCCCCGCTGACGAAGAGCGAGCTCGACCATGCGGACCTGCGCGCGCGCTTGGGGGTTCAGGGGAGACCCGCCGATCCTCTGGTAGTCCTTCAGGAGCCCAGGGGCCCGGGCCTCGGCGAGCTCGCGGGCCCTCTCCCGGCCGGGCTTGTTCGCCTCGAGCGCTGCGTTACGAAGGAAGATGCGTTCTAGGAAGGACGCGACGTCCTCGATGCTGGCCTGTTCAGGCTCACCGAAATTGAGGGCCAAGACCCCGATCGTCATGTTGAAATCACCCGTGCTTGGGACAGTGCCCGCACTTCCCCCTAAACGGCTGGCCGCAGGCGCCCTTGACGAAACTACGGATTTCGGTGGCATGGGGAACCGGGTGATGCGAACGAGCTTGAGCGCTCTCGGCCTTGGCGCGTCCCCAAGTCAGGTTCCATCGCCGCTCAGTCGGGCCCGGTCGCGCCGCCATCAGAGATGCCGGTTGCTCTGAATCAAGGCAACAGCAGGCGAGTCTGAGCTGGAGCGGCTTCGGCGCCACCGGGGCTAACGGCTTCCCGACAGCCTGCGAGCGAGCGGCCGGGTCCAGACCGACTGCAGGAGTGGATCGAGCCACCGGTACAGGAGCCCTGAGGAGTAGACGGACTTTCCCCTTTCGATGGCGGCGAGTCCCTCGCGGACCACGACCTCGGCGTCGTACCAGAGGAAGTCCGGAAGTGCGTCCCTCAGCTTGAGCATGCCCGCAACGGCGTGGAACTCGGTGTGGGTGAAGCCCGGGCAGAGCGCGCAGGATCGGACCCCGTACGGCTTGAGGGTCAGATCCAGAGCCTCCGACAGCGCGACCACGTAGGCTTTGCTGGGTCCGTAGCTCAGGTCCCCGGCACGGGCGATCCGCCCGGCCACCGACGCGACGTTGAGGATGCGGCCGAAGCCGCGTTCGCGCATGCCCGGGGCGAAGAGATGGCACATGTGGGCCATGGAGGCGATCATGAGCTGGAGGAACGCGGCGTGTTGCGGCCAGGGGCGGTCTTCGAGAAGGTGTGGGCCGGCGGAGCCAGCGTTGTTGACCAGATAGTCCACCCTCAAGCCGAGTGCGGCCACGCGTCCGGCGATCGAATCCGGCGCCGTCGGCTCCGCCAGGTCGGCGACGATCACCTCGACGCGGCCGCCGTGTACGCCGTGCAGTTCGGCGGCCAGTTGTTCGAGCCTGTCGCGGCGACGGGCGACCAGCACAAGCCTATAGCCGAGCGCCCCAAGCTGGCGGGCGAACTCGGCGCCGAGACCGGCCGACGCGCCGGTGACAAGCGCTGTCCTACTCCTGTAGTCATGCACGGCGTGTGACGACCTCGTCGGCTGTCCTAAGGACGATCCACACACGGTGCCGAACGATGAACCCAGCTGACATTGAAGGCCACGGCGGGCGGCACCAGTCCGTTCCGGGTGGTTCGATGACGGGGCCGACCTTGCCGCGCGATTGCACGTCAAGTGGCGGAGGTCACCGACTCAGGCACGCTCGGGTGCGCATCTCGGGAGCGGCGGGTCACGGTCTCGAGGCGCTGAAGGCAGTGAGCGGCGCGTGGGTCAGGAAGTCGTCCCAGTAGGGATCATCCCGCTCCGTGGGTTCCAGGGTAGCGTCGATCCAGCGAAAGTCGTCGAAGCCGGCCGCCTGCGCTACGGCCTCGTACGTGGCCGGAGCGAGGTAGTAGTTCTCGAATTCGAACGCGTCGCCGCTGTAGTTTGTGATGCGATACTGGATGACATCACCCTCGCGGGGGGGATAGAGACAGGTCCTCTCAAGCCCGTACTTCGCGAGAGACACGGTCGGCCGGGGAGGGTTACGGACGTTGTCATTGAAGCCGACGAGCCGTCCTCCCGGCCGTAGCGCGCGGAAGCAGGCTCGGCAGAACCGGTCCAGTTCATCCCGGGTTCGGGCATAGTTCAGAAGATAGACGGCCGTCACGATGTCGACGGGTACGTCGGGCGTGAAGGCCGCCGCATCCTCCCGGACGTATCGGCACCCTAGTGGATCTGCGCGCTCCTCCGCTTCGGCCAGCACGATCATCTCCTGCGAGATGTCGACACCGGTCACCTCGGCCGCTCCGGCCCGCTTGAACTGACGGGCGTACACCCCTTCGCCGCACGCCAGATCCAGTACGGTGCGGCCTCGCAGGTCACCCAGCACGTTGAACAGGGTGTACCTCTCGATGTAGTGACGGAACAGCAACCACTTGGACTCTCTGTAGTGCTCTGCGATGGTGTCGTACGCATGCTTGTCGGTCACGATGCGTTTCCTAGCGTGGGTGCCGGGTCACCGGCCCGCTCTTCCCGGCGGGACACTTGCGCCGAAGACTCTCTCGACAACCGCACGGCTCGTCTAGGGGAGGTGATGGGGCCGGTGGGTCACGCTCCTCGAGGAGGATCATGCCCGCGCGACGCATTCAGCCAAGGCCCGATAAGAACTGAAGTCTCATCCGGTGCTGTCGGCCAATCATTACGCGGCCCTGGCGTTCGGGTCAACGTCGGTCGACCTAGCGGGGCCGAGTTCGGCAGCCCGGCTTCTGCGATCGGCTCACGGAGTCTGCCTCGGACGTTGCACCGTTGCTGTCTCTCCGAGGGATGCGGGCTGGATGAGGGCCGATCGGCCGGCCTCGGGCCCCACTTGCGGGGTATCGTCCCGTTGTCAGCTCCCGCGGCCGAGGGCTACCTTCTCGCCGTCGGTTCGTTCCCGCCCCGCCGGGACGCCGCGAGGCAGCCGGCACGGGGGCCCAACCGAGCCACTCACGAAAGACGCAGTTCATCACGGGGGCCCATGACGAAAGCACACGGCATCGCGGCCGTCGTTCTCGCCGCGGGCGCATCGGTGCGCATGGGGCGCAACAAGCTTCTCTTGGAGCTCGACGGCGAGACTCTCATCCGGCGGTCCGTTCTCGTCGCGGGGGATTCGGGCCTCGACCCCGTCGTCGTGGTGACCGGCCACGCCCGAGAGACGATCGAACGCGAGGTGCGAGGACTCGGTTGCCTGTGCGTGTTCAACGCCGATCACGCCGAGGGTATTCAGACCTCAGTTGCGGCCGGCGTGGCTGCGCTCGGCCCCGCTTGCGACGGGGCCGTGGTGATGCTTGCCGATATGCCCTTCGTCACCGCCGAGATGCTCGGCACGCTCGCCTCCTCCTACAGGGGGGGGAACCCCCACCTGGTCGTTTCACGCTACGGCGGAGAGGTCGAGGCGCCGCCGATCCTTTACGACCGGGCGCTGTTCGGTGAGGTGGCCCGCATGACCGCCGGCTGTGGCCGCGATGTGGTGCGCCGCCATCGCGGTCGGGCGGTTCACGTGGACTGGCCTGCCGACCGCCTTCGGGACATCGACTATCCGGCTGACTACGAGTCGGTCCGGCGCCAGTGCACCGGGGCCCGGTCGTGAACCGTGACCTGCTTCGCCGGGCGGCCCGGATGCTCGACGAAGGGAGCCCCTACGTCTTCGCCACGATCGTGCGTCGCGAGGGCCCCACTTCGGGGAAGCCCGGCGACACCTCGATCATCACTCCCGACGGCGTCATGTACGGCTGGATCGGCGGCAGCTGCACGCAGTCGGAGGTGATCCGGCACGCTCTCGAGGCGTTGGACGCCGGTGAGCCGAGGCTGCTTTCCTTCGGGTCCACCACAGGCCTCGCTGGTGGCAAGGTCAGCGTCCCGATGTCCTGCAGCAGCGGGGGGAAGGTGGAGGTGCATATCAATCCGATTCTCCCGCCGCCCGTTTTGCTCGTCGTCGGCGGTTCTCCGATCGGTCATGCGCTGGTGCGTCTCGGACGAGCTGTGGGCTACGCGACGGTGGCTGGCACGCCGGACGACCCGGCCCTGGTGGAGGTTGCGGACCGCGCCGTCGAGGATCTGGCGGGAACCTCCAACCGGTACGCGCAACGGCCTCGGGGCGCGAGGCTCTTCGCGTTGGTGGCCACGATGGGCTTGAACGATGAGCGGGCTCTTCGCCATCTCTTGGCCGCGCGCCCCGACTACTTGGGAGTGGTAGCCTCGCACGAGCGGATGGAGCGGGTGCGGGGCGTGCTGGCCACCCAAGGGGTGAGCAGAAGCGACCTCGGCCGAGTGCGTGGCCCTGCGGGCCTCGACATCGGTGCCGCGACCCCCGAGGAGATCGCCGTGAGCATTCTCGCCGAGATCGTCGAGCGGGGCCGCCACGCGACCTCCGATGCGGCCCGACAGGAGACCTCCCTCCCGTCGTCGGATGCGCGCGAGGGGATCGCCCGCCCCCCGGCTGGGGAAGGAGCCGAGTGGGCGATCGATCCCGTGTGCGGCATGACCGTTCCCGTGGCGTCGTCGCCGTCGTCGATCTTCGACGGCGAGCCCGTGCACTTCTGTTGCGACGGCTGCCGGAATCACTTCGAACAGGCACCCGAACATTTCCTCGCGGAGCGGCGCTCGACCGATGCCGGGGAGACGCCCGGAGAAGCCTCATCCGCATCCACGGAGCGGCACGAGTGAGGCCGGAAGTCCGTCGCCTTCAGGAGGCCATGCGTGACAGGAAGTACATCGCGGAGCCCGCCATCACGACCGCGATCCATCTCGCCCGCTCGATGGGCAAGCCGCTCCTCGTAGAAGGCGACGCGGGCGTGGGCAAGACGGAACTTGCGAAGGTGATGGCTGCCGTGCTCGACACGGAGCTGATCCGGCTCCAGTGCTACGAGGGCCTCGACACCCATACGGCCCTCTACGAGTGGAACTACCAGAAACAACTCCTGCGGCTCCGCATGAGCGACGACGGAGGAAGAACCGAAGGAGTCGAGGAGGTCATCTTCGGGCGTGACTATCTGCTCGAACGGCCTCTTCTGCGGGCGATCACGCGCGTGGACCAAGCGCCGGTCCTGCTCGTCGACGAGATCGATCGATCGGACGAAGCGTTCGAGGCGTTCCTGCTCGAGCTTCTCTCGGATTTTCAGGTAACGATCCCCGAGCTGGGAACGATCCGGGCCACCCACCGTCCTCTGGTTGTCCTCACGTCGAACCGGACGCGGGAGATAGGAGACGCGCTCCGGCGACGCTGCCTGTATCTCTACATCGAGCATCCGTCCTTCGCCAAGGAGGTGGAGATTGTGCGGTCGAAGGTTCCTGGCGTCTCCGAGGCGCTTGCCGACGAGATCACGCGTGTCGTTCAGGAGCTGCGGGGCCGTCGCCTCATGAAGCCACCCGGGGTGGCGGAGACGCTGGACTGGGCCCGCGCTCTGGTGACCCTGCATTACGACCGGCTCGACCCGGCCGGCGTGGCGGAGACGTTGGGCTGCCTTGTCAAGGACTGGTACGACATGCGGGAGCTGGACGCCGGTGAAATCGATGCGCTCCTCAGCGTGGCCGGTGCCAGGTGAGGACGGATCCGGGGCCCAGGTCGCAAGAGACTGCCGTGCCGACCGATGGCGCCGACCTCGTGGTTCACCTTGCCCGATTTGCCGGGGAGCTCCGCCAACGGGGAGTTCCGGTGAGCCTCGGCGACCAGATCGACGCGGCGGTCGCCCTTCGCTTCATCGACATCGCCGATCCGGAGGAGGTGAGGATCTCCCTCCGGACCGCGCTCAAGGTCCCGCGCCGCTGGTGGACCGTCTTCGACGCGTCGTTCGACGCCATGTGGCGTTCAGCCGCGCGTACGGCTCCGGAGCGGAGAAGGCGCCGGCACGGGAGAAGCCTACCGCAACGGTGGAGAGGCGACGAACCACGCGTACCGCTCCTGATGCGCATCCGGCGGCAGGCCGACGCCGCAGAGCGCCCGTCCGGTGCGCCTCGTGAGGAGACCGAGAGCGGCTGCCCCGGATACAGCCCACGCGCGCTTCTCCGGCGCAAGGCGTTCGACGAGTGCACGAAGGAGGACCTGCTCGAGATGGAGCGCTTGCTCGGCCAGCTTGCACGCAGGATCGCCACCCGCCGGAGCCGACGTCTGGCGCCGTCGCCCAAGGGCGCGTTCATCGATCTGCGGCGCTGCTTCCGCCGCTCCCTCGCCCACGGAGGTGAGTGGGTTGACCTCGCCCGCCGCGCTCGGGCTGTCGAGCTGCCTCACGTCGTCGCCCTCTGCGACACCAGCGGATCCATGGACGCCCACTCGCGCTTTCTGCTCACGTTCCTGCTCTCACTCCGAGCTGCTGTGCGCCGAGTCGAGATCTTCGCGTTCAACACTTCGTTGACGCGGCTTACTCCGTGGATTACCAGTGGCAATGCAACTGCGACGCTCGAGCGCCTCGCCCGCAACGTGGAGGACTGGTCCGGGGGCACGCGGATCGGGGAGTGTCTGCTCACTTTCGCCGACGAGTACCTGCCCGGGACGGTAGGCCCGGACTCCACGGTACTGATCTTGAGCGACGGCTTGGACCGAGGTGACACTGAGTCCCTCGAAGTCGCGCTTCTGGCGGTTCGACGCCGAGCTCGGCAGGTCGTCTGGCTGAATCCCCTCATGGGCGATCCGCGTTACCGCCCCGAGGCGCGGGGGATGAGGGCTGCCTTGCCGCACGTCGACCGACTCGTGCCGGCCCACGACCTGGAGTCGCTCGAAGCGCTTCTGCCCCTGCTCGCGGGCCGATGTGGACGACCTGACACGAACTGAGGAACCGGCATGAGGATAGAAGAACGCTTCGCGGTTGCGGCTCCCGTCGCCGATGTGTGGACCTTTCTGACCGATCCGGAACGCGTGGCGGCGGTGCTTCCCGGAGCGACGATCACGGAGAAGATCGACGAGAAGACCTACGCGGGAGGGATGGCCGTGAAGGTAGGCCCCCTCGCGGCCACATATGCCGGGACCGTATCCTTCGATTTGGACGAAGAAGAGCGATCGGCGGTGGTTCGGGCTCGGGGCCAAGGCAAGGGCGGCATGGGCACCGCGGAGATGACGATGACGAGCCGGGTCTCGCCGCTCTCGGACGCGGAGACCGACGTCAGGGTCGAAGCGGAGTTGACGGTCACGGGGATCTTGGCGCAGCTCGGTCGCGGCATGATCCAGATTGTGTCCAGGAAGATGTTCGAGCAGTTCTCCGCGAACCTCACCAAAGCGCTCACATCCCATGCTCAGGAGGACGCGTCATGATTCCCCCGGAGTTCGACTACCATGCGCCCGCCGACCTCGACGAGGCGCTCGCGCTCCTCGGCTCCCTCGACGACGCCAAGGTGATGTCTGGCGGCCAGAGCCTGCTGCCGATGCTCAAGCTCCGGCTGGCGTCTCCGGCGAACATCGTCGACATCGGCCGGATACCAGGCCTCGCAACGATCTCGGAGGAGGCCGGTTTCCTCCGAATCGGCGCCCTCGTCACCGAGACTCAGCTCGAAGACTCGGCGGAGGTGGCGGCGCGGTACCCCATCCTGCTCGATACCGCACGCGTGATCGCCGACCCGCTCGTGAGGAACCGGGCTACGGTCTGCGGCAACATCGCCCACGGTGACCCGGCGAACGACCATCCGGCGACGATGCTCGCGCTCCGGGCCGACGTCGTGGCCACCGGACCCGACGGCCAGCGCACGATCGCCATCGATGAGTTCTTTTACGGCCTCTTCATGACGAGTCTAGAGCCGGGCGAGATCCTCACCGAGCTGCGCGTCCCCACCCCGCCCGCCAGGAGCGGAGGCGCGTATGTCAAGCTGGAGCGCAAGGTGGGTGACTACGCTGTGGCCGGAGTGGCCGCACAGATCACGCTGGCTGCCGACGGCACCGTGGCGAGCGCGGGGGTCGGGCTCACCAACCTCGGATTCGCTCCGATCCGGGCGTCGGGAGCGGAGGAGGTGCTCACCGGATGCTTGCCGGATGACGCGGCCGTCGCGGCCGCCGCCGCGGCCGCGACGGCGGCCGCCGACCCGGTCGCCGACCGTCGCGGCTCGGTCGAGTACAAGAAGAACATGGCCCGAGTACTGACTGCGAGGGCCCTCGGCAAGGCGCTCGCTCGCGCGGGAGGATAAGTCTATGGCGAAGCACGAGATCAACGTCACGGTGAACGGCGAGCCGCATACGGCCGATGTCGACTCCCGCTTGCTCCTCGTCCATCTGATCCGTGACGAGCTTGGGCTCACCGGTACGCATATCGGATGCGACACCACGCATTGCGGTGCGTGCACGGTCCTGCTGGACGGACGGCCGACGAAGTCGTGCACAGTTCTGGCGGTCCAAGCCGACGGCGTGCAGGTCAGCACGGTCGAGGGCCTTGCGGGTGCCGACGGCATGCATCCGCTGCAGGAGGGGTTCTGGGAGAAGCACGGCCTCCAGTGTGGGTTCTGCACGCCCGGCATGCTGATGACTGGCGCCGCTCTGCTGAAGGAGAATCCCGACCCCAGTGAGGCGGAGATCCGTGAGGCGATCTCGGGCAATCTCTGCCGCTGCACCGGGTACGTGAACATTGTGAGGGCCGTGCGCTACGCTGCCGGGAAGATGACGGAGGACAACTGATGACACCCAAGACTTCCGCGGATATCTGCGGCATGGGCCACTCCATGAAGCGCAAAGAAGACCCGCGCTTCCTCCAGGGTCGTGGCAACTACATCGACGACATCGTACGTCCTGGAATGCTCTGGCTGGACATTGTCCGCAGCCCAGTCGCATACGGGAAGATCAAGAACATCGACGCGAGCAAGGCGTTGGAGGTCCCCGGCGTGCTCGCCGTCCTCACGGGCAAGGATCTGGAGGCATACAACCTCCACTGGATGCCGACGCTCATGTCGGACACGCAGATGGTGCTGCCGACCGACACCGTCATGTACCAAGCTCAGGAGGTCGCCGGTGTCATCGCCACCTCCCGCTACGCGGCGGCCGACGGGGTCGCCGCAGTCGAGGTTGAGTATGAGCCGATGAAGCCGGTGATCGACCCCTTCAAGGCCCTTGAGCGAGACGCGCCCGTGCTCCGCACGGACAAGGAAGGCCAGGCCGATAACAGGATTTGGCACTGGGAGGCGGGGGACGAGGAAGCCACGGAGCGAGTCTTCACCGACGCCGACGTCGTCGTTCGCCAACGGATGCACATCCCCAGGATCCACGTCGCCTCGATCGAGACATGTGGCTGCATCGCCGACTTCAACTCTGTCGAAGGCCACCTTACGGTCTACATGACCACGCAGGCTCCCCACGCTATCCGCACAGTACTGGCCCTGGTGGCGGGCCATGTCGGGCTGTCGGAGGAGAAGATTCGCGTCGTCTCACCCGACATTGGGGGCGGCTTCGGAGGCAAGGTTCCGGTCTACCCCGGCTACGTGATCGCGATCGCGGCGTCCGTCGTGCTCGGCAAGCCGGTCAAATGGATCGAGGACCGGATGGAGAACCTACAGGCGGACTCCTTCGCACGGGATTACCACATGGATGCTGAGATGGCGGCCGACCGGGACGGCACCATCCGCGCCCTTCGCATCAGGACGATCGCCGACCACGGCTACGCGGACGCGCAGGCCGCACCCTCGCAGTTTCCCGCCGGACTCTTCTCCATCTGCACGGGCTCGTACGAGATGGAGCAAGCATTCGCGGAAGTCGACGCGGTCTACACGAACAAGCCACCCGGAGGAGTAGCGTACCGTTGCTCGTTTCGGGTGACCGAGGCCGTACACTGCATCGAGCGCATCGTTGACGTGCTAGCCCAGGAGTTGGACAGGGACCCCGGGGAGTTGCGCGCGCAGAACTTTATCCCCAAGGATGCTTTCCCCTACACCTCCCCGCTCGGCTGGGAATACGACAGCGGGGACTACCACGGTGCGTTCGAGAAGGCCAAGGCGATCATCGGCTACGACGATCTGCGCAGAGAGCAGGCCGAAAAGCGTGGTCGTGGCGAGCTGATGGGCATCGGCTTCTCAAGTTTCACCGAGATCCTGGGCGCCGGCCCCTCCGATCGGTTCGATATTCTCGGGATCAAGATGTTCGACTCCGCCGAGATCCGGATCCATCCGACGGGCAAGGCGATCTCCCGCTTCGGCACGAAGTCCCAGGGACAAGGACACGAGACCACGTACGCCCAGATTGTAGCGGAGGAACTCGGCCTGCCCGCCGCTCACGTCCAGGTTGAGGAGGGAGACACGGACACGGCCCCCTACGGGCTGGGCACCTACGCCAGTCGCTCGACCCCTACGGCGGGCGCAGCCGCGGCGGTGGCGTGCCGCAAGATCCGGGAGAAGTCTGCGAAGATCGCGGCCCACCTGCTGGAGGTTGGCGAAGAGGATCTGGACTGGGAGCCCGGCAGGTTCAGCGTGAAGGGTGCGCCCCAACAGTCCGTCTCGATCCAAGACGTGGCTTTCGCCGCCTACACGAATCTTCCCCCGGGCCTGGAGCCGGGGCTCGAGGCCGTGCACTACTATGATCCACCCGCCCTCACCTACCCGTTCGGCACCTACATATGCGTGGTCGACATCGACCGGGGGACAGGCGAGGTCTCTGTTCGGCGCTTCGTAGCCGTGGACGACTGCGGCAACATCATCAACCCGATGATTGTCGAGGGGCAGATCCACGGCGGGTTGACGCAGGGCCTGGGGCCGGCGCTCTACGAGGAGATTCCCTACGACGAGTCCGGGAACAACCTCGCAGGCTCGTTTATGGACTACCTTGTGCCGACGGCAGTGGAGACGCCCGAATGGGAGACCGCGAACACGGTGACCCCGTCGCCGCACCACCCGCTCGGAGCCAAGGGCGTGGGGGAGTCGGCCACGGTCGGCGCACCTCCCGCCATCGCCAACGCGGTCGTCGATGCACTGGCCCATCTAGGTGTCCGGCACCTGGAGATTCCGATCACTCCCGACAGGGTGTGGGCCGTGTTGAGCGAGAAGGGGGTGGCCGAGTAGGGGGCATCTGGCCTCCCTCGCTCGCCCGTCCAGCTCGGGAGGTGGGCGGGGTCTCAGGTGCGGAGTTCGCGCGGCGTCTGCGAGCGGCTCAAGAGGCACGTGACTTATGCGCCGCTCCGGTGCTGAGCCCACCCCGGGGTCGAGCTCGAGGGGTCCTGCCCCGGTGCTTCCTGGCTGGGCGGCCAAGAATCCCCGCGGCCGGGACCGACACCGCTGATTCCGTGTGGACCCTCTCTTATTCCTACTGCACTGTCCCCGCTGTGGAGCATGATCGGGGGTGCTTCTGCGCAGAAAGGGCTGCTCGCCCGCACGAGGGTCGGCGGGTGCGAAGCGTGCTGCCAATCGTCGTGGACCGTAGGCGCATCGTCACGAGTCGAGGCCTGGGCGGCTTGAGAACCTGGGGCGACTCAGGGCCGGCAAGCGGGCTCCGCACGCACGCACGCCCTCGCCGGTCTGTCACCGTTACCGGAGCGTCTCTGGCATCCTTACGGCCACGATCAACCCGGAGAGCCCGGTCAGGGCTGCCACCGCCAGAATGGCGTGATGCATGCCGAAGAGGTCGGCGATCGAGCCAGCCACCAGTCCCCCGACGGCGTAGCCGCTGTCACGCCAGAGCCGGTATACACCGACGGCTGAACCACGCCAACTCGGATGAGCTACATCCGCAATCGAGGCGAGCAGGGTTGGGTACACCATGGCAGTGCCGATCCCGAGAAGAGCGGATGCCGCGAGCCATCCGCGGAATCCCCCGAGCAGGGCGATGCCCGCCAGGGCCGCGCCTTGCAGGAGCATTCCTCCAGCGATCAACCACTTGCGGCCCGCGCGGTCCGACCAGGCTCCAGTGAGGAGCTGGACGACTCCCCACGTGCAAGGATAGACGAACGTCAGCACTCCGATGTCCCTGACGCTCAGCCCGGAGGCGGCGAAGAAGAGGGGAAAGAGCCCCCAAGCGAGGCCGTCGTTCAGGTTGTTCACGAGTCCGGCATGGCTGACGCTGGAGAGGGCTGGGTGCCTCCAGCTCACTGCAACAAGCACCTCTCGTATGCCGGGGGGCTCGGGGTGGCTCGGATCGAGCGCCGAGCCCGCTTGTGCCTGCGCCGCCTCGAGCACCGTGTGCTCCCGGGTCTCCTTCACGAAGATCACCGACAGCCCTAGGCCTAAGGCCGTGAACGCGATTCCGAGATAGAACGCTTCGGGCCGAAGGCCGAACGCTTCGGCGACGTATCCGGTCGCGAGGGCGGACAGAGCGACAGCGACGTACCCGGCAAACTCGTTCAGGCCCATGGCGAGACCACGCTGCCTGGGGCCCGCGAGATCGATCTTCATAATGACCGTCGTGGACCACGCCAGCCCCTGGTTGAGCCCGAGCAATACGTTCGCCCAGACCACCCACGCCCACGACGGAGCCCACATTATCATGAGCGGCACGGGCACGCCCACGAGCCAACCGATCACCAGGATGGGCTTCCGTCCGTAGACGTCTCCGAGCCGCCCGGCGAAGAAGTTCGTGGCGGCCTTCACCAAGCCGAAAGAGACGAGGAACGACAGGGCCGCGGTCGACGACGCCAGTCCGAACGCCTCACTGGCCAGGAGGGGCAGGACCGTGCGCTCAAGACCGACCATTGCACCCACAAAGCCGTTGATGAGCACCAAGAGGCTGAACTGGCGCCAATTCGCACGCAATCCGAGCTCGTGGGACGGCGACCTCCGAAGCGAACGCCGAGGCACTACCGGCCCGCCTCGCAGGGAAGCGGTAAGGGAGGGGAGCGCAATCTAATCGATCCGGACACCGGCCTCAGGGCCAGAGGACCGTGCGGGAATGCCCTGCCCTGTCGCCGTGCCGACGCCCGAGGGTTCAGGCTGGTTCCCAGTATTGCTGCCGGCGGCTCTCGTCCCAATGGCGCTCCCTCCTTCGACCGCAGTCCTCGCGCGGCGTCGAGGGGTTGAGGTGGCACGGAGACACCAGCGCTTACTGGCAAGCTGCCCGTCCCCATCAGAGGATGGCCAGCGACTCATGAGGCCCTGCATTGGTCGCCTCCCCATCCCTCCCGCCTGGGGACCGGTGGGACCGATGCCCGCAGAGGCCGGCCCGCGGACCAGAACGTCGGAACCGCGTCACCGGCGCCGCATGCTTGGCGCCGCTAAGGCGCGGCGACCGCTGCCGCCCTCACCAGCACGGTGTCGATGATCTCCTCGAAGAGCTCGAGTGGCAGGGCTCCGGCGAAGGGCGCATATCCTACGGCAACGAAGGTCGGCGTGCCTCGCACACCGATCTGTCGGGCCAAAGCGGTATGGGCCTGGACTCGCCAGAGGAACTCGTCGCTGCTCATGCAGGTCCTGTAACGTTCGATATCGAGCCCGACGTCCGTCGCGATCTCCTCGATGACCCTCTCCGGCTCCGCGGCAGACTTCCAGTCCGCCTGCCGTCGGAAGAGAGTCCCGGCCATTGCCACGTAGGCGTCGCGACTCTGGCCGAGCGCGCACTCGGCCGCCAGCGTCGCGGGAACCGAGCTCGCCCAGTTGCCGATGACGAAAGGGACCGCCTTCCAGAGCACCTGCCCCGGGTCGATGTACTTGTCCGTCAGTGCGGGAAGCGTCTCCTCGTGGAACTTCCGGCAGAAGCCACACCCGAAGTCGAAGAGCTCGATGATCCGCGCCGGAGCATCTCGGCTTCCGAAGTCGACACCCAGGAGATCGAGATGAAGATCCTGCCCGGAGGGCGTCTCCGGCGTGGGCGTGCCGAGCTCCCGGAGCGCCGGAGGCACTCGGGTCTCGGACGTCGCGGACGACAGGAGCTCCCCCGCCCCGTGCGTCGTGAGGCGCGCCTCCCCCCCCGCGGCCTCCTCCTCAGAGCCGCACCCGCCCGAGGAGACCGATAGGGCGGCGCCCAACAGGGCGGCCGCGCGGACTCTGAGCCTCAATTGTGGCTTCAATGCGCTCGAAAGGGTCATCACATTTCCAAGTCAACCCACTGCCCGAGGTCGGCGAGCGACGCCGACACGGCCGCGAACTTTCCGCTGACCAGCAGAACACCGGCGATGATCATAAGGATCCCTGCAGCCCTCCGGGCCGGCAAGGCCCACCGGCGCACGGCCCCGAGGCTCGCGAGAAACCAGTTAAACGCCACGGCCGCAGCAAAGAAGGGAATTCCCAGCCCCAAGCCGTAGAGCGCAAGGAGCGCGCTCCCCCTGAACACGGTGGGCTCCATCGTTGCGTAGAAGAGGATTGTGGCGAGGATGGGACCGATGCACGGGGTCCACCCGGCACCGAAGACCACGCCGACCGCGAGGGAGCCCAATGCGCCCGTGGGCTTGACGCTCAGGCCCACACGGACATCCCGTGCGAGTGCCGGAAGGCGCACCCAGTCGAGGAGCAGAGCTCCGAACAGGATGACCCCAACGCCGCCTAGCCGGGTGACCGCGGGGAGGGCGCGGTTGAACGCTTGTCCGGCTGCCGTGGCGCTCGCTCCCAGGGTCATGAAGACGAGAAGGAAACCGATGATGAAAAGCGAGGAGTGGAGGACCGCCTTCCGGCGAAGATCGGCGGAGCCTTCGCGGGCGAGCTCGTCGAGCGTGAGCCCCGACACATAGGCCACGTACGCCGGCACCACCGGGAGCACGCACGGCGAAACGAACGACACGAGGCCGGCCAGGAAGGCGAAGGGGAGTGAAATGCTGACGGAGTCCATGGCTGGGCGCTTTCGACTCGGGCCAGCTACCGTACGCCCGATCCGGAGCCCCTTCAAGGGCATCCCACGTCACTTGCACGCTGGGACGGACCGGGAGCCTCGCCTGCAGGCCTCCAATTCGGCCCCCGGCGCCGATGAGTTCGTCAAGGCCTTTTTCGATTCCGTCGAGCATTTGGCATGTCTCGAAAGCGACCGAGCTGCGTGGCCTGCCCGACGACCTCCTCCTCCTCAGGCGACTCCGCCATCGCGATCCGGGCGCCTTCGGTGCGATTCCGCCGAGCACGTCTTCGAGCCCGCGGAGAGGTCGATCCGAACCCTTCTTCCAAGGGAGGAACGGAAGCGGGTCCTGTCACCGACCCCTCGGCGGTCCCACCACCGGAAAGCTCCAAGCACGAACCAGGACTCGCTTGTGAGTGCGGCGATGAGCCCGACCAGCGGGGCGTCAATGAGGAGAGGCGTGCCTCCGCTGCAAGCCCGACTCACGGGTTCCGTCTCGCTTGCCCTCCCGGTTACGGGCCGCGGGCGCGAGAACTCCAGAGCCGTGGACCCGGCATTCCGGACAACGTGCGAATCCCTCGCAATGGTTGGTGTGGTTGGTAGAGGCGACCCCCGTTTGGCGCGCGGCGGCGCCTGTGGGGGACCGGGCGCGCTATCCCGACGGCCCGTCTTGGAGAGGCCCGATTCCTCCACGAATTGGGCCACGCTCCTCTCAAGTCTCGAATGCAGCTCGGTCACCGGGCCGACGTTTCTCTCGTCTCTCGGTCGCTCGAGCGGACGAGAGCGTCCGACGAGAAGCGCGGTGGCGGAGCCGCGGGCAGCGACCTAGAGTGGGATGCTGGGCCCGGTTCGAGCCCGCAGGGCAGGATAGCGGGCTCGGCAGGGAGGGCGAGATAAAGGCTGGAGTTGCATGTGAGGATCCCCGTGTCGCACGGACACCTGGAGGCGGTGCTTCGGACACCGACCGACCCCGCCGCCGCCGGAGTCGTCTGTCACCCTCATCCTCTCCACGGCGGCACGATGCACATCAAAGCCGTATTTCGCGCGGCTCAGGCCCTGGCCGACGCGAGGGTGGCGGCGCTTCGGTTCAACTTTCGAGGTGTCGGCCTCAGTACCGGCAGCTACGAGCGGGGGATCGGAGAAAAGGACGACGTGGCCGCGGCTCTGGATTGGCTGGAGCAGGCGTTTCAGGGCCTACCGCTGGTCGCCGGAGGGTTTTCCTTCGGATCCGCGGTGTGCCTGAGTCATGCGGCGACGGATCCAAGGGTGGCGGCGCTCTTCGCCATCGGCTTGCCGGTGCGGTTGTACGACTATTCCTACCTGACGGATGTGGGCAAGCCCGTGCTCATCGTCCAGGGCGAAGAGGACGAGTTCGGCACCGGGCCCGAACTGGAGCGAGTGGCGGCCGCACTCGGATCGCACGTAACCCTGGTCCGGATTCCAGGCACGGACCATTACTTCAACGGGCGCATCGGCGAGATGAAGGGCGCGCTCACGAGCTTCTTCGAGGACGGCCCCGGCGGAGACGTGTTATGAGAGATCGACGTAGGATCCTCGACAACTTAGAGAGTTGCTACCGCGACGAGCTGCGTCGAAGCACGGGAGCCGAGGGCTCGGATCCGGCGCGCCTCGACTTCGAGTTTCAGCGCGACCAGATCTACTTGGAGGTCATGCTCGACGTAAGGGACCTCCTGAGCGGAGTCCCCGAAGACACCAAGTCGGGGCCCTCGCTCCTTGAGAGGGCCCAGCAACTCCGAAACCTGAGTCGACTTCGCTAGTACACATGGACATAAATTCTAGTACGTATTGTCGGGTCACTGGCGCTGACC
>CAZNEI010000002.1:0-136236 GCA_964572045.1 uncultured Gemmatimonadaceae bacterium
TAGCTCCGTTACCTTAACAATAACAGAGACTTACGAGATTACGGACGAGAACTAGCTAGACCGCCGCCCTCAGCGCATCGACAAGAGCTTCGACGTCGTCCTCGTTGTTGTACAGGTGAGGTGAGACTCGCAGTGCGCTTCCCCTGAGCGACACGAAGATCTTGCGGTCCCTCAGCTCAGCCTCCAAGGCCTGCATCCCCAGGCCAGCCGGCATACGCAGCCCGAAGAGATGAGCTGCTCTCCACTCGTCCCGCTCCACGGAGAAGCCGGCGGCGGCCGCCTCTTGGATCAGGGGCCCGGTGAGCCTTCGGCAGTAGGCCTCCACTCTTCCTGGGGTCCAGTCGAGCACGAGACGGAGCGCAGCGGAGAGCATCGGGACGAGGATGAAGTTCGATCTCTCTCCCACGTCGTAACGGATCGCGCCGGGCTGGTATGCGGACTCGTAGTCCACGAGATGCTGGAATTCCTCGCTCCTCTCACGGCCTATCCAGGTTTCCTCGAGTGGGATGCCGTCGTCGAACCGGGGTCCCAGGTAGGCCGCACCGATGGAATACGGCCCGAGGAGCCATTTGTAGGCGGCGACGATGAGCGCATCCGGTCGGATCTTCTTCACGTCGAACGGCATGGCGCCCACCGACTGCGTGGCGTCGACAACCAATGCGGCCCCTGCACTGCGAGCCCGTGCCGACACGGCCACCAAATCGAAAACCGTCCCATCGGTCCAGTGGACCTGAGGCACTGTGACCACGGCGGTGTCGCAGTCGATGGCCTCCAGCAGGCGCTGGTTCCAGTCCGATCCTCGATGCGGGCCGTCGGGGGGCGCCACCGTTCGGAGCTCGGCCCCTGACTCCTCCGCTTTCCGACGCCACGAGTAGACGTTGCCGGGGAACTGTTCGTGCAGCAGAACGATGTTCTGCCCTCGCTCCACTGGCAGGTTGCGCGCGGCGATCGCCACTCCGTATGACGCTGCCGGGATGATGGCGACGCGCTTCGGCTCAGGAGCCCCCACGAGACGGGCGAAGAGCTCCCGCACCCGGTCGCTCTCCGCGAAGAAGTCGGGAGGATGAACGGCCGCGGGCGTCCGCTTCTGCTGGATCCCGGCGATGCCGGCTGCCTCGACCACCTTGGGAAGGGGGCTGAAGTAGGCGCAATTCAAATAGTGGACGTCCTTGGGAAGGCTGAAGGCCTTCCGCTGGCACGAAACGACGCCCTCCTCCACTTCCACCGAGGCTTGTCGGTTCATCGTCCCATGATCCACCATTCTTGCGTCCCGGGGTGAAGGGGGATGGGAGCGTCTTGAAAGTGATCGAGATCCATCTGCCCGACAGTCTCGTGGGCGCCCTCCAACCCCTCGCGCGCCTCAGTCACAACAGTCAGAACGCCCCGCACTACATCGTTCGAGAGTCGCTCGGGGGCCAAGACCCAGTTGAGCACCGCCGCTGTCTGAATGGGCTCGGCGACGCTTGGATAGGTCGCGGCAGGGATCTCCCCTGCGGCGAGGTACGGATAGCGTGCAATCAGCTCCCGGAGTCGCTCGGGCTCAATCGAGATCATCCTGGCATCGCCTCGGTCCGTGGCCTCCGAAACGACGGCAAGCGGATAGCCCGCACTAATGAGCGCCGCGTCGATGCTCCGGTCCCTCAGCGCTGTTGCGGACTCAGCGAGCGTCAGGTAGCGAGCGTCCACGTCCTCGAACGTCAGGCCGTGCACCTCGAGGATCCTGCGCGACATCTGCTCGGCCCCACTGGCAGGCGTCCCGACCGATACCCTCAGGTCCTTCAGGTCCGAAACCAACCGCGCCTCTTGCTCGGCCGAGACAAGGACGTGGGTGAAGCTGGGATAGAGCGGCGCTACGATCCTGAGACTCTCCATCGGCTCGCCGAATTCAGCGCTGCCGAAGTACGCCTCGTGGATCGCGTTGCCCGTGGCAAACGCCAGATCGATCTCGCCTGCCGCGAGGCGGATCACGTTCTCGACTGCGCCGCCCGTGACCTCAGCCGCATAGGAACGTGTGGAATCGGCCAGCGACAGGAGTCCGGCGAGGGCAGCGCCGAGGGGATGGTAGATTCCGGCGGGGCTTCCGGTTCCGATGCTGACGACGGGGACGGGGGCGTAGCCGTCACCGCCGCACGCCGAGGCCAACGCTACGACTCCGACAGCCAGCCGGCCGAACGCCGGTCGACGCCTTTCGGTGCTCTTCACCTCGACACTATCCCCAGACCGCAGTTCCGCTGGACCGCCCCCGCTACTCCTCAAGAAACGATAACCGCTAGGTCCGACATTTCGAACCCTCCTCGAACCCGCAACCGACGCGAGCGACCCGAACGTGCATCCTCGAACCCGTCGGCCCTGAAATCAGGCTTTCCCGTATTGCACCACGGGAGGCTTGGCAGGCTCCCGGTGCTTACCCCTCGTCACATTGAGCTCGCCCCGCTCCATCCGCGACCGCGCCAGATCCCATCCCCAGCCTCCCGTACGACTCTGATCGAGGAAACCCCTCGTCTCACCACCACCTCTGCTTCACCCAACCCTCTTGGCCCCGGCCGACCGGCTACGTTATCGTTGGAAACCCCGGGTCGCGCTGGCCTCGGGACATCCTGTTACAACGAAGAAAGCTGATGGGCCTTCGCACGAATCCTGATCGCATCTTGGAGAACATTGACCGGCAGCGGAGCCGGGAAGAAGAAGGTTACGGGGGGCAACATCGCCAGGCCGTGGGGAGGGACCTCGATACCACTCTCCCGGACATCGACGCAACGACGCCGGAGCGAATGCGCCGGATCTTCGGTGTCGTGGAGCGGAGCTACACGAAGGCTGCCTCAAACGTCGAACTCGGCAAGCTCGCCTCGCATTTTCGCACCGTGGGTGATATCCCGACGCACCATGCCCGAGGGGACGTGGCGGTCGCGGTGCAGTACATCGATTCTCCCCGCCCCGACGACGTGGGTATGGCGCCGTTCGAGATTGTTCCGGAGCGTCTGGTCGAGGCAAAGAAGGAGACCAAGACCAGCCGCCCCGACGTGAACGCTCTCAAGGTGCTGCGGGTCGAGATCCGAGACGGCGTGATGGCCGCCTACAAGAAGGTCGAGCCGAGGATCCGGGACGCGTTGAGGGATCGCGCCGACATGGGGCATATCGCAGTACAGGTAACGATGGACGTGCGTCCCGTGATCGACCTCAAGGTTAGCGAATAGCCGAGGCCGCTGGCCTGGCCATCCTCCCCGCACGACGCTCGTGCGCCTCACGGCAAGTCCGGGGCGTCCCCCGGGGCCTCGGTCGGCATCGTCACTGTCACACGTGCGGGCCCAAGCTCTCCGGAGCGGTCGTTCAAAGCCCGCGGGGGTGACGCCACCTCCGTGGGCGCGAGCGATCACGGGGACCTTGAGGCCTCAGCCTCGGCCAATGCGGAATCGCCCTTTCGGGCTAATTGCTAATGGAGGGGCCGCCCGT
Organism: uncultured Gemmatimonadaceae bacterium; assembly: GCA_964572045.1. Taxonomy (GTDB): domain Bacteria; phylum Gemmatimonadota; class Gemmatimonadetes; order Longimicrobiales; family Gaopeijiaceae; genus CBDCKR01. The sequence goes on from CAZNEI010000002.1 coordinate 3,451, forward strand.
CAGAGGTGTACCCGCTTGCCTCGTCGAGGCGCGGCTCGCCACCCCTTGCGCCCAGGATTCGGAGTGCCGTCCCGCGTGAGAGTCTCACAACGTCGTTCCCAGAGCCTCCTCAGAAGACCTCCCTGCGGACCGTCCACTCCGCGAGGTGATCTGCCCTAAGCTCCACGCCGATGCCTGGGCCCTGCGGGACGCGGATCTCGCCGTTCTCCACGCTAAACTCCGGGTCCACAATATCTTCGTGCCAGTAGCGACGGCTCGCCGAAATATCCCCTGGGAGCGTGAAGCCCGGCAGAGTGGCCAAGGCAACGTTGTGCGCTCTTCCCACGCCCGACTCAAGCATGCCGCCGCACCACAGGGCCACGCCCCTCTCCACACAAAAATCGTGGATCGCCTTGGAGGACCGTATGCCGCCAACCCTTCCGGGCTTCACGTTGATGATCCGGCAGGCCCCGAGCTCGACGGCCAGCTCGGCGTCACGTGGTGAGCGGATCGACTCGTCCAGGCAGATTGGGGTGGCGAGCCGTTCCTGTAGTCGGGCGTGGTCCAGGTAATCGTCATAGGCAAGGGGTTGCTCGATCATCATGAGGTCGAGCTCATCCAACTGCTGCAGCCTGGAGGCATCGTCCAGCGTGTACGCAGAGTTCGCGTCAGCCATCATGGGAAGATCGGGAAACCGTTCCCGCAGGCCGGTCAACATCTCGACGTCGCGTCCCGGCTTGATCTTAATCTTGATGCGAGCGTAGCTCTGTTCGACGAAGCGCTCCACCTTGCGATACAACTCCTCGTCGGTCGATTGGAGCCCGATGCTCACACCGACTCGGACCGTGTCGCGGATCCCCCCGACCCGGTCGGCAAGGCGCGCTCCCTTCAGCTTCGCCTCAAGGTCATACGCGGCCATCTCCACAGCCGCCTTGGCCATTGGATGCCCACGGATCCAACGCACTGGATCCAGAATCCGGGTTGCCTCCGCCGGCACTGTATCCACGATCACCGGCAAGATGAACTCGGTAAGGAGCGACCACGCGGTATTCGTTGTCTCGTAGGAGTAGCCGGGAGTCTCACCCGCCACGCACTCGCTCCAGCCCTCCGCGCCAGCGGAAAACAGGGTGAGCAACATGATTCGGCGATCGTGGGCCACACCGCTTGAGATCTCGAACGGCTCCCGTAGTTGCATGCGCACTTCGCGCAGCTCGATGCGATCGATCTTCACCGCTTCCTCTCGTCGGGGGGCCCTTGGCGCAAGCGTGGCGGCTCTCCGGCCCGGCTTCCGGTTCCGATGGCCCTAGCCGAGGGCCTTCAGAAGGTACTCGGAGTAAGCTGGGCGGCGGTAGAGCTCCCGCACTTCGTAGTCTCGTGCCAACAGAGACGACAGGACTGCCCGCGTGGCGTGCCGCCACCGCACGGCCGCGTTGAGCGACTCGCCCTTGATCTCTTGGACAGAGGTCGGGATCGGAACCAGCACACACGGCGCTTCGAGAGCTAGATCGGGTGCGGTGGGCATCGGGAGTCCGTGCTCTTCAACGACCTCGAAGGCGGGCACCGCACCCTTATCCGCACCTGCCTCCGGCCCGGACCGACCCTCAACCAAGCGGGAAAGCACTCGTTCCGAGTCCAGCGTCCACGTCGGGACGAGGCGGTCCGTGCCGATGCCCTGGTGGAGGGGGGAATCGGTCTCACCGTACATGTCCCGAACGTATTCCTGGGCCACGGCGCCGAGCTTGTTGAGATTCAGGTGGGCGTTCTTGGACTCGAGGGGATCGAAGGTCCAATGAACGCGGGTGATGCCCATCTTGAGAAGCCGCTCCCTCTGGTACGCCTTCAGACGAACACCCAACCCCGAGTTTTGCAGGTCCCGCCGCACCGCCAGCATGTCGGACCAGTGAACGATCTCACCGCTCTCGACGCCCGTCATTCCGTAGACGAATCCGGCCAACCTGCCGTGCTCGTCATAGGCTCCGGCCGTGATTCCTCCAAGTCGCTGGCTAACCTTCAGAACCGCGACCGCAACACGCTCCGAAAAGCCGGCGCCCCAGATCTCTTCCTGGAAGCGAACGCACTCTCGAAACTCCTCGGTGGTCTCGAAGGAACGGATCGCGAAGCTGGACGCCATTTCGTTCAGCTCCCCCATCGACGAGGATGACGACCGCTCTCGGCCGGGGCACTTGCACCACTTGAACGCCACAGATCTGCCCGGCCCGCCCGCCCCACCGGGAAAAACGACGAGAAAGGCCCGGGGTGCTCCCCCTGGTTCAATCGGCCAAACCTCACCGACGGGCTCGGCGCAGAAGGAACTCGGCGGCGGCGGCTTGAAGGGATTCGATACTCGTACGGCCAAGGAGCTCCTGCGCTTCCTCCCCCGCCGATCTCCAGTGAGGCATCGCCCGCGTGAGAACTCCCGCACCGTCGGAGGTAAGGGCCAATGCTCTCGGGCACCCAGGGAAGGGCACCTCCTCCACCCAGCCCCTCCTCTTCAACAGGGAGAGCCCACGACTCACCGTGGACTTGTCCATCTCGAGGTATCGACCCACATCCACGGCGCGAAGACCGTCCATCGAGGCGATGAGCGCCAGAACCGTAAGCTGATTGACGCCAAGGCCGGTCGGACGCAACGCTTCATCGTAAAGCCGGGTGAGCAGTCGGTCCAACATCCGCGTGCGGCTGCACACGCACGTGCGGAGGATCTCGCGCGCTCCTTCCTTGAACGCGGCGCCCTGCCCCCGTCCGCCTGCGCCATCTCCGCCGCTTTCAGCCCCAGATCCTAGAGAATCCGTCTGGACCTTCGTAGCGGACTCGGGGACCATGGACCCTTCCGACGGAATTGCATCAGCGACTAGTGTGCTGGTGATGACCGCAACCCTGCCTTCCCTCCGGCCGGCGAAGTTGCATGGCCAATGTCGGGAAGCATGAGGAGGAGCGTCAAGAGCGCGGTGCGCTCCAGCAGCTTGTCGATCCTTATGAACTCGTGGAGCGCGTGGGCACCTCCGCCCACAGGACCCAAGCCGTCGACGGTGGCTGTATGGAGGCTCGTAATGTTGCCGTCGGAGGCGCCTCCAGAATGTCCTTTCCTCAGATCGAGTCCCATGTTGTAGCCGCATTCGCGCACGGCTTCCCACAGTGCTCGGTTCCTGGGCGTCGCCTCCATGGGAGCGCGATCCACGGCGCCGTTGATTTCCAGACGTGTGCCAGGCGTCGTGGGCGTGAGACTGCGGATCGCCGTTTCGACAGCGCGGGCATCCTCAAGGGTGCTGACACGGACATCGACCCGGGCTCGACACTCGGCCGCCACGACGTTGGCGCGCGTGCCTCCGCGAACCGTCCCGACGTTCACCCCGATGCCTCGCTCCCGATCCGTCAGTCGATGTAGCGCTTGGATGACGTGCGACATCTCCTCGACGGCGCTCGCCCCCGCCTCCGGATCGAGCCCGGAGTGGGAAGCCTTGCCAACCACGCGGATCTCGAATCCTCCCACGCCTCGACGGGTGGTCTTGATCCTTCCCTCCGGTCCCAGAGCGGGCTCCAATACCAAGGTCCGCCTGGCTGCCTTGGCGAGCCGCTCGATATGGCGATGAGACTCCGGGCTCCCGATCTCCTCGTCCGAGTTCATGAAGACGACCGGCGCGATCGCGGGCTCGAGCTCTAACTCCGCCAGCGCTCGCAGGGCAAACACGATTTGGACAAGGCCTCCCTTCATGTCGAACACCCCGGGTCCGCGCACGACGCCCTTCTCCCAGTCGACCTCGACACGCATACGCTCGACGCTTCCAAGGGGCCACACGGTGTCCGTATGCCCCAAGAGGAGCTGGATAGGCGTGTCTGCCTCCACCGGGCGACCTCTCGGAGACAACTCGAGGTGGCCCCCGGTCCTTCGCCCGGGCAGGTGACGCCACGCGTACCCGATCGATTCAAGGGCACGTCGAAGCAGGGACTGCACGGGCAGCTGGGTCTCGGGCACCAGGGACGGAGACTCGAGGTCGGCCAGCTCGGTGAGCAGCCTCACCATCGCGTCCCGCTGATCGGAGACGCACGCGATGATCCGCGCGGCGAGGGGATCCCTCATCTCAGTTCTCCTGCCCCCGGGGCGCCACCCTTCCACGGTGGCCAGTCCGGCCTACCGACGCCGCGACCCCCCTTTCGTACAAACCCGCCCGACGGTAGCTCTCGTCTAAGAGCTCCACCAGATGGTGGGACGGAACGGGCGAACCTGAAAGGAGAAGGCCGGCTCCGATCTGCATAATGCAGCCGGCATTGGCGGTGACCACCGCCGTGGCGCCTGTCCGGACGACTTCCGCCACCTTATCGGACCCGATCCGCCCGCTCATCTCGGGATGGGTCATGCCGTAGATGCCGGCGCCTCCGCAACACTCCTCCTCGCTAGGCAGAGGGACCACTTCCAGCTCGGGGATCCTCCGAAGCACCGCTCGAGGCGCCTCCTTCAAACCCTGCGCATGGCAGAGGTGGCACGCAGCGTCGTACGCGACCCGAAGCGGCACGGGAGCTCCGACGGGCACGTCCGAGTCGGCGAGCAACTCCGAGAGGTCTCGGGTGGCCTCGGCAACCTGCCGGGCCGGATCCGAGAACTTCGTGCTATCCGCCAAGAGGTGACCGTACTCCTTCATTGCCGCTCCGCAACCCGCGGCATTCGCCACCACGTAGTCGACGTTCGCCCTTGCGAAGGCTTCGACGTTGGCTCGAGCGAGCGTGCGCGCGTTCTCGGTATCGCCAGCATGCAGGTGTAGGGCCCCGCAGCATCGCTGGCCTCCGACTTGCACCATCGTGAACCCGCTCGCGCGGAGGACCCGTTCCGTGGAGCGGTTGACGTGGGCGAAGAGGCTGGCTTGGACGCACCCCGTTAGGAGCGCGACCCGAACCGGCCTGGACACCCCGTCACGGTCGCGGTCTTCTGAAGCGCGGAGTTCCGACCGAGCTGCCCGCGCGATCGGGGTGGGAAGAGGGAGTCGAGTCCTCCGGCTCGCCGCCAGCATTGCCGACCCGAACCGGAGGGGGTGAAGTCGGGGGGAGGCCGGGGTCAGTTTCGCCACGAGTCGGGCAAGGCCCAAGCCACGGACCATGCTCGCGGCGCGCATGCACCACCTGAACCACAGGCGCCGCTTGATCAGCCAGAGCAAGACGCGGACCAATGGTCGGGGTTTGCGCGCCTGGTAGGCGACGTCGCGCGCGCTTTCCAGCAACAGGCCGTACTCTACGCCTGAGGGGCAGACGGGTTCACAGGCACGGCAGCCCAAGCATCGGTCGATGTGAGTCTGGAAGGCATCGGACCCGGCGGGCAACCTGCCCTCCACCACCGCGCGCATGAGATGTAGCCGTCCACGCGGCGAATCGTTCTCGTCGGCCAGCCGGACGTAGGTCGGACACGCCGGCAGACAAAAGCCGCAATGAACGCAGGGGACCAGCCGCTCCGCCTGAGCCTCGAGGGCCGCCGACAGCGCACGTTCCGCGCGTGCCGTCATCGGGCACCCCTTCGCGGCAAAGGCCCCGACCCGCAAGCCGGCCCGGGCGCCGGGGCAACGTTCCGTCCGACTAAGATTCCCACGGAGCCGCCGACAGAATCTGGACGGGATCGAACTCCCGCTGAAGCTTGCGCACCAACTCCCTCGGGCTGCGGTCGGCCCCCCAAGCTCCGAGGCTCCGGACGATGTCCGGCGGCCCCTCGGAGACGACTAGACCGCCGCCCTCCGCTTCCAGGGAACGCCTCACCCTCGCCAGGACGCTCACGACGCGGTCCAGCCATCCCTCGCTCCGTTCGAGCCGCGCGATCATGACGCGCAGTATGCCTGTATGCACATGTGCGGCCATCCGCATCCCCCACCCGGCGTCTTGTTCAGCGAGGTCGCGAAGGCCCGCGGCCGCCTTGACGAGTCTCGACAACCTGGCCGGAAGTAGGCTTAGGCGAAGCACCAGCTCCGCCCCGTTCTCCATTGCCCGGACGTCGTCGAAGAAGGCCTGGGAACCGCGGCCCTCAAGGCGCGCGAGCGGGGTTTGGCCGGCCGCCCGACAGACGATTCGGTCCACCTCCCCAGCTGCCGCGGGCGACTCGAGGATCCGCACTGCCACCCGAGGCTCTCGGCCACATCTGGAATCCTCTCGCTCCAGCGTCAACATCTCGACAGCAGCGAGCGTAACCGGGGCGGCAGCAATGGCGCGGGCCAGCAGCGCCGCCGATGAGACCTCGGAGCTCCGGAAGAGCAGTGTCCGGTCGAGTTCGGGCAGGGGGTGCAACCGCGTCGTGAGCGACGTGATGACCCCCAATGTGCCCCAACTCCCCGGGACCAGCTTGAGCAGGTCGAAGCCAGCCACGTTCTTCACCACCCGCCCCCCGAGGCGGAGCAGGCGGCCATCTCCCGTGACGAGCGTCGCCCCGAGCACATGATCCCTCGGAGTGCCGAAGCCGGCCTGGAGCGGTCCCGCAGACGCAGTGCCGATGGTGGCCCCGAGGCTGCCCCTTGTCGAGCCAGGCGGGTCGAGGGGAAGCCACTGCCGACCCCTTCGCGCGCGCCGAGCAAGCCGATCCAAGCCGATCCCCGCCTCGGTCGTGATGACGAGGTCGCTCGGCTCGTGAGCCAGCACGCGATCCATGCGCGTCATGCCGACGACCACATCCACGCGGTCGGGCGGCCGTCCACCCCTCCCCCACGTTCCCCTCCCTCTCGGGACGCAACTCCAACCGTGTTCGCTGGCCATTCCGAGAATCTGCGCTACCTCGTCCTCCGTCTCCGGGAGAACGACGGCTTGAGGCACGCGCTCGCACAAGGCCCAGGCGGTCTCCGCCCGAAAGCTGTTCAAGACCCGGCCCCCGGGGAGCTCGTCGGCCAGCAGGGCCGCGATCGGGTTCACACCGAGGCTTTGAGCGGCTCGGGGACCGGCAAGGCCGGCGAATGCGGGGGATCAGGAAGCAAATCGGGGAGCACCTTGTTCGGATTCATCTTCCCTTGGGGGTCGAAAACAGCCTTCACACGTCGCATGGCGTCCAACTCGGCCGGACCGTGCACCAGAGACATGAACGACCGCTTGTCGGCCCCCACGCCATGCTCACCCGTGATCGTGCCGCCCGCCTCCACACACACAGCCATGATCTTCTTGGACGCCTCCTCCACTCGTGCAAGTTCCTTCTGGTCCCCCCGATCGAAGAGGATGTTTGGATGCAGGTTGCCGTCCCCAGCGTGAAAGACGTTGGCGACCCTCAGCTCGTATCGCTTCGCGATCTCCGAGATCCGGGCCAACACGTCGGGGAGGCGGCTCCGTGGGACGGTCGCGTCCTGCACGAGGAGGTCGGGCGCGATGCGGCCCATGGCACCGAAGGCCTTCTTGCGGCCCTGCCAGAGCGCCTCTCTCTCCGCTGCAGACGCGGCCGCCCGCACCTCCCTGGCACCGGCGTTCCTGCAATGGGTGAGGGCGCGCTCGACATCTGCCGAGAGTCCTGCCTTCACACCGTCGAACTCCACGACCAGCGCCGCCTCCGCATCGGTTGGATAGCCCGCGGCGTAGACGCTTGCTTCAACAGCTCGGATGGTGGGACCATCGACAATCTCCAAGGCGGCGGGGAGCAACCCGTCGGCGATAATCGCGCTCACTCCGCGTCCTGCGTCCTCGAGCTTGTCGAAGATCGCCAGCAGCGTCCGGACCCCCTCCGGCTTGGGAAGCAAGCGCACCTGAATCTCGGTAGCGATTCCGAAGCATCCCTCCGACCCCACAAAGAGCCCCACGAGATCGTAGCCGGCCGGCTCCCTGCCAAGACCGCCGAATCGAGACACCTCTCCCTCGTAGGTTACGACCGTGAGACCGGTCACGTAACGGGAGGTGACCCCGTACTTGAGGCAGTGGGGCCCTCCCGAATTCTCGGCCACGTTGCCGCCGAGGGTGCAGGCGCTCTGCGACGATGGATCCGGAGCGTAGTAGAGTCCATAGGGATCCGCGGCTTCGGTGAGATGGGCGTTGATCACTCCCGGCTGAACCCGTGCCAGGCGGTTGTCCGGATCGATTGCAAGGATCCGGTTCATTCGAGCCGTGCCGACGATCACGGAGCGCTCCTTGGCGAGCGCTCCCCCCGACAGCCCGGTTCCGGCTCCTCGAGGCACAACCGGCACCGCCTCCTCCGAGAGGATCCGGAGCACCCGGCTCACCTCATCCGTGTTCTTGGGAAGTACCACGCCGGCCGGCGCCCACCGGTAGGCGGTTAGGCCGTCGGACTCATAGGCGAGCAGCCGGTGGGGATCGGAGATGACCCACGCGTCCCCGACGACCACGGCCAACTTTTTTTCGAGCGACGGAGTGAGGGGCATGGGGAGAAGGAATGGAGCCGATGCGTCACAGGTCTCGGCGTGAGCCGCCACACTTGGCCAACGCCTGGGTGAGCCTCAGTATACCACTCAAGAAAACGGGTAGCTACGCCAGAAAGTCGCGGATAGCCTCGACACTCTGGGTCACAGCACGCGCGACGCGACCATCGGCAAACCCCGTTCCGTACACCTCCATCACCACCTCGTCCGTGGTGGCCTCCGGCCGCATCGCAAGAACCTCCTGCACCTGCCGGATCCTGTCCCGACGGTGGGTCTCGAAGGTGTCGAGCGTTTGTTCGGGATCCTCCACGGGAGGCCCGTGCGTCGGATAGAGCACCCGGCACCGTAGGGTACGTAGAATCTGGAGCGAGTTGAGGTAGTCGGCTACGCATCCCTCGTATTCGCCGACCCAGGTGGTGTCCCCTTGCCCCAGAATGAGATCGCCTGGGAAGGCCGCATCGGCTTCCGGCCAGTGGAAGGTAACGTGCTCTCGGGCGTGGCCCGGGGTGTCGACACCCACGAGACGCCCCTGGTCCGTTTCGACAGCGTCCCGCGTCGCCATGGGGCGAGCGCATCCCACCCCCCGGCCCCATATCTCGGCACCGAGGGCCTGGGCCACCTCCTCCGCCGCACCGGCATGATCGGCATGGCCGTGGGTCACGAGTACCCATGCTTGATCGGCCTCGGAGACCGCATGCAGAATGGCCCGTACGTGGCTGTCCACGTCTGGGCCGGGATCGATGATGGCCACGCGCCTACGGCCTACCAGATATGTGCGTGTCCCATCGAGGGTGAAGGGTCCCGGATTGTCGCCGACGACACAACGCGGCCTCACCGCACGTCAGCGCCGCTCCGCAACCAATTGCTCCGCCAACTTCGCCGCGACGGCCTGCAGATCATCGTCGTCCGCTTCGGTAAAGGCCGCAGGGCTCCTGCTGTCAATGTCGATCTGGCCGAAGATCTCGTCGCCCGCCCGGATCAGCACGACCATCTCTGACTTAACCCGCGGGTCGCAGGAGATGTAGTTGTCGATCGCACTTACGTCGGGCACGTTCATGTTCTCACGCCTGGCGACCGCCGTGCCACACACGCCTTCCCCGATGGCGATCCTCCCATGAGTGGTCGGCTTCCCAACATAGTTGTGCAGCCAAAGGTCGTGCCGCTCGGCGTCGAGGAGGTATATCCCTACCCAATCGAAGCGAGGGTCTGATGCCTTGATACTCTTCACGGCATGTCGCAGCAGGGCGTCCGACAGAAACCCGTCATCCCTCAACTTCTGCAACTCCTGCACCAGTGCTCTCACAGCTCTAGCAACACCTCCAACGGGTGGCAGCCTTCCAAGATCCCGAGGCCTTCCCAGGTTCCGGCGGCCTGATGGGACCGCAAAGGGTAGGCGGGAGCTACGTGAAGGTCAAGTCGCCCTGGGTCCTCTATCTGACGTGCGGACCGGCGCCGCACCGGCTTCAGCGCGGCGTGAAGTCCGTGTCTTCGTGGAGGCTCCCGACGAACGCGGCCAATAGACGGGCGGTGCTCTCAAGGTCCGCCAAGCTCACCATCTCGTTGGGTGAGTGCATGTAGCGGTTCGGGACCGACACAAGCCCCGTCGGAACGCCCGCACGGCTCAAGTAAATTGAGTCGGCATCGGTGCGAGTGGATCGAGGCGCCGCCTGGATTGTGTGCGGAATGCTCTCGGCTTCCGCGATCGCGACAAGGCGATCGAACACCACGGGATGAGCTGCTGATCCGCGGCTGAGCACCGGGCCTCCCCCCAGTCGATGTTCTCCGAGCTCCTTCTTCTCGATGTCGGGCACGTCGGTGGTGAAGGTGACGTCTACGACGAGCGCCACATCCGGCTTCAAGGCGAAGGCACTGCTCCGCGCCCCTCCTCCGCCGCTGCCGCCGATCTCTTCCTGGACCGTCGCCACAGCCACGGCGGCCGCCATCGGAGCAGACTCCGAGAGGAGCCGGAGAGCCTCAAGCACCACGTAGGCGCCGATGCGGTTGTCGACCGCTCGACTAGCCACCCGGTCGCCGGCCAATCGGACCATAGGAGCGTCGATCACAAGCGGGTCGCCGACGCGCAGCCCGAGCTCACCTGCCGCCGCCAACGATGACGCGCCGACGTCGATCCAGAGCTGCCGGATCTCCGATGCCCTCTTCCGATCCTCCGGCTCGATAAGATGGATGGGCTTCTTGCCCACGACACCTCGCACTTCTTCCCCCTGGCCCAGGATCCGCACGCGTTGGCCAACAAGAACCTGGGCGTCCCAGCCGCCGATCGTGTCCACATAGAGGAAGCCGTCGTCGTCAATGTGCGTAACCTGAAGCCCGATCTCGTCGATGTGGCCGGCCATCATGACGCGCGGCCTGCCGTCGCGATTGAGCGTCGCGTAACTGTTCCCGTGCACGTCGGTCGTGACAGAGTCGGCGAAGGCCGTGGCCTCCCGGCGCCAAACTCGGGCCGGGAGCACTTCGAAGCCCGAGGGGCCCGCAGCGTCGAGGAGGCTCTGGAGGAAGGCGGTGGGGTGGCTCATGCGTGGGAAACTATCGAAGAGACGCGCCGCCTCAAGGGGTAGCCGCCTCTGCTGCGGAGCCCGGTGATCGAAGACCCGGGGAACGGCTCAATCGAACTCGTGGCCCTGGTCCCACGGGGGGGACTCCGGCGGACGAGGCCCCCACCTGCTACTGCTTCTCAACACCGTCATCCGGAGGGCACCGTCTTGGAGCCCCTGCTCTAGCCGCCGTCTCACACGGCGCTGCACGGCGTGCCGCGTGGGAGGCAGGAGCAGACTGAAGCCGATCAGATCCGTGAGAATGCCGGGAGTGAGCAGGAGGGCGCCCCCGACAAGGATGCTCAGGCCGTCCATGATGGCCTGAGCGGGCAGTTGGCCCCCGGCGAGATCATCCCGCAGCCTCCAGAGTGTCCGGAGGCCTTCAAGGCGAGCCAGCCACGCCCCGGCGACTCCGGTCAGCACTACGAAGCCGATGGTGGGCAAGAACCCGACGGTCTGGCCAATCCGTAACAGGAGGGCGAGTTCCAGCAGCGGAACGACGACGAAGAGCAGCGCGAGTCTGGCAAGGAGCGTCATGGCTGCTCGTACACCGTGCTTCACTGCCGGATCCTGCCAACCCCCTTGGTGACCGGGCGTGGGGTGCGCCGCGAAGCCGCGAGGCCCGTGAGCTTCGCCTCAGTCGGGGGATGGGTTAGGTTTGTGCCTCGGAGCGCGAGTCCGGCCCGGCCAGACGCGGGGGGAGCGAGGGACCTCATGGAGCAGACGTACTTTCGAAGGGGGCTCGGGCTCAAAGCCGAGGTGCGGCCCCTGATCAATTCCGATTACCACTCGGCGCTGGTCGCAACCATTCGCAGCGCGGGCTATCGCCGCGTCTTCGGCGATGTGACCGTGCGGCTCGCCGAAGAGTTCGGCTTCTGCTACGGCGTCGACCGGGCGATCGACTACGCCTACGAAGCCCGCAAGAAATTCCCGAGCCGGCGCATCTACTTGGTCGGTGAGATCATCCACAACCCACATGTGAACCAGCGCATCCGGGACATGGGCATCGAGTTCCTCTGGCGCGGCGCGGACGGCACGTTCGACTTCTCACACCTGACGGACGAGGACGTCGTCATCCTGCCGGCCTTCGGCGTGACCTTGGGCGACTTCAGGACGCTCAGGGACATCGGATGCGTTGTCGTGGACACGACGTGCGGGTCCGTCTTGCTCGTGTGGAAGCGGGTGGAAGGGTACGCCCGGGAAGGGTATACGGCCGTGATCCACGGCAAGCACTACCACGAGGAGTCGAGGGCGACGGCCTCGCAAGTCCGCAAGTACGAGGGCGGCAAGTACATTATCGTACGGGACATGCCCGAAGCCGAGCTTCTCTGCGACTACATCGCCGGTCGTCCGGACCGTCTGTCCCGCCACGCCTTCATGGCGCATTTTCGTGACAAGTGCTCCGACAGCTTCGAGCCCGACGTGGATCTCAAGAAGATCGGAGTTGCCAACCAGACGACGATGATCGCCAACGAATCGTTGGCCATCGGTGCAAAGATCCGGGAGGCGATGGTTGAGGGAATGGGGGAAGCGTACGCGGAGGAGAGCTTTCGATCCTTCGGGACGATCTGCTCGGCCACGCAGGACCGCCAGGACGCCGTCGAAAAGATGATGGACGAAGGGGCGCCCGACGTCATGGTCGTCATCGGCGGATACAATTCCTCGAACACTGATAATCTGGCGCACCTGTGCAGGCGCTTCACCGTCACCTATCACATTGACGACGCGGCATGCATCGATGTGGAAGACGGCTCAATTCGGCACAAGCCGGCCCTCGGCAGCAACTCCCCCGAGCGGGTCGAGACCGGTTGGCTACCCGCTGGGCCCTTCGAACTCGGCGTCACGGCAGGTGCCTCGACGCCGAACAACAAGATCGGCGAGGCTTTGGTCCGGATCATGGAGGTGAGGGGATTGGCTCCGGTGCTCTACGACGGCGGAAGCGAGCTTCCTAGGTAGGGAGACGAGCCGGGAGGATCCCTCGGGACAGCCGTGGGCGTGCCCGCGAGACCTCCTCCCGCAACCCGCAGCTCACGCTGAAGCGGGGAGCGGCCCGGAGAGACGCGAACTCGCACAGCACATTGCATGCGCGGATCCTCACCGGTCGTCATGCTCGGCCGGATCGACGAGGGGCCGGGGGCCGCCGACCTCGCGGCCAGCTGATACGGGTGCCTCACGATGCCCTCTAGACGTGGAGCGGCCGACCCAGTGCAGCCAGCGCTCCCTCGGCGACCGCCTCGCTCAGAGTCGGATGCGGGTGCATGGCGCGGTCCATTTCCTCGGCCGTCGACTCAAGGTGCCGCCCAATCACGAACTCTCCGATCAGCTCGGTCGCGTGCGGGCCAACGATATGGGCACCCAAGACCTCCGAGTACTTCTTGTCGCGAATCACCTTCACGAAGCCCTCCGTGTGGCCGGCGGCCAAGGCGCGTCCGTTTCCGAGCCACGGGAACTTGCCCACTTCGATCTCGTGCCCCGCTTCGAGAGCCTGCTCCTCGGTAAGGCCTACGGAAGCGACCTCCGGGTAGCAGTATGTGCAGTTGGGCACGTTGCCGTAGTCGACCGCCTCGTGCCCGTGGCCAGCGATCGCTTCCACGCAAAGCACCCCCTCGTGCATCGCCTTGTGTGCGAGCAGTTGTTTTCCCGCGCAGTCGCCGAGTGCATAGATCCCCGGCACGTTGGTTCGCATGAGGTCGTCGACCGCAACGAATCCGTGCCCGTCGAGATGGACACCCGCCGCCTCAAGTCCGAGGTCCTCGGTATTGGGGATCCGTCCGACCGCCGATAGCACGCTCTCGACAGCAAGGGTTCGCCTGCGGTCGTTCTTGTCACGGAAGGTCAGGATCACCGACTTCACGCCGATCTCGGCCCTCTCGACGCTCGCACCTGTGAAAAAGTCCACGCCCCGCCTCTTGAGGCTGCGCTGCACGGCTGCCGAGCAGTCCTTGTCCTCCAGGGGAAGAATGCGATCGAGCGCCTCGATCACGGTAACCTTGGTACCGTACGCGTTATAGACATCGGCGAACTCCATCCCGACCGCACCCGCACCCACCACCGCCAACGACTCCGGCGCGTTCTTCTGGAAGAGCGCCCCGGTGGACGACCACACACGATCCTCGTCGATGGGGAGCACGGGAATGTCTCTCGGCCGAGACCCGGTAGCCAGGATGACGTGGCCTGCGGAGTAGGCCTCCTTCGAACCGTCCACGGCCTCGACCTCGACCATGCCCCCTCCAAGAAGGCGACCCCGGCCCGTCAGTCGGGTCACCCTGTGCTTCTTGAACAAATGCGCCACGCCTCGGCTCAATCGGTCGGCAACGGATCGACTGCGTTCTTGGGCGGGCCCGAGGTCGAACTTCGCTCCCTCCAAGATGATCCCGTGAGAGCCCGCCACGGCCATCTCGTTGACCAGCGCTGCACTGTTCAGGAGCGTCTTGGTGGGGATGCAGCCGACGTTCAGGCAGACTCCCCCGAGCTTGCCCTCCTCGACGCACGCTGTGCTCAGCCCGAGCTGACTGGCCCGTATCGCCGCTACGTAGCCTCCTGGTCCCGCACCGATGACGAGAACGTCAAAGTTCCTTTCTGACACGTCTTGCTCTCCTTCCAAGAAACGAGCCCGGTCGCCGATTGGCACGCGAGCGGGCACGTCAGGAGGTTTGCGGAATGTGGCCCGAAGCTCTCTCTCTCCGGACCGACTCCGGCAATGGCCTTGGAAGTTAGACGGGGCGTAGAGGCAGGTAAACCCTACCCGACATCCCCCGTCCCCAGGCTGGAGAAACCGCGCTTCATCCCCCTGCGGCTCGAAGATATGGAAGGGGCAACGGCCGGGTCCGGCATGTGCCGGTGCAGGCGGCGTGGAGCTACCGCTTCCCGCCTCGGCGAGGAGCGGTGCTGAAGCGACGTCAGGAGGGCCAGCCGGCCGACGCCGTAGCCCGCAATTGGAAGGCGCAGCACCGGCTTCACAAGGTGTTCGAGCGGCTGGCGATGAGGAAGACCAGCCAGATCGCGGCAGTGGCGGCGTATGTCAGGAGGATGCACCGTCGAAGCAAACCTCGTGTTACCCAGGCGACCCCTCCCCTTCAGCGCCCCGGAAACAACGAGATCCCAGCTTGACAGAGGGCCCTTCCGTAACAGGTCCCGGGGAAATGCCGGACCGCACGTTCGACCAGTTGAACGCCGGGATCCACCTGCCCACGCAACGACGGCCAATCATAGAACAGAGATTCTAGATCACAACCGTCGCCCATCGCGCCCTGGGCCACGCACCCTCTTCCCGAGGCGGGATCTCCGACTGTTTCGTGCCGCAGCCGGGGGGGAAGTCCCTAAACCACCCCGATCGGCTCGGACCGACTGACCACCCGGTCCCCCTCAACCCGCCGCTGCTGCGCCCGACCCAGGGCGATGCACAGCGTTCCCCAAACCACGGATACCGGCACCGTCGCTGCTGCGACCCCCGCGAGCGTCATCCCCAGCGCGGCGAAGAGGCCCATTACCCCCGCTCCGGCCAAATCCCCGCCGCGATAGAGGAACACGTCCACGATCGGCTTCGCCTTGTACTTCTCCGCGGGTGAGACGACGGTGAACAGCGTTTCACGGGCCGGTCTCGATACGGCATAGCGCGTGGCTCGATGAACGGCCTGGAAGACGGCCATCACGCCGTAGAGTGTCCAAATCGAGAGAATCGCGAAACCTGCCATCGTTACAAGTGGGAGGATCGTGAGGGTCCAGCCCACCCCGACGCGCTTGATCACCTGGGTCGTCACGAACATCTGTGTGAGCAGCGTAGCGATCTGAGCCAGCATGTCGAACCAAGCGAACCCGCCCACTCTCTGGCTAAAGGTGTCCGTGTTGTCGAGGATGATGTTGGCCTGCGTGAAGTAGATCAACGTGTTGGCGACGGCCATCAACACGATGTAGGCACCGATCCCGAGGAGGTAAGGCGAAGTTGCGAGCGCACTTGCACCCTCCCAGAAAGTGCCTCCGATCTCGCTCCTCGGATTCATGTGGCCCGCAGTCCTGGAACCTTCGACCGAATGCCGGGAGTGCTCGGAAGCAAGAGCGAGCCGGTCGAGCAGCAGCATGGCGGCGATGGCAGCGCAGAAGAGAGCGGCTCCCGTCAACATCAGGCCGGCGGGAAGGTAGACCGAATCGGTCATGCGGCTGATCAGGTTGGTCCCTCCTCCCCCTGCAAGCGCTCCCAGCGTTCCGCCGATGCCGATGAACGCGAACATCCGCCTGCCCTGGTCGACGTCAAAGATATCCACCATGAAGGCCCAAAAGACGCTCGTCACAAACAGATTGATGGCGCTCAACCAGACGAAGAACACATAGCCGACAAGCCGGGCCACATATGTCTCGGCGTCGGTTCCGATCAGTCCACCGCCGCGAGCGGCGTCGGCGACAAGCAGCCCCGCGAAGCCGACGAGGCAGGCGATCACAAAGAGATACGCCACCGGGAGGAAGCGGCGGCGGTCCATCCTCGCCACTACGCTCCCGAAGGCGAGCACAAGCATCAGCGAAACGAGGGACGTCCCCGCGAAGAGCCAACGGAGCTCCCCCATCCCCCCCGAGACACCCATGGCGTCGCGTAGTGGACGGAGAAAGAAGTAGCCGCACAGCACGAAGAAGTGGAACGCTACCGAGAGGAGCGCGAGGGGAAGCTCGCCCCGTCGAAAGTTCAAGAGCCGCGCCACCATCTCGGTCACCTCGCTTCCGCCCTCCTCCTAGCTTACCGGCCTGGCCACTCCCGTCGGCCCGTTGTCCCAGTCCTGGGCACTCGACACGTTGGGCATCCCCCAGTCCTCCCCGTTCCAGCCCGTGAAGCCGTCCATCTGGAACGCCCAGAAGCCTGTCGTTCCATCGCTGATGACGATCAGACCGTCGCTGTTCCGCACGTCGACACCCCAGGCTCCGTTGCTGACGCCACCGGGTCCGCGCGACTCGTGGGGCCCACTATAGGTGTAGTAGTAGCCCGTCGTATGAGGGTTCGTCGGGTCCAGGACATTGACCACTTGAAGTGATTCTTCGTAGCCGGCGATAAAGACGTACGGCCAGCGAACTTCGAAGTTGTGCAGGGTGTTGGGCCAGTTCGAGACCCACGAGCCGATCGGCCGCGTGATGTTGGACACTTGGCCGTCAAGCCCGGGCTTCAGGTCCCAGACGAGCATCGGCTTCTCGCCTAGCGTCATGCTGAATGCGAAGCGTCCGTTGGGCGTGGGCACAAACGTGTGCGCTCCGGTCTGTCCCATCGCTCCGACTATCTGCGCCAAGAGCTGCGGGTTCTCGACGTCCGTCACATCGTAGACGTACATGCCCCCGTCCATCGTGACTTCGGGTCCAGGACCGTAGAAGCGATCCTGGCCTGAGGCCGGATGGTAGCCAACGTAGATGTCGTGGTATCCATCCGCCGTACCCCTCGGCTCGGGCAGCGGTACGCTACCGACCAAGCCGAAATCGGGATCCCCGGCCAAGAACCGCTCCATGTCGTAGATGACGGCGCCGTAGCGCACGCTGCGTGGAGAGCGAGTCGTCGCGAACAAGAGGGCGCGACCATCGGAGTGCTTGTACATGTAGATGTTGTGAAACCCACCTGGGACACCTTCCGGGGAGTAGATGCGGCCGACCTCTTCGACAGTCGAAGGGTCGGGCAGTCCGGTGACATCGAAAACGATAGCCCCCAGCTCCGCGTTGGGGCCGCCCTGTCGGAAGGACGTCCCCTGCACATAGTAATACCGGCCGTTCACCTTGAAATACCGCCCATCGGAGGAGCCCCAGCCCTGGTGCAGCTCGGCGTTCTCGATCCTCCACGAGTAGATGATCTCGGCGTCCGCGGGATCCTCGAGGCTGATCACATCGAAGCCGGACGGCTGCCATCGCTTGCCGACGTAGGCGAACGGGCGCGACATCTCTTGCTCGATTTCGATGTCGGTGACTCGAATGAAACCGCCGAGAGGGATGTGCGAGAGCACATGGATGTTGGGGCTTCCGCGCATGCCGGGCGGCATGTTCTGCGGTACGCCCGCGTGAGGCGGATGGGGTCCGGGATCGCTCGGGTTCGCTTGGGCACCGAGATCCTGGGTGGCTCCGAGGAGAAGGACGCCAAGACACGCTAGGAACCCCAGGGGGGGTCGAGCCGGCCTCAACGGAGGACGGGAAGGGAAGGGCCGTTTCGCGCGCGTAATCAGCATGACAATTACCTCCATCGAGATCTCGGGCCCTGCACCCGAGAGGTTACGGTTTGGCGTAGGAGCAGGACTCCGGGGTCTCGGCCAGGCCCGGAGCCACGCTAGACGAGGATAGCGGCAGGCTCCTCCAACATGGCTTTGAGGGTGGCAAGGAATCGGGCCCCCGTGGCCCCGTCGATCACCCGATGGTCACAGCTCATGGTGACTCTCATCCGGCTGGCCACCATCACCTGGCCGCCCTCGACCACCGGGATCTCCTCCACACCCCCGATAGCCAGGATGCCCGCCTCGGGTGGGTTGATCACCGCCGTAAACTCATGAATCCCGAACATGCCCAAGTTGGATATGGAGAAGGTGGCTCCGGTGTACTCTGCGGGCTGAAGCCTCTTCGCACGAGCGCGTTGGGCCATATCCCGGAGCTCCACGCCGATCCGGGCCACACCCTTCGTGTCCGCGTCTCTCACTACGGGCGTGATGAGCCCGTCCTCTACAGCCACTGCGACCCCGAGGTGGACGCGATTAAAGCGGCGCACGCTGTCGCCAAGCCAATGGGCGTTGCAGTCAGGATGGCGCCTCAGGGCCGCCGCCGTCGCCCGAACCACGAGGTCGTTCAGCGAAATCCCCTGTCCTTCGGGCTTGAGCAGCTCGTTGATCCTCTTGCGTGCTTCTTGGGCCCGCGCCATGTCCACGTCGATCGTGAGGAAGAAGTGCGGCACGGGGCCGAGGGACTCCACGAGCCGGCGCGCGATCGTCTTCCTCATCTGCGTGAGCGGCACGTCCTCGTAATCGGTGGGCGACGGTGGGCCGGACGCCGCAGGTGCCCGCGCCCGGGGCTCGCCCTCGGCCAAGGCGGCCTCGATGTCGTGTTTGACGATCCGACCGGCTGGGCCCGAGCCCCTTACGGCGGCAAGATCGAGGCCCGCAGCGGCGGCCAGGCGTCTTGCCAGGGGCGACGCCTTGATTCTTCCTCCGCCAGCAGGGCGGGTAGCGGGGGCCTCGGTTGTGGCCACCCCGGGGGCGACTGGGGGCTCCACCGGAGCCGCCGCTCCCCCCTCGACCGGGCTTGCCGCCGCGCTCGACGTGAACTCCGAGACATCCTCGTCGGAACCCGCGATCACAGCGATCACCTTCCCGACCGGGGCGGTGCCTCCTTCTTCGACAAGGATGGCCCGCAGGACGCCATCCCCCCGGGCGACGAGTTCCATCGTTGCCTTGTCCGTCTCGATCTCGGCGAGAAGGTCTCCGCTCGCAACTTCGTCCCCTTCGGACTTGAGCCACTTGACAAGCTGCCCTTCTTCCATCGTCGGGGACAGAGCTTCCATGTAGACCCTAGTAGCCATATGCAATCGGTCGACCGCCCAAGCGGGGTGAGGGGAATAGGGAGGAGAACCGGGTGGCCGGAATGCTCTGACCGGCACCTCGTGGAGAACCCGTCAAGACCGCACGTGACCTCCTTCGGCCCCTTCGGCGACCCTCACACATAGAGAACCTTCTCGCAAGCCTCGACCACCAGATCCGCGCTAGGTTTCGCCCAAGCCTCGAGCCGCTTGTTATACGGCATGGGTGTGTCAGCCTGTGTGACTCGCCCGACCGGAGCGTCGAGATCATCGAAAGCCTCTTCCATGAGGATGGAGACCACTTGGGCGCCGACCCCCCCGTAAGGCCATCCTTCCTCGACGTAGACGGCGCGGTTGGTTCTCGCCACGGTCTCGAGAATCGCATCAACGTCCAGTGGACGGAGCGAGCGCAGATCGAGCACGTCGGCTTCGATCCCGTCTTGGGCGAGCTTGCCGGCCGCCTGCAACGCTACGTGCACCATCTTGCCGTGCGTGATGATCGACACGTCGTCGCCCGAGCGCTTCCGGTCCGCTATTCCCAGAGGGATGACGAAGTCGTCTCCGTCCGGCACCTCGCCCCTCAGACTGTAGAGGAGCTCGCCCTCCATCACAGCCACGGGGTCGTTGTCCCGGACGGCGGCCTTCAGTAGCCCCTTGGCGTCGGCGGGCGTGGCCGGCGTTACGACTTTCACTCCGGGGGCGTGAAGGTACCACGTCTCACACGCTTGTGAGTGCTGAGCGCCGAGTTGGAGGGCTGCGCCGGTCGGGCCGCGGAACACCATCGGAATCCCGATTTGGCCGCCGCTCATCTGTAGCATCTTGGCTGCGCTGTTGATCACCTGATCGAGCGCCAGGATGGAGAAGTTGAAGGTCATGAACTCAACGACAGGCCGGAGTCCGACCATCGCCGCGCCCACCCCCAGTCCCGCGAAGCCCAGCTCGCTGATGGGGGTGTCGACGACCCGTCGAGCACCGAAACGGGCGAGCAAGCCCTTGGAGACCTTGTAGGCTCCGTCGTATTCGGCTACCTCCTCGCCCACGAGGAAGACGGAATGGTCCCTCTCCATCTCCTCGACGAGCGCTGCGTTGAGCGCATCCCGGTAGGTCAGCTCCGCCATCGCTCGCTTCCCCACCGCTCCCGGCCATCGAAGAAGAGGCGGCCGTGCTCGGTGATCTCCGAGTAGACATGCTCGTACAGGCTGCTAGGCTGGGGATCGGGAGCGGCGTCGGCGAACGCGGCAGCGTCGTCGACGACCTTCCGAACGTCGCCATCGATACCCTCGAGCTCCCCTTGGGTCAGGAGCCCCGCGGAGAATAGGCGATCCCGGAGGATCTTGATGGGATCAGCGTTCTTGCTCCTGTCCTCCACCTCGTCCTTCGAGCGATACGTGCCCGCCACGGGGTCCGACATCGAATGGCCTTTGAAGCGGTAGCATTGGGCGTCGACGAACTGTGGCCCGCTTCCGCTGCGCACCCGGCGGATCAGATTCTCGAACGCCTTGTAGGTTGCGACCACGTCCTGCCCGTCTACAACGGTGGCCGGCACGCCGTGGGCCGCCGACTTCGCGGCCATCTCCGTATCCGACACCCTCGAGAATCGGGTCCCCATGCCGTAGGAGTTGTTCTCCACCACGTAGAGCACGGGCAGGTCCCAAATGGCGGCCATGTTCATCGATTCGTGGAATGCGCCCTGGTTGACGGCGGCGTCCCCCAGGAAACACATGCAGATCCGATCCTCGCCCCGGTACTTGATCGCGAAGGCGATGCCGAGGGCGAGGGCTGTTTGTCCTCCGACGATCCCGTGGCCACCCAAGAACCCTCGTGCCGCCCCGAAGATGTGCATCGAGCCGCCCATCCCGCCTGAAGCGCCGGTGGCCTTCCCGTAGAGCTCGGCCATTACCTCGTCGGCGGGGAGCCCCTTGGCGAGCGCTTGCGTGTGCTCACGATAGGCGGTAATGACGTAGTCGTCGTCTCGGAGGGGGAGGATACACCCGGCCGCCACGGCCTCTTGGCCGATGTGGAGGTGGCAGAAGCCCCCGATCTTGCCGATGGCGTAGGCCTCTTCGGCCTTCTCCTCGAAGCGCCGGTAGAGCAGCATCTCGCGGAGGAGCAGCTGGAGCTTTTCCTTCGAGAAATCCCCGAGCTCGGGTCCACGGTTGGCGGCCTTCCTCACAGCCGTTTTGGGCTCGATCATCGGTCGAGCCCCACCGCAGGATCGCCTGGGACTGCTGCCGACCGGCCGACGCGACCCAGCTCGAGCTGGACCAGGCCGGGCGATCGTTCGGCAGGCGCCGGGACCTCGACGTCGAGCATCTCCCGGATACGGCCCGCCCCGCCGGCCTCCACCTCGAGGGCTTGCTCCTTCGCATGGTAGCTCGACCGGACGAGCGGGCCTGCTTCCACATGCTTGAATCCGTATTCCTCCTCGCCCATGCGCTTCCAGCGAGCGAATTCAGCGGGCGTGACCCAGCGGGCCACGGGAATATGCTGCCGGGAGGGCCTCAGGTACTGGCCCAACGTGAGGATATCGACGGCGGCCTCCCGCAGGTCCTCCATCGCCTGGAGAATCTCCGAGGCCTTCTCTCCCATCCCGAGGATGATGCCTGTCTTGGTCAGCATCGAAGCGTCGATCCGCTTCGCCACACCAAGGAAAGAGATAGAGCGCCAGTAGCGGCCACCGGGGCGAACCTCGGGGTGAAGCCGTTCGACCGTCTCCAAATTGTGACCGAGAATAGACGGTCCAGCCTCCTGCACGACCTTTAGCGCTTCCTCGTCGCCCTTGAAGTCGGGAATGAGCACCTCCACCGAGCAACCCGGAACGAGTCTCTTGATCTGCCGGATCGTTTCTGCGAAAACAGAGGCGCCTCCGTCAGGCAGCTCGTCTCGGTTCACGCTGGTGATCACGGCGTGCTCAAGCGACATCGCCCGAACCGTCTCGGCCACACGCCGCGGCTCATCCAGGTCGAGCTCTGTGGGCATCCCGTGGGCCACTCCGCAGTACTTGCAGGCGCGCGTGCACACATCACCCAAGATCATGAAGGTCGCAGTGCCCGCCTCCCAGCACTCGCCGATGTTTGGGCAGCCTGCCTCCTCACAGACCGTGTGGAGGGACTGGGTCCGCATCAGGCTCTTGAGGCGCAGGTACTCGGGACCGCCCGGAGCACGGACCTTCAGCCATTCCGGCTTTCGGTCACGGACAGAGATCGTGGACAAGCCTGCGTGGGCCCGGATCCGTGGAAGACCCTTGGGCCTTACGATTCCCGTGTCCTTGCCGCCGGGGGCGTAGCCCCTCGGCCTTTCCGTAGCGGTTCCCGACACGTGTAACCTGCTGCTGGGATGGATGTCGAGCCGTGGCCTTGACGACCCGCACTGGCAAGCCTTAAAAAAAGAAGCCCTTTGACGGGGCCCCACAAGCCTACTCTCGGACTCCGCACCCACAGCGGGCGCCGCGAGGCCGGCGTCCTTACCCCATCGAGGGCGAACCCGGAGCCGGGAACTCCACGCCTATACCCGGCGGGACCAAGCTGTTCCCCCCTGCACGAGATCGCCCCGCGGAGGCTTTCGCCGCCGCCCCATCGACGCCGGGCAGGCACGACGGGGGGCGAACGCCCCGCTCGTGTCAGGCGCCCCCTAACAGAACCTCGGCCGTTCCCCTCGCGTTCCGAAGGTATTCGCCGTGGTCCCGATATTCCGGCAGATCCTTGGCCATCTCTGAGCCGTACACGCCAAGCCACTGCCGGTAGGTGGCGCGCGCGCCTGAGGAATCACCCAGGGCGAGCAAGGCGTCGGCTGCACCGGCGAGCCCCAAGAGGTGGTTCGGATGCTCCCGGAGGATCTGCCGCGCCGACGCGAGCGCGTCTTCGCTCAGCGAGCCCTGCAGCTTTAGCAAGACCAAGTGGAACCTGCCGTCGGCATCGAGGTCGCTGACGATCTCGTGGGCGCGGATGGCCATCGGCAGAAAATTCCTCACCTCGCCCGCGTCGCCTGCTTCCGCGGCGGTCATCACCCGGTTGAACAGGCGGTCGGCCGCCTCGCGGGGAGTCATCGTTGAGAGGTCGACGGAGGAAACACCCGTGGCGGGCCCCGTTGGAGACGGTGCTCCCGCTTCTCCGGAGGGCCGGAAAGCCAGATACACCGCGAGTGCCACGACCAGGACCGATCCGGCCAGCACAGCCCCGGCCACGTTCCGAAGCGCCCGATTCGGCTGGCCGGTCGCCCCGGTGTAGGCATCCTTCCCCCTAGCCACCACACCCAGGGGGGTCCCGCACTGGTTGCAGAAACGCGCGCCTGGCGGGGGCTCATGACCGCATTCGGTGCAGGCCACGCCCCCGAGCGCCACGCCGCAGTTCGAGCAGAACCGCCCGCTGCCGTCCTGGCCACAACTCGGGCACCTCACTGATGTCCTCCGGCCTCAGTCTCCGGCCCGTCGGCCAGGCCGGGATTCATCGCGTTAAAGAGAAGCGGCCATGTGGCCACGGTCTGCGCGCGATAGTTCGGCTGGAATCCGATCAGGACGACAGACCCGCTTCCCACCGACGCCTCAACCATGGCAGCCTCGCCAGCCAGGTGTTGGGGCCCGAGGATCCAGCCCGACCGGACCGGATTGCCCTCGCTGTAGCGGGCCGTCACCCGCATGTCCGAATCCCGCACGTCGAACGCACGGCTACTCCCCCAATACCACGCCATCACCGACTCCGGAAGGCCTTGGTTGAGCGCATGCTCGGTGTCCAGCCTAAGCTCTACGATGGAGCCCGGCACATAGAAGTCCTGGGGCGCCAGGCGGTCCACGGCATTCGAGACCTCAAGACCGAAGAGGTCCGCTACGAGTTCCGTCGCCCCCTCGATGGCCACGATGCGGCCCCCTTCGTTCACAAAGGCCTGCAGGGCCCTGAGTCCGTCGGCACCCAGACCTCCAGCGTACGGCTCTGGAAGGGTTCGCACGTCGTAACCTTGGGAGATCGACTGGGGGCTCTGGTTCTGGAGCACGATGACGTCGTAGTCGCTCCGGAGTAAGCCGGCCCTGGCGCGGGCGTCTTTGAGCGTGTCGTACTGGAGGCCGTGTTGGTCGAACATCCAGCGCGTCCATCCCGCCTCCATAGGCTCCTGCCAGGACTTATACATCGCGATTCTGGGAGCGCCGCGTCCCACGAGTCCCGATGGGAGACCGAAGTCGAAGTCGGGCGCCGGGATCAACTGATCCCCAAGCAGCGCCTCGAGGGCGGGCCGAACGCTCTCAACCGCCACGGCTTCGACGTCCATCAGAAGTGGGAGCGTGTGCGCGGTGACGTCGTAGGGACGCCGGGGCGGGCCGCCTGGGTACTCTCGGAGGTCGGGGTAGCGCTGCACCTCGAGAAGCGTCTGCGCGAAGGAGGCGTACGGCTGATTCATGGGGATCACGTACGTGCCTACGGCGTACCGGCGGCCGTCGGACTCGAAGGCGAGCGGCGAACGGTGAACCTCGACGTCACCCATCCGAAGGATGCGCAATACGTAGGCGAGCCCGCCCGGATTCGCCTGCTCTGCGGGGATCAGCCATGCCGTGGGCCAGGCATCCCAGCCGTTTGTTGCCCGCTCGTTGACCCGGAAGAAGTTCTCCAGCCAGTACCGGCGGTTCTTGGCCGCGTTCGTGAGGAGGGCCATGGCGCCGGCCTCCTGATAGTCCACGATATCGGCAAGGCCCCACCCCCCGCCTCGGAACGGGTCCGGATAGTTCGCCGAGGCCACAGCTGCGTCGTAGCCCCTTCCCCCGCCGAGCCGACGCGGATCGACCACCACGGACGTGGCAAGCCGAGCCGACGCAGTCTCGGATAAGATGCGTGCCCCACCGTGGTAGTGCTGGTAGGCGCGAGCTGGCGTGAATCCGTCGTAGATGGCGCTCGTCACCACACCCCTCTTTCCCTGGGCCGTGAGCTCGGCTGCCATGTACGTGCCCAACATGTTCACGGCAGCCACCAGCCCAGGATCCACGTTGTGCTCGATGGGGTCAATGTAGGGCGGGAAGAAGATGCGGGCACCGCCGCCGCCCATCTGGTGGATATCGTGCACGATCTGCGGATGCCATCTGTTGTGGGCACCCAAGACCGTGTGCTGAGTCTCGACCTGGGTGAATGCGTACCAGTCCCGGTTGTTGTCGTGACCTACGTAGTAGTGGTACAGCCACGGCAGGGGGGCGGCCTCGTACTCGGTGCCGCGCCACTGATTGTACCAGTCAACCACCCACTCCGTCCCGTCCGGGTTGAGAGAAGGGATATTCAAGAGGATCGTGTTGTCCAGGATTTCCAGCACTTTCGAGTCGTTCGAGGAAGCGAGGCGATAGAGCAGGCGAGCGGCAGTCTGAGCACTGCCCACCTCGGTCGAATGGATCGCGTGCGTGATGAGCACCACGGTTCTCCCCGCATCGATCAGGCGCGCCAATTCGTTCTCGTCCGAGACGCGGCGAGGGTCGGACAACCTCATCTGGATTGCACGCAGCTCCTCGATACGAGCGTGGTTCTCCTCGCTCGTGACCGTGAGCATGACGAACGGGCGGCCCATTGTCGTTACTCCCAGCGTATCCAGCCCTACTCGCGGACTCGCCTCGGCCAGCCTCGCGTAGTAGGAGGCAAGTTCCGTCCAATTGGCCAGCCTTCGTGCGACGCCGATCTCGAACCCGAAGTGGGCTTGGGGCGTCGGTACGCTCTGGCCCGCGAGAAGGCTTGCGCCGAAGAGGACAAGGGCCGGGCCCGTGAGGCACCGAGGGCGCATGAATCTCCTCCAAGGGATGGTACGGAGGCCACCAACGGTGATCGTACGGTCGGCCCATGCGCGGAGCAACTTCCCCTCAACGGAGGACTTACGGCGTGATCCCAACGGCCTCCCCCCACCGTTGACAGCGGGCGTGCCTCCGCCTCTCCCGGACCCTTGGGCGCTCCGATTCACCGGGGATGGGAACGAACGGACCTCTAGCCGTGACGGGGGGCCACGCCCGCCCCCTGCATCTACCTACCCGCTCTCGGCTTCAACCGTCTGCTCCCCGACGACGTCAGAGACCTGTGGGCGCATCGATGAAGGTGCAGGGGATGCCGAATCGCTCTTCGATGTGACCGCCCAGAGCTCTCACTCCCCACGTCTCGGTAGCGTAGTGTCCAGCGTACAGCACGTTCACGCCGACCTCCATAGCATCGTTGAAGGTGTGATGGGGCCCTTCGCCCGTCAGCAGGGCGTCGAGGCCGACCCGTGCCGCCTCAGGAATGGTGTCCGCCGCGGCACCGGTCACGACGCCGATGCGGAAGACGTGCGCCCCTCCACCTGGTATGAGCCGGACCGGCCCCCCCACCACCGCCTCCACCCGTTTCACGAGAGCGTCGCGCGACACATTGATCTCGCACCACCACCCGATCGCGCGCCCCTGGCAAAGGCCGAACCGGCCGGCCGGCTCCCATCCCAACCGGCGGCAGAGAACCGCGCAGTTGCCCACGTCGACGTGGGCGTCCAAGGGCAGGTGGCAGGAAAAAAGGGCCGTGTTCCCTCGAATCAGCGACTTCAGCTTCCGGAATCGGGGTCCGGTCACACGCATACGGCCATCCCAAAAGAGGCCGTGATGCACGATTAGTAGGTCGGATCCCGCCTCGACAGCCTGCCGGATGACAGTCTCACTCGCGTCCACCGCCACGGCAATGCGCTCCACCTCGTCCGGACCCTGCACCTGCAGGCCGTTGTATGCCGAAGCGTAATCCGGAAACTCCTCCACCGCCAAGTACCGCATCAGATATTGGAGCAATGATTCTAATTTCACCGGATTACTCGCCGGGGTTGGGGAAAAGTCGGTCTAGGGGTGGTGCTGGGAACACGCGAAGAAGGACTATAACGCATTGATGAACATGAAGATGCGGCGTATTTCCACAGATGTGGAAACGGCTACGCCCCTGCCGTAGGCTCCCCTCCGTGGATGACGTCACCGGGTGCGGGCCGGCCGGAGAGTTCCTCAGCTCCGACTTCGGTGCCGGCCACGCCGTCGGCGACGTCGCCAGTGGCCTCGAAGTCGGGAGCGGACATGTCCTCGGGGCGCCTCAGCTCCGCATCCTCGCCGACCGTAAGCTGGCCGTGCAGCGTCGCTCCTTCCTCGAGCTGCATGCGCCGAGCCGTGATCTCACCCGCAATCTGGCTCGTCGACTGCAGCTCCAGCCGGGACTCCGCATGGACGCAGCCGAGCACTCGGCCAGCGATGACGGCATCCTGCGTGTAGATGTTGCCGTCCACGAGCCCGTTCTTTCCGATCACCACGGCCTTCCCCGCTCGAACGTTCCCGGTGATGGTCCCCTCGACCCTCAGAGCGCCGTCCGTCTCGCAGTCCCCGGTCAGGGTCATGCCCATCCCAATGATGGAGATCACCGCCTCCGGAGAAGCGGTTGGGGTCCTCCTGTCGTTCTTCGCCATAGACTGTGCTCTTCGTGGTCCGATCACGGCTGCTGCACCAACTCGAGCGGATCCACCCTCACCCCCTCGAAGAAGATCTCAAAGTGCAGGTGTGGGGCGGTTGACCGCCCGGTCGATCCGCTGATGGCGATCACCTCGTTCTTCCGGACCTCTTCGCCAGGCCCGACGACCGTGACGGAGGCGTGCGCGTAGAGAGTCTCGTATCCGTTCTCGTGGTCGAGGCGCACATATCGCCCGTAGGTGGCATCCTCTCCGACGTCGCTCACCCGCCCGGCGCCGGCCGCTCGGATATATGAGCCGGCGGGTACGGCGATGTCCAGTCCCGGGTGTGCGCCGCCCGCATCGTCGAAGAGGCCTCGCGTTACGAAGCCGCGCCCCGTCAGGGGCCAGCTATCGGGCATGCTTGCGCCGCCCTCGTCGTATCTTGAGGACTGACTCACGGACGGGGGCGGTGGAAGCCATAGCTCCGAAGCCGCCCCACCTGCTTCAGGAGCGAAGAGGGACCGCAGTCCCTCGTACTGCTGCTCTACCTGTTCGAGTTGGCGGGCTAGGGCGGGAAAGCGTGCCCGCTCGGCGTGTAGGGCTGCCAACTCCGCTTCGAGTTCCGCCATCCTGGCCACTCGGGCTGCCATGTAGCCCCAACTCACACCGAGAAAGAGTAGGATCACGCCGAACCCGATCCCCAGACCCCTTAGAACCCTGAGCCACCGGTATCTGACCTCATAAGCCCGACTCTCGCCTGCATCCGGTATCAAGATGATCCGCAGAACCCGCGGACTCACGACACCACCTCTGACGCATCCCGTCCCGTTATGAGCTCGAATACGCGCCCGAAGTCTCCTGCTGTCCGGTACGGAATCTCGATGACGCCCTTGCCGTCCTTCCGCGCGAGGACTCGCACCCGCGTGGCTAGAGCGGCGCGGAGTTCCTCCTCCAGCGCGTCAACGGCGGGGTCCCGCCGTTGGCGGGCGCGAAGACCCCGCTTCTTCCTCGGCCCTCGTTGTCGGACGCGGCGTTCCACCTCCCGCACGGACCAGCCGGACTGGACTGCGCGGCGGGCGAGTTCTGCGAGCTGGACCGGATCGTTCACTCCCAGCAGGGCCCGCGCGTGGCCGGTGGTCAAATCCGTGTTCTCGACAAGCCTTCGCACGGAAGCCGGAAGTTTGAGCAGCCGGAGCATGTTGGCCACCGTTGACCGGCTCTTTCCCACCGATCGAGCGATAGCCGCATGCGAGAGGCCGTGCTCGGCTTCAAGGGCTCGATACCCTTCGGCTTCTTCGATCGGGTTCAGTGCTTCGCGCTGAAGGTTCTCTACGAGCGCGAAGACAAGCAGGGCGTCGTCCTCGACCTGACGAGTAATCGCCGGGACATCCGCCCATCCGAGCCGCTTGACGGCCCTAAGGCGGCGTTCCCCGGCCACGAGCTCGTACTCACTCCGAGCTCCCCCGGGGGCGGAACGCACCAGAAGGGGCTGGAGCAGGCCATTCTCTGCGATCGAGCGAGCGAGCTCGTCCAACTCAGCCTCGGGAAACGCTCTGCGTGGCTGCTTCGGGTTTGGAGCGATCGACGCGACCGGCAAACGGTCGGCTCCGCCGGTGCGGATGTCGGCATCCAAATAGTCGCCCAGGAGCGCTCCAAGCCCCCTGCCCAAGCGGTCCTTCCTCGCGGGAGCGTCGGCCTCAGGGCGAGCTGCGGACCCCATAGCTAAGCCGCCGCGGGGCCGCGGCCGGTCAGCAGTTCCTTCGCGAGAGCCAGATAGCTTTGGGCGCCTTGCGAGAGAACGTCGTATTGGAGGATCGACTGCCCGAACGATGGCGCCTCAGCTAGGCGAATGTTGCGCGGGATCGCTGTCCGATACACGCGATCCCGGAAGTACTCGCGGGCTTCCGCCGCCACTTGCCGGGAAAGATTGAGCCGACGATCGAACATGGTGAGCAGCACGCCTTCGATCTGGAGGCGGGGGTTCAGTCCGCGTTGGACAAGCCGAATCGTGTTCAGGAGCTGGCTCAAGCCCTCGAGCGCGTAGAACTCGCACTGGATCGGAATCAGTACGGAGTCCGCCGCCGCGAGCGTGTTGAGGGTGAGGAGGCCGAGTGAGGGAGGGCAGTCGATCAGGATATAGTCGTAGCGGTTGCGGATCGGCTCCAATGCCCGTCGGAGAATCGTTTCCCGGGACCAGGCTCCCACGAGCTCGATCTCGGCCCCGGCGAGGTCGCGATCGCTGGGCATGAGGCTGAGTAATGGAAACTGAACTCCCTTGACCACGGCCTCTTCGGCGGCGCTGCCGCGTACGAGCACGTCATAAACCGTCATCAAGTCGGAGCTTGGGGATACGCCGAGCCCACTTGTGGCGTTGCCCTGAGGGTCCATGTCGACCACTAGGACTCGGTGCTCCGCTACAGCCAGTGACGCACCGAGGTTGATGGCGGTGGTCGTCTTGCCGACCCCACCCTTCTGGTTCGCGATGGCAATGACCCGGGACATGCCGGTGACCGTTTAGCGTTCGATGCTACAGAGACAGGTTCCACAATAATATACTCCCCAGCCCCAGAGTGGGGAAAGTGAGCCTGGCGGTTTTCGCCTGACTCGCGTGTTTCACGTGAAACACCCTCCTTGCGATCCCGGCGGGACCGACTCTCGGAGAGGAAGGCAGTCCTCCACCGGCTCAGCGTCTACGCTGCAGGTCGACTACATAACGTGCGATGCTGCTTGGATTTACAGGATTCGCTCGCGGGAAAGTGGGCTTCCTTCGATCCGCCGCAAGCGTCCAACCAAACGGTTTCCTACCGGCGGAGAATCTCGTTGCTGGCCCCCACAGCCCCGGATCTTGGCTGACCCCTATTATTCCGCTCCCGCTTCTGCAATCCGGCCGCCCCTCCACCTCCGTACCTCCAGGATTAGGTTCTGCAGGTCGGAGGGTGACACGCCCGGGATGCGGCCGGCCTGGGCCAGGGAAGTGGGGCGGATCCGCCCGAGCTTCTCCCTCGCTTCGTGCGAGACGTTGACGAAGGCCGCGTACGGAAGGTCCTCCGGGAGCTCGAAGGCCGCCAGTTCCCGGAGCTTCTCAGCCCGCTCGACCTCGCGCCGCACGTACCCCTCGTACTTCAGCTCCACCTCCACCGCGGTCACGGCGTCGCACTCTTCCACAGGGTCGAACGGCGCTCGTGCTACAAGTGCCAGTTTCTTCGCGGACACCTGAGGGCGCTTCAGCAGCTCGACCGCCTGTCTCGAATGCCGAATCTGGGGGGTGCCGACCTCCGCGAGCAATGGGTTCACTTCCGACGGCTTTATCATCGTCTTCACGAACCATCTCCGAATCCTTCGCTCTCGCTCCATGCGTCCCTCCAGCACCGCAACCTGATCGGCGGTCAGCAGCCCCACGTCACGTGCCAGGGGCCCCAACCGATATATCGTGTTATCCTGGCGGAGCATCAGTCTGAACTCGGCTCGGGACGTAAAGAGCCGGTAGGGCTCATCTACTCCCTTGGTGATCAGATCATCGATGAGGACCCCGATGTACGCCTGATCCCGCTCTAGGATCAACGGAGCCCCGCCCTGGGCCTTGAGGGCCGCATTGGCGCCCGCGATCAGCCCTTGGCCGGCCGCTTCCTCATAACCGGTCGTGCCGTTGATCTGTCCCGCAAAGAAGAGACCGGGGATCTGCCGGAGCTCCAGCGTGTGCCGAAGCTGGTGGGGCGGAAAGTAGTCATACTCGATGGCGTAGCCAACCTTCGTCACCCTAGCGCGCTCCAAACCGGGGATCGTTTGGAGGCAATCGATCTGAACGTCGGCTGGCAGAGACGTCGACAGCCCGTTCACATAGAGTTCTGTGGTCTCAAGCCCCTCGGGCTCCAGAAAGACTTGGTGACGCGGTGCGTCCGGGAAGCGCACAATCTTGTCCTCGATCGACGGACAGTAGCGCGGGCCGCGTCCTGAAATCTCGCCGCCGAAGAGAGCGCTCCTCCTCAAGTTGTCCTGAACCACGTGGCGGAGCCTTTCTCCTGTCCACGTGATCCAGCAGGGACGTTGCTCCGGGACTGCCTCCGTCGTGTATGCCGAGAAGCGGAAGTCCCCCGGATCACCGTCTTGCCGTTCGACCCGAGAGTAGTCCACCGTCCGGCCGTCGACGCGGGGCGGAGTCCCGGTCTTGAATCGGCCGATCTCCAGGCCCCTGGCCTCTAGCTCTGTGGCCAACGCAACCGCGGGAGCCTCCCCCGCGCGTCCGGCCCCGACGCCGGCCTCGCCACCGATGTGGATCCTTCCCCGCAGGAAGGTTCCCGCGGTCACCACGACGGTCGCGGCTCGGAACTCAAGCCCCCCGCGCGTCCGCACGCCCACAGCGCACTTGTCCTCCACAACCAACCCCGTCACCATCTCTTGAAAGAGAAAGAGGCTCCTGAGCTCGTCCAACACACGTCGCACCGCGCGAGGGTAGAGGCCCCGGTCGCACTGGGCCCTGGGGCTCCACACCGCCGGTCCCTTGCGTCGATTAAGCATGCGGAACTGGATACGGGAGGCATCGGTAGCGCGGCCCATGACCCCCCCAAGGGCGTCGACCTCGCGCGCGACGACGCCCTTGGCGATCCCGCCGATGGCGGGATTGCAGCTCATCTGGCCGACCCGGGACAGGTCTGGTGTGAGTAGCAGGGTGCGGGCCCCCAGCCGCGAGGCGGCGGCCGCGGCCTCGCAGCCGGCGTGGCCTCCTCCCACGACGATGACGTCGTAGCGCTCCCCTGCCATCAGAATGCGCCGCCCTCAAAGATGACCCGAGCCCTGCCGATCCGCGGCAGCGCAACAGGACGCCGGCCGGCTCGGTGCACACCGGCCCCCGGCGGCCCCTCGGAGTGGGGGCGGTCCAAGGCGCCGACCGACGCCGCTTCACCCGATGCGTGCACTTCGACGCCGTCCTTCCAGGACTCCATGACCAGAGGAGACCCTACGCCTCGAACCCGCCCGTGCAGTGAAGATACCCCCTGAGCGTTCGCAGGCTGTCTGCCCATCACCTACTTGCCGATACAGAAGTCGCGAAAGACCCTGTCGAGAACCTCGTCGGTGGATATGACCCCGAGCAACTCCTCAAGCGCCGTCTCTGCGGGCCGAAGGTGTGTCGAGGCCATCTCCGCCGGGACCCGCGCTTCAAGCGCTGCGAGGAACTCGGCAAGGTGACGGCGCGCCGCCCGGACTCCGTCGGCCTGCCTCGCCCGTGTCAGAGCAGGCACCGCGACGCTCGTGCGCACGAAGCCGCGGTAGACGAGCGATGGGAGCAGCTCCTGAAGGTGCCCGAGGCCGGTACCGTCCACTACCGAGACGTCGATCTCCACGGGCTGCCCTTCTCCGGCCTCCTTCCCCGCCGTCCGGCCGCGCGCCAAGTCCGCCTTGGTGCGTAGCACGACGACCGGGACGCCCTCGAGGTCCTCCAGAAATCGGCCCTCGTCCGATGACAGCTCCGTACCGCTCTCCGAGCACAGCAGAACGAGGTCTGCACGGTCGAGATATCGCCTTGCCACGTCGACGCCCAGTCGCTCCACGGGTTCCTCCGTCTCGCGGATGCCAGCCGTGTCCACAATGCGAAAGGGATAGCCTCCCAGGGAAACGACCGCTTCCAGGGCGTCGCGTGTCGTGCCCGGAATCTCGGTGACGATCGCCCGTTCCTGGCCGAGGAGCGCGTTGAAGAGGCTCGACTTGCCCGAGTTCGGGAGCCCGGCGAGCACGGTGAGGGCGCCTTCTCGTAGAAGCTCCCCCTCGGGGGCCGTGCTCAGGAGATCGTCGAGCGCGGCCAGGACCGCCTCCGCCTGCTCGCGAACGCGCTTCACCGGGACCGGCGGTTCGTCCTCTTCGGGGAAGTCGATGTGGTGGACCAGGAGCGCCTCGATGTAGACGAGATCCTCTCGAAGAGCCCCGATGCGGCCACTGAGCCCCCGTTCGAGCTGGAAGAGGGCGCTGTCGTGTAGGGCACGGTTCCGCCCTTCTACCAGGTCCAGCACCGCCTCGGCCTGGACGAGGTCCATCTTGCCGTGCAGAACCGCTCTACGTGTAAACTCGCCCGGCGTGGCGAGCCGGGCTCCGGATGCCACGCACGCCTCGAGCACCAGGGCAGGCGTGAGCCACCCTCCGTGCGTCGAGATCTCGACGACGTGCTCGCCCGTGTAACTCTCGGGCCCGGGGAAAGTCGTGATAAGCGACCGGTCGAGGAGTTCGCCGGTACCGGGGTCCGCGATCGCTACGAGGCGGGGTGAACGCGGCGGGGGCGGACCGGAGCCGTCGGGCGTCAGCTGCGCGAGGATCTCAAAGGCCCGGTCGCCCGAGAGACGAATGACGGCCACCGCGCTCAGGCCTGGCGCTGTCGCCACGGCTGCGATTGTGTCGACTGCCGGGCCGGCCGGCAGTCCGGGACGCTCCTCAGTCACTGCTTGCCGCGGACTTCGGGAAGCCCAAGGCCCTGAACTTCTTGCGTTCCTTGGCGATCCAGTACGTCTGCGGGAGTGTCGCGACGTTCGCGGTCACGTAGTACAGGTTCAACCCTGAGGCGAAGTTCATGAAGATGAACGTCATCATGGGCGGCATCAGCCACATCATCATCTTCATCTGGGGGTTCGGGGCAGGCATCGACCGAAGCGAGATCCACTGCATCAGCCACATGGAGAGCCCGAGCAGGAGCGGTAGGATGTAGAAGGGATCGGCCGCCGAGAGGTTAGGGAGCCAGAGGAAGCTCTCGCCCCGGAGCTGGATCGTGTTCTGGAAGATGAAGAAGAGGGTGATCAGCACGGGCCACGGGAGCAGCATCGGGAGGCACCCGGCCAGCGGGTTGAAACCATGCTCCTTGTACAGCTTCATCATCTCCTTCTGTAGCTTCTCGGGTTGATCCTTGTACTTCTTCTGGATCTCCTGGAGAAGCGGCTGCACCGACATGTTCCGCATTTGAGCGCGCATCGCCTTCTGATTCAGAGGGAATAGTACGATGCGCATCAGCACGCCGAAGATGATCAGCACCCAGCCGTATCCGACGCTCAGCTGGGTGTGAAGAAAGTTGAGGATCGCCATCACCACGACGACCACGGGGCGGACGACGATGCGCATCCAGCGGTAGCCGAAGGGGTTCGCTTCCTCCAACTCGTTCCCGTACGACAGGAGGAGATTACGCTCTTGGGGGCCCATGAACAGGCGGTAGCTCGTAGATCCGGTCGTGCCCAGCGACTGGGCTATGGCCACCTCGGCCCGGTCCTCCCCCGGAGCGGGACGGGCGATGAGCCCGCCGAGGTACTGCTCGCCCTGGCCGTCTCCGGGCAGCATCGCGATGAGGAAGTACTTGCTCTTGAGGGCGGACCACCGGAGCGGCCCCTCCACGACGCGATCCGAGTCCACGTCTCGAAGCAGTTCGGAATCGATACCCTCCCGGAGGTGGTTCGTCACATAGCCCATGATCCGCGACTCCTCGGACTGGCGGGCCTCGTTGTACTCAAGGCCCGTCCCCAACCCGGTCACGAGGAGGCCGCGTTCGAGTCCAACGACGTTCGTCGTCACGCGGACTTCGTAGGATTGAGGATGGAAGCCGTAGACCGCCTCGACCGTCAACTCCCCCGAAGGGTGCCGGTACCGGAAGGCCACCGTCTGAAGCTCGTCCTGCGCACCGAGGCGGATCCCCTCGGCCGGCTCGACCTCGAAGGGGAGGTCTCGGAGGTCGAAGCTGCCCTCTCCTCTTTCTGGCCGGAGTTCAATGCTCAGCGCTCCCGGACCGTCAAGGGGGATCAGCTCCACCGGTCCCTCGGCCGTGAAGGAGGGGAACTGGAGCAGCTGGGCAGACGTCAAGCGCGCGCCGTAGTTGCTGAAGGTGAAGCGGTACAGCGGCCCCTCGACCACGACCGTCCGTCGCGGCACGCCTCCGGTCCCCTCTACCCCTCCGCCCCCGGGTGGCGGTTCGAGGGGCTGAATCACGTTGATGTCGGGTACGGCTTCGTCGGCGCCTGCTGGCTCCGGTCTCGCGCTCTCGGCGGGCCCTGAGTCCCCAGGGGACGGCCCCGACGCTTCGGGAGGAAGGGGCGGAAAGAGGATGTTTGTCGTCACGAGGACAACGATCATCAGCGTGATCGCCAGAAGAAAGCGGGCCTCCTGGCTCATCCGTCCTCCCTGCCCGCGGCTCTAGGAACGGGGTCGTAGCCCCACCCGCCGAACGGACGGCAGCGCAGGATCCGCTTCAGTGCGAGCCAGCCCCCCCGTGCCGCCCCGTACTGCTCCACAGCCGTGGCCGCATACGTCGAGCAGGTGGGCGAAAACCGGCAGGCGGGACCCAGGTAAGGTGAGATCCCCCGCTGATAGAACCGGATCGCCCCAAGAATCACTCGCGTGAGCACAAGTCCTCCGTCAGCGCCTGCAGTTCCGCCTTCAGAGCGCCGAAGCCGGCCGCATAGGCTTCGCTCCTGGCTCTCACCAGCACGTCTAGGGCGAGGCCTTCTTCTCTGAGTCTGGGAAGTACGTCCCTTCGCCCGATCTCCCTCAGCCTTCGCTTCACACGGTTTCGTTCGACGATCGTGCGCCGATGCTTGGGAACGATGATCCCCCACCGGCTTTGGGGCGAGGATGAAGACGAAACGAAGACATCCAGGTGGGGCGTCTTCTTCCGAGCGCCCCGTCGGAGCAGCGAGCGGATGGTTCGAGTCCGGCCGATGCGCATCTCGCGAGGGAATCGCTCCTCTGCGGTTCCCTTCGGACCCGGCCCCGCCGCTGAGCGGGCCGCGTTCACGGAACTACTTCGATCCGACCTTCACCACTAGGCGAGCCCGTCCCCGCGACCTGCGCCGCGCCAGTGTCCTCCGCCCCCCCCGAGTCTTCATCCGCGCGCGGAATCCGTGCTTATTCAAGCGCTTACGGTTGCGCGGCCTGTATGTAGGCTTCATGGCGTCGGAGCCTTCCCCCCCGGTCGTCCGAAGGCCCGCGGCGGCGAGCCCTCAAAAGGATAGCCGGAACAAGATATCCGGCGGCGCAGAGGTGGGTCAAGACCAGTGGACCATGAGGGCGCCTCGAATGTTCCTCGGGCCGTCGCCCCCGGGTTTGACTTTTCCACATCGAAATTCTAGCGTGCTGGGCCGCGCGCCTCCCGCCTGGTCTTGGTTCGCTCGCCATCGCCCGTACACTCCGAAGGAATCGATGGAGTTCACCGCCGACGAGCTTTGGTCACAGGTCCTCGAGGCGGCCCGAAGCCGACTTACCGAGCAGACGTATCGGACCTGGCTGGCGGAGACGGAGGCGGCAGGGCTCACCGACTCCGAGCTCCTCGTCGAGGCCCCGAGCGCATTCCACGTGGAATGGGTGGAGGAAAAGTACGCCGCCTTGCTCGGCGAGTCGATCGAGCGAATCCTCGGTCGTCCGCTTCGACTCGAGTTTCGGTCCGGACGTCCGGCCTCACTGCCCTTACTCCCGACGGTCGAGCTGGCCACGCCCCTGCCTCCTCAGGGCCCGCGTGTCCCCAGCCCCGCCCTGAACGAGCGCTACACCTTCGACCGCTTCGTCGTGGGGGACAACTCCGAGCTCGCCACCGCGGCCTGCCACGCCGTGGCCCAGGAACCCGCACGCAGGTACAATCCCCTCTTTCTCTACGGCGGCGTGGGACTGGGCAAGACCCACCTGATGCACGCCATCGGAAACGCCATTACCGGGCGGGATCCCGCCAGCCTTATCTCCTATCTGCCCGCCGAGCAGTTTACCAACGACCTCGTTACAGCCATCCAGAACGGGACGACCTCCGGCTTCCGGCGGCTCTACCGGCAGAGTGACGTCCTGCTCGTTGACGACATCCAGTTCCTGGAAGGAAAGGAGCGGACTCAGGAAGAGTTCTTCCATACCTTCAACGCCCTCTACAACGCTCGCAAGCAGATCGTGCTGACCAGCGACCGGCCACCCAAGGAGATTCCCGGTCTCGAAGATCGGCTCGTTTCCCGGTTTGAGTGGGGCCTCGTGGCCGACATCACTCAGCCCGACTACGAGACCCGGGTCGCCATCCTGCGAAAGAAGGCGTCGGATGACGGTCTTTCGCTCGATGCCGGCGTCATCGATTTCATTGCTCGCTCCTGCACGGCGTCAGTCCGAGAGCTGGAGGGTGCGGTCATCAAGCTCCTAGCCTTCTCGTCTCTTACACAACAAGACATCACCGTTGAACTGGCGCGCAGAGCGCTGCAAGTCACCCGCGGGGGCGAACTCCGTCATCGGGGCGCCACGCTCACGGCCGAGCACATCCGCAAAGCCGTCTCAAGGCGCTGGAACGTGACCGTGGAAGCTCTAACCTCGAAGCGCCGGACGAAGGACTTGACCATCCCCCGCCAGGTCGCCATGTACCTGATTAGGGACCTCCTCGAGTACCCCCTGGTACGGATCGGGGCGTTGTTCGGCGATCGGGACCACTCGACCGTGATCCATTCGATCCGCAAAGTCGAGGGAACGATGACAGACGATCCTTCCTTCCGACGCAGCGTCGAAGCCCTGCGCGACGAGTTGAGAAAGCCGGGTGGATGGGTGTGAGCAGACGTGTGGGAAGTCACTTGGGTTTTCCCCCGATACTCCCCCGATTGCCCCGGCGACGGTCTTGGCCCACGCTTTTCCACCGACAACATCGCCAGCTCAACTCCTTGTAGGAGCAGGGCAAGGAAGGGGTCCTCAACACTTCCACATCCTCGACTATTACTATGTTTTCTTATATCTCAATCCTTAAACGGGGGATCACTGTGAATAACCCGGGTTCAACCGTCGCCCTGGAGGGCCGATGAATTGCACGATTACTCGGCAGAACTTCCACCAGGGCCTTGCTGCCGTCTCGGCGAACATCCCTGCGAAGACGACGCTCCCCGTGCTTTCCAACATCCTGTTCGAGGCCGAGGGAGACGGAATCTGGATGAGCGGTACCGACCTCGACGTAACGGTACGTGCTCGGGTGCTTGCAGACGTAAAGGAGGGAGGCAGCCTGACGGCTCCGGGGAAGAAACTGCAGGAGATTGCCAGAGAACTTCCGGACCAACCGGTCGAGGTTACGACCCGGGGCGATCAAATCGAGCTTCGGTGCGGTCGGAGCCACTTCAAGCTGAACGGGTTGCCGAGCGACGAATTCCCGACCCTTCCCGAGGTCAATTTCGACGGCGGATGGAGTGTCAGAGCAGGCGACCTTCATGGGCTCATTCGCCGCACGTCGTTTGCCGTGTCGACGGAAGAGAGCCGCCCCATCCTCAACGGGGTCCTATGGGAGCTTCGCGAGGGGAGCATGCGGATGGTAGCCACGAACGGGCACCGACTCGCGCGAATGCAGATTCCCGCAGACTCCGTAGGGGTGCCCAAGGTTGAATTCATCGTACCTCCTGTAGCGCTCCAACAGGTCCAGCGCCTCTTCGAGCAGGACGACCAGCTTGAGGTCGCCCAAGACGGGAACCACCTGGGTTTCAGGGGAGGGTCGACCGAGGTCTACACCCGCCTGATCGAGGGGGGGTATCCGCGGTACGAGCAGGTGATCCCGAAGGACAATGACAAAGTGGCGGTCGTCGGAAGGACCGCTCTTGTGTCTTCAGTACGCCGTATGGCGGTGGTTGCGAGTGACCAGACTCATCGCATTCGGATGGCGTTCGATGCCGATCGGGTGCAGCTGAATGTACTCACGCCGGATTTGGGCGAGGGTGAAGACGAGCTGGAACTCAGCTATGAGGGCGAAAGGCTGGAGATCGGGTTCAACGCCACCTATCTCCTTGAGGTGCTACGGTACATGGAGACCGACGACGTGAAGCTCACGTTCAAGGCTCCGGAAAGGGCCGTGACGATCGAGCCGGCGCCATCGGGGCCGGAGGAGGAGGCCGACTACCTCTGTCTGGTGATGCCTCTCAGGCTGCTCGATTAGCCGCCGGAGCGTGCTCCGGATGCGGCCACAAGCTCCTTTGCCGTAAAGGCTGCCACGACGGGTAAGCCGAGCCCCGCCAAGCGGTTCCGCGCGCCTTCTTCCCGATCGACGAGGCACAAGGCGCCAGCGACCGTAGCACCGTGGTCCCGCACCGCGTCGATCGCCTCCTCGACGCTCGCGCCTGTCGAAAGCGTATCGTCGACGATCGCCACGCACCCGTCGGTTGGAAGGCCTCCCTCGATTCGCTGCCTCGTCCCATACTTCTTGGGTTCCTTCCGGACCGTAAAGCCGTCGAGCGGCTTCTTCCGGCCGGTACTATGGTGCGCGACGGCGTAGGCGATGGGATCGGCCCCTAGAGTGAGTCCGCCGACGTGGGAGATATCCCACCCCGCCTCCTCAAGGAGATCGTAAAGGACCTCTCCGGTAAGGCGCTGGCCCTCCGCCGACATCGTCGTCCGCCGCGCATCGATGTAGTATGACGATCGAGCTCCGCTGGAGAGGACGAAGTCTCCGACCCTCAACGAGCGTTCAAGAAGAAGAGCCTTGAGCTGCTCCCGCGAATTCGCTTGTTTGCTCATAGCGTGATCGAACCCTTTATGCTCCATAGGTGTTCCGGATGACCTTGAGTACCGTCCGGGTCAAGAGCGTCTTGCCTCTCGCCGCCGCCGTTGCGCTGATGGCTTGCGACGATGGAGCTGGGCCCGCTCCGGGTGCCTTTCGTTTCGGTCAGGTCGGGCACATTCGGGCCACCTTGCTCGTGCCGTTGGCTGGGGATGCGGGGGAGCTGGCCCAGACGCTGGTCTGGGAGTCGTCGGGAGCCTGGGAGCTCACCGAGAGAATCTCGTATCAAGGCGTCCCCGGTGGCGAGCACGTAAGGTCGAATCCCGGTGATCCTGCAGCGTACGCCTCCGCGTACGCCGGAATGATCACGCAGATCAATCAGACCGAGGGGTTGGAGCTCTTCACCGATTACCTTGATCCCGACCTGGTGCCTACGTGCGGCCCCACCCGCACGACCGTCATCCTTAGTGTTCAGGACGACACGAGGGGGGAGCGCGAGACGTGGGTGCGCTGCTCCTCGGGCGACTTCGGCAACCTCCCTGTTGCGGCGTCCGGCCCGGATCCGGCGGCCTCGCGGGTCATACAGGTCGCTGATCTAGCCGGACAATTCACGCTGGGTGACGGCTTCGTGTCCGTGTACTTCGGCAGCGTACCGTTCGCGTCGATCGACCAGGGCGAGGACTCGCGCGCCCATCTCGAAGCGTCCTTCACTTTCGCCTCGGAATTCGGATGGCCGGAGTTCTGGCGGGCGCACGCCGGGCGTGACGTGAGCCCGCCGGAGGTGGACTTTGAGAGGGACATCGTCATCGTCGGGGCCGTCGGCCTTCGGTTCGAGGCGGGCGCCAGGGTCGAGGTGCGCCGCATCCTGCAGGTCGAAGGGGGAACGTTCGCGGAGGTTGTCGAGCGGGTGCCTGGCGACTTCTGCGCGCCCGCCGAGCGCCTCCACGTGCCTTTCCATATCGTGTTGGCGCCGAGGACGCAGCTGCCCGTGCGATTCCCGGAGCCGAAGGTGGAGCGGGTGCCATGCGGTTGAAGAACGCTCCTCGCGGCTCGAGATCCGGAAGGACGGCGGGCCGGCGGGCCGGCGGGCGCCGAAGCGTTTCGCTCCGGCGCCAGTTCCTCTTCGTGCTGGTCACGTTTGCTGTCGTGCTGGGGCCCGTGGGCGGATGGGGCATCTGGCTTGTCGTTAGGGGAGACCTCGAAGCCGAGATGGATGCGAAGGTCCTTCAGGTGGCGAGCACCGCTGCCCGAGTGGGCTTCTCGACGTCCGGCCTTTCCGCTCTTCGCCCCGGAGACGAGCAACTACTGACGTATAGGAGCCAACAGAGCCGGCTCCGGCAGCTCCGAGCTGTCGTGGCCGAGGCATGGATTATCCGTCGCACGGCCGCCGGCGACTACACGTCGGTTGTGTCGACGCGGTCCGCCGACGAGGCGCCGATCGGGTCGTTCACCCACTTCGAGGCCTACGGCGAGGAGATCTCCGAGGCTGAGCGCCTGAACACGGCGACGACGTCCGACCTGTTCTTCGTCGACGGCGAGCCCTACAAGTACGGCTTTGTCGGCCTAGGCAACCAAAATCCCGGCGTCGTGCTCGCGATCCGCATGCGGGCCGATTACCTGGCTCCTTTGGTCCTGCTGGGAAACCGGATCTTCTGGGCATCGGCTGTCGCTACCGTGATCGCGATTCTCATCGCGCTCTTCATGTCGAAGAGGGTTGCCCGGCCCCTTGAACGGCTGAGCCGGGTGGCCCTCCGCATTCAGCGCGGCCGCTGGAGCGAGCCCGTGGGTGAGGAGAGGGGGCGCGAGCTCAGGAACCTTTCGAGGGCCATGGAGCGCATGCGCGGGGGGATCGTGCGGCGGGACGAGCACCTCCGCCTCATGCTTGCGCAGGTGGCGCACGAGATCCGGAATCCACTGGGGGGGCTCGAGCTGCTCGCGGCGGCCGTCGGGGACTGCGATTCGGAGGAAGAGCGGTCACGCCTGGTGGGCCGGATCCGAAGCGAGGTCCAGGCGCTCAATGTCATCATTCACGATTTCCTTGCCTTCGCCAAGCCGCTTGAGCCCGACGTGCGCGCGCACGACGTCTGTCGGCCCGTGCGGGAGGCCGTGGAGCTCGTGGCACTCGAGACCCGCGGCGCCTGCACACTGGAGCTTGACCCCCCCGACGAGCCGCTCGTAGCGTTCGCCGACCCGAGCCACGTCAAGCGTGTCACGCTGAACCTGCTTAGGAACGCGGCCCAAGCAGGTGACCACGTAAACGTAACCTGCGAGGTACTCGGCGGCGAGGTGCGTGTGATCGTCAAAGACAACGGTCCGGGCATCCCCGAGAGGCTCCGGGACCGGATCTTCGAGCCTTTCGTCTCCGAGAGGGAACAGGGGGCCGGACTGGGGCTGGCCATCGTCAAGAGGCTGGTCATCGCTAACGGCGGACGCGTGACGCTCTTGAGCGATGGCGAATCGGCGGGCGGCGATTCTGTTGTGAGGGGTGCGGAGTTCCGCGTATACTTCAACGGGTCGGACGAGTTCCCCGTCCAACCGATGTCGCGAGCCACGTAACCTCCTCTGGCAAGCAGCACGCGCCATGGCCAACGTCCTCATCATCGACGACCACGACAGCATCCGGGAAGGGCTCGAGCTTCTTCTCCGCAAGCGTGGCCATCGGACCTCGTCGGCGGAAGACGGAGAGACCGGGCTGGAGCTTCTCCGGGACGAAGGCGCCGACCTGGTCATCACCGACCTGAAGATGTCCAAGATGGACGGGATCGAGGTGCTCCAGCAGGTGCGTGGCCTGTCGCCCGACTCGGAGGTCATGGTCATTACGGCGTTCGGCACGATCGAAGAGGCCGTAGTGGCCATGAAGGAGGGGGCCGTCGACTTCATCACCAAGCCGTTTTCTTCGGAGGAATTCGGGGTGAAGGTCGACCGTATCCTCAACGACCGCGAAGAGCGCTTGCGCCTGCGCAAGGAGAACGAAACGCTCAGGGTCGAGAACACCTATCTGCGCGAGGAAGCCGAGGCGCGCTACGGCGAGATGGTGGGTGCATCGCCTCCCATGGAAGAGGTGTTCCGGATGGTCGACCGCGTAGCCGCGAGCGACTCGACGGTCATGATCTACGGCGAGTCGGGGACCGGCAAGGAGCTCGTGGCCCGTGCGATCCACGCCCGCTCCGACCGCGCTGACGGACCGTTCGTCCGTGTCAACTGCGGCGCGCTCACCGAGAGCCTTCTCGACTCCGAGCTCTTCGGGCATGAACGGGGTGCGTTCACGGGCGCGGAGAAACGGCGTCGCGGGCGCTTCGAGCTCGCGCACGAGGGCACGCTTTTTCTCGACGAGATCTCGACCATCGCGCCGGCGACCCAGGTGAGGCTCCTCCGGGTCCTCCAGGAGCGGGAACTGGAGCGGGTAGGTGGCGAAGAGACGATCCAGGTGGATGTGCGCATCATCGTGGCGACGAACATTCCCGTGAGTGATCTCGTACCCGCCCACGGATTTCGGGAGGATCTCTTCTACCGGCTGCACGTTGTGCCGATGACGATCCCTCCGCTGCGCGAACGGATGTCCGACGTCCCACTGCTGGTCCAGTACTTCATCGAGAAGCTCAATGGACGGACGC
Source organism: uncultured Gemmatimonadaceae bacterium (assembly GCA_964572045.1). Classification (GTDB taxonomy): domain Bacteria; phylum Gemmatimonadota; class Gemmatimonadetes; order Longimicrobiales; family Gaopeijiaceae; genus CBDCKR01. The sequence continues at coordinate 47,271 of CAZNEI010000002.1, forward strand.
GCTCACGGGTGCGCTCGGTTAGCATGAACGCGATGGCCAAGCTCGCGTCCTACCGTTGGCCAGGCAACGTGAGGGAGCTCGAGAACGTGATCGAACGGGCACTGGTCCTCGCCGGGAGCGAGATGCTTGAGCCCGACGACATCCCGTTGCCCGGCGATGGCGAAGAGCCGTTCGCCCGGGTGCCCGACGCGGGAATCCCCGACAGCGGCATGGACCTGAACCGCATGGTCGAGACTATGGAAGCGCAGATGCTGCGGCACGCTCTCCGCAAGGCCAAGGGGGTGAAGGCCGAGGCAGCGCGGCTTCTCGGGCTCAAAGCCAGCGCTCTGTACTACAAGCTGGAGAAGTACGGGATAGAGGCATGATCTCCAAGGTCTGGACCCTCGCAAGCTCCTGGACGGCGAAGAGCTCGCCGCTACGGGCGGCGGTTGCTCTCCTGACCATGACGATCGCGGGGGGAAGCCTCGCGGCCCAGGCCCCGGTCAACCTCACGCAGGCCCGTCTCGCCTATCAGGCTGCGGAGCTCGAGGCGGAGGCGGCCCGCCTGGCCTTCGAGGCCCGTGACCACCAATGGACCGAGGTCATGGATTCCATCACGGCGTCCCGCGATCGGGGGGACGACGAGATGAGGGCCACGTGGTTCGCTCAGGCGGAGACCCTGGCCGGTGCCCGGAGCGCCGCGCGGGAGCGCCTTGAGGAGCAGAGCCGTCTTGTTCGGGACCGTGGCGGCCGCTTCGCGACGCTCCTCGACCAGGAGATCGAGCGGCTCGTTCAGGCGGCCGACACCGCCAGCGCCCTCAGTTTCCGTAACATCAACGCCATCGTCGGAGACCTTGAAGTCGAGCGTGACCAGCTCGTGCGGGAGAGCACGGCGAACGTCCAGGACGTGGCCCTCGCGTCCATCTCCATCGACCCCATCGACGGCCCCGACGACATTCTCGCAAAGGCGGAGCTGCTGGAGTACAGGGCCCAGCAAGCCGACGAGAACATCCTGGACATCGACAATCAGCTGGGCACACTGAGGCAGCGCGAGCGCTTCGACCGGAGCCGTCGTGACAACCTCTCCGAGCTGGGGCGATTCGACGACAACCGTCTTCCTGTGGGACCCGCCGGCCGCGGACCGGACCCGGATCCGGTGGTGAGCGTGGTACCCGCCGACTCCGTCGCCGTGGATTGGCCGCGCACGCTTGAGGACCAGATCGAGGGGCTCGAGCGGCTGCGCCGGGACCTTGTGAGCTTCCGTGACCAGCTCAGAGCCCGGGCGACGAGCTGGCGCAGCGTCGCGGGGGCGGACGGGTGATGAGAGCGAGGGCCTTCGGACTCGTCGGAGCACTCGTGCTCGCCGCGGCCGGGAGCCAACCGGCAGGGAGCCAGGTGATCCGCGACCTGGTAGTCACGGGTGGCGTGGCCGGGGAGGGCTACTCCGGCAATCTCTCGGCCGTGACGATCCCCGTGATCGATAGCATAGACAATGCGGCGGCAGCGGTGGGGCAGTTTTCGGCCCGCCTCGACATGGATCTGCTCCCGGACCGGGACCGGAGCCTCCTCGACGTCACGGTGGACGCAGGGCTCCGGCAATTTGCCGCCACCGGCTTCAAGATCCGCGACTACGCGCCGCGCGAGTGGGTCGGCAGCGTCAACGCGAACTACTCAAGGGGGCTTCAGGGATGGGGCAGCCTCCTGGTCACAGGTGGCTTCAGGGGACGCGCCGTGGAGGACCGCCCGCCCATGCCGCTCTTCCTCCAGCCCGGCTACAACCAGTGGACTGGAGGTGCCCTGCTGCGCTATCTGGCTACTGGGGGAGTGTCTTTCGACGTCGGCCTGAGCGGAGAAATCGAGAACTATCAGGGCGTGGAGCTCCTGCCCCAGCTCAATCTCCTCGACCACCGTGGCGTGGCCGGTCGGGCAGGCGTGAACTGGGCGACGCGGAGTCACTGGGCACTCCGACTCTTCGGACAGTTCGAGCGCTCGACGTACCCGCAGCAGGGAAGCTTCGATCCGGCCGACCCGTTCCGCCGCGACGAGACCCTCAAGATCGGCGGCTCCTTGACCTACTCGGGCGGGACCCTGCTCGTTGACGCCGGCGTCGAGGGAACACGCAACCGCTCGAACTCCCGCAGGCCCGAATACGACGCGTTGGTACTCCGCGTCAACATTACGTATCCGCTGCCGTGGTCGATCATCGCCGACGGAGTTGTCGTGGCCACCGGGAAGAGCTACTTGCACGAGACCGAGTTCGTGCGTCTCGTGCCGGGTGAGGAGGCCGACAACGCATCGCAGGCCTATCTGACCCTGAGCCGGCCGGTGGCGCCCAACCTCGACGCGGCACTGCAGTTCGGATGGACGCGCGCGGAGACCGACGTGGGCGACCAGTATTACGAGCGCTACGGAGTCACGGCTCTCTTCCGCTACCGTCCAAACGGGGGCTGACGAGCGCGCCTCGATCCTGTCGATGACCTGACACGCTCCCGCAAACCCGCACCGCTTCACGCCGTTCCCGTTCCGGGCGGCAAGGGAAGGGCACCGAGTCGGGACTGGGAGGTGTGGGAGAGTTGATGGACGGGTGTTCTTGCTCACCGTAGGAGCGAAGCCTAACCTGCCGACTGCCCATGATCAGAATAACACCTTGCACACAACGGACTTACCCGTCTCTCCGAGGTGCCTCCGTCCGGCTCGTACGTGTCGATTCTGCACGCTAGGCGGTCCGTCTACTGGGCGGCCGCGGTCCAGCTGCCAGCCGTCCTTGGGCTCTCGGCTGCGTCTGGGTTGCCCCAGGAGCCCGAGCCCCTTGTCGTCCTGGCCGCGTCGAGCCTCCAGGACGTGCTGCCCGCCGTCGCCGAGGCGTGGCAGGGCTCCCGAGACGCGCCCGTACGGTTCAGCTTCGACGCCACCTCCCGTCTGGCGCCCCAGGTGTTCCGGGGGGCGCCGGCCGACGTCTTCATCTCGGCCGATCTCGACTGGATGGGGTGGCTCGAAGAGAGGGGGAGCGTCGTCCCCGCCTCCGTCCGTCCGATCCTGACCAATCGGCTGGTTCTTGCGGTCCCTTCGGGAGCTTTCGTACCGCTGGACCCGCAAGACCTTGAGGACCCAAGGGTCGGAAGGATCGCGCTGGCAGGCGAAGACGTGCCGGTGGGACGGTATGCGAGAGCGGCGCTCGAGCTTGCAGGCGTCTGGGAACGCATACAAGACCGGGTGATCCGGGGCGGGAGCGCGCGTGGCACTCTCGAATGGGTGGCCCGTCACGAGGCCGACGCGGGCGTCGTGTACCGGACGGACGCCCTCGCCGCGAGCCGCGTGCGGATCGCGTTCGAGTTTCCTTCGGATGGATATCCGCAAGTCGTCTACCCGGGTGCCGTGGCGGCCGGATCAGGAAACCCCCGGTCGGCGGACGCCTTTCTGGACTTCCTGGGCGGGCCCGAAGCGCAGGCCATATTCGCCCGGTCGGGCTTTGGCCCGGCGGATGCGCTGCAAGCCGACGCGGCCGCTCCGGGAGCTCCTGAACGGCGGTTCACGCTGTCTCCGGCGTCGGCCGTCCGCCTCTCCCTCTTCGTCGCCTTCGGGGCTGTGCTCTTGGGACTCGTGCCCGCGGTCGCGGTAGGGTGGGTTCTCGCGCGCAGTGACTTTTTCGGGAAGACCTTTGTGTCCATGGTTTTCATGGCTCCGCTGGTCATTCCACCCGTCGTCACCGGCTTCCTCCTCCTCGCCGTGTTGGGCCGGCAATCGGTGGTCGGCGGTTTTCTCGACGCCATCGGCTTGCCGGTGCCCTTCACGATCCTGGGTGCGACGCTGGCGGCGCTCGTGGTGGGCTTTCCGCTTTACGTCATGGCGGTGCGCGGTGCGTTCGAGTCGGTGGACCGGCGTTACGAGGAGGTCTCCTGGACGCTCGGAGTGCCTCGCGCACCGACGTTCCGACGCATCTCACTGCCCCTGGCACTGCCGGGCATCGCGGCGGGTAGTGTCCTCGCCTTTGCACGGGCTCTCGGAGAGTTCGGAGCGACGGTTGTCCTGGCCGGCAACCTGGAGGGCGAAACCCGCACCATTGCCTTGGCGATCTACTCCCTCCTCGAGTCTCCGACTGGTCGAGGCGCGGCTTGGACGCTCGCGGTGGCGAGCGTCGTGCTCTCCTTCGTAGCGCTCTTCGGCTTTGAGTCCCTGTCACGGTGGCAGCGCAGGCGTCTGGAGGACCATCGTGAGCGCTGAGACCGGGTCTCTTTACGCGAGGATCCGCCTGCCCCTCGACGCCTTCGAGCTAGACGTGGAGTGGAACCCGAGCAGCCCCATGGTCGCGATCGTCGGCCCCTCGGGCTCGGGAAAGAGCTCGCTGCTCCGCGTCCTCGCGGGGCTGGAGCCCACGGCCCAGGGTAGGGTGCGGGTCAACGGAGACGTCTGGCTCGACACGGACGGTGGTGTGTATGTGCCGCCGTGGGAGCGGAGAGTCGGGTGGGTACCCCAGGAAGCCCTGCTCTTCCCTCACCTCTCCGTGCGCGAGAACCTGGCGTACACCGGGCCGGCCGCGTCGGACGTGACGGCGGTCTCCGAGTTGCTCTCGCTCTCGGAGCTTCTTGAGCGGCGGCCCCGCTTCCTGTCGGGCGGGGAGCGGCAGAGGGTGGCCTTGGGCAGGGCGCTACTCTCCAACCCCAGGCTTCTCCTTCTCGACGAGCCGTTTTCGGCGCTCGACCGTCCCCTGAGGCGAGAGATAGCCACGGCGGTGCGCGACCATGCGCGAGAGCACGAAACCCCGCTCGTTCTCGTGAGCCACGACGAGGCCGATGCGGCGCTCCTGGCCGACCAGAGCTGGACCCTCGTAGCCGGACGGCTCACGCAGACTTGAGGGACGGGGGACAAGACGAAGCCGCCTTCTACCTTGCGGCAGACTGCGGGACCCCGAGGTGCCTCGGGTCGGATTGCGGAGTGTGCGAGGATCGGTTGCTCGTGGTTGGCGGGCACACCCGCTACCGGAGTGTGGGCGTCCGGGTCCGGCCGGGGGAAGGCGAGTGCCGGGCGCCGGTCCCGCCGATGCGAAGAACACCCGAGACTGCTGGGCGCTCAGGCCGGAACCACGATCCTTAGGACCGCGCGCACCACTTCTACGACGACATCCGGACCGTCGGCCTGCCAGAGCTCCCCGTCCACCTCGTACTTGGGCGGCTGCTCGGCGCGGACCGTGAATCGTCCGCTCTGACGCACTCGCACGTGCCGCGAGCGCGTATGGCGGCCCTTCTCGGCCATCCGAAAGAGCTTCGCCCGGCCCAGCGGTGTGGTGTCACGGATCGCGCAGGCGTCTAGGAGCCCGTCGTCGACCTCCGCCTCCGGAGCGATCGGAAACCCGCCGCCGAAGAACCGCCCGTTGGAGACGGTGAGCATGAGATGGCTTCCGTCCAGGACGGGTCTGTCGCTCGCGAGCGCGAGCCCCACGCCGGGGAAGGAGAAGAGGTTCTTTGCGGCGGCCACCTTGTAGAGCGCGGCTCCCCTCAGGTAGCGGGCGCGGGCGGTATCCTCGATGACCGCCACGTCGAAGCCAAACCCGACGAGGTTGAGGAAGTGACGCCCTCTTCCTGCTTTCGGGACGCCGACCCCAGGCCCCAGGGGCCTGCCGCGGGTGAGGATGCGGCCCACGTCCACGGTTCTCACCCTCCCGCGCGCGAGCGTCCGGACGTCGCCCTCGCTGTCCTTGCCGAGCGGGCCGAAGTTACGCCCGAAGTCGTTGCCGGTTCCGGCGGCCAGGAGGCCGAGAGCCACGTGCTCGGCACCCGAGGCCACCACCCGGTCCGCCACGTTGCTCCAGGTGCCGTCTCCTCCTACGGCCACGATGAGGCCGAAGTCCCCGCTTCCGAGGGCTTGGTCGGCGAGGATGGCTTCCTGTCCGGGCGCTTCGGTGGCGGCATGCTCGAATCCCGGAAGGTGCTGCCCGAGAAGCTTGAGCAGCTGATCCATGCGGCGTGCCCCGCTGCCCCGGCCTGCGGCCGGGTTGAAGATGACGAAGGCTCGCTTGGAACTTCGGCCGGACGGCATGGAGGGCGCTCGTGACCCGGGGGAGCCTCAGACGCTCTCCAAGGGGGAGAAGATCTCCACGCCACCCTTCATCCACTGCTCCCTGAACGGATAGTCGGCGATCTCGTCGAGTGTGAGCCCGGCAGTCATCTCGTGTTCGTACAGGGTGAGCGAGCCGCGCTCGAACTCGTGCTCGCTGTAGCCTCCGCCCCGCATTGTCAGGTTCGACTTGTAGTTGCCCGTCGAGTCGGTCATGAACGCGTGGAAGAGCAGCTCGGCCGGCTCGAACTGGTGGCTCGTGCCGCTCATCTCGCAGATGGGGTCGCCGTTCGTGCTCGCCAGCACGGAGATCTCTCCTTCTCTCTCCGTGAAGTCCACGTCGATGTCACGCATGAGATGGGGCAACCTCCAGCGCTGGATTCCCTCCTTGCGCCCGAACTCCGTGCTTGTCGCCACGATGAACGGATAAAGCGCCGCCTTGGGCAGTGCGTCGCCCGGCTTCACGAGCGGCGGCACCAGGATCGAGAGCACCAGCTCCTGGTAGATCCCCCCGTCTCCCTCGTAGAAGTCGAAGGCGGTCACCGACAGGATGCTCCGTTCGTGCTGGATCTCCAGCGGTTGCAGGTGAGGGGGAAGGAGCCGCCTCGCGTCGGAGGTCGGCATCTCGTAGAGGCAGCTCAGCCCGTTGTGGAAGTAATAGTATCCTCTGTCTTCGGGCATATACCGTACCTTTGCAAGACGCTGGTGATGATCCGAGCCCCCTCCTCCAGCTGTTTCTTGGAGTGGGCTGCCGAGATGGACATGCGGAAGCGCGACTTGTGCTTCGGGACCGCCGGATACTTGACCGGATTGAGGTAGATTCCCTCGTACATCAGCGCCTCCCCGATCTCGAAGATTCGGGCGTCATCCTGCACCATGATCGGAATCACCTGGCACTCCGAGTCCCCGACCGAAACGCCCGCGTCGCGCAGCTTTTTCTGCATGAAGTCCACGTTGTCCCAAAGACGGGTGCGGAGCTCCGGCTCGGCCTCGAAGAGGTCGAGCGCTTTGAGGAGGCCGGCCGACACCACCGGAGACAGGCCGCAGGAGAAAAAGCGGGACCGCGAAAAGCCCCGAAGGTAGTTGATCAGCTTCCGGGAGCCGGCCACGAAGCCGCCCTGACCCCCCAGACTCTTCGAGAACGTGCCCACATGGATGTCGATCTCGTCCTCGTAGCCGAAGTGCTCGGCCACGCCGCGTCCGGTCTCGCCGTAGATGAAGGTCGAATGGGCTTCGTCGATGAGGATGCGCGCTCCGTGGCGCTGGCACACCTCGACGATCTCGGGGACGACGGCGACGTCGCCGTCCATCGAGTAGACGCCCTCGATGAGCACGAGCTTCTTGCCGTCGAAACGCTTCAGCTTACGCTCGAGGTCCTCGACCTTGTTGTGGCGGAAGAAGCGGCTTGTCGCCTTGGAAAGGATCATCCCGTCCACGAGGCTCGCGTGGGCGTATTGGTCGGCGACCACGAGGTCACCCGACCGCATGAGGCCCGCGATCACACCGACGTTCACGCTGTAGCCGGTAGGGAAGAGGAGCACCGCTTCCTTGCCCTTGAAGGCCGCCAGCCGGTCCGCGAGTTCGTAGTGCACCTCAAGCGCACCGGATAAGATGGGCGAGCCCGACGCGCCGTTGCCGTAGCGGTGCGCGGCCTCGACGACGGCTTCCTTGACCTCAGGGCGGTACGACAGGCCGAGGTAGTTGTAGGAGGCGAAGTTCAGCAGCCCCGTGTGAATCTCGTCCGTCTGGGTGTTGCGGATGTCGACGCGCGTGTCCGGGGCGCCCTGCATCGGGAGGCCGTAGAGATAGTAGCCGGCCGGCTTCGAGTCCCTGTACCAATCGTCGAAGGGGTCGAGCATGCCAAACGCGTCGTTGCCCGACCCGAAGTAGAAGTTCGTGTAGTCATACTGCATCGCGAGGGGGAGCTGCTTCCCCATCTGGTCCGTGAACATCCGGGCCTTTGGGGTCGGTTCCTTCTTGTTGTCTCGCATCCGGGCCCTCCCTCCGACGTCCGACCGTGGCTCCGATGGCGGCGGCTCACGCGCACGCGCCTGCCCGCCGACCCCAGGGGGATTGCCACCGGGGCCCTGAAAGCTACGCCTTTGGCGGGTGGGGTCCAGGGCCCGCCTCGTGTCCGACGCCAGAGGAGCGGGCCCTGGACCCCGGTAGTCCTCCCCCGTATTCTTCGGACCGACTTCGTACGGGCGCGCCCTAGGACCCGCCCCGACTCCCTCCGACGTTACCATGGGCGGAGGGGCACGTGCACGCTTCAGATGGAGGGCCTAGTCGTGCCGGATGCGGTAGTCTCTCTCCCGACCCCCCGACCCTTCGGCCAGACGAGTCGACCCGACGCGTGGTGGGTCAAGCCCCTGGTCGTCTTCCTCGGACTCTCGACCTTCGTCGTCTACAGCACGTGGGCCGCGTTCCAGGGCGAATTCTACGAGTCGGGGCCCTACCTCTCGCCCTTTTACTCGCCCGAGCTCTTCGGTGACTCTCCGCACGCTCTCTTGGGGCCGAGACCGGGGTGGTGGCCCCGATGGTTGCCCTTCTCTCCCGCCTTTCTGATCCTCTGGGCGCCCGTGGGGTTCCGTCTCACCTGCTACTACTACCGGGGAGCCTACTACAAGGCCTTCTGGGCGGATCCGCCTTCGTGTGCGGTCGGCGAGCCGCGGACCGGCTACCGGGGAGAGCGCCGCCTCCCCCTCGTCCTCCAGAACGTGCACCGCTACTTCCTGATCTTCGCCCTCGCGCTTCTCGTCTTCCTCTCCTTCGACGCGTGGAAGGGGTTCTGGTTCGAGGACTCGGCGACGGGCTCCATGGCCTTCGGCGTGGGCGTCGGGAGCCTCGTCCTCGTGCTCAACGTTCTCCTGCTGGGCGGGTACACGCTCGGCTGCCACTCCCTCAGGCACATCGTCGGGGGCCGCCTGAAGCAGATCTCGAAGCGACCGGCCCAGGCCGCCACGTACCGATGCGTCTCGTGCCTGAACCGCCGACACATGATGTGGGCGTGGCTGAGCCTCGTCTGGGTGGGCTTTGCGGATCTTTACGTTCGTCTGTGCGCGATGGGGATCTGGACGGACTTGAGGATCCTCTGATGGCCGACTACCGGATTCAGGAGTACGACGTGCTAGTGGTAGGGGCCGGAGGAGCGGGCCTCCGGGCGGCGATTGAGGCGGCGAGCCGGGGCGTGAGCGTCGGCGTCGTGTCCAAGTCTCTGCTGGGCAAGGCGCACACGGTCATGGCGGAAGGGGGGGCGGCGGCCGCGATGGCGAACATCGACGAGCGTGACGGGTGGGAGGTCCACTTCGCGGACACGATGCGGGGCGGGCAGTACCTAAACCACTGGAGGATGGCCGAGATCCACGCCAGGGAGGCGCCGGACCGGATCCGGGAGCTCGAGGCGTGGGGCGCCCTCTTCGATCGCACGGCGGACGGGCGGATCCTCCAGAGGAACTTTGGCGGGCACGCCTACCCCCGCCTCGCCCACGTGGGAGACCGTACGGGGCTTGAGATGATCCGGACGCTGCAGGATCACGGGGTCCACCAGGGGATCGACTTCCACATGGAGTGCACGGTCACACGTCTCCTCACCACGGCCGGTCGCGTGGTGGGTGCTTTCGGCTACGAACGGGAGAGGGGGCGTTTCGTCGTCTATCGCGCGGGCGCGGTCGTGATGGCGACGGGGGGGCTCGGCAAGGCCTATCGCATCACTTCGAACTCGTGGGAGTACACGGGCGACGGGCACACACTCGCCTACGATGCGGGCGCGGAGCTGATCGACATGGAGTTCGTCCAGTTCCACCCGACCGGCATGGTCTGGCCCTCCTCGGTCCGGGGGATCCTCGTGACGGAGGGCGTACGGGGAGAGGGGGGCGTGCTCCGGAACAGCGTGGGGACGCGCTTCATGTTCGAGGGAATTCCCGAGCTCTACCGGGGCCAGACGGCGGACTCCGAGGAGGAAGGGTGGCGATATTGCACCGGGGATCCCGGCTCAAGGCGCCCTCCCGAGCTCCTCACGAGGGATCACGTGGCGCGGAAGATCCTCAAGGAGGTCGAGGAGGGGCGGGGGAGCCCGCACGGCGGCGTGTATCTCGACATCGCGTGGCTGCGGGAGAAGGTGCCGAACCATGCGGAGCACATCCGGCGGAAGCTCCCGGGGATGTATCACCAGTTCAAGGAGCTGGCGGGGCTCGACATCACGGAGACACCGATGGAGGTGGGACCCACGACTCATTATGCGATGGGAGGGATCCGCGTAGATCCCGAGACGCAGACGTCGACCGTCCCGGGCCTCTATGCGGCGGGCGAGTGCGCGGCCGGGCTGCACGGAGCGAACCGACTCGGGGGGAACTCGCTCTCCGACCTCCTCGTCTTCGGGAGGCGGGCAGGAGAATACGCTACGGTGTTCGCCAAGCAGAACGGAACGGAACGACCCGACGGAGCGCAGGTAGAGGCGGCGGCGGCCGAGGCACTCGCCCCTTTCGAGCGAAACGGGGGGAGTGGCGAGAACCCCTACCAGATCCAGTACGACTTGCAGGATGCGATGCAAGAGAACGTCGGGATCATCCGTGACGGGGCGAAGCTCTCGACGGCGATCGAGACGATCGCCCGCCTGCGGGAGCGCGCCGGGAACACCGTCTCTCCCGGGAGTCGGGAGTACAACGGCGGTTGGCACACCGCGCTCGACCTGCACAACCTCCTCACCTCTGCGGAGGCGGTGGCGCGGGCCGCGCTCGCGAGGAAGGAGAGCCGGGGTGCACATACCCGGGACGACTTCCCCGGGAAGGACCCCGAATGGGGCCGGGTGAATCTGGTCGTGCGGAAGGGGGAGAGCGGGGAGATGGAGGTGGAGCGGGTGCCGGTCCCGGGTGTGCCCGAGGCGCTCGGTGCCATCATCAGGGAGATGGGCTGATGGCTCGGGGGAGCTTCAGGATCTGGCGCGGCGACGCCAAGAGCGGTGCATTCGAAGATTACGCGATCGACGTGAGCGAGGGGATGGTCGTCCTCGACGCGGTGCATCAGATTCAGGCCGAACAGGCTCCGGATCTTGCCGTGCGCTGGAACTGCAAGGCGGGCAAGTGCGGTTCGTGCTCGGCAGAGGTGAACGGCGTTCCCCGCCTCATGTGCATGACTCGGCTCAGCTCGCTCCCCGAAGACCGGCCGGTGACGATCGAGCCGATGAAGGCCTTTCCCCCGATCAAGGACCTCGTGACCGACGTCTCCTGGAACTACGAGGTGAAGAAGGGGATCCGGCCCTTCCGCCCTCGTCCGCCCGACGCGGACGACGGCACCTGGCGGATGGACCAGCGCGACGTGGACCGGGTGATGGAATTCAGAAAGTGCATCGAGTGCTACCTCTGCCAGGACGTCTGCCACGTGCTCCGGGAGCATCACAAGCACGCGGAGTTCATCGGTCCGCGGTTCTTGGTGTATGCGGCGGCACTCGAGATGCACCCCCTCGATCAGGAGACTCGCGCGCGCGACCTCTGGAAAGCCGGCGGGATCGGGTACTGCAATATCACGAAGTGTTGCACCAACGTCTGTCCTGAGCACATCACGATTACCGACAACGCGATCATTCCCCTGAAGGAGCGGGTGGTCGATCAGTTGTTCGACCCGGTCTCGCGCGCCTTGCGCGTACTGACGGGCCGTAGGGGAGGGGCGCCTTAGTCGGCTGGGAACGCGGGGCGTCGGACGCAGGCGTGAGGCGGGCCGGAGGCAGGGCATATGTCTTCTCCCCCTGAACGAGGGGAAGAGCAGAGAATGAAGCGGCACCTCTTGAGGGCTCTCGCTCCGGCCGGCTCCACTGCGGCGGCCCTACTAGTGATCGCCTGCGATCCGGGAGTACCGGACGCCGTCGACGAGGCGCCTCTCGACGTGCAGTCGGACCCGGGGGCAGCCGTAGCCGGCGATGCGCCACCGGCGCCCCTGGGCATCCCGAGGCCGCGTGGTGGGCGGCCATGGCCCTTGGTCTTCGTGGACGGTGTGGAAGTCGGCGCGGGAACCCTGGCGCTCGACACGCTCGACCCCGACGACATCGACCGGATCGAGGTCATCAAGGGAGAGGCCGCCACCGACCGGTTCGGAGACCGCGCCGAGGGAGGCGTCATCCTCATCTTTACGAGAATCGCCCAGCCGGCCCAGCCCGAGAAGCCGCTCACGGACGAGGAGGAGACAGGGGGCCCGGGATTCGACTAGGACTAGGCGGGCTTGGCCGGCTCGGGGGAAGGACGGCGGGCACGCCTCAAGGACCCGGCGCGACCCTTCAGGGCGGCGGAGCTTCCGATCCTCGATATGCTCGCAGGACCGCAGGGAGCTTCAGAACGCGCCGATCGGCCAGTCTCCTCCGGCTCCGTCCGGGAGTCTGCGCCCGATGGGACGCGCCTCAGCCGTCCTCTGTTGTCACCGGTGACTTGTGGGTCCCCCATTTCTCGAACCACTTGCGCAGGTACAGCTGCGTGCGGAGGAAGTTCGAGGGGCGCGAGCTCGTCCCGTGCCACTCCTCCTGAAAGCGTATCATCACTGTGGGAACGCCCAGATACTGCAGCGCCTGATAGAATTCCTCGGTCTGGCCCATCGGGGTCCGAAGGTCCATTTCCCCGGTCAGGAGCATGGTCGGTGTGGTCACGTTCCCGACGTAGAAGATCGATGAACGGTCGATCCACTCCGCAGGGTCCTCCCAGAAGGGCTTCTCGAAGGTGCGCGTGTAGCTGATGGCGTCCGAGGTGCCCATCGCCGACATCCAGTTCACGATGGGACAGTTGGCCGACGCGGCTCGGAAGCGGGCGGTGTTGCCGACGATGTAACTTGTGAGGATGCCGCCCCCCGAACATCCGTAGACGAACAGATTGTCCGGGTCCACGTAGCCGCGGTCCAGCATCTCGTCCACTCCCTCCATCAAGTCCGGGAACTCGGCCCCGGGATAGTCGTGGTTGATGGCGTTGGCGAACGCAGTCCCGTAGCCGGTGCTCCCGCGCGGGTTGGTGTAGAGCACCACGTACTCGTTGGCGGCGTGTTCCTGGAAGGCGAAGTTGAATCCTCCGTTGTACATGCTGTGGGGGCCGCCGTGAATCACCAGCATCATCGGATAGAGCCGAGACGGATCGAAGTCGGGCGGCTTCACGACCCAACCCTGGATGCGGAAGCCGTCCCCGGAGTCGTACCAGATCTCCTCCACTTCCCCGAGCTGCACGTAGCCCAAGACGTCCGCGTTCACCTCCGTGAGACGGCGGGTGTCGTGCGGGCTCTCGAGATCGAAGCGGTAGACGTCGCCCGGCTCGTGCGCGCCCGAGATCACCCCGACTCCCACGCCGTCGTCCGAAAAAGACGACAGGGTGACTAGGTGGTTGCCCGAAGTGAGCTGCGTCACCCCGCCCTCCGCGGCGACGAAGTGGAGTTGCCGGTAGCCGTCCCGGTTGACGGTGAAGTAGAGTCCACCACCGTCCGGTGCCCACCTCATGTCTCCGACCTGCCGGTCGTAGTCCCCGGAGATGATGCGCGACCCCGAGCCGTCGCGGTTCATCAGGTAGATCTTTCGGTTCCGATAGGTGTCGCGGTGAGCGTCGATGCCGGTGTAGGCGATGAGCGAGCCGTCCGGGGACGGGACCGGATCGCCGTCCGGACCCCGTCTCTGCGTGAGGCGCCGGATGCCACCGTTCGCCACCGCCACCGCATAGATCTCCGATTCCTGCCAGTGGGCGGGACGGTCCCAGTCCTCCTCCCGGTAAGACGTAAAGTAGATTTCGGTGCCGTCGGGGCTCCACCGGATGTCGGCATGGTTCCAGTCCCCGTTAGTCAGCTGGCGCGCCGTGCCCCCCTCGGCGGGGACGACGAAGACGTGGGTCCAGCCGGTATCGACGTACCCCCGCCGATCGCGCTTGTAGGCGGCCCTTTCCACCACCTTGGGCTCGCTCACCCATTGCGCGCCTTCGGGACGGTCCGGAAGCTCCACGCCGGCGAAGTCGGCCCGGTCGGGGACTCGAGTGGTGAAGGCGATCCACGTGCCGTCGGGCGACCACTGTGCCCCCGAAGGTGCGTCGTCCAGCCGGGTGACCTGGCTGACCGCGCCCTCCGCATCCATCCAGCGGACGAAGAGCTGCGAGCCTTCGGGTTCGCCTCTCGCCGAGAAGAGGATGCGCGAGCCGTCGGGCGACCAGGCCGCGTCGCTTCCTTTGATCAGGTGGCGAGCGCGGGAGCCGTCGGCGTTCATCATCCACAGCGACGATTCCCGCCGGTCTCCCTGCTTGTCGATCCAGCCGCGCGTGTAGACGATGCGCTCCCCGTCAGGCGAAATGCGCGGATCGGAGACGCTCTCCATGTCCAGATAGTGCGTGAGGGAGAGCCGTTGCTGAGCGGCCGAGGGGACGGCGGCGCAGACGACGGCGAAAGCCGCGACGGCGGAAGCGACGATCCGGGTGACGATTGGTGAGGGTCTCATCGAGTGCTCTCCTCTGTCCCTGTGGATGAACGGCTCCCGCTCGGGACGCGGGAGATCGCCGGTTCGCATCCGGCTGCCCGATTGATCTTGGACGATTCTGGGAGTCCGTTGCCGAGTTTCCGGGGAGTGTCAATCCCGACACAATGAGTCGCCGGGCGCCCTTCTTCCAGTGGACGGAGTCGTTTCCGAACGCCCGCGCGAAGCCGTCCGCATCGTACGGAAGGGACGTCGTCCGATACGTTGCGGTGGCTGGGGACGGGGAATTCTCGGTGCCGGGCCTCCCAGATACGGTGCCTCGTGATTGAGGAGACGGCTTGGTGCTCTGTCAACGATGGGCGAGCGGGGAGTCGACACAGGAGCCCGGCCTCCGGAAGCGGATCCCGTGTCCCCGCAGCTCCCCGGCGGTCCTTGACACCTTTTTCGGCGCACTAGAGTTTTTTCCTTGCTCAGCAGACATTTCGGTGTGAGCTGATCCCGCGTAGCTCAGTTGGTAGAGCAGTCGGCTGTTAACCGACTTGTCGCTGGTTCGAGTCCAGCCGCGGGAGTCACTTGTCGAGCGCGCACTAGAGCGGCTCGATCGTTGACGCGAAGCCCCGGAGGGCTGCCCCTTCGGGGCTTCGTCGCATCTACCGTCTTTCCAGAAAGTTACGACCGTTTCCGACATGCGACGTCGTTTCCGAATTCTCCGATCTTCGCACCGAGTTGCCTCACGGCCCTTTTCGTCAAAGGCCCCCGCGTCTTGCCATCTGCCAACCGGTGCCGTTCGGCATCCGTCGGAGGCCGGACGATCGGGATCCGGCGGATCACCGACAGCGGCGCTGGCCGTGAGAAGGAACCGTTGCGGGTGCCGGCGACATCGCCCGCGCCCGAGGTCGACCGGATTCGGCGGCTCCCGCCGACCGGTGGGGTGGCTCGGCCCTTCCGCCGCCGCCGCGCCACTGCTTGAGATTCGGCGCGTCTTTCGTGTTCAGTGTCACAACCGGCTCCGACGATCGGTCTGATGGCGAGAAAGCAGGCGTTCCCACCTCGGGGTTCGGGGCGGAAGATCGATTCCGCCGGCAACTCCCGGTTCCTCGGGCGTGGCATCGGGTCCTTGGACGGGAACCCCGGGGGGGGCTGTGCATCCTGAAGCGACGGGAGCCGATCACATGAGGGCTCGCAGACTCCAGCGTGCCCAGGAACAGGTCAGCTCAGGGGTCGGAGCGCGGGGGGTACGACTCGTGCACCTGCACCACCTTCCACTCGCCATCGATGCGCTGCACCACGATGCTCCAGACCTCGTGACCACGGATTTGCTCGCCGTCCTCGCCGATATTGGTCGAGTGAATATAGGATGTGGCCACCGCGGCGTCCCGGCCCAAGACGTGCACGGTGCTTTCTCCGAGCGTGAAGTGGACGTTCCTTCCGACGCCGGGGAAGTACTCCTTCATCGAGGCACGATGTGACTCGAGCGGCGTCGTCTCCCCGCGGCTCGCCCAGGCGAAGTCGGGACCGTCGAGGTGATATCCGATGAAGCCGTCCACATCGTGACGGTCGATAGTCTCGACCATCTCGTTGGCGAACTGCCGGACGGAATCGGCAATCGCCGCGCGCTCGGCATCGGTGAGCTCCCCGTCACCGCTCCCGCCGCACCCCGCCAACACTGCGGTCAAGCTCAAGACTGAACCCAGCTTTCTCATGACTGACACTCCCGTTGTTCAACTGATGCCCGATTCCGCCGCACTCACCCCCGGAATCAGCCTCGCCGCCGTTCGCTCCTGCACGTACTCGAAGGACACTCCGGGGCTCAGCTCGACGACTCGAAGACCCTCCTCGACAACGTCGAGGACGGCAAGGTCGGTGTAGATGCGATCGACGACCGCGACACCCGTCAGCGGATAGCTGCACGACTCGACGAGCTTCGCATCACCTTCTCGCGTGTTGTGCTGCGTGATGACGTAGATCGTCTTCACGCTGGCCACGAGGTCCATCGCCCCTCCGACGGCGGGAATGGCGTCCGGTGCATCCGTCGACCAGTTCGCCAGATCCCCCGCCCGAGAGACTTGGAGCGCCCCGAGGACACACATATCGAGGTATCCGCCGCGGATCATCGCGAAGCTGTCCGCGTGGTGGAAGTACGACGCCCCAGGATTCGCCGTCACCTGTTTCTTGCCCGCATTGATCAGCTCGGGGTCGCCCGCGCCGGCCTTCGGCGGAGGCCCCATTCCGAGCAGTCCGTTCTCGGTGTGGAAGACCACCTCCCGACCTTCGGGCACGTGCGGCGCGACCCGTTCGGGGATGCCGATGCCGAGATTGACGTACGAGCCGTCGGGAATGTCGATAGCGCAGCGCTTCGCCATTTCATCTCGAGTGAGGCCAACGCCAGCGCTTCGCTCGCTCACGGGTACGACGCCCCTTGAGCGACGAGGGCGGACTCGTGGGCCGGGTCGGCGACGCGGACCACACGGTTAACGAATATGCCCGGCGTCACGACGACCTCGGGGTCGAGCGCGCCGAGGGGAACCACGGAAGAGACTTGTACGATGGTGGTCGTCGCCGCCGTGGCCATGAGGGGACCGAAGTTCCGGGCCGTCTTGTTGTAGACGACGTTGCCGTGACGATCCGCCGACCGTCCCTTGATCAGCGTGAAGTCGGCGGTCAGACCGTACGCCAACAGGTATTCCCGACCGTCGAAGCTTCGGTGCTCCATCCCTTCCCCCAAGGGGGTGCCCACGGCGGTCGGCGTGTAGAAGGCGGGAATGCCGGCGCCCCCGGCCCGGATCCGTTCGGCCAGCGTGCCCTGCGGCACCAGCTCCAGCGCCGTGCGCCCGCTGCGGTAGGCGCCGGGGAACACAGTCGAGTGCGTGGAGCGCGGGTGTGAACAGATCATCTTCGATACGCGCCCGGCCTTGATCAGGGCGGCCAGACCAACCTCGCCGTTGCCGGTGTTGTTGTTTACGACCGTCAGGTCCGTGGCCCCCTGGTCGATGAGCGCATGGATGAGCTCGATCGGGCTGCCCGCCTCACCGAATCCTCCGATCATGACCGTCGCACCGTCGAAGACGTCCGCGACCGCCTCCGCTACGCTCGCTACCTCCTTGTCGATCACTGAAGTCGCCTCTGTCGCTCGGTTCTAAGCAGGTGGCTCGCAAGTCCGGTGAACGGCCCGATCTGGAAGCACGTCAGGCCGCGGGCCGCCAGATTCCCTCGTCCTCGAGCTGCTGCATCACGTGGTCCGTCGCCGCCCGGAGGGTGCTCACCGCCGTGTCGATTTCTTCCTCGGAGATGATGAACGGCGGCGAGAAGGAGATCGTGTCGGTGTGGGGCAGTGCCCGCCCGATGACCCCCCGCCCGAACGCCTCCTCGACGATGCGGGCGGCCACCTTCAGGGACGGGTCGAACGCGAGGGGCGGCTCGCGGGCCGCGACGAACTCGACTCCCCTCATGAGTCCCGCGCCCCGCACGTCTCCGACGAGCGGGTGATCCCCGAAAGCGTCGACGAGGCGCTCCCCGAGATGAGCGCCGCGCGTTGCGGCCTGGGCGACGAGCTGGTCCCTCTCCATCAGGTCCAAGTTCGCGAGCGCCGCGGCCGCGGGGCCGGGGTGGGCCGTGTAGGTGAATCCGTGACCGAACACACCGAATCGCTCCTCCCCCTCGACGAGAGTCCGCCAGACGTCCTCCGAGACCATACAGCCCGAGAGGGGTGCGTACCCGGAGGTGATCCCCTTCGCCAAGATGATCAGGTCGGGATCGAGCTCGAACAGATCCGTCCCGAAGGGGACGCCCAGCCGCCCGAATCCGGTGATGACCTCGTCGGCGATCAGCAGGATATCGTGGCGCGAGAGCACGTCTTGGATCGCCGGGTAGTAGCCCTCGGGGGGCACGATTACTCCGCCCGCTCCCATCACCGGCTCGGCGATCATGGCGGCGATCGTCTCCGGACCCTCCGCCCGAATAAGCTGCTCGAGATCATCCACGAGCCGGCCGACGAATTCCGCATCGCTGAGGCCCCAGCCCTCCCACAGCCGTCGCGGTGCCGTCGTGCGCCTCACGAACGGCAGCGGAAGGTCGAAGCCCGCGTGCGCGACGTCGAGACCCGTCAGGCTCCCCGACACGGCCGTGACGCCATGGTAGCCGCGCTCGCGGGCGATGATCTTCTTCTTCTGCGGCTTCCCGCGGACATTCTGATAGTACCAGACGAGCTTTACGGCCGTGTCGTTGGCATCCGAGCCCGAGTTGCCGAAGAACACCTTGGACATCGGCACCGGCGCCGTCTCGATGAGCCGCTCTGCGAGCAGGATCGCCCGATCGGACGACACCCCGGAAAAGGTGTGGCAGTACGAGAGCGTTGCCGCTTGCCGCTCCAACGCCTCGGCGATCTCCCTCCGCCCATAGCCGACGTTGACGCACCAGAGCCCGGCCATCGTATCGAGGTATCTCCGCCCTTCGGCGTCCTCCACCCACGCCCCCTCGCCCTTGACGATGACCGGAGCCGGCCCGCGCTGCTCGTGCGTCGCGAGCGCGGTCATCGGATGAAAGAGGTACCGCCGATCCAACTCCAACAAGGAAGGCATGGGCGAACTCCCGGTGCTCAGATTGCCGATCATCCGGCGGACGCTGACATTGGCCAGCGGAATCTCCCGACGGCCCTTCCATCGCGCAAGGAGACCCGAGGCTGAAGATCGACTTCGAAGGTGAGACCCTCGAGGCGCGCCCTGGCGAGAGTCTCGCGGCGACGCTCACGGCACACGGTATCCGTTCGCTTCGCACGACCAAGGGCGGCGCCGAGCGGGGCATCTTCTGCGGCATGGGCGTGTGCCACGATTGCCTGGTCGAGGTCGACGGGCGGCCGAACGAACGGGCCTGCACGCTGAAGGTCGACCGACCCATCACGGTCGGGCGCGAAGCCGCTGGGCGAGTGGCGTCTGCCGTCGGCCGGCGGGATCCCGCCGGGCCCGCGGCTGTGGAGGAGCCGGGTCGCGGCCCGATCAGGATCGGTGAGATCCCGGTCGAGCGCCCGGACGTGCTCGTCGTGGGCGCGGGACCGGGGGGACTCGCCGCCGCGCACGCAGCGCGCCTCGCCGGTCCCAAGGTGCTCGTTCTCGACGAGGGATCGGCGCCCGGCGGCCAGTACTTCAAGCAGTGCTCCGCCCAGGACATCGCCCCGCCGGACGACCAACACCTCGAGGGACGGCGCCTCATAGACGACGTCCTCGATTCCGGTGTGACGGTGCTGCCGAACGCGCTGGTCTGGGGAGCGTTCCCGCCGTTGGAGTTCGCAGCGACGATCAGCGGGAGCACGGTTCGTGTGCAGCCGCGCGCGGCGATCGTCGCGACCGGCGCCTACGACCGAGGCTGGCCGGTGCCTGGTTGGACCCTTCCGGGAGTCATGACGACCGGGGCGGCCCAGTCTCTGTGGCGAACCGCTCGCCGCCTGCCCGGGAAGCGCGTGCTCATCGCCGGCAACGGGCCGCTCAACCTCCAGCTCGCCGCGGAGCTCGTCGCGGCCGGAGCCGACGTCGTGGCCGTGGTGGAGGCAGCGCCGGCGGTGGGCGTACGCCGCGTGAGGGAGACCCTGGCCATGCTCCGGACCGCGCCCGGCCTCGTGGCCGAGGGGGTGCGCTACCTCTCGCGGTGCCGCAAGGGGGGCGTGCGAATGATGAACGGATCGGTCCTGACGTCGGTGAGGCGCCACTCGGGCGGCCTGCTGTCGACGGTTGAGGGGCGCGAAGCCGCCGAGCTCGAGTCCGATGTCGTGTGCCTCGGCTACGGATTCCATCCCTCGAACGAGCTCCTGCGAGCGATCGGATGCGCGCACGCGTTCGATCCCGGGCAGCGCCGACTCGTCACGGTGCGCGATGCACGGGGCGCGACCAGCGTGGCCGGCGTCTGGGCCCTCGGCGACTGTACCAGCCTCGGAGGGGCGCGGGTCGGGCTGGCCGAGGGGACCCTCGCGGGATCGGCCGCCGCCCGGGCCCTGGGCCGCCCCCTCTCGACCGCATGCGCTCGCATGGAGGCGCGGGCGGAGGCCGCCGCCGCGCGTCACCACCGCTTCCAGCGGGCGCTCTGGCGGATGTATCGAATGGACGAGTCGCTCTTGCCCCGGCCCACCGGCGACACCGTGATCTGCCGCTGCGAGGAGGTATCGTACGGCCAGGTCGAGGAGGTGCTGGCCGAGGGCGCGGCCTTACCGGGCGAGGTGAAGCGGCGCACCCGAATCGGGATGGGCCGTTGCCAGGCGCGCTACTGTGGACCGGAGCTCGAGGCCTTGCTGGCCGAGCGCACCGGCCGCCCCACGGACGAGTACTCGGGCTTCGCGCCCAGAGTGCCGGTCAAGCCCGTTCCCATCGCCGATCTCGCCAGCCCGATGGGCGGCTAAAGGTGCCGGGGCACGCACTTCCCCGCGACATCGAGACGGTGGTGGTGGGCGGCGGGATCTTGGGGTTGTGTGTCGCGGGCTTCCTCGCCGAAGAGGATCGCGAGGTCGCTGTCATCGATGCCGGGCTCCCCGAGGGCACGACGACCAACGCCGGCAGCCTTCACGTTCAGATGCAGAGCCGGTTCATGCGGCTCTACCCCGATCAGGTCCCGGCCCTGGAATCGAGCCTTCACCTCTACCCGAAGGCGGTCGACTTCTGGCTCGAGCTGGAGCGTCATCTGGGCGCCGACTTCGGGATTGAGGTCTCCGGCGGGCTGATGGTCGCGGAGACCCGGGAGCAGCTCGATTTCCTCGCCCGAAAGGCCGAGCGCGAGCGCGCTCTCGGAGTCGACGCCAGGATCCTCGAGCGGTCCGACCTGGAGCAGGTCGCGCCCTACCTCGGTCCGGCGGTGCTCGGGGGCGAGATGTGCGCGCACGAGGGCCGGGTCGATCCGCTCAAGGCGAATGCGGCCTTGCGGGATTGGGCTCGAGGGGCCGGGGTCGCCTTTCTCGACGAAACGCATGTCGATCGGGTGAACCGTGACGGCAAGCGCTTCGAACTCCACACGCCACTCGGAGCGACGAGCGCGGCATCCGTGGTCATCGCTGCGGCAGCCAGGTCACGGATTCTGGCGGAAGGGCTCGGGGTCAGGCTATCCGCCGAGGCCGAGCCGCTGCACGTGAACATCACCGAGCCCGCGGACCCGTTTATCGGCCATCTTGTCCAGCACGCCGATCGCATGATCACGATCAAACAGCTCTCGAGCGGTCATGTGGTGATCGGGGGCGGGTGGCCGGCCGAGCTGACTCATGCCGGGCGCCACGTCGCGGTCCGGCTGGCCAGCGTCATCGGCAACACGTCACTCGCGCAACACATCGTACCGGCGATGGGGCCCCTTCGGATCATTCGCACCTGGGGGGGGATCAACACGACGACCGACGGTGTCGGCATCCTCGGCCCCATCGACGGCGCTCCGGGCGCGTTCGTGGCGATTCCGGGGGATGCCGGTTACACTCTTGGACCGCTCTCCGCACGGCTCGTCGCGGATGCGGTGCTCGGCCGGCGACCCGCGGAGGACTTGACGCCGTTCTCGCCAAATCGGTTTCGGTAGCGTCGGGGGTGTGTGCATCACCCCCGACCGCCGCCCGTAGTCGGACATCCCCATGACGGATCTGCCCGGCATCGAATCTCGGAAAATGACGCGGCGGGCCGCGCTGCAGCATCTCGCAGCCGGCGGGCTCGCCGCCGCGCTCGGTGCCTGCCGCGGCGCGGATTCGGAGGGACGCCGGGGTGTCACGCTCCGGTGGTGGTCGACCCAGGCGGCTCCCGCTCAGCTGGCGGCTTATCGGGCGCAGATTGCCGCGTTCGAAGCGGCCCACGCCGGTGTGCGGGTCGTCTTCGAGGCGATCTCAGACGAGGGCTACGCGACTCAGCTCGCCGCGGCCTTCGCGTCGGGCGAGGTGCCCAACCTTATCACTCACCTGCCGTCGTTCGCCGTCCAGGGCTACTACGCGAACGGGCTGATCGAGCCGTTCGGCGAGGTCATCGAGTCGATCAGGCCAGACAAGTATTACCGGGGCGCGAACGACGTCTACCGCGCCGCCGACGGCCGCTACGTCGGTACGGGAATCGGGAACACCGCGGCCGACATGCTGTGGGTGCGTCGCGACCTGATGGAAAGGGCGCAGATCGACAGGATCCCCGAGACGTGGGACGAGCTGCGAGCCGCCTGTCGGGCGATGCAAGGCGGAGGCGTCTACGGCGCCCCCCTTCCCTACGGCTTGGACTCGGCCAACTCGCTCACCTTCGTCGGCTTCATCCACCGCGCCGGGGGCTCGGTGTTCACCCCGGACCTGCAGGTCGCTCTGGACCAGCAGGCGACCTACGACGCCCTCGAGTTCTACCGATCGATGCGAGAGCTCTGCCCCCCGGGCGCCACCGGCTACTCGTGGGGTGAGATGCTCACGGCGTTCGTGAGCGGCGCCACGGCCACGGGACTCTACGCCGGTCGAGTCTTGGCCAATGTCTCGGCGCAGAACCCCGGGATCGCGGATTCGATCACGTGCGCGCTCTATCCGCGCATCTCGCGGGACGTCCCGCCCTGGACCTATAATGACTTCCCGTGCGTGTGCATTCCCCGGGCGGCTCCGAACAAGGCCGAGGCGAAGCGGTTCGCGGCGGCTCTCTTCGAGCCTTCGGGCTACATTCCGCAGCTCCACGCCGCCCCGGGACACGTGCTGCCCGTGCTGCAGACGGTCGCGGAGGACCCGGCGTACCGGGACAACGAGATCATCAAGAAGTATCCGCGAGAAATCGACCTCATGGCCTCCGCGGCGGCCCAGGGGCACAACCTCGGATTCGAGACGCCGGCTCACCAGGCCAATCCGAAGGCGGGCGAGATCATCGCCTCCAACACCCTCGCCGAGATGGTGCAGCGGGTGGTCCTGAACAGTGAGGACCCCAGGGCGACCGTCGGCAACGCCTCGAGGCGACTCGAGGAAATCATGCGCGGCTGATCTCGATGAGCTCCGATGCAAGGGACGCGGCGCCGTCCGGTCGAAGGGGCGCCCGATGAATGCAGCGACCGCCACGGCGGGGGCGGGCGCGCCATCCTCGCACGAAAGGCGCGACGCTCTGCTCGGCGTCGCGCTCATCGCACCGACCGTGCTGGTGTTCTCGACCGTCATCCTCTATCCGCTCGTCTCAGCGATCTACCTCTCCCTCTTCTCGATCTACACACCCACGCTCGGCGGCGAGTGGGTCGGCGTGAACAACTACGGTGAGCTCCTCGCCAGCGGGCGGTTCTGGAACGCGGTCGGCAACACCGTGGTCTGGACCGTCGGCACCCTGACGCTCCAACTCGTCAGCGGCGTCGCGGTGGCCCTCCTGCTGAACCAGTCGATCGTCTTCCGCTCGCTGGCCCGCAGCCTGATCCTCTTTCCCTACTTTCTGTCGACGGTCGTGGCGGTACTGGTCTGGCGCTGGCTCTTCAACGACCTCTACGGGATCCTGAACCACGTGCTGCTGATGGCGGGGATGATCGACATGCCCGTCAACTGGCTGGGCGAGATGCCAAACGCCATGGCTTCGATCATCCTCGTCGGAGCTTGGAAGTACTTTCCGTTCGTCGTGATCGCCGTCTTGGCGCGCCTGCAGACGATTCCCGAGCACCTGTACGAAGCCGCCACCATCGATGGCGCCGGCCCTCTCGAGCGGTTCGCCGACATCACGCTCCCGCAGCTCCGTGACGTGCTCGTGGTCGTCGTTCTCCTGCGCGCGATCTGGGATTTCAAGGAGTTCGACTTGATCTACCTGATGACCGGGGGCGGGCCCGTCAACGCGACCCAGACGCTGTCGCTTCTCGTGTACGAGGAAGCCTTCCGGCTCAACCGCATGGGGATGGCGTCGAGCTACGCCGTGGCCATGATGCTGGTGCTGCTCGGGTTCACGCTGCTCTACCTCCGGCAAACCCGCCATCCCCTCGAGGAGGCGTAGTGCGCGCCCGCTGGCCCAGAGCGATCTGGACGGTCCTCGCCTGGACGATCGTGCTGGCGGTCGTCTTTCCGTTGATCTGGATGATCGTCACCTCGCTCAAGCCTCAGGCCGAGCTGTTCAGCATTCCGCCCACCCTGCTGCCGGAGACCGTCACCTTCGAGCACTACCGGCGGCTGCTGACCGAGACTCCCTTCCCGCGGTACTTCCGAAACTCGACGATCCTGGCCGTGACGACGACTCTCGTCGTCATCGCGCTCGGAACGCTGGGGGCCTACAGCCTCCTACGCTTCCGGTACCGCGGCCGCGAGGCTCTCGCAACCCTCGTCCTGTTCACCTATCTCATGCCGTCGGTGGTGTTGATCATCCCGCTGTACCTGCTGATGGTCTCGCTGGGGCTGGCCAACACGATCGCGAGTCTCGTGATCGCCTACACGACCTTCGCGCTGCCCTACGCACTCTGGCTGTTGCGATCGTTCATGGCCGAGATCCCCGAGGACATCGAATCGGCGGCGCTGATCGACGGCGCGGGCCGGATGGAGGCCTTCGTAGACGTGATTCTTCCGCAGGCTCTGCCGGGCATCGTGGCGGCGGCGCTGTTTACCTTCATCCTCTGCTGGAACGAGTACCTGTTCGCGCTGGTGCTCGTGAACTCCGACAGCG
The DNA here is from genome assembly GCA_964572045.1 of uncultured Gemmatimonadaceae bacterium. GTDB lineage: Bacteria > Gemmatimonadota > Gemmatimonadetes > Longimicrobiales > Gaopeijiaceae > CBDCKR01. The sequence continues at coordinate 72,291 of CAZNEI010000002.1, forward strand.
TTCGCCCGTTGACTGCCGGGACGATGAACATGTTGATCACGGCGTTCAACATCGACTGGTCCTTGCTGATGGCCGCCTCGGTCCTGATGAGCCTGCCGCTCATCGTTTTCTTCACATTCCTCCAGGGGATGCTCACGCGGGGATTCGGCGCCGGCGCGGTGAAGGGTTGAGCCGTGGCTGAGGTCGTCTTCGAGAAGGTCCGCAAAGCGTTCGGCACCACGGTGGCCGTCGATGCCCTCGACCTCACGATCCGTGACGGCGAGTTCGTCAGCGTTCTCGGGCCCTCGGGCTGCGGCAAGACCACGACGCTCAGGATGCTGGCGGGTCTGGAGAAACCCACCGGGGGGACGATCCGCATCGGGGGACGCGTGGTCAACGGCGTCCCGCCGGCCAAGCGCGACGTCGCGATGGTCTTTCAGTCCTACGCGCTGTATCCGCACATGACGGTCGGGCAGAACCTCGCCTATCCACTGAAGAAACGCGGGGTTCGTGAGCCCGAGCGCTCCGAGCGGGTCCGGGCCACCGCCCGCCTCTTGGAGCTGGAGGCACTGCTGGATCGGAAGCCGCGGCAACTCTCGGGCGGACAGCAGCAGCGTGTGGCGCTCGGCCGCGCGCTGGTCCGGGAGCCGAGGGTATTCTTGCTGGACGAGCCGCTCTCCAACCTGGATGCGCGGCTGCGAGCCCATATGCGTGCGGAGCTCATCGAGCTGCATCGACGCATCGGACGCACGGTGATCTATATCACGCACGATCAGCTCGAGGCGATGACGATGTCCGATCGGATCGCCGTCATGGAGGCCGGGGTGGTGCAGCAGTTCGCCACTCCCGCAGATATCTTTCACCGTCCGGCCAACGTCTTCGTCGCCGGATTCATCGGCTCCCCGTCCATGTCGCTGGTTGCCGGTGAGCTCGAGGCCGGGGACAGGGCAGGGGATGGGGGCGCGAGGGGGGACGCGCGCATCCGTTTTCGCTCGGGCGCACTCGTCATTCCCCTGCCGCCCGGTTTGCTGAAAGAGTCGGCCGCTGGCCAACCGGTCTCGCTCGGCATCCGACCAGAGGATATCCTCCTTGGGAGTGGAGAGCATTCGGCGACGGTAAGGGTCGTCGAGCGGATGGGCCATGAGAGCATCGTCACCTTGGATCGCGAGGGGACTCCGTTGATCGCGCGGGCGCCCGGAGACGCGCGCATCGACGCCGGTGACACGGTCCGCTTTTCGCTCAGGGGAGATCGGCTTCACCTCTTCGATGCGGCCACGGGCCTGCGGCTCAACGCGGACCTCGAGGACGACATCGAGCCACTTCCCACCGACCCTGCGGACTAGAAGGCTGTTGGAGAGGCGCTGGCGGATCATGGATCGAACGAGTGTTGAGTGGAGCGGACCGATGCCGGCCCTCACGACCCCGTTTCGGGCGGACGGCGCCATCGACGGGGGCGCGTTCCAGCAGAACATCGAACGGCTCCTCGAGGCCGGAGCCACCGGCGTATTGGCCGGAGGCTGCACCGGCGAGTTCTGGGCACTGACCCATGAGGAGCGGAAGCGCCTCGGCCCCCTGGCCAAGGAAGCGGCCGGAGAGTCGGGCACGGTGCTTGTGGGTACCGGAGCCGTCACGGTGGAGGAGACGGTTGCGCTCACCCTCGAAGCGCAGCAGGCGGGCTGTGATGGCGCTCTGATCCTGCCGCCCTACTTCGTGCGCCTGACCGATGACGAGATCGTCGCGCACTATGCGGCCGTTTCGGACGCGGTCGACATCCCGATCGTCCTGTACAACATTCCGGGAAACGCCGTGAACGCGCTCACCCCGCCGCTGGTGGCGCGGCTCGCCGAGCTGGATCGTGTGGTCGCGATCAAGGAGAGCGCCGGCGATTGGAACAACTACTACGCGACCTTCCTGGACGTCCGCGACCGGATTCGCGTCTTCTGCGGCCCGTCGTCGGTCTACGGAGTGCCGGCCGTGGAGCTCGGCGCCGACGGCACGATCGACTGCTTCCCGAACGTGTGGGTGCCGGGCGGGCTGGACCTCTACCATGCGCCGCACCGTGGCGATCGTGAGGGAGCGGTCCGCCTGCAGGCGCTGGGCCGAAGGCTCACCGACCTCTTCACGACCGGAGGCCGAACGATCTACCCCTCGACGAAGGCTGCGATGGACTTGCTCGGGTTCCCGGGCGGCGGGGCCCCTCGCGCGCCCTTGCAGCCGCTCACCGGTGAGCCACTCGAGGGCCTGGAGCGCGGGCTCGCCGCCCTCGGCATAACGTGAGATCAGCACTAACCTCAGCAGGAGTTCCACGATGACCGCACCTACCCTAGTCAGAGCCCGGAGCGCGCCTCAGCTCGAGCCGCGCGAGTACAGCACCAGCTTCGGCGAGTTCATCGGCATCGGCCCGAACGGCAACCTGTGGGTCGACGGGTGCGATGTCGCGGAGCTCACCGACCGGTTCGGAAGCCCCCTCTTCATCATCTCGGAGAATCAGCTCCGCTACACCTATCGAGCGTTCCGTGACGCGTTTCGCGCTCATTATCCCGGCACGGAGATCCTGTTCGCCAACAAGTCCAACAACGGGTTGGCGATCCGCCACATCATGAATCAGGAAGGGGCAGGCGGTGACTGCTTCGGGACCACGGAGATGTATCTGGCCCTGCTGGCCGGCACGGATCCCAAGACGCTCGTATTGAACGGCTCGAACAAGGAGGACGAGGAGCTCGAGATGGCGGTCGCCAACGGGCTCTGCATCAACATCGACGCCATGGACGAGCTCGACCGGATCGACCGGGTCGCGACGCGCCTCGGCAAGGAGGTGGACATCGGGATCCGCCTCGCGCTGGACCTCGATCCCCTGGCCGAGCGAGAGGGCGTCGCCATGCACGGGCCGGGGACGCTGAAGGAGCAGAGCGACTCGACCAAGTGGGGCATGACGCGCGAGCAGACCGTCGAGATCGTCAAGCAGGCCCAGGGCATGCCCCACATGCATCTGGCGGAGATCCACTTCCACCTGAGCCGCATGTCGAACGTCGCGGCCGACTTCGCCGTAATGGCGGGCGAGATGGTGACGTGGGCCGGCTTCATCCGGGACGAGACGGGCTGGACCGTGCCGACGATCGACATCGGCGGCGGCTGGACCTTCGGCAAGTGGTACGGGACGGGCCCCAACACGCAGATCGACGACGACAGCGCCCCGAGCGCCGAGGACTACGCCCGGGAGTGCGCCAAGGCGATCAAGGACGAGGCCGAGCGTCTGGACTTTCCGTTGCCGAATCTCCGCCTGGAGCCCGGGCGCTCGTTGTCGGGGCCGTCGGGTATCGCCGTCGGAACCGTGGGTGCCGTGAAGACGGGCGTCCAGAAGAAGTGGGTCAACCTCGATCTCTCGACCAATCACCTGTCGTGGGCGGCCATCCTCGACTGGTACTACCACGCCGTGCCGGTGAGGGATGCGGCCGCCGAGGGGACGGAAACGGTCGACCTGGTCGGACCGCTGTGCAACTCCGATGAGCTCGGCCTACACCGGAAGATGCCCCCGCTCGAACGGGGCGACTACGTGGCGTTCCTCGACACCGGTGGCTACTGCGAGTCCAGCGCGGCCCGCTACAATGCGCAGCGGCTCCCCGCGACCGTGCTCGTAACCGGCGACAGCGCCGAGGTGATCACCGACCCCGAAGAGTTCCGTGACGCGGCCGGCCGATTCCGGGTGCCCTCGCATCTGCTGGCCGGCTCGTTCGCGGTCGAGACGCACGCGTAGCTTCATGGATCTCGGCATCGCGGGACGCCGCGCGATCGTGACCGCCGCCAGCAGGGGGCTCGGGCGGGCTTGTGCGCTCTCGCTGGCGCAGGAAGGCGCGGAGGTGTGGATCACCGCTCGGACGAAGGAGCCGCTCGAGGAGGCGGCGAGCGATCTTGCCGAGCGCACCGGCGGCACGGTCCACGCCGTTCCGGGCGACATCACGACGGAGGGGGGCCGTCGCGCGGTCCTCGATGCCTGCGCCGAACCCGACATCCTGGTCGCCAATCCGGGTGTGCGACAGGTGCCGGCCGATTTCCGCGCCATGGCGCGCGCGGACTGGGACGAGTGGTTGGGGGCGCACTTCTATTCGTCGCTGGACCTCATCCGCGCGGTGGTGCCGGGCATGTGCGCGCGGCGCTTCGGTCGGGTGGTGAGCCTGTCGGTGAGCTTCATCAAGTTTCCGCAGGTCGGCTTTGCCGCCAGCCACGCCGCCCGGCTCGCCTTGAGTGGGGCGATCGCCTCCATGGTGCGGGAGCTGGTGGCGCAGAACGTCACGATCAACACCGTCTGTCCCGGCCTCTTCGACACCGATGCGCTGCGCACCAACCTCCACGCGCACGCGAGACGCGGGAACACGACCTACGAGGCGATCGTGAAGGACCGGAAGAAGGGGTGCCCGGCCGGCCGGTTCGCCGACCCGGCGGAGTGCGGCGATCTGGTCGCGTACCTCTGCGCCGCGCAGTCGGGCTTCATGACCGGTCAGAACATCATCAACGACGGCGGCGTCTATCAGGGACTGTTTTGATGATCGATCTGAGCGAAATGCGTCCGTGATCGGTCCCCAGGGGCGGGTCGTGATGCTCTCGGGGGCTACGGGAGGAATCGGGGCCGCGATCACCCGGCGTCTGTCCGCGGACGCGTTCCGGCTGTCGCTGGGAGTCCGGGACGTCGATCGAGCTCGCGAGATGTTCGGCGAGCTGCCCCCCGACCGTGGGCTGATCCGCCGGTTCGAGGCCGCCGAGGGGCACACGGCCCAGACCTGGGTCGACGCGACCCTCGAGCGCTTCGGGCGGATCGACGCGCTCATCAACAACGCCGGCATCTTACGGCAGATCTTCTTTGACGAAGGCGACGAGGAGCTCCTCCAGGAACTCTGGACCGTGAACGTGTTGGCGCCGTTCCGGCTGATCCGGCACGCTCTGCCCCATCTTTCCAAGACCGGCGGCGGCCGGATCATCAACGTCGCCTCGACCGATGCGAAGCGCTACCGGCAGGGCGTCTCGGTGGGCTACTCAATGAGCAAGCATGCCGTCCTGGCGCTGAGTCACGCCGCCAAGACCGCCGGCTGGGAGCACGGCGTGCGCGTCACGGCCCTCTGCCCCGGCGCCGTAGACACGCCGATGATCCAGTCGATTCCGGGCGTGACACCGGTTGCCGAGCGGATCGAACCCGACACGCTGGCAGAGATCGTCTCGTTCCTGCTCTGCCTGCCGAACAACACGTCGGTGCCCGAGCTCGTGGTCAACACGAGGTTGGAATCGGGCTATTGATCGGCCCTGGCGGGTGACTCCCGGAGCCTTACCAGGTCCGCAGGCCGCTCAGCAGGGACCCGCCGTCGACGGGCAGCACGACGCCCGTGATGTGGCCCGCCTCCCCGGATGCCAGGAAGAGCACCGCGTTCGCGACGTCCCGAGGGGATCCGACCCTTCCCAGCGGGATGCCGCGCTCGATGCGTTCGGCCCGCTCCGGATCGGACAGGCAGTGATGGGTGCTGAGGCCGTTGCGTATCACTCCGGGGGCGACGGCATTCACGTTGATGTCGTGGGGCGCCAGCTCCAGAGCGAGCTGTTTCGTCAGGGTGTGCACGGCTCCCTTGGACGAGGCGTAGTGCGGCTCCCGGAGCGGCGGCAGGATGCCGGCTACGGAGCCGAGGTTCACGATCTTGCCGCCCCGCCCTCCGGCGATCATCGTGCCGGCCACGACCTGGCTGCACAGGAAGACGCCCTTGAGGTTCGTGTCGAGCGTTCGATCCCACTCGTCCTCGGGGATGTCGAGGAGCGGCCTGATCGTCTCGACCCCCGCATTGTTGATCAGGATGTCGATCGGGCCGAGCTGTTGCGCCCTGCCGACCAGTGCCTCGATCTCCGACTTCCGAGTGACGTCGGTACGGGCTGCCTCGCCCCGGCCGCCGAGCGCCTCGACCTGGCGAGCGGCGGCCCGCGCGGCGGTCTCGTCGACATCCGCGATGACGATGTCGGCTCCCTCCTCGGCGAGGCGGAGGGCGATCGCCTTGCCGATGCCCGCGCCTCCCCCCGTCACGACGGCCACTTTGCCTTCGAGTCTCATCGACTTTTTCTCCAACCAGGTAGGGTGAGTAAGGTGTGCACTTTCGCGCGGACTCGGGAGCCCGCGACCGGCCGGTCAGGCCCCGACCGCGGCCGCGCCCGTGGGCGCCTGCCCCTTCGACGTCCGGCGCTTCGGCCTGCCGAGATCGAGGGCGAAGCTCATGACCACGTACAGCACCGCCATCAGGCCGACAAGGATGATCGCGAGCGAAGCGCTCTGGGGCGTGAGGCCCTCTCCCCAGAGGAAGTAGATGCGCTGGGAAAGGGTCGACGTTTCCGGTGCTCCCGTCCCCAGGAAGAGCGGCGTGAGCAGGTCGCGCATGCTCGCCATCCATAGCAGAAGAAACGTCGCCACGGCCACGGGGCGGATCACGGGAACGGTAATGCGGCGAAGCATGCTGAACGTGCCCGCGCCGCAGGTGCGGGCCGCCTCCTCGAGCTCGGGCCGAATCTGGCTGAGGCCGTCCCTCAGGTGTTGCACACCGAGGGGCAGGAACCTCGAAATTTGGCAGATCACGATGATCCAAATCGTCCCATAGAGGACCAAGGGAGGCCTCAGCCACGCCCACGCCACCCCGACCACGAAAGCCACGCCCGGCACGGCGATGGGGAACGTGGCGCCGAACGAGAGTAGGTTCTTGAGCGGGCCGCGCCCCCAGACGTCCAGATAGGCCACGAGCAGCGCGATGAGGCCGGCCGCCGCAGACATCACCAACGCCACTTGGAGGGTGTTCCAGAAGATCTCGTGGAACACCGGGCTCCCCAAGTGGTCCAGATAGTGCCGCAGCGTGAGGTTCGAGGGAGAAAAGCCCTGGTAGATGTTCCCCGAGAGCGACAGCACGGCGAGCGTCACGTAAGGGACTGCGAGCGCGAGCGCGAGCACGGTCAGGTTGAAGGCCGCCAGCGGATACCTCATCCACCCCACGTCGATCTGAACCGTCCGGTGTCCCTTGCCGGCGATCACCTGGAACCGGCCTCCGTGGTGTCGGCGCGCCAGACGCAGCCCCAGCCATACGGCGAGCCCGGCGGTCACCGCGAAGAACACGGCGATCGCCGCCGACAGGCCGAGATCCGGAGGCGGTGTATTGAGGAGCCGGTACAGGTAGGTGGCGAATACGTAGATCCTGCCCGGCGTCCCCAGGATCGCAGGAATCGAGAAGCTCTCCCACAGGATCACGATCGAGAAGACGACGCCCGTGATCATCGCCGGCGTGACGAGCGGCACCGTGACTCGCCGGAGCATCTGCCACGGGGAGGCTCCCGCGATGAGAGCCGCTTCCTCATAGGCACTGTCGACGTTCTCCAGGGCGGCGCTCAGGGTCAGGTATAGGTACGGATAGAGGAAGAGGGCGGCCACGAACACCATGCTCGACATCGAGAAGGCGTTGAACGGCGTGACTCCGAACCACGCGTCGGTCCACCGGTTGAGCGTTCCGGCCTGAGGAGACAGCAGCCACGCATAGGCCATGGCGGAGATCCAGGGCGGATTCACGAAGGCGATGACGCTCGCCGACCGGACCAGGCCGGCGAACGGGGTGCTCAACCGCGTCGTGCTGAGAGCCGAGACGGTGGCCATCGCCATGCCGAGCACGAGCGCCCAGCCGCTGAAGACCATGGAGTTCTTCATCGCATCGAGAGGTCCGAGCCCCCGAAAGACCGAGCGGTAGTTCTCGAGCGTGAAGCCCGTTTCTCCCTCGACGCTCCCGAGCGCCAGCCACAGCATCGGGTAGACCGTCACGATGCCCACGGCCACGAGTCCGAGCAGCGCGGCCGGGGTCAGCGCGTTTCCGCGCCATCGCCCCCGCAGCACGGTGATCGCGTTCCGCACCGGCGGCTACTCGGCCGGGTCGCGAGGCAGGAGCATCAGATCCTCGGGCGCCAGTCTCACCTGGGCCTCCTCGCCTGGGCGCCAGTCGACTGCGCCGGAGTCCCTGGCCTGGAGCGTCAGGTCTCCGACCTGCACCAGGCACTCGACCTCTTCTCCGAGGAAGGTGACCCGGACGATCCGGCCCCTCAGCCTGTCCGCCCCGTCGGCCCCGTCGGACCCGGGGCGGCGGAGCCCCACGCCGGTCGGGCGAACGCCCACCCAGACACGGCTGTGCACGGCCCCCTCACCCTTCGCCACGACGGAACCGCCGATGCCGGCAACCTCGACCTCGACCCGTCCCGAGTCACGCGCGGCGACGATCTCTCCGGCGAGGCGGTTCGAGACGCCGAGGAAGTCGGCGACGAAGGAGTGCTCGGGATCCCGGAAGATCTCCCGCGGCGTCCCCTGCCTCAGGATCCGCCCATCCCGCATGACGACCACGTGGTCGGAGAGCGCCATCGCCTCAGCCTGATCGTGGGTCACGTAGATGGCCGTGAGACCGAGCCGCTGCTGGACATCCCGCAGCTCTATGCGCATCGCCTCGCGCAGCCGGGCGTCGAGATTCGCCAGCGGCTCGTCGAGGAGCAGAACGCGCGGGTGATAGACCAGTGCGCGTGCCAGCACCACCCGTTGCTGCTGTCCCCCGCTCAGCTCCGAGGGATAACGGTCCTGGTAGCTGTCCATCCCCACGCTTCGAAGGACCTCGACGACCCGGGCCCGCACCTGCCCTCGGTCCTCGAACCTCTTCCGGTTGAACCGGAGCGCCAGCGCCACGTTGCCGAAGACGGTGAGGTGGGGCCAGATCGCGTAGGACTGGAACACCATGCCGACGGCCCGCTTGTCGACGGAAACGGACTCGCCCGTCGCGCCGTCGTGCACCACCTCGTTCCCGATCAGGATCCGACCCGCAGACGGCGTCTCGAGCCCGGCGATGCAGCGGAGAACGGTCGTCTTGCCGCACCCACTCGGTCCCAGCAGCGTCACGATCCGACCTTCCGGAGCGGTGAAGGACACGCCGTCGACGGCACGCACGTCCGGACCGAAGTCTTTCGCCAGGTGCTCGACTCTGACCTCGGCCATCGAGGGAGCTAGCGGGGGAGGACGGCGCCGACGCTACGGCGGCGCGGAAGAGCTTGGCGGCGCGGTGCACGCCCGCAATCGCCGCCGGGCCGGTACCGTCTCAGCGGGCGAGGGATCGCCACAACTGAATGATCCGTTGGCGGTTCTCGTTGAAGGTCTGGGCATCGATGGATACGGGCTCCAGGTCCTCCAGCTCCGGGAACCCCTCAGGAGGGGCGACTCCCGAGACCACCGGGTAGGCTCTCAGCCTCTGGGCGACGCCCTCCTGGTGTGAGGGCGAAAGCAGGAAGTTCACGAACAGCCGCGCGGCATTGGGGCGAGGCGCGAGCTCGGGCACGATCGCCCAGTACGTATCGACCTTCGTGCCCTTCACCCAATGGTAGCCCAGCGGAGCGCCCACCTCGATCAGCGCCGCCGGCGAGGTCTGGCTCATCGGCGCCAGGAGCCGCTCGCCTCTGGCCACGAAGTTGGCGGCCTCCACCTCGCGATCGGTCTCGAGGAGGTCGTTCGCCGCGAAGCCCCGAAGCCAGGGCATGCCGAACATCCGTTCCCATATGAAGATCAGCCCCACGACGTTTGACGAGTTCTCCGGGCTCCCCATCGCGATCTTGCTTCGGTACTGGGGATCTGCGAGGCCCTCGTAGCTCTCGGGCAGGTCGCTCGCGGCGATCAGGTCCCGGTTGTAGATGATGGGCACGACGAGTGCGACCACGGGATGCGACCCCGGAGTGCGCTCACGGTAGCGTGCGCCGTAGTTGGCCTCGTTCGGGACCGTGAACTCGGCCATCCGCTCCTCGGCCGGCACGCTCGCGGCGATGCTCGACTCGATCAGGAGCACGTCGGCCAGATGCGCGCCGGCCGCCACCTCGGTCAGGTAGGTCTGGAGCGTCGGCGCCGACCCACCCTTGCGCACATAGTTCACGCGGATTCCGGTCGCCCGCTCGAAGCGGCGGAACAGGTCCGCCTCCACCGTCTCGACGAAGACGCTCCGCACCTGGATCTCGCCCTCCGCCTTCGCGGCTTCGACGATCGCCTGCCACGACTCGTCGCCGGCCGTGATCTCCCGCATGAGCGACGCCTCCCCGACGCTCCCGTTCGTGCTTGCCCCATCCCCGCAACCACTCGCCACGAGGGGGATCAAGACGAGCAGGCCGAGTCTCGGGCGCATGAGCCCTCCGCGTCTCAGCCGTCGAGGCCGAGGAGCCGGGCCGCGTTGCCGCCCAGACAGCGGGAGCGAATCTCATCGCTGTCGAAGGCGAGCGCGCTGAACTGCTCGACGCTCTGCTTCAGCGGGCGCACCGGGTAGCTGCTCCCGTAGAGCAACCGGTAGCTGAGGAAGTAGTTCGCCGAGCGGACGTACTCGTCCGCGCCCGGCGTGTTCGGTATGTGGCCGTAGAAGTCCGGAATCAGATAGACGTTCGGATTCTGGAAGGCGACCCCGCACATCTGCGTCGTCCATGGCCATCCCGCGTGGGGCACGACGATCTTGAGCTCGCTGAAGCGACGGGCGACCCTCTGGACGTGAACCGGATGGCAGTACATCATGTCCGGCCCCACGAAGATGCTGCTCGTGAGGGCGACGATGAGCCGATCGCGCATGCATTTCTCGTAGACGGGAAAGAGCGTGTCGTCGTCGTGGTGGAGCGGGGGATCGCACCACCCGTTGTCGAGCGCCACCCCCTTCAGTCCCATCTCACGGCAGCGGTCGATCTCCTGCAGGGCCTCGTCGGTCTTGGAGCCGTTCACGCCCCCGAAGGGCACGAACCTCCCGGGATAGGTCTCGGCGAGCTCGGCCAGCTCCTCGTTGGGGATCCACCCGTAGGGAGGCGGTGACTGCCGCCCCATCACCACGCCAACGTCGATCCCGGCCTCGTCCATCTCCTCCACGAACGCCTCGATCGACCTCTCCTCGAACGAGCGGTAGCTGGGTAGATCGAGTCGCAACCCGCTCATCGTCACCGGGTCCGGGTCGGGCTCCCGCGGCCGGTAGATGTGAAGATCGCAGAAGCTCTTGAAGGGGGGGCGAATCCGGAAGTCAACGATCACGGTGCGTGTTCTCCTGCAGGGAATCGCCGAGCCGAGTCGTGCGTCCTTGCGAGTAAGCCTGCGGCTCGGCTGGTCTGTCGCAGGCGCGACGAGCTATTATGTTCGCCGATCGTCACGAGCCGACCGGTCGGCTGCATGTTAGCAGGCGGTCCGGTTGCCCACCAGGGAACGGGGCGCGCCAGGTGCCGTCGTGCTCCGAGCCCCGAACATTCGATGTGGAGACCCATGCGCGTCATCGACTTTCGCGCCCGCCCCAATACCGAGCAGTACATGGGCATGTATCCCGATGCGCGTCCCTGGGCGCGCTTCTTCCACTGCCCCAGGCCAGAGCCCGTCTCCCTGACCGCATTCATCGAGGCGCTGGACGGGGCCGGAATCTCGCAGGCCGTCTTCACGGGCCGGCAGACACCCGTCAACACACTCAGCAATGACTACGTGCACGAGTGCGTGCAGGCCCACCCGGACCGCCTGTTCGGATTCGCCGGTATCGACCCCACCAAGGGTGAGGCCGCGGTGCGGGAGATCGAGCGCACGGTGGGCGAGCTCGGCATGAAGGGGATCTCCATCGATCCGCACTCCTCCAGGCGCACTCCCGATGACGAGATCTGGCATCCACTCTACGAGAAATGCGACGAGCTGGGGGTGCCGGTCATCGTCACGATGGGCCCCATCGTCGGGAAGTGGGCGCCCCCCGATAGCATCGACAACGTCGCCGAGCAGTTTCCGAAGTTGACGATCGTCTGCGCGCACGGGGTGTGGCCGTGGGTGACCGAGCTGATCGCGCTCGCCTACAAGCAGGAGAACGTGTATCTCGAGGCGTCGATCTACGAGTTCCTTCCCGGCGCGGAGCCGATCTTCGAGGCTGCCAACACGATCCTGCGGGACAAGGTCATCTACGCCAGCGGGTTTCCGTTCCGGCCCCTCGCCGACCTGCAGCGGTTCCTAGAGTATCCGTTTGCCCCGGAAGTCGTGGAGAGGTTGGTGTACGGCAACGCCGCGCGGGTGTTGAGGATCGAGTAGCGGCCACCGTGCACACGGTCGCCTTTGCCCCACCCGCCCCGGGGAGGCCCTGATGACGCGACACCGTTCGGCCCCGCGCTGGGGGATCGTCGCGATCCTCGCAAGCCTGGGCCTGGTCAGCTACCTGACCCGCATGAACCTCTCGGTCGCCGCCAAGTTCATGATGCCGGAGCTGAATCTGACCGAGATCCAGATGGGCCAGATCTTCTCGGCGTTCATGGTGGGCTACACGGTGTGTCAGATCCCTGCGGGCCTGTTCGCCGATCGGTTGGGCCCCCGCAAGGTGCTGGTGACCGCGGTCCTGGGGTGGAGCGTGATCACCGTCCTCACCGGCATCATCCCGGGCACGCTCGTCATGGTGGGGATGCCGGCACTCGTAGCGCTGATCGTGCTCCGCCTGATCCTCGGTGCGCTCCAGTCACCGACGTATCCGGCGGGTGCTCGCGAGATGAAGGCCTGGTTCGGTCCCCACGAGAGCGCGGTAGGATTCGGCATCATCATCGCGGGCACGATGCTGGGGTCCGCGGTGACTCCGCCGTTGGTCGCGTCCTTGATGGTCGCGATCGGTTGGCGGGCCTCATTCTACTGGGCCACGATACTGCCGCTCATCATCGCCTGGCTCTGTTGGCGTCACCTCACCAGGCCCGCCGACGGCGGGCCGAGCTCGACCGAGGGCGCGAGCTCCGCAGCGTCCGCCCGGCTCGACGTAGCGCGGGCTCGCCAGATCGCGGCCGAGCTCTGGCTCGTGTTCCGCCAGAGAAGCCTGCTGTATCTCTTCACGAGCTACTTTCTGCTGGGATGCCTGTGGTACCTGTTCATCTTCTGGTTCTTCCTGTACCTGGTCGACGTGCGAGGCTTCACCGTCTTGCAGGGTGGGATATTCGCCAGCCTCCCGTTTTTCGCCGCGACCGTGACCGCGCCGCTCGGCGGCGCGATCGCCGACAGACTGTCTCGCAGGAGGGGCACGTTCGGCGGGAAGCGGATCGTGGCGGTGGCCGCGTTCACGGCCGCGGCCGCGTGTCTCGTGGGCGGCGCCACCGCGACCAGCGCCTATGTGGCGATCGGATTCCTGACTCTCGCGCTCGGACTCGTCGAAGGCACCGAGGGACTCTTCTGGGCCGGAGCGGTGGAGATCGGCGGCAGTCGCGCGGGCGCGGCCAGCGGGGCACTCAACATGTTCAACAACCTGGGCGGGATCGTAGCGGGGGCGCTGACGCCCATTCTGGCCGCCACGCTGGGATGGATTGCGGTCTTGACGACCGCAGGTGCGCTGGCTCTGTTGGCCGGCGTCCTCTGGTTCGGAGTTCGCCCACCGGCCGGCGACCCGCGGGACGTCTCGACGGAATCGATCGCGGCCTAGCCGCAAAGCGAGAAGCTATGCCGAATACGAAGGTTCACCCCTACATGCCGAATACGGTGCCCGAGACGAAGGCCGCGATGATGCAGGCCGTCGGTGTCGACGACATCGATGAGCTCTTCGAGCAGATTCCGGAACGGCTCCGGCTGAAGGAGCCGCTCCGGCTGCCCGACCCGATCGTCGAGGAGAGCGTGCTCGACCGGCACCTTCGGGAGAAGCTGTCGCGCAACCGATCGTGTGAAGACGCACTCAGCTTCCTGGGCGCCGGCTGCTGGCAACACTACGTGCCGGCCGTGTGCGACGAGATCGCCCAGCGCAGCGAGTTCCTGACGGCGAACTTCGGTTCCGCCTCCTCCGACCACGGGCGCTTCCAGGCATACTTCGAATTCTGCAGCCAGATGGGCGAGCTCGTGAACATGGATGTGGTCGGCCTTCCGACCTACAGCTGGGGCTGCGCCCTCGGCAACGCCGTCCGCATGGCCGCGCGCATGACCGGGCGCAACGACGTGCTCGTGCCTCGCACGATCAGCCCCGAGCGACTCGCCGTGCTGCGGTCCTTCTGTGGCCCGGACGGCTCGGGCGGGCGTATCCGGCTTCGCGAGATCGGCTTCGGCGCGAGCAGCGGACTGCTCGACCTGAACGACTTGAGGCGCACGATCTCAGACGAGACGGCGGCCGTGTACTTCGAAAACCCGAGCTACCTGGGGTTCATCGAGTCCCAGGGAGAGGAGATCTCACGAATCGCCCACGATCACGGCGCCGAGTGCGTGGTCGGCGTCGACCCGATCTCCCTCGGCGTCCTCGCGGCGCCGGTGGACTACGGTGCCGACATCGTCTGCGGGACGACCCAGACGCTCGGCATCCACATGAACTGCGGGGGCGGTTCGGGCGGGTTCATCGCCACGCGCGACGAGGCCCGCTACGTGGGGGAGTACCCGACGCTCCTCGTCAGCATCGCGCCGACCGTCGGCGGCGATGACGACGAGCGCGCCTTCTTCCTTACCTGTGAGCACCAGACGTCGTACGGGCTCCGCGACGAAGGGAAGGACTGGACCGGGAACACTGTCTACCTCTGGACGATCGTCAACGCCGTGTACATGTCATTGCTCGGCCCCCAGGGGTTCCGCGAGATCGGCGAGGTCATCCTCCAGCGATCGCAGTACGCGAGAAAGAGGCTCGGCGGGATCGATGGCGTCGACGTATCGTTCGCACCGCACGGATTCAAGGAGTTCGTCGCGAACTTCGACGGCACCGGCGAGACGGTGCGCGACATCAATCGGGCTCTCCTGGTGCGGGGGATCTACGGCGGGAAGGACCTCAGCGGAGACTTTCCCGAGCTGGGCCAGAGCGCCTTGTACTGCGTCACCGAGGTCCACACTCGGAGCGACATCGACCGGTTGGCCTCCGAACTCGAGGAGGTGTTGGCCCAATGAGCACCAGGGTGAAGCTCAGGGACTACCACGCGGCCGTCTGGAGTGAGCCGGTCGTGATGGAGATGGGGCATCCGGGCCGGCGTGGGCTGGCCATCCCGGAGGCCGAGGACGAAGTCCGGAAGACTGTGGGGGACGCAGAACAACTCGTTCCTGCCGGAATGCGCCGCAAGGAGCCCCCACGGTTGCCGGAGCTGTCTCAGCCCGAGGTGCTCCGGCACTACCTGCATCTCTCGCAGCAGACGCTGAGCATGATGGGGATCAACCTCTTCGGCACGTGCACCATGAAGTACAATCCGCGCGCGGCGGAGCAGGCGGCGATGGCCCCGGAGATGGCGGAGCTGCATCCGTGCCAGGACGAGGAGACGCTGCAGGGCATCCTCGAGATCATCTATCGGCTCGACGAGATGTGCCGCGTCCTCTCGGGCATGGATCAGTTCGTCTTCCAACCCGGAGGCGGCTCGCACGCCGGCTTCACCCACGCCTGCGTGATGCGAGCCTACCATGCCGCCCGCGGCGAGCTCGAGCAGCGCAACGAGGTGATCACCACGCTCTTCAGCCACTGCTGCAACCCCGCCGTCGCCGCGACGGCCGGGTTCAAGGTGATCAACCTCATGCCCGAGGAGAACGGGTATCCGTCCGTCGACGCGCTCAGGGCGGCCGTCTCGGAGCGCACGGCGGGGCTGATGACGGTCTGCCCGAACGACTTGGGCATCTACAACCCGCACATCGACGAGTGGGTGAAGATCGTGCACGACGCAGGCGGGCTCTGCTTCTACGATCACGCCAACTTCAACGGCGTCATGGGAATCACCCGGGCCCGGGACATCGGCTTCGACGCGTGCATGTACATGCTACACAAGACCTTCGGGGCGTCGAAGGGGGGCATGGGGCCGGCCGGCGGCGCCTACGGCTGCACGAACGAGTTGGCCCCCTACCTTCCGGCGCCGATCGTCACGTACGACGGCGCGAGCTACCATCTCGACTACGACCGACCCGACTCGATCGGCAAGGTCCGCGAGTTCTGGGGGAACGCGCAGGTCGTGCTCAAGGCGTACGCGTGGGTCCTGGCGATGGGAGCGGACGGCATCCAGCAGGCACGCGAGCTGTCGGTGCTCGGCAACAACTACCTCGAGAAGCTGCTCATGGCGATCAAGGGCGTCTCGAAGGGCTTCCCGAAGATGACGAAGCACCGGCTCGAGATGACGCGCTACGGTTGGGACGAGCTGACGCAGGAGACCGGCGTCGACACGGTCGACATCCAGCACCGGACGACCGATTGGGGGCTGGATGCGTACTGGATGGCGCACCCTCCGCCGATCGTGCCGGAGCCGTTCACGCCGGAGGCGGGCGAGACGCCGCCGGTGGAGGACATCGAGTACTGGGCGGCGGTCCTCGAGCACGTCGCGTCGGAGGCGTACTCGAATCCAGAGATCGTCAAGACGGCGCCCCACAGGCAGGCTGTGCACCGCGTCGACTTCCGCGCACTGCAGGATCCGTCGCGCCGGGCGATGACGTGGCGCGCTCACCTGAAGAAGCGAAAGGGGTGAAGAGGGTCGGCCTCATCGTGAACCCCATCGCGGGAATGGGTGGAAGGGTGGGCCTCAAGGGGACGGATGGCGCGATCGTCGACGCCGCCAGAGCGCTCGGCGCCGTGCCGCAGGCCAGCCGCAAGGCCGCCCGCGCGTTGCGGCGCCTGTCCCCGGTGGCCGACCGTATCGAGATCCTCACATGCCCCGGCGAGATGGGCGCCGCGGCCGCGGAGTCGGCGGGGCTTGGGGCGTCGGAAGTGACTGGCGTGGCCGGGCCGCCGACCACCCCGGCCTCCGCGGATCCCACCGGCCCGGAGCACACCAAGGAGGCCGCGCGCGAGATGGCCCGCCGAGGGGTGGACCTCCTCCTGTTCGCGGGTGGGGACGGGACGGCGCGGGACATCGCCGAAGTGGTGGGCCTCGAGCCACCCGTGCTCGGCATTCCCGCGGGCGTCAAGATCTACTCCGGGGTCTTTGCCACCACGCCCGAGAACGCCGGGAATCTCGCGGCGCAATTCGTGGCCGGCGGACCCTCGCCCACCCTGCGAGAGGCCGAGGTCGTCGACGTCGACGAAGAGGCGGTCCGGCTGGGTCGTCTCTCGGCGTCGCTCTACGGCCACCTGAGAGTCCCCGTTGCCAGACAGATGGTCTCGGGCCCGAAGAGCGGCGCACCCGGAGACGCGGATGCACTCGCCGCGGCAGCTCGGAGCGTGGCCCGCGCGATGGAGCCCGACTGCCTGTACGTCCTCGGGCCCGGAACGACGACCCGCGCCATCGCGCTGTCCCTCAACCTCGACAGCACACTCCTGGGCGTCGATGCGATCCTCGGCGGACGACTCGTCGGCCAGGACCTGAATGAACGGCAACTGCTCGCGCTCCTCGAAGACGCTGGCCGCGCGCGGGTCGTCGTGGGCGTGATCGGCGGCCAGGGGTACATCTTCGGACGGGGGAACCAGCAGATCGGACCCCAAGTCATCCGGCGTGTCGGACGCGAGGGCATCATCGTGGTTGCCACGGTCGCCAAGCTCCTGTCGCTGGCCCGCCGTGTCCTTCTCGTCGACTCCGGCGACCCGGAGCTGGACCGGGAGCTCGAGGGGTTCATGAGAGTCGTGGTGGGAGCCGAAGAGGAGACGCTGTTCCGGGTGGAGGCCTGAGCGGATGCGCGTGACCACCCGCGGCGTGGCAGCTCCCGGAGGAAGCGTCGCGTTCGACTTCGGGGGGCGTCCGATCGCGGCTCTGCCCGGTGAGCCCCTCGGAGCGGCGCTCCTCGCCGCCGGTGAACGGATCTGCCGGAGGACGCCCTCCGGTGCGCCCCGCGGTCTGTTCTGCGGGATCGGAGTGTGCCAGGACTGCCTGGTCACGGTGGACGGGGCTCCGAACCAGCGCGCGTGCATGACCGCAGCCCCACGCGGGGCCGCGGTCGAATGCCAGCCGCCTTTCGCGGAGCAGGGGGCGCCACACCGGGAAGTCGTGCAACACGATCAAGGCACGGATCTCCTGGTGATCGGTGGCGGCCCCGCGGGGTTGGCGGCGGCGTCGATCGCGGCCGAAGCCGGCCTCGACGTGGTGTTGGTCGACGAGCGCGGGAAGCTCGGCGGCCAGTACTACAAGCAACCGCCGGACGCGTTCGCCGTGAACGACGCGCTCGTGGACCGCCAGCTCCGGCGCGGCCGGGCGATGACCCGTCGGGTGCAGGAGTCGGGTGCGCGTGTGTTGTCCGGGGTGACGATCTGGGCGGCGTCCGGACCGACCGAAGTGATGGGGTTGGGGCACACCGCGAGCTACGTGTTTCGGCCGAAGCGACTGATCATCGCCACCGGCGCGTACGACCAGGCCGTGCCGATGCCGGGCTGGACGCTCCCAGGGTTCATGACCACAGGGGCGGCGCAGACGCTTCTGCGGGCCTATCAGGTCGCGCCGGGGAGGCGGGTGGTGATCTCCGGCAACGGCCCCCTCAACGTCCAGCTCGCCGCCGAGCTGACCCGCGCCGGCGTGACGATCGTTGCTCTCGCCGAGCTCGCTTCGGCACCCGGCGTCCGATCGGCACCGCATCTCGCAGCCATGCTGGGAAACGCCCCGGATCTACTCCGGGACGGCCTGGGCTACCTACGCACTTTGCGGCGGGCGGGCGTGTCCATCCTCTACGGTCACTCGGTGGTCGCTGCGTCGGGGAGCGAAGGTGTTGCCCGGGCCACGGTGGCGCGTATCGACGGGAGCGGGCGGCCCGTGCCGGGAACGGAGTGCGTGCTCGACGCCGATGCGGTTTGTGTCGGATTCGGCTTTCTTCCCTCCAGCGACGTCGCCCGGGCTCTCGGCTGTCGGCACCGGTACGATGAGCGCCGCGGGCACCTCGTCACGGTCCGGGACCGACTCGGCCGCACGACCATAGACGGTGTCGCGGTGGTAGGTGACGGTGGAGGCATCGGCGGCGCTCGGGTGGCCGTGGCGCAGGGGGTGCTCGCCGGCGTGGACGCGGCCCGATGTCTCGGTGCCGGGGAGTCCCGGGCGCGCGCGCGCGAGGCGCGGCGGGCCGAAAGGACGTTGCGCCGTCAACAGCGGTTCCAGCGCGCCCTCTGGGCTTTGTACGATGCACCGCTCATCGGCGACCGGCTGGCGAGGGACGACACGCAGATCTGCCGCTGCGAGGAGGTGACTCGTGCTACGATCCACCAGGCGATCGACGACGGTGTGCGCTCACTCGGCGCACTCAAGCGAGTGACCCGCGCGGGCATGGGGCTCTGTCAGGGCCGATACTGCGCCGGGATCGTCGCCGGGATGCTCCCGGCGCGCGATCGCCGGGCGACCGACGAGCTGGACTTCTTTGCCCCGCGGGCCCCGTTCAAGCCGGTTCGCATCGGCGCGGTGGCACCGGGCCGTTTCACCGACTCCGACATGGCGCGAAGGGGACAAGAAGCCGACCGATCCAGTTGATCGCAACGGCGGTGGCCGATCGAACGCCGCAGCGGACTAGCGGTAGCGACCGACGGAGAATGCCCTGACATCGACCGCGGGGTCGCGACCCATGATCAGCTGGGCGACCGCTCGCGCGGCCATCGGGCCGGCCGTGAATCCGAGCCAAGGGACCGCGTTCATGAAGAACCCCGCAACGCCCGGCGCTTCACCGAGCACGGGCTTCCAGTCCTCCGAGCCGCTCACCACGCCGGGCCACGTGCGAAGCAACCGAAGCCTGGACACCGCGGGCACCACCGCCTGTGCCACTTGCAGGTTGGCCCGAAGCGAGGCGGGATCCACGGCGAGCCGGCCGCCGATCGGGTCGTATCGGGCCGGCCACCCTCCTCCGATCAGGATCCCGCCGCTCGCGGCCTGCTTCAGCGACAGCTTCTCGCTGGCCGAGTACACGAGATGCGGCACCAGCGGTGCCACCGGTTCCGTGATGCTGACCTGGATCGGGTAGCCGTCGATCGGGATCGAGAGCCCCACCATCCGGGCGACCCGAGGAGCGTCGGTACCCGCGCAATTCACCACGCGACGGGCCTCGAAGACGCCGCGGCTCGTCTCGGCCCTGAACCCCGAGCGTGTGCGTTCGAGATGTCGGAGCTCGGTCCTGACCCGAACGTCCGCGCCGCGGGCGGCGGCGGCCCGCGCAAAGGCTGGCGTCGCGAGGAGCGGGTTGGCCTTGCCCTCGGTGGCGCAGTAGGCGCCACCGCACAGGCTCTCGTTCAGGTAGGGCGCCAAGTCCCGTAGTGCGGCGCGGGAGAGGATCTCGACCGACAGGCCGTGCGCGCGCTCGATCGCTGCCTTGCGCTCGATGTCCCGCAGCTGCGTGTCGTTTTCGGCGACGAGCAGCCCTCCGCGAAGCGACACCTCGAGGTCCGCACCGAGCTCCTCGCCGAGACCGGACCAGAGAGAGATCGCTTCGCGCAGGAGCGGAATCGCTTGCGCGTAGGCTTCGGTCCACTGCTCCCCGTACTGAATGAACGGCTCGTGCGGAATCTGCGCGTGCAGGCTCCCCGAGTTGCAGCCCGACTGCAGCGTGTTGAGGTCCCGGCGCTCGACCAGGGAGACACCCACTCCTTCGCTGGCCAAGTAGTAGGCGGTTGCGCATCCCGCGAGACCCCCTCCAACGATGAGAACGTCCGTACGGTGGGCCTCACGCATGGTGTCGGTCGGAAGGGATAGCTACCATGGGACGAATCATCGCACCGGCACCCTTCACGGCGCCAGCCACCCGGAGGGCGGGCGACGCGGCGACTGGATTCCATCAGGAGCAGGCATCATGAGCAGACAATTCCGAGGCAGCTATACGGTGACCGTCACTCCCTTTACCGAAGACGGGGCCAGGATCGATCTCGCGGCCAATGAGCGCTTCCTCGATTGGCAGCTCGACGTGGGCGTGCCCGGCATCATCATCCTCGGCACCACGGGCGAGTTCCTCACGATCTCCGACGAGGAGCGCTCCCGGTTCATCGAGGCCACGGTGAGCCACGTAGCCGGCCGCATCCCCGTGCTGGTGGGCACCATGAACGCCTACCCGCCGCGGGCGGCCTGGTACAGCAGGGAGGCGGAGGAGCTCGGCGCCGATGGCCTGATGATCATCCCACCCTACTACTACACGCCCACGGACGACGAGATCTTCCGCTACTACGAGACGATCTGCGAAGCGACGTCGCTGCCGATCATGCTCTACAACAATCCGTTCACGTCGAACGTCGATATGTCGGCGAAGCTCGTCGGGCGCCTCGTCCGCGCCTTCCCGAACGTTCGTTACATCAAGGAAGCCAGCCAGGACGTCGGCCGGGTTCACGACATCGTCGAAGAGACCGAGGGCCGCATGTGCGTCTTCGCCGGCGGGCGGATCGTCGAGTCCTTCCGGCTCGGTGCCTTGGGCTACGTCAACCCGTACGGGAACTACATTCCCCGCGCCTCGCACCGCATCTGGGACTTCCTCGTCGAGGGACGGACCGAGGACGCCAAGCGCATTCAGCGGCTCATCAACGCCATGGACGCCATCATCGCCGCGGGCCATCCGACCTACGGGCATCAGTGTTACTCGAAGGCGCTCGCGGCCGCTGCGGGGTACCCCGTCGGGGACGTCCGACCCCCGCTGACGACGTTCGACCGGCTCGGCGACGAGGGACTGGAGCGCCGGGTGCGGCTCGTGAAGATCATGGGCGAGCTGGATGCGCTGATGGAAGAGCTCGATGCGGCCGAGGTCGTCGCGGCGGGGGCCGTCTAGGCCTGACGGGCGGCATGGCTCAACCGATGCTCTTCTCGCCCCTCTCGATTCGGGGCCTGACCTTCCGTAACCGAATCGTGGTCTCGCCGATGTGCCAGTACCGGGCCGTCGAGGGCCGAGTACAGGACTGGCACCTCGCTCACCACTCCCGATTCGCTCTGGGAGGGGTGGGAGCCGCTCTCGTCGAGGCGACGGGAGTGACCCGCGACGGCCGCATCTCCCCCGGTTGTACCGGCATCTGGGAGGACGACCAGATACCGGGCTATCGGCGCATCGCGGAGACGTACCGAGCACAGGGCGTGGCCTCGGGAATCCAGCTCAGCCACGCGGGGCGCAAGGCGAGCACGGCGCGGCCATGGGACGGCGGAGCTCCGCTGGCTGCGCAGGGCAACGAACCGGCGTGGGAGACCGTGGGTCCCAGCGCGCTTCCCGCTCAAGAGGGATGGCCACCGCCGAAGGTTCTCGAAACGGAGGAGATCGAGGAGATCGTGGAGGCGTTTCGAGCGGCCGCGACGCGTGCCCTCGAGGCCGGCTTCGACTTCCTCGAGATCCACGGCGCACACGGATATCTGCTGCACAGCTTCTTCTCACCGCTGTCGAACCGGCGGACGGACGAGTTCGGGGGTGACCGGGAGCGGCGCATGCGGCTTCCGGTCATGGTCGCCGAGGCCATCCGGTCGGCGTGGCCGGCGGAGCGACCCCTGTTCTATCGCGCGTCGGTCATCGACGGCGTCGATGGCGGGATCACGGTGGAGGACACGGCCGCGCTCGCGTGCGCCCTCAAAGGGGCGGGCGTGGACGCCATCGACTGCTCCTCCGGGGGTCTCCTCGGCTCCGTGTCGCTCACGAACAAGCTGCCGCCGCCGGGGTTCCAAGTGCCGCTCGCGGAAGCCGTGCGGCGGGGAGCCGACGTCCCGACCGTGGCCGTCGGCATGTTGACGGAGCCGTGGCAGGCCGAAGAGGTCCTGCAGAACCGTCAGGCCGACTTCATCGCGATCGCGCGCGAGTTCATCGCGGACCCGAACTGGGCGTATCGGGCGGCCCGGGAACTCGGTCTGGAAGACCCGCACGGCATCCTGCCGTTCTCGTACGCCTTCTACCTGCGGCGCCGAGCCGAGCTGCAGCGGGCGTGAGCAGGGCACGGCGGAGGTCGGGCATCGCTGCCCTGTCGCTCGAAGGTCGACGCCCGAGACCGTGCGGGACCGAAGACGCAGCGGGCCGAAGGGCCATGGAGGCGGGCAGATGCGTGAACTGAGAGACAAGACGGTACTCCTCACCGGCGCCTCCACCGGGATTGGCGCCGCGGTCGCACGAGCGCTGGCTCGCGAGGGGTGCTACCTGGCCGCCCACTACCACACCCACCTGGAAGGGGTGGAGCGGGCGACGGCCGACCTCCCCAGCGACCGCAAGCTCCTCCTTCGCTCGGACTTCTCGCGAGCCGGGGGTGCCGACGCGCTGTGGGATGAGGCGATGGCATGGCGCGGGCGCGTCGACGTGCTGGTGAACAACGCGGCGACGCTGCTCTTCGAGACCGGGATCGATGCGCCGGACGAGGACTGGGACCGAGTGTGGTCGGAGTCCCTGCAGGTCAACGTGCTGGCCCCGGCGCGACTGCTGCGAAACGCGGTGCGCCACTTCCGCGAGATCGGGGGTGGCATCACGGTGACGATGGGCAGTTGGGTGGGGCAGCGCGGGAGCTCGGTCGCCGATCTGATCGCCTACGCCGCCTCCAAGGCGGCGCTCCGCGCAGCCACGCAGACCGTCGCCCGAAACTTCGCTCGCGAGAACGTGCTGGCCTACGTGATCTCGCCCGGCGTGGTTCGCACGGAGATGTCGGAGCGCGCGGCGGCGCGGATGGGCGGGGAAGCGGCCGTGACCGCCGGCCTTCCGATGGGCGAGTGGGTGCCGCCCAGCGACTTGGCTGAGCTGGTGGTGTTCCTGGCCTCGGGGAGGTGTCGACACCTGACGGGGGCTACGCTCGAGGTGAACGGGGCGAGCTGGGTTCGTTGACGTCTCGGCGGCGGTGGCTCCTCATCGTCGGCATCGCCCTCGTCGCGCTGAACCTCCGTCCGGCGATCACGAGTGTCGGGCCCCTGGTCCCCACGATCCGACGAGCCACGGAGCTCTCCAACCCCGCGCTCGGCTTGCTCACGACCCTGCCGCTTCTCGCCTTCGCGTGGGTCTCGCCAGTCACTTCCGTCCTGAGCCGCCGGATCGGCGTCGAGCGGGCGGTGCTTCTCGCACTGGCGCTGCTCACCGTCGGAACGGGTCTCCGGGCCGTCGAGTCGGTCGTGGTACTCTATCTGGGGACAGCACTCCTGGGCATCGGGGGCGCGCTCGGCAACGTCCTCCTGCCGGTGCTGGCGAAGCGTGACTTCCCGGCCCGCGTCGGGCCGATCACGAGCCTGTACTCGAGCATGATGGGGCTCGGCGCGACCGCGGCGGCGGGGCTGAGCGTTCCGCTGGCGGTCGTCCTCGGGTGGCGGGGAGCGCTGGGCATCTGGGTGCTCCCGGCGGCGCTGGCGCTGGTCGTGTGGCTCGCGCAGCGCTCCCCGCCGCGCCCGGTGCCATGGGTCGCGCGCCCGGACGGGGTGACGCTCCGGGTCGTGGGACGCTCGAAGCTGGCCTGGCAGGTGGCGCTCTACATGGGCCTCCAGTCTCTCACGTTTTACGTGATCATCGCATGGCTCCCCGACCTCCTGCAGGGGCGCGGTCTCAGCGAGGCGGCCGCCGGTTGGTTGCTCGCTCTCGCTCAAGCCATCGGACTCCTGGGAACCGCTCTCGTACCGCTTTGGGCCGGAAGACTGGCCGACCAGCGCCGGATCGTCTGGACCCTGGCCGTTCTCGAGGCGGTCGGACTGGGCGGCTTGCTCCTGCCGGGCGGTTGGTTCGTGGCCCTCTGGGTCACCCTGCTAGGCTTTATCATGGGCGGCACCTTCGGGCTGGCTCTGACGCTCCTCGTGCTCCGGGCGCCGGACACCGAGTCCGCGGGCCAGCTCTCGGGCATGAGCCAGTCGGTGGGGTACTTCGTGGCTGCCATCGGCCCTCCGGCGTTCGGCTACCTTTACGACCTGACCGCGGGATGGACGGTCCCGCTCCTGCTCCTCGGGGGGGTGCTGGTCGGGAAGGTGCTGTCGGGGCTTCGGGCCGGCCGGCAGGGCCTCATCGCCACCGGCGTCCGAGTGCGCTGAGAGGGGGGCTTTCACCTGGCTCCTTAGGGTCCACAGGTGATGCCGATGCCGGCTCGGCTGCCGGCCGGATCGTCAACACGAGGTTGGAGTCGGGCTGTCGGACGGCCCTGGCGGGTGGCCGCTGGGGCCTCACCAAGTCCGCACGCGGCTCAGCAGAAACCCGCCGTCGACGGGCAGCACGACGCCCGTGATGTGGCCCGCCTCCCCGGATGCCAGGAAGAGCACCGCGTTCGCGACGTCCCGAGGGGATCCGACCCTTCCCAGCGGGATGCCGCGCTCGATGCGTTCGGCCCGCTCCGGATCGGACAGGCAGTGATGGGTGCTGAGGCCGTTGCGTATCACTCCGGGGGCGACGGCATTCACGTTGATGTCGTGGGGCGCCAGCTCCAGGGCGAGCTGCTTCGTCAGGGTGTGCACGGCTCCCTTGGACGAGGCGTAGTGCGGCGCCCGACGCGGCGGCTGGAGGCCGGCTACGGAGCCGAGGTTCACGATCTTGCCGCCCCGCCCCTCGGCGATCATCGCGCCGGCCACGACCTGGCTGCACAGGAAGACGCCCTTGAGGTTTGTGTCGAGCGTTCGATCCCACTCGTCTTCGGGGATGTCGAGGAGCGGCGTGATCGTCTCGACCCCCGCATTGTTGATCAGGATGTCGATGGGGCCGAGCCGTTGCGCCCTGCCGACCAGTGCCTCGATCTCCGGCTTCCGAGTGACGTCGGTACGGGCTGCCTCGCCCCGGCCGCCGAGCGCCTCGACCTGGCGAGCGGCGGCCCGCGCGGCGGTCTCGTCGACATCCGCGATGACGATGTCGGCTCCCTCCTCGGCGAGGCGGAGGGCGATCGCCTTGCCGATGCCCGCGCCTCCCCCCGTCACGACGGCCACTTTGCCTTCGAGTCTCATCGACTTTTTCTCCAACCAGGTAGGGTGAGTAAGGTGTGCACTTTCGCGCGGACTCGGGAGCCCGCGACCGGCCGGTCAGGCCCCGACCGCGGCCACGCCGGGGTCGCCTGTGCCTTCGACAACCCAGGGCGCTGGTCGCCTACCGCCGATTCGACTCGATATGTCTCGCCATCTCCCGCAGCATGTCGCTCCTCGGCTTCGGCCGCCAGCCGTGGCTCATCATCGGACGCCCGTAGAGGATCTCACCCCCGTAGTGCGGCTCGGCGGTCTCGAGGAACTCCTCGAGCTCGTAGACGGCCAGGTTGAGGTAGAATTGGTCCATCTCCCCGACGTAGACGCGTAACTTGCCGACGAGATCGGGCCCGATCTCGTCCCAGTTCTCGCGCAAGTAGTGGACCAAGTCGTAGCCGTTGTCCCTCATGTACTCGGCCACCTCGTGATCGATGACCCCCGTCTCGGGGTCCCACAAGGGGCGGGGATATCCGTCGTCTCCGACGGGGCCATAAGTGGCCTCCCAGATGCCGAGCTGTTGCGCGCCTCGGCCCTTGTCGCCGAGTACCTGCTCGAAGCGGGTCATGTCCCGCGTCGTGATCGTGGGCTGTCCGATGAACTCCCCGTGGTTCCAGTGGTCCCGCATCCAGAAGCGCTCGGGCCGGATCCACTCGTGGTGCAGGTCGGGCGTGTAGGCGTTGGCTTCCTCGTAGATGTTGATGAGGCCGTATCGGGTGAAGTCGATGGGATCGGGAAACAGGATCCATGCGCCGCCGAAGAACGCCGGGTGCTGGACCTGGAGCGCCATCGATTCCCAGCCACCGGTAGATCCCCCCGTCAGGACTCGGGCCCAGCTCTCGCGTATGATGCGAAACTCCTCCTCCACCCGGGGGATCAACTCGGTCATGATTGCGTCGCCGTACGGGCCGTTGTTCGCCGAATTCACCGCGTAGGAATCGTCGTAATAGGGGGTGGGATGCTGGAAGGTGACGCCGATCATCCTCGGGAAGTCGTCCGACATCCACTGCTGGGAGAACTCCCAGCTCGTCTCCCGATTGTGGCGCAGCCGGACTCTGCGGC
Source organism: uncultured Gemmatimonadaceae bacterium (assembly GCA_964572045.1). Classification (GTDB taxonomy): domain Bacteria; phylum Gemmatimonadota; class Gemmatimonadetes; order Longimicrobiales; family Gaopeijiaceae; genus CBDCKR01. The sequence goes on from CAZNEI010000002.1 coordinate 99,039, forward strand.
GATCCGGGTCCTCGGCCGGGGGTGCGTCGGCGGTCGTGAAGCCGAACGGGGCCGCGAGGCTGAAGTGTCCCTGGGCGTACACGACGGGATACCGCCGGTCCGGCTCATCGTCGTAGCCCTTCGGCAGGAGCACTGTCGCGCCCAGGTAGATCGGGCGCCCCCAAAAGTCGGAGAGGAGATCGCTCTGGAACTTGATGCGCTTCACCCATTCGGTGTCGGGCGGGATCTCGACCGGAGGAAGCACCTCGGTCAGCTCCAGGCGCACGGTGTAGCCGGCCTCGGGGTCGAGGTGCACCCGGTGCACCTCGCTCACGATGTTGCCGGGTGATCGGTTGAACTGCTGACCCTCCCACTGGTCGTTGTGGAGCCATACGGTGTGCCCGTCCGCGCGTCGGAACTCCGTGTAGACGTTCGCGATCGCCTGGATGTAGTAATCGCCCGCGGGGATGTCGCCGAGTCGCTCGGGAGGGTATCCGACCGTGCTTCCGTCGAGCACCGCGATCTCACCTGCGTCCCAGTCCTGTACGCCGATGCCGAAGAACGGAACGCTCGTCTCCCATGCTCCGGCCTGGAGGCGAGGCTCACGCGAGCCGTCACGGGTGATCATGACGAGCACGCGGCCCGTAATCGGCTCGGATCTGGCGGAGGCCGCGTACGTGACCACGAAGCGAGTGTCGACGGGCTGGGCGCAACCGCCGACAAGGATCGCGCAAGTGGCGAGGATCCACGCACAAGCGGGCCTGGACCCGCGGCCGTGCTCGGCCATCGATTGCGGCATCGAAGTTCTCCGGTCGGGCGGTTTGTCCGGGGGCGCCCGATCGACGAGGCGCGCTCCGGCGAAGAGGGTGACCGTGTGAGGATACGGGTTGGCGCGTGGAATGTCATCGGAGGCTCGGGGGCCACACCCGCTCTTCGATCTCCTCGAAGGCTGGTCCGAGAGGGAACCTGGAGCGGCGCCTCTACGGGTGGGCCGGGGTTCGAGGTTGCCGAGTCCCCGTTCCCCTCGCCTATTGAAGAGGTCCGTGGTCCGGATCTTCGACTGTGAGGTAATCGATGTGCTCTGACGCTTCTCGTATCGAGCGGCCGGCAGGTCCCGGCCCCCGGAGACCGCTCGCCGGTCTCACACCGATCGTGACCTCGTGGCTGGCCGTGTGCGTCTCCCTGACCTCGGCGTGCGCTCCCCGGGACACGTCCGACGCGGCCGGAGGCTCCTATGAGTTCGATCTTCCCAACTGGTCCGAGCAGGTGGCGTTGCGCGAGGCGTGGCTCGAGCGCCGCCACGAAATGTTGCTGCCCATGATGCGTCAGTACGACATTGACATGTGGATCGTAGTGAACGAGGAGTTCCACGACGATCCCCTGACGGAGTATGTCGCTCCGCCCCGGCCGTATGCGGGCAACCGGGACATGTTCGTCTTCGTCGATACCGGCGAGGAGCTTCGGAAGGTCGCGATCACGGGCTTTTCGGAGGTCAACCTCAAGCGCTTCTTCGAGTCGCCCGACGAGCCGCGTCCGGCGAGCGAGGTGCTGCCCGAGCTCTACGCCGCCCACGATCCTCAGAGGATCGCGCTCGCCATCGACGGACGGAAGGGCATGACCCGGAGCCTGACCCATGCGTCGTACCAATACCTGAGCGAGATCATGGGGCCCGAGGCCACTTCGAGGTTCGTGGGCGCAGCCGACCTGATCGAGGAGTTCCTGGACACGCGGATTCCGGGGGAGCTGGAGCCCTACCGCCAGTTGGTGCAATTGACGGAGATTATCGCCAAGCGGGCATTCTCCGACGAAGTGATCGAGCCGGGTGTCACGACGATCGGGGACGTGCGGCGCTGGATCTACGATGCGATGTGGGAGTATCGCGTGAGCACCTGGTTCCAGCCGGACCTTCGACTGCAGCGGGCCGGGAGGCCGAACGACACGTCGCGGGGCTTTCTGGCCGTGGCCCCGGAACACTGGGTGATCGAGCCCGGTGACGTGCTCCACCTCGATGTGGGGATCTCCTATCTGGGGCTCGACACGGACTGGCAGAAGATGGCCTACGTGCTAATGGAGGGTGAGACCGAGCCGCCGGCCGGGCTGCGCGCTGCCATGGCGAACACCAACGCGCTGCAGGATGCCCTCACGTCGAGCGGGCGCCCCGGCCTGACGGCCGGTGAGGTGTACGACGCGACGATGGCGGTGATGGACGCCCAGTCGATCAACGCCCAGATCTACTCCCATCCCTTGGGCAACCACGGCCACGGTATGGGGGCGAGCATCGATTTCCGGGCTGCCCGCCGCGGTGACACGGCTCGGCAGTCGAAGCGGTTGCGGGACGGCTCCTACATCTCCATCGAGCTCAATACCCTCACACCCGTTCCGGAGTGGGACGGACAAGAGGTCTACATCATGATGGAGGATCCGGCCCACCTCGACGATCGAGGCTATCACTTCTTCGTGCCCCGGCAGGAGAGCTTCTATCTGATCGGGGGGAGGTTGAGTCGATGAAGCGCAATACGGCGATGTCCGCGTATGCAGTGGGGGCCCTAGCCGCGTTGGGCGGTCTGGCCGGGTGCGGCGGGGAGGGGGCGTCCCCGGACGTCGCCGAGGCCATCGAGGTCATCCGGCCGGATCTGATCCGATCCCACATCGAGTTCCTGTCGGACGATCGGCTCCGCGGCCGCGATACCGACGACGTGGGCTACGAGATCGCCCGCGACTACGTGGCGGAGCAGTATGGGAGAATCGGCCTCGAGCCCGCCTTCGACGGATCCTACCTTCAGCCCTTCGACCTGCTGGAAATCGTCGGGGACCAGGGGAGTCGCCTGCGGATCGGTGACCGGGAGATCGCCTACCCGGAGGCCTCCTTCACCCCGGACTGGAGGGGCGAGAGGCCCTCCGTCTCGGGCCGGGGCGTCTACGTCGGCCGCGGACTGGTGGACGGCGAGCTGCCTACGGACGTGGACCTGGAGGGGAGCGTCGTCTTCACCTTGGCGGGCCTCCCCGAGGGACGGGAAGAGGAGTTCGATGTGGTGATCAGTGGCCGGACCGAGGTCGAGCTCGCGTATCGCCGGGGAGCCCGGGCCGTGGTGGTCGTGGATCCCCGGCCCGACGCCGCGACGTGGGAAGGACGGCTTCGTCCGCGGCGTCCGCTGCGCGTGCTTGCCGACGGCACGACCACCAGGTTCCGGGCGGCGGCGAGCCTCGGCCCCACCGCGTCCCGAGCCTTTCTCGACCGGTGGTCGGTGGAGCCCCCGACGAGCCCCGAGCCCGTCGACCTCGGCCCCGTGACGATCGAGCCGGCCCACGAGCTCCGCACGTCGAGGAGCTGGAACGTCGGGGGACTCGTCCGCGGAACGGATCCCGAGCTCCGCGACGAGGTCGTCGTTTTGACGGCCCACCTCGATCACGTCGGCATCGGGGCCCCCGACGCCGACGGCGACAGCATCTACAACGGAACGCACGACAACGCCCTGGGGGTCGCGAAGATCCTCGCGGCCGCCGAGGCGATGGTCGGACTCGACATGGCCCGCTCGGTGCTGTTTCTCGCCGTGGGAGCCGAGGAGGGTGGCCTCCTGGGGTCGTGGTACTACGTGCGGAACCCCGTCTTCCCGATGGAGAACACCGTCGCCGCCCTCAACCACGATGGCGGCCTCGACGGCCAGGCCTCGGACGACTTCCTCGCCTTCGGGGACGAATACTCGACGCTCGGGACCTTCTTGGAGCAGGCGGGGGAGGAGTACGGCACCTCGTACGAGACCTACCGGATCCCGCCCTTCGGGGCGGCTCAGGCGCTCCTCTTCCGCTCCGACCAGTACTCCTTCCTTCTCGCCGGCGTGCCGGGGGTCTACCTCATGCCCGGCTTCGCCGTCGACGGGAACCTGGAGACGAACCGACGGGCCTGGCAGTACTACCTGGACAACGTGAACCACCAGCAGCGCGACAACTTCCTTCCGGACGCGAGCTGGGAGTCACCGGTAGCCATGTCTGCGATGTCGGTCCACCTCGCTCGGAATCTCGCGAACTCGCCGACGGTTCCGGAGATGCTGCCCGACGCCCCGTTCAGGAAGCCGCGGGCGAGACCGGACACTCCGGCCTTCTACGGGGATACGGAGGTGCCGAGGTAGGGGGAGGCAGCGGCGTACAACCCCACCGCGAAGGCGACGGGGATCCCGTTTCGTGACGCCAGCCGCATCGGGCCGAGTGAACGCCGTTGGGGTGGCGCGCGCCGCCCACCGTCTCCTGTGGCCCGGCTGAGGGTGACCGTGTTACATTGCCCGCTTCTTCTGCCCCACCGTCCGTCTCTGCGAGTCCCCTGAGTATCCCGTCTCGACCGGAGCTATCCCGATGCCTATCGCCCGCACCGCCCTCCCCGTCCTCGCCCTCGCGGCCATCGGCACCTCCGGTGTCTTCGCGCAGAGTGCACCGCCCAATTTCATCGAGGAATTCGAGGTGCAGTTCAATGCGTCAGCCGACAAGCTCGTGGCCCTCGCCGAGGCGATGCCTGCGGAGACGTACGCCTGGACTCCGATGGAGGGTGTATACACGGTGGCCCGCGCCTACATGCACACCGCGCGCTACAACTACTACTATCCCGAAATCGCCCTGAACGTCCCCTCGCCGATGGGCGCTGCGGAGTACGACAGCTGGGAGGAGGGGGTATCGGAGAAGGAGAAGGTTGTCGCGATTCTGGCCGAGTCGATGGAGCACGTCAGGCGAGTCGCGGCCTCCATGTCCTCCGAGGCTCTGGACAAGAGGACTGAGCTGTACGGCCGTGACGTCGGTCAGTGGGCCGTCCTGCTCCAACTCATCGCCCACATGAACGAGCATCTCGGGCAGGCGATCGCCTACGCACGCATGAACCATGTGGTGCCGCCCTGGTCGCGCTAGACCCCCGAACTGCATGATCCTACCCGGCGTGCCGATGTCCGGCGCCAGGATGGCGCCGTCGGCTGTGCGGGCGCCCCCTCGCCGACGCTGATGCGGGGCACACGAGCCTGGCCCCAGGCCGTACGCATCGGCGGATTCGTGCTGATCTGAGGCGGCATCTCATTTTCTCGGTGCCAGCTGTGCCGCCCAGGATTCGCGGGTGTGGCCAAGGCATCGGATCTTGATCTCTTCCGAGGCAAGACCGGCTGCCTGACATTCTGGGGGGGAGAAGCAAGCACCGGGGGAGCCTCTCCTGGGGAGCTCCGCGACCCGCGGGCCGACCTCCGCTCGAACTTGGATCGAAGGGACAAAACTGTGCGAAGTGAAGCGAGAGTCGTCATCATCGGGGGAGGAGTGGCAGGCTGCAGCCTGCTCTATCACCTGACGAAGCTGGGGTGGAGCGACGTCATCATGGTGGAGAAGGACGAGCTCACCAGCGGATCGACCTGGCACTCTGCAGGCCTCTGTACGCAGTTCGTTGCCAGCTACAATCTGATGAAGCTTCTGCAGTACAGCCTGGAGCTGTACGCGTCGCTCGAGTCCGAGACGGGGCACGCGGTGGGCTTCCACCGCTGCGGAAGCGTACGGCTTGCTGCGTCGCAGGATCGCCTCGACGAGTTCCGCTACCGGAAGGGCATCGCCGACCTGCTCGACGTGCCCTACGAGATCGTCTCGCCGCAGCGTGCCCAAGAGCTCTTCCCGCTTGCCGACATGGACGCCATCGTCGGCGCCGCCTATCTCCCGACGGACGGGCACATCGACCCGAGCGGCCTCACGCAGGCGTTCGCAAAGGGGGCTCGCTCGGCGGGGGCGGAGATCCTCGTCCACACGGCCGTGACGGGGATCGAGCCCTCCGGCGGCGGATGGTCGCTGGAGACGTCGAAGGGCGAGATTCACGCCGAGGTCGTGGTCAATGCCGCCGGCCAATGGGCGGCGGAGGTGGGCCGCCTCGTCGGGGTCGAGCTCCCGGTTGTGCCGCTCGAGCACCATTATCTAACCACCGAGCCGGTCGAAGAGCTCAAGGCTCACGAAGTCGAGCTGCCGGTGCTCCGTGACGCGGACGCTTCCTTCTACGTTCGGGAGGAGACAGGGGCCCTGCTTGTCGGCGCCTTCGAGCGGAATACGAAGCCGTGGGGCCTCGACGGGATCCCCGATGACTTCCACGGCAGCCTGCTTCCGCCCGATCTCGACCGGCTCGAGGACACTCTCGAGGCCGCCGCCCGGCGGGTGCCCGCCTTCGCGAGCGCGGGGATCAAGAGCATCGTGAACGGACCCGACGGCTACACGCCCGACGGCCGTTGCCTGATGGGGCCCGTGCCGGGTCTGAAGAACTTCCACGTCTTGGCCGGCTTCAGCATCTTCGGGGTCGTATTCGGCGGCGGCGCGGGCAAGTACGCTGCGGAGTGGATCGTGGAGGGGCAGCCGAGCGACAACATGTGGGAACTCGATGTGCGCCGCTTCGGAGACTACGCGAGTTCGGCGAAGTACGTGGCGGCACGCGCCTGCGACGTGTACGAGCGCGAGTACGCCATCCACTACCCCGAGGAGGAACGTCCGGCCGGTCGGCCGCTGAAGACGGGGCCCCTGTATGATCGCCTGCTCGCCAGGGGAGCCGTCTATGGAGCCCGGTTCGGGTGGGAGCGCCCGCTGTGGTTTTCCCGAGGCGGTCGGGCGCGGGACAGGTATTCGTTTCGTCGCGGGAACTGGCATGCCGCGGTAGGGGCCGAGTGCTCCGCCGTGAGATCATCGGTAGGAGTGCTCGATCAGACGAGCTTTGCAAAATTCGAAGTCTCGGGCCCGAACGCGGAACGGCACCTCGACCGGCTCTGCGCCAACAAGCTGCCGAGTCTGATCGGCCGAATGTCGCTGACACAGATGTGCACGCCGAAGGGCGGCATCGAGTGCGACGTGACCGTGACCAAGCTCGGGGCGGATCGCTTCTACGTGGTCTCCGCGGCCGCGACCGAGCGCCACCACTTCGAGTGGATGTGGCGCCACTTGCCCGATGACCGGACGGTCGCGCTGAACAACGTCACGAAGAGGGATGCGGTTCTCACGCTGGCGGGTCCACGCTCGCGCGACCTGTTGGAGGCGATCACCGACGCCGACTGCTCGCCGGCGGCCTTCCCCTTCTTCCGCTGCCGGGAGCTGTATGCGGGCATGGTTCCACTACGGGCGCTGCGCGTCTCCTTCGTCGGCGAGCTTGGCTACGAGCTCCACCATCCCATGGAGTGTCAGAGGCATCTATACGATCTCTTGATCGAGGCCGGCGGGCCTTACGGGCTCGTCGACTTCGGCTACCGGGCGCTCGACTCCATGCGACTCGAAAAGGCCTATCTCATGTGGGGTTCCGACATGTCGGCGGACTACACACCGCTCGAGGCCGGAATGAGCCGATTCGTCGACTTCGAAAAGGGCGACTTCATCGGCCGCGACGCCCTCCTCCGTCAACGGGAGCGAGGGCTCGAACGCCGTCTCGCCTGCCTCGTCGTCGACGCGAGGGATGCCGACCCTCACGGCTACGAGCCGATTCTGGACGGGAACAAGAGGGTCGGGTACGTGGCTTCTGGCGGTTATGGGCACCGGGTGGAGAAGACGATTGCGCTGGCTTACCTGCCGGTTGCGTATCTCGAACCCGGGACGGAACTCGCCCTTCAAATCCTGGGCGAGAACCGGGCTGCGCACGTCGTCGAGCCGCCGCTCTACGACCCGGAGAACCGGCGGCTGCTGAGCTGAGAGGCCCAGGCCGGGAGGCACGGTTTCGCGGGCACGGCCCAACCCCGTGCCAACAAGATCTCCGACCGGGCGCATTGGGCCTCACGGGGGCGGAGTCCCGTCACCGGCTTGGGGGATCGACTTCTCCTGAACGGGACGATGCGGACCGAGGGTGGTCCCAGCTCAGGCCGGCTCGCACGGCTTGAGCGTGATCCATATCAGCTCGAACGTCGTGTCTCCGGTGTTGCCCGAATTGTGCTGCTCACTCAGCTTGACTTCCTCCATCCAGCCGACCGAGCCGGCTTCGGACGGCTCGGTGCCGATCCTCTCGACTCCGTTCCGTCGACCCGACCAGACACCACCTCTCACGTGGACGTAGACTTGGTCGCCCGGGTGCGAGTGAACCCCTTCCCACTGTCCCGGCTCCAGGATAAACCTCTGCACGACGACCCGGTTGTTCTCCAGCAACAACTCAAGCGGGACGTCAGGATAGAACGTACCGGTATGATGGTTCGACAGCAGAGTGCAGGGCTGCAGGGTCACCCAGACCGTCTCGATCGGACTGTCCCCCGTGTTGCCGGCTTCCCACGGCTCGGCCTCGGACGGAGTCTCCGACCATCCGACCGAGCCGGCTTCGGGGCGAAACACCGTCTCCTGATCTCCTCGCCGCTCGGTCCACTCGCCGCCCCGAATGTAGACGTAAACCTGGTTGCCAGCGTGCGTATGCGGCCCCGACCACTGCCCGGGCTCGAAGATGAACTTCTGCACGACGACCTTGTCGTTCGCCAGCAGAAGTTCGCCGGGAACGTTCGGATAGAAGACGCCGACTTGGGCGGCGGCATCGGCCGGCGGGAGCACGAGAACGACGACCGCGAGTAGGGCGGCAGCCAGACGTCCCCCGGGAATGCGCGCGCGCACGCCGCGCCGGGAGCATCGTTGGCCATGCGCGCCGCTCGCCCATATCGCCGTCGGACCTCGTCCCAGGATCGGCACAAGCGGAGCTGCCGGGTCGGGAATCGGTGCTAGGCCCATCCGAGCTCCTTCAGGGCCCAGGGCGCGTTCCACACCTTGCACACCTTCTCGACCTGGTCCTCGTCGTTCATCGTCACGACGTACACGTACTGGGTGTTCGTCTCCTTGCCGGTCGGCGGAACCGGGCCGCCTTCGCCCACATGGCTTCCCGTGAAGGTCGCGAAGAACACGGCGGTCTTCTCGGCCTCGTCGTACGACGACGTGTGGAGTTCGTAGGTGCAGCCCTCGAGGACGCTCCCGAGCCCTACCATCCACTCCGCATAGGCCTCTACGGTACTCACGTCGACGAGTGGCTCGGCTTGCGACTCGAACGAGGCGTCTGGAGCGACGTATGGACTGCATCCCTCCCAGCCCCTCAGCGAGTCGCAGGCGTGGAAGAACTTGGTCGCGTTCTCGAATGCCGACACGATTCCCTCCCTTGCTAGATGGTGTCCGGTGAGTTCATGAGCCCCCCGAGAGGGGGAGGCTGCCGTGGTTCCCAGGTACTCCTTCGTTTTTTCGACGAGGGGCTCAGCAAAGGGCCGGCGAGAGCGCCGGAACCTCGCGACCCTCGGGGATTCTATCGACAGCGAGCGAGGCGCGCCACGCGCAGGTGAAGGAAGGCGGCCGGACTCGGCCACCGCGCCGGCACCTTGGTTTCGCGGCGCCCGCCGTCGCGTCGGTCAGCGAGAGGGTTCACGCTTGACGGGTCTGGACCCACGTCTCAGGTTTCTCGACCCGGCAGCGGGACCTCGCGCCTCCGTCCCTGTTCGGGTTTGTCTGTCAGCCGCTCGCGGGAGAGGACCATGAAGAGAGTCCAAGGTTTTGTGCTGAGTACCGTGTTGTTCGTCCTCGTCGCTCTGGCGGGAATCGCGACACCCTCCTCCGTGAGGGCCCAAGAGCCGATGGACGACGATGCCCTTCGGGAGCACCTGGTGGAGCAGGAGCGGCAGTTCTTCGGAGCGCTTCGGGACCGCGACGCCGCACTCGTCCGGAAGCTGTCGGGGGATGACGGCTTCTATATCCACCCGCCGGGGATCCACTCGGTCGATCGGATTATCGAGGATATGACCACCTACGAGGTGGGCGAGTTCTCTCTCGGCCCCCAGGTGCATCTCCAGAGACTCGACGAAGACGTCGTGGCGCTCGCATACGACTTGACGATCGGCTGGCCGACCCCTTCGGTGGACTGGCTCATGACGGCGGTCTACGTCAACCGAGACGGGGAGTGGGTCGGGGTATACCGCGCGGAAACGCGGTAGGGTCCATCACCGGAGTCCCTTAGGCGGTCGTCGCTGCCTCGGAGTCCCCGTGGTCTTCGCCACGCCCCTATCCAGATAGGGGCGGCGATTGGCCTAGGGCCCCCTGGCCAGGCAGCCGTGCCCCGCGTCGCGCCCCCACGCCCCGTGCTCGTCCGGTGCGGCTGGGCCGATCCTGCCCTCGGCACCGCTCAGGAGTTCGGCCGGGTCGAACGACGTTCCGTCCTTCATCACGACCTTCACGCGGCGAGCGCTGCGGATATCCTCGAGAGGGTTGCCCTGCACGACGACCAGGTCCGCAACCTTGCCAGGCTCGATCGTGCCCAACCGGCCGTCGATTCCCATCGCCCGGGCGCCGTTGATGGTCGCGGCTTTGAGGACGGCGGCCGCAGGCACGCCTGCGAGCACCAGCGCGAGCAGCTCCCGATGGTATGAGAAGCCAGCGGTGAACCGCCCCCAGCCCGGGTGGTCGGAGCCCACCGTGAGAAGGCGTGCCCCTCCCGCCTCGTAGAAGAGTCGGACCGACTCGCGCTTCATCTCGTAGAGTCGCGGGTAGGTCTGGCCGCCCTCGCCGCGTTGCGCCGCGAGTTCGTTGGTGTGCGGGGTGAAGTACCGGCGCTCGTCGGCCCAGTCGTCGCCGAACAACGCCGGATCCGGATCCGCCCCGAAGGTCGTGTACACGGAGACGGTGGCGGTGAAGTACACATCGTTGTCGAGAAAGAGCTGGACGTTCGTGTTGAACTCCGAATCGCCCGGCGCGATCGACCCGTCGAGGAGCCGGGCGGGTTCGACGATGTAGTGCTCCAAGCGGTCGATCCCCATCGAGATCGCCTCACGGACCGGTACGGTGTTGACGTAGTCCGCATCGTTGTAGAGGTGGCTCGTGACGGTGAGCCCGTGCAGATGGGCCTGCTCGATCACGGCTCGCAGCTGCTCCGGCGTGAGCCCCTTGACCTTGACTCCGTGGATGCCGCGGGCGGCCCAGTCATCCACTTCGCTCCGCAAGCCGTCGGTGGTGATGTCGTCGTTCCAGCCCGGGCGGGCGAACCCGAAGTAGGGCCCGGAGTTCAGAATCCTAGGTCCCACCTGCTCGCCCCGCTCCATGCGCTCCCGGACCTCGAGCATGTCGTCCGGATCCATCGAGCCGGCCGGAAAGGTCGTGGTCACACCGTTGGCCAGGTAGATCAGCGGGTTGTAATGGCACTCGTCGACCCGGCCTTGGCCGACCAACGTCATCCCGTAGTGCGCGTGGAGGTCGAAGAAGCCGGGAAGGACCGTATCGTCATCGTCGAGGTCGACGACCTCTGCATGCTCCGGATCGCGACCGGCGAAACTGGAGCCGACCTCGACGAAGCGGCCCCCGCGGACGACGATGCCCGTGTTCGCCTTGAGCGTATCCGAGACCCCGTCGAACAGCCGGCCACCCCGCAGGATCGTCTCGGCGCCCTCGTCCGGGCCGGGCACGGAGCAGCCGATCCCCGGGAGGCTGAACACACCGGCGAGGACGATCGGGTGGATGCGGAAGATCGCTGCGAGCGGATTCCGTGTCATGGGTGGCCTCCAATTCGGCAGCAGACTGGCTCGGGCCGGGCGCGAGGCGGCATCACCGGGCCGGAGGAGTCGAAGATCGGGGGATGAGTCTTCTGGGGAGAGCATGGGCGGGTTCCCTTCGCGTTGCGGGTGCGGAAGACGTCCGGGCATTCGGCCCTTCCGGAGCCCTTCCGACTGCCCACACAATACGGCACACTCCGGCTCGTTCGCGCCAGTGCTTCCCCCGCAACACCTGTGGGCCTCACGTGAGGCCTGACGGCAACAAGCGGGGTGCAATCGATGGCCGGGCGGCTCCCGTCCACGCCTGCATGGGGTCGGGCTGGCCGAACAAGGGGCCGGGGCCGTACTCTAGACTTGGGCGCCGGGCCCCAGGGGCCTCGACCCGCGCGCACTGTGCTTCAGAACCGGAGGGGGATGACTATGCCCAGAAGCGGGGATCGCGATCTCGGGATGCACCGGGACATCACGCGGCGGGACTTCGTCAATGGAGTGGGAGTCGCCCTCGGGGGGTCGCTCATCGCGCCCGGCTGGCTTTCGGGGCTCGAGGGACCATCCAAGGGGCCTGGGGCGGCTCAGGAATACTATCCGCCGGCCCGCACCGGGATGCGCGGGAGTCACCCGGGATCGTTCGAAGTGGCCCATGCTCTCCACGAGGGTGCGACCTGGCCGGATGCCGCAGACACGGGTGAGCACTACGACCTCGTGGTTGTCGGGGGGGGCTTGAGCGGGCTCTCGGCGGGCTACTTCTTCCTCACGTCGGCCGGTCCCGGCGCCCGCGTGCTAATCCTCGACAACCACGATGACTTCGGCGGCCACGCCAAGCGGAACGAGATGACCTACCAGGGCCGTACGCTGATGCTCAACGGCGGTACCTCGTACCTCGAATCCGTGGGGCAGTACAGCACTGTCGCCAGGACGCTTCTCGCTGCGGTCGGGATCGACGTGGAGAGCGCGAATGACCAGAGCGCCAAGGGGCGGGCATTCTATCGCTCGCTGGGTCTCCGCGGATCCACCTTCTTCGCGAGCGAGGTGTTCGGCGGAGAGGATCGGCTTGTGATGGGGCGGGGAGGGGGATCAGGGGGTGCGGGATGGGCCGAGTGGCTCCGCCAAACCCCGCTCGCTCCGGAGGCACAGAGGGACATCGCGCGACTCTACGACGACGACGCAAACCCGGACTACATGCCCGGAGTGTCGGATGTGGACAAGAAGGAGCGACTGGCCCGGATGAGCTACCGGGACTTTCTGCTCGATCTCGCCGGGGTTCACCCCGACGTGATCAAGTTCTTCGATGACAGCCCGAAGGGCAGCTTCTGTGTGGGCATCGACGGATATCCGGCCCTGTATGGATGGGCCCAGGATTATCCGGGTTTCCAGGGGATGAACCTCGAGCCGTTCCCCCGCGTGAGCCCCCTCAGCCACATCGGGGGAGGACAGCACGGCCGGGAGAGCGAGTGGAACAAAGGACCGGACATCTACTTTCCCGACGGGAATGCCACGCTAGCCCGGCTCTTGGTTCGGGCGATGATTCCCGACGCACTCCCGGGGACTTCGCTGGAAGACTCGATGACGTCGCGCCTCGCCTACGACCGAATCGACCGAGAGGGCTCCGACGCCCGGATCCGCCTCAACAGCACCGTCGTTTCTGCCCGGCACCGGGGCGATCCCGACGCGGCTCGCCAGGTCGACGTCACCTACGTTCGAGACGGAAGGGCCGAAACGGTGAGGGCGGATCACTGCGTGATGGCCTGTTGGAATCGGATCATCCCGTATCTCGTCCCCGAGATGTCGGAGGAGCAGAAGACAGCGCTCATGTATGGCGTCAAGATGCCGATCGTCTACACGAGTGTCCTGATCCGTCAGTGGACGGCCTTCACCGAGCTGGGCATCTCCGGGGCAACCGCACCGGGGATGTACCATACCGGCGTCCGCCTGGGCAGGTCCGTGCAGTTCGGCGATTACCAGCCCTCCACTTCGCCTGAAGAGCCGATGATCCTGCGCATGTCCAGAATGCCTTGCGCTCCCGGGCACCCGAAGAAGGAGCAGCACCGCCTTGGGCGAGCGGATCTGTTGGCGACGACGTTCGAGACCTTCGAGCGCAAGATCCGGGACCAACTCGCTCGAACCCTGGAGGGCGGCGGTTTCGACCCGGCTCGCGACATCGAAGCAATAACCGTGAATCGCTGGCCGCACGGCTATTCCTATAGCTACGACACGTTGAACGATCCTATCGAGTGGGCCCTCTTCGCCCCCGACGATCGGCCGTGCGTGGTCGGGAGCCGGCGCTTCGGCCGGATCTCCATCGCCAACTCCGATGCCGCCGCCTCGACGCACACCGACTCGGCGATCGATGAGGCACACCGGGCGGTCAGGGAGCAGCTGGTCGTTCGAAGCCGCGCCCGGCGCCGGGACGCCAATACGGATGCGGGGCCGTCCCGCTAGGAAGCGATAGACGGGCGATCTGCCGTTCTTGCCTTGCGCTTGTCGAAGCCTGTCGTGCCGAAGCAGCGGAAAGAATGGGATCACCCCGGCGAGGGTAGCAGGGGCTTGAAAGCCGTCCCTGGACGATGCTCGACGTGGTGGAGAGGATGGACCCGAACAGGCTGCTAGTGGCAACATAGGGGAAATCGCCATGGAGGCCTTATGGGATCTAATCGTGGCCTCTTTCGTACGTTGGGTGCCTTGGGGGATATCGTCCTAGCCTCGAGATTGCCCTCTCTGGGCTCCTGTTTGCATACTACCATGTCCTTGAGGGCATCCGTAATGCCCTTCGAGAGATCCGGGATATCCTCCAAGAGATCCGCGAAGCGACTCACGATCAGTGAGGCCTATCGCGTGTTCACGCCCGTAATCGATACATGATGGAGGAAAGGGCGAGTGGTGGATCCCCACCCGATCCGGACGCCGCGACGCTGCTCTGATTCCCGTGCCACCTTGGCTCCTGCTTGCCACCGTCCGGCATTCACCCTATTTAGAGCATTCATACTATTTTATCCGCGCTGCCGGGCAAGGAATTGCGTCTTCACGAGCCAAAGCAGGACCGGAGTCGGCGCACACTTCGCCGGATCACCCGGGCCGCCCTCGAACTCATCGCCGAAGAGGGGGTGGGGGCGGCGACGGTCAACGCCGTCGTGCAGCGGGCTAGATCGTCGGTCGGCTCCTTCTACGCACGCTTCGAGAGCAAGGACGCCCTGCTCGCATACTTGGACGAGAGCATCTGGGAGGAGGCACTGGAGCGCTGGAACGAGGCCACTAAGACTGGTTGGGGGGATCGAGGAATTGCCGAGGTCGTGAGGGGCCTCGCAGCGCTCTATAGCGAGCTCGAGCGGACCCACCGGACCGCTCGGGACGCGTTATCCCAGGCACTCCGCGGTCCCGGAGCGGGCGCCTCGGAGGCGGCCGCCCGATTCCGGAACCGGGTCCGTGCAGACTCCAAGCGCCTTCTCCTGCTCCGCCGGGACGCGATCCGCAATCCCTCTCCGGACCGCGCCGTAGACACGACGTGCCGATCCCTTGAGGCGTGCGCACCGTCGCTCTCCCCTGATGGCATGGCCGACCTCTGCACCGCACTTGTCCAACACCTCACCGGGGAGCTGCCTTCCGCGAGCCCGCCACCCGCGCCTGAAGTCGAATTCTTCGATGTCTGGGGCTGATGCGCTTTCCTTCCGGGGCCTGGCATTCTATCTTGAATTGGAATTCCAGTTATTGCCGTCTTGGGTGGGTTTGAGGCGCTCATGAACCATCCCACGCTGGGCTCAGAAGGCGCTTCTTCCTCGACGACCGGGTTGGGTGTGCGCCTTCCGCGCCAGGCTAGAAGCCGCGCCTCATTCAAGAGGATCGTGACGGCCGCGATGGATCTCCTCGCTGAGAGGGGGCTCGAGGGAGCGATGGTCCAGGAAGTCCTCTCTCGCGCTCGGGCCGGCGCAGGCACCTTCTATGCGCGCTTCGACAGCCGCGACGCGCTTCTGGCCTACTTGGCCAGCCGTTTTTGGGAAGACGCGCGAGGGGGTTGGGAGACGGTGCTCGCTCCCGACCGGTGGTCCGCGGCGGGCGTCGGAGAGATCGTCTCGCAGTTCACCCGGATGCTCGTCCTCTGGAGCCGGGCGCACGGCTCGGTGCTGCGCGCGTTTCTGCTGCACGCCATGGCTCATCCCAGTCCGGAACTGTTGGACCGGATGGCTGAGCTGGACAACCAAGTGGCTGACCATCTCATCGGGCTGATCAGGGAGCGAAGCGAGGTGCTCGCCCACCCGGAGCCCGATCGGGCCGTGCGCCTGGCCACGCTGCAGGTGTTTGCCACGCTGAGGAGCCGCTACATCTTCACGCGGGAGCCGGGGGAGGAGGACGGCATCGAGGATGCGGACCTCGCCGCTGAACTGGCCACGGTCTTCCTCCGTTACCTCGGCCTCCCGACAGTAGTCGAACGGTCTGGAGCAGGAGCCGATCTCGGAGCCCGGGTTGGCGGGGCCCACGTGCGGGAAATGGAAGGCTGAGATTGAGGGGAAACGGACGGAGCGCCAAGCCGGATCGGCTGGATACGCTTCGATCTGGCGCGGGACCGACCCCACCACAGGACCAAGGGACGTGGGCCAGGCCGGGGGAGGCACCGCATCTGCCACCCAGGATGTCTTCGTCCCTAACGCGACGGCTGGAGCAGCGGCTCACGCGCCGCTCCAGCGGGATGCCCCAAAGTATACACGCTCAGGTACAGTCGTCCGTCCCCGAGCGCCTCGATCTCCGGTCCGGTCAACGTGACGTGACCTGTCGCCGGCACCAATCCCGGACCGGAGAGCCGGTGAATGACCGGTCCGTCGGCACCCTCATCCCTCCGGTGTATGTTCACGGCGTGGACATCGCTCGGGGGCGTGCCGGACACGGCAACATCGAAGGTCATCGCCCCGGTCGTGGGGTCGAACACGAACCGGGCCTCAAGACGGGTTGCCGGCCCCTCCGCCACCACCTCGAAGGATACGGGGGAGGGAGCCGCTCCCGCCTCCAAGGGGGGCGTGCTGAACGGCGCACGCCGATGCGAGGCGGCCTGCTCAAGGCTATACCCGAGGGACAGCAGCCTGGCATCCTCGAAGGGGCGGCCGAGGAGTTCCAGGCCAACCGGCAGTCCGCTCGGGGTGAATCCCGCCGGAACGCTTAGGGCCGGTAGGCCCGACGAGGCGCTCAACTGGCAGTTGCTTCCCCGCTGGCGATCTCCGACCTGCGCCGGTGCCCGCCGAATGGTGGGGTAGGCCAGAGCGTCGAGTTGTCGCCGCTCCATTGCCGAGACCACGGCGTCCCGAATCAGGGGGCGCTTGGCCAAGTCCTCGCGGTACTCTTCGCTGTCGCGGGACTCGGGGCTGCTCCGAGCTCGGAACGTGCGCTCGAGCGCAACGTGATGGAGGCCTCGTTCGAGAATCTCCTCGAGCGAGCCCACCGGGGCTCCGGGCGTCGCTGCGAGATAGTCGACGAGGTCCCACTTGAATTCGTGTGCGATGACGCTCGAGCCCGCCACGAGGCTGTCGAGGCCGGGGATTTCGATATCGATCACCTCGGCGCCCGCTGCGGCGATATCGGCGAGGGTGGCGCGCACGACGTCGCCCACCTCCTCATCCTCCGGAGCATCCCCGAACAAGGCCGTGAGCACCCCGATGCGAGCGTTCTGTAGGGCGGCGGCGTCCAGCTCGTCGGCGAATCGCGGCAGCGCGCGGTCGCGAAGCACTTGGGTGGCGGGATCGCCCGGATCCATTCCGATCGTCACGTCGAGGGCGATCGCGAGGTCGATCGCCGACCGGGCCAGAGGCCCGCCTACGTCCTGGGTGTGGGAGAGCGGGATGATGCCATCGATGCTTGATAGCCCCTTGGTCGGCCGAAGGCCGATCAGGTTGTTGTTGGAAGCTGGAATCCGGATCGAACCGCAGGTGTCGCTCCCCCATCCGACGGCTGCGAAGCTGGCCGCGATGGCGGCTCCCGTCCCGCCGCTCGACCCCCCGGGATAACGGGTCAGGGCGTACGGGTTGAGCGTCTGTCCCCCGAGCGAACTGATCGTCGTGATCCCCGCAGCCAGCTCGTGCATGTTCGACTTGCCCAGAATGATCGCGCCGGCTTCGCGCAACCTGCGCACTTGGAACGCGTCGTCCGGAGGGACCAGGCCGGCGAGTGCCACCGAGGAGGCCGTCGTGGGCATGTCGGCGGTGTCGTAGTTGTCTTTGAGGATGATGGGGACGCCATGGAGCGGGCTCCGTACGGTTCCGGCGGCCCTCTCCTGGTCCAACGCCCGGGCATCGGCGAGCGCGTCGGAATTCAGGCGGATCATTGCATTGAGCCGCGGGCCCCGCTGATCGTAGGCGGCGATCCGTGCCAGATACGCTTCGACGAGCTCCACCGCGGTCGTGCGCCCCGAGGCCATCGCCTCTTGAAGCTCGGGAATGCTTGCTTCTGCGACTTCATACGGCCCGGCGCCTGGCGAGGGTCGCGGGGCGGCCTGTCCGAGTCCTGGGCCGGCCGATACGCCCAGAGCGAGAAAAAGCGCGACGGCAAGCGCCGGGCCCTCCGTTCGGCGGATCCGGCGGCCGGTCGCGACGCCGGCGCGGCCGACAGCGACGGGACGGGGGGCGGGGGACAGGTTGATCATACCCCGAAGATTCCGCGGAGGCGGAGCGGCCCGCAAGAGAGGGCCGCACCGATGTGGGGACGTCACGCTTTCCGGTGGGCCTGGAAGTGCTCGGGTCCGACGGGCAGCGTCACCTGAGGATCTCGCCCCTCTGCCCCTGGAGTTGCCCCGGAGATCGCTCCGCCGATCCACCGGTCCGGGGAGCCAGACCAGGAGCTGCCGGAGGCGAGCGGACCTTTGCCTGATGCGGCCGACACTTGGGGGTGGACGTTGGCGCACGACCTCACGCGTGCCGCCGTGCCGCGGGACGCGTCCCCCAGAACTGCCTCTCCCCCGCCACTGCACCCTACTCGAGCAGTGCCAGGAACCGGGGGTGATTCCGCGCCAAGGCGTTTGGTTGATGCGGAGCCTCATGCGAGCAATCTTCAGGGACCCCCTAGAATCGGTGCCTGGTCTCCCCCACCCGGAGGAACGCAGTGATACAGTCCCTGCCCTACCGCAAGCTCCGCTCCGCCGTGCGGGCCCTCGCCGCGCCCGTCGTCGTGGCCGTTCTGCCCGTCGTCGTTCAGGCCCAGGTCACCACCGTCCAGCTTGACGCCCTCC
The DNA here is from genome assembly GCA_964572045.1 of uncultured Gemmatimonadaceae bacterium. Classification (GTDB taxonomy): domain Bacteria; phylum Gemmatimonadota; class Gemmatimonadetes; order Longimicrobiales; family Gaopeijiaceae; genus CBDCKR01. The sequence continues at coordinate 117,684 of CAZNEI010000002.1, forward strand.
GACCCCGCAACATCGGCCCCGCCGTCATGAGCGGGAGGATCGTAGACCTGGCCGTCGCGGAGTCGGATCCGATCAAGTTCTACGTAGCGTCCTCGACCGGCGGCGTCTACAAGACCAGCGACAACGGCATTACGCTCACTCCCGTCTTCGAGAACGAAGGCACCCATTCGGTCGGCGCGATTGCGCTGCACCAGCGCGACACGGCGATCGTGTGGGTCGGCACCGGCGAGCGCGCCAACCGGCAGAGCACGTCGTGGGGCGACGGCGTGTACCGGAGCTCCGATGGCGGGGAGACGTGGACCAACATGGGGCTGCGCGACAGCCGCCACATCGGTCGCATCGCACTGCACCCGGTGGATTCCGATCTCGTCTACGTCGCGGCGATGGGCCACTTGTGGGGCCCGAACGAGGAGCGCGGCGTATACCGCAGTAGCGACGGAGGCCAGACCTGGGAGCCCGTTCTGCAGGTCGACGAGAACACCGGTGCGGTCGATGTGGCGCTGGACGCGGAGGACCCGGCGATCCTCTACGCCGCGACCTACCAGCGCCGGCGGCGGCCGTGGGGCTTCTACGGCGGCGGCCCCGGCAGCGCGCTCCACCGCAGCATCGACGGCGGCGACACGTGGGAGCGGCTGACCGGACCGGGGATCGCCCGGGGCCTCCCCGAGGGCGACCTCGGCCGCATCGGCATCGCGATCTACCGCAACGACCCGCGGATCGTGTACGTCAGCGTCGAACAGGGTTACCGCTACAATGCCGCGACCGCCTATACCGAACGGCGGGCCGGCATCTACCGCTCGGAGGACCGCGGCGAGACGTGGGAGCACATGAGCGATTGGAACCCTCGGCCGATGTACGCCAGCCAGATCACCGTCGACCCGAGCGACGACCAGCGCATCTATATGGTGAACAGCTACTCCTTCTCGGATGACGGTGGCCGCACCTTCACCGTGCCGCCCCAGAGCCTCCACGGCGACGACCGCTTCGTCTGGGTCAACCCCTCCGACTCCCGGCACGTCATGAAGGCGGACGACGGCGGTCTGGGGATCTCCTACGACCGCGGGCTCAGCTGGCTCTACATCACCGATCTCCCGGTGAGCCAGTATTACCGGGTCTCGGTGGACATGGATCGACCCTACAACGTGTACGGCGGGCTCCAAGACAACGGCTCCTGGATGGGGCCGAGCGAGACCTACCGTCAGGACGGCATCGTCAACAGCGACTGGATCCGACTGGGAGGTGGTGACGGGTTCATCAACGTGGCGGACACGACGAACAACTACATCATCTACACCGAGTCGCAGTATCTCACCCTGTCGCGCTACAACCTGCGCACGGGCGAGCGCACCGCCATCCGCCCCGGCGACCCCATCGGACACATCGCGGGACGCCGCAACTGGGAGACCTGGCGGGAGGTCGGCACCTTCGAGGAACAGCGCCTCGGCGACGTGATGGCGCCTGCAAACTGGGATGGTCCCTTCATCATCTCGCCCCACGATGTGGCGACCCTGTACGCGGGGACCAACGTCCTCTGGAAGACCACCGACCGGGGCGACTCCTGGGAGTCGCTCGGAGACCTCACGACCCAGGTGGACCGGCGCACCCTTCCGGTCATGGGCGAGATGCCCCACGACTCCACTCCCTCGCTGGATGACGGCATCCCCTACTACCCGACGATATCGGCTGTCGCCGAGAGTCCCGTGAGGCAGGGTCTCATCTACGCCGGCACCGACGACGGTCGCCTCCACGTCTCGCACGACGGCGGTGAGCGGTGGACGGATGTGGCGGGTCGCGACGTGTTCGACTCCGACGAGCCCGGCGCCAGCAGCTTCCCCGGCCTTCCCCCAGGGGCATGGGTGAGCGGAATAGAGCCCTCTCGCCACGACGAGGGCCGCGTCTACGTCGTCTGGAACAACTACCGCAACGACGACTACGCCAACTACCTCTACAGATCCGACGACTATGGACAGTCCTGGACCTCGATTACCGGCGACATCCCCGCCGATCGGGTGTTGCGGACCGTCCGCGAAGACGTGCGCAACGCCTCTGTCCTCTTCCTGGGCGCCGAAATCGGGCTCTACTACACGATGGATGGAGGCGCGCACTGGACCGAGCTCCGGAGCGGCATGCCCACCCTTCCCTTCAACGATCTCGTCATCCATCCGCGCGACAACGACCTCGTGCTGGGCACGCACGGCCGCGGAATCTGGATTCTCGATCAGATCAACGCGCTTCAGGAGCTGTCGGAGGACGTGGTCGCGCGGACCGCCCACCTGTTCACCGTCGAACCCGCCGTACAGATCCGCCGGACGGGTAGCGCGGCCCACACGGGAGATCTCTACTACCGGGGCGAAAACCCCCCGCTCGGTGCAATCCTCGACTACTGGCTTGGCGAGGAGGCCGATGCCGGCTCGGTCGAGATCGCCATCGAGGACCCGGCGGGCGGCGTGGCGGCCACGGTGCCCGGCACCACTCGGGAGGGCATGAACCGCGTGGTGTGGGACCTGCGCCACCAGCTCGACGGCGCCGAGAACTCCGGGCGGCGCGGCCCGTTCGTGGTGCCCGGAACGTACACGGCCCGTCTTGCTGTCGCGGGGACCGAGTCGGTCCAGCGGTTCGCCGTGCGCGAGGATCCGCGTCTGAACGTCGAGCAGGACACGCGAGCCGCCTGGACCGCCACACTGCTCGAGCTCGCCGACGCCTCAGCCCGGGCCGGGAGCGAGCTCGACCGGATCGAGGACGCGCTGGAAGACGTCCCCAGCGAAGACACCAGTGCCCGGGCCACCAAGCTGCGCGATCTCGCCCGCGAGTTCGGTGAGTTGGTGAGCCGCATCGACCGCCTGTCGGGCGACGTCGAGGACGTCGTCGCTCAGCTCACGCAGGACCAGCGTTCGCGGCGCGACTTCTACATGGAGATGCTGGAGGTGCTGACAGGTGAAGCGGCGGAGGTGGAGGATCCATGATGTGACGCCGGACGGACTCCATGAAGCCGCGACCGTCGTGCGGGGATCGACTCAGCGCACCCCGGACGTGTCGGCTGGGGCGGCGTTCGCTTCCAGATAAGCCGTCGCAAATTCCTCCACGGTGCCTTCGAGGGTCGCCTGAAGGGCCGCTCGGACGGCGGCGGACCCCTCGACTCCGACCGCCGTCGTCCACCACGTGACGGCTTCGGGCAATGAAATCTGCGAGTCACGCGTCATCTGCGCCGCTTGCTGCACTCTCACCGACACGGCGAACGCCACGGCATCCGACGCATCCACTCCCGTACCAGCTGCGCACTCGAAAGTGATCCTCAGCTCTGGCAGCCCAGGGTTCCTGAGCATCTCGCCTTCGGTGAGCAGGTCGACTTCGGATTCGACGAGGATCGCTTCGGCGTCGGCCTGGACCGACTGCCGCGTGGCTCCGACGCTCTCGCACGCGGCGGCCACCTCGGCCCGCACGAACACCCCCCCGAGCTCTTCGAGCGTATAGCGATTCCAGATCGTATCCTGGGCCGCGACGTCGGTAGCGACGGCCCACATGATCGCCGACCCGGTGACCGCACACAGGCACCGTCTCATCCCGTGGTCCCCCGCGCTCCCGTCACTCTTGGCCGCCCGCCCCCCCGCAGGTCCGGCACTGGTGGTTGTTCTTCGATCCGAGCTTCTCCAGAAGCGCGATGGTGACGGGGTGCGGCTGCGCGCGCTGCTCGGGGCTGTTCGCGAGATCCGCCGTGGTCTGGCCCTTGCGGCTGATCAAGGTGACGTCCGCCCCCTGGCTCACGAGGTAGAGGATCGTCTCGTTGTCGCCCCTCGCGGCCGAATGGTGCACCGCGGTGTACCCGTCCATGTCGCGCAGGTTGGGATCGACACCGAGCTCGTCGACCAGATACTTGACGGCGGGAAGCCATCCGTCGGGCACGTGCCGATGCGTCTGCGCGACCCGGGACGTCCCGAAGCCCACTCCCGACGCGGCGTGCAGGGGGTGCACGGCCGGGCCGCCGTGGGGAACGGGCGGCAGTCCCGACGGGTCCAGGGACTCCGATTCCTCGTCTTGCGGGTTGTTCGGGACATCGGGGTCCACACGCCTGGGACGCGGCAGATGGTAGGTCCAAATGTCCGGATTCGCACCGTTGTCGTGCAGGAGCCGCATCGCCTTCACATCGGCGGCGTAGGCCGCCCTCCAGAAGGGCGTCGCTCCGGCGAAGTCCACGCCCATCCGCCCCGCGTTGTAGGCCGCGTACCAAATGTGTGTGCTCGTTCGCTGGTCCGGATCCGCTCCGGCGTCGAGCAGGAGCTGCATCAGCTCGAGATAGGAGGTCTCCTGCTGGCGGAAGGCCTGGGGCTGCGGGTACCAGGTCCTGAGCGACCATTCGATGTTCAGCGTGGCGAAGAGCGGACCGGCCCCGTCGTCGCTCAAGAGGTTCGGGTCCGCGCCCCTCCCCAGGAACTCTCGGGCCAGGTCGTAGTTGCCATTTATGACCGCGACGAGGAGCGGGCTCGACTGGTCCCCGGTTGTCACCTGATCGATGTCGGCTCCCGACTCCAACAGCAGCCGCGCAGCCTCCCTGTGCCCCTCTCGGGCGGCGAAGTGGAGCGCGGTGAAGCCGCCCTGGAGGCCGATCTGCTCCACGGAGGAGAGAATCTTCGGGAACTTCTCCTCTTCGGGTTGGGCCGCTGAGGTCTCACGAGCGGGCGCGCGCGACGGATTGGCACCGCTCTGCTCATCCTCGGCCTCGGGGTCGGGATCCTCGGCCGCCTTGCGGACTCGAGCCCGGCGCTCCCTTTCGGCGTCGGCCTCTTCGGCGACCTTCACGTAGTCCTTGACAGCTGTGGTGGCCGCGAGGTCCGCGTCGAAACCGACGAGCGCCTCGATGGCCCGTACGGAGTTCCGCACGGCCGCGAACATCAGCGGCGTCCGGTCGGAGAAGGAGTCGGGAGCGTTCACGTTGGCGCCGTGCCTGGCCAGCGCCCCGATCACCGGCGCGGCGTCGGCCTCCGCGGCGAAGTGCAGGGCTGCGGCACCGGTCGTCGTATAGGCGTTCGGGTCGGCGCCCGCTTCGAGCAGCGCCTCGACGACGCCAACATGGCCGGCTCGGCTGGCGAGGTGGAGGGGCGTATAGCCGCCGACCCGGGTCACGGGCTCCGGGGTGGCGCCGGCGTAGATCAGGATCCGGGCCAACTCGTGCTCGTCGTTCAGCGCGGCCCAGTGCAGCGCCGTGAGACCGTCCGCCTGGGCCGCGTTCGGATCCGCGCCCTGCTTGAGAAGCGTGCGAACCGCCTCGATGTCACCCTTCTCCGCCGCATCGGCCACGGGAGACTCATCGGCCGCGGCCCCCAACAGCACCGCGAGGCTGAGTGCCAACAGTGACGCCGAGCCGAGGCCCGTCCTCCTTCTTCCTACCGGCATATGATGCTCCCTCGGACAGGCGGCCCGCACCGTCCGGTCCTCAGATGGTGAAGACCCCGTTGCTGTTCCCGAAGCTCTCGAGGTCTTCGACGCCCAGCTTGTGCAGCAGGTCGAGCATGGCATTGGCCATCGGCGTGCCGATGGGTGCCTTGATGTGACGTCCGCCCTCAAGCGTGCCATTCGCTCCCCCCACCAGGAAGAGGGGGCAGCGGATGTGGTTGTGGAGGTTGCTGTCAGCCATGGCGGATCCGTACACGATCATGGTCTTGTCCAGCAGGTTCCCGTCGCCCTCCGTCGTGTTCTTCAGCTTCTCCAGGAAATAGGGCAGCATGGAGACGTGGTAGGTGTTGATCGCGGCGAACTCGCGCACACGATCCTCGCGGCCGCCGTGGTGCGAGGCCGCGTGGAACGGAGTGCTGACGCCGCTCTCGGGATAGACCCTGGGGGACGCGTCGCGACCCATCTTCAGAGTGAAGACCCGGGTGGCGTTCGACATGAACGCGAGAACCTGCAGGTCGAACATCAGCTCCATATGCTCGCGGAAGTCGTCCGGAACCCCCACCGGGGCTTCGGGGATCTCGCGCTCCTCACCACTCTCGTTTTGCGCTTCGACTCGGTGGATGCGTTGCTCGAGCTCGCGGACGTTGTCCGTGTAGAGGTCGAGCCGGTGCCTGTCGGCAGGTCCGAGGGCATGCTTCAGGGCCGAGATCTCCTCGAGCATCCAATCGAGGATGCTCCGGTCGGTCCGCCTACGCTGGGCACGCTGCTCGGGCGTGCCGCCGGCCCCGAAGAGTACCTCGAAGACGGCCCGCGGGTCGCGCACCATCGGGAGCGGCTCCGTGGGCGAAGCCCAGCTGATCGTGTCGGTGTAGGCGCACGCGTACCCGTACGCGCAGCCGCCCGCCTGGTCCACGTTCTCGATGGAGAGCTGGATCGAGGGGATCGGCGTCTCCTGGCCGAGACTCTTGACGTAGATCTGATCCAACGAGGTGCCGATGAAGACGTCGGATCCCTCGGTCTGCTTCGGATGCGCCTGAGTCAGGAACACCGCAGTGGTGCGGAAGTGGTCACCGCCGATCTCCTGCGCGGAGAACGCGTCGGCCATCCTCGCGTCGGTGTTGCTGATGATCGTCAGGTAATCGCGGTACGGTTCAAGGGAAACGAGGCTTGTGGGAGAGAGGTCGAAGTCGCTTCCCGCGGCCTTCGGCGCCCAGAGGTTCAGGGACTCGCCGAGCTCGTTGCAGCCCGCGGCCCCATGCACCTGCTCGATGCACACCAGGCGGGCCCGCTCGACCGACTTCGCCGCCGCCGTCGACGCCCATGCCCGCCGCGCCGGAACCATCGCGTCGAGCAGCGGGAGGCCCATGAAGGTGCCCATCCCGCGCAGAAGGGTCCGTCGTGAGATGTGCTTTCCGGTGATAAACTCCATCGATCCGACCTTGTCTTGAGTGTTCGTCCTTCAGACGGAAGTCACGGGTGCGTGGCCCCTCGCACACCTTGCGCGGCGCTTATCGCCACCGGCTGAGCCGCGCTACAAGCCCGCAGCGTCCGTCACCTGTTCCTCCACTAGCGTCGTGCGGAAGGCCGGACTCGTAACGACCCCCACTACGAACGATGAGAAGCGATATCCGTGCTCCGCAGCGTCGCGCGTAATCCTTCGCACCGTCGGCATATCGAAGTACTCGACGCGCCGGCCCAGCCCGTAGGCCATGAGGTTCGACGTGAAGACTCGGTGGAAGACCTCGGGACGGCTCAAAAGGGCCGCCCGGAGGTCGGCCGGGCCGGCCAGCTGAGTGCCGTCGTAGAGCTCCCCGACCGGGTCGATCGGATTGCCCTCGTCCCGAATCCGCCAGGCTCCGGTCACGTCGAAGTTCTCCAGCGCCAGGCCGATGGGGTCGATGACCTGATGGCATGCCATGCACACCGGATTCGCGCGGTGCTGTTCCATCCGCTCCCGCACCGTGCGGAAGCGTCCGTCGTCGGCCCCGTCCGTCTCCTCGAAGGCCGGCACGTCGGGCGGAGGCGGTGGGGGGGGCGTGCCGATGAGGACCTCCAGGACCCATTTGCCGCGAAGCACCGGAGACGTGCGGCCGGCGTGAGACGTCATCGAGAGGATGCTCCCGTGCCCCAGCAGGCCGCGCCGTTTGTCATCGGGATAAGCGACCCTCTGGAACTCCGGCCCCGTGATCCCAGGAACGCCGTAGTGCCGGGCGAGTCGCTCGTTCACGAACGTGTAGTCAGCCGTGAGAAGCTCAAGAACGCTCCGGTCCTCGCGGATGAGGTGCGCGAAGAGGAGCTCGGTCTCGCGGACCATCGCATCGGCGAGGGTGTCATCGAAGTACGGGTAGTCGAGGGCGTCCGGATGGAGCTGCTCCAGATCCTGGAGGCGGAGCCACTGCGCTCCGAAGCGCCGGGCGAGGGCCTCCTGACCCCGCGGGTCCCTCAGCATGCGTCGGGTCTGGTGCTCCAGCTCGCGGGGGCTGGAAAGAGCCCCTCGCTCGGCCGCGTCCAGCAGCTCCGCATCGGGGGGAGCTCCCCAGAGAAAGAACGAGAGCCGGGAGGCCAGGTCGACATCGCTGATGGGAACGACCTCTCCGGAACGCGCCCCGGCGGGTCGCTCCTCCATGCGGAAGAGGAAGTGCGGGCTCGCCAGGATGGCCTGGAGCGCCGTGCGCACGCCGAGCTCGAAGTTGCCCTGCACCGCTCCGCGGTCGTAGAAGCCCATGAGGGCTCTGATGTCGGAGTGGCCGAGAGGGCGCCGGTATGCCTGAGCGCCCAGCCGCGTAAGGATGCTCTGGGCGCAGGGGTGCGCTTCCTCGGGCGACGTCGGACGGCAGGTGAACACCCGACGGCGGGTCGGCGTGTCCGAGACGCCCGTCACCTCGTAGGGCCCGAGGATCGTGAGCCGCTGCAGGTGCGGCAGCGTCGTGACGCCGTAGCCGATCCCGATCTGGCCGTCGGCCAGCGTATGGTCGATGGGTCGGATCAGGTCGTCCACCTCGCCCTCGAAGCGGCGGAGGAAGGCCGCGGTGACCCTCCGCGGGCCGGCCTTCACGTAAATCGAGTCCGTGCGCAGGTTGAGGCCGCTCGGCTCCGATTCGTGCATCCAGCGGTCGACGGTCAGAAGGGCCACACGGGCGCCGTCGACCGACACCTCAATCTGCTCGTGCCCGAACGTCCGACCGAACACCTCGCCCTCGACCGCGGGATAGGGCTGAATGTGGAAGACGTACCGGCCGTCGGCCGGAAAATTGTGGATCACGGAGACGCCGCCTCGAGTGCCGAATGGCGCTCCCTCGACCCGATCCTTCTGGGACTGAGTGCGGGGCAGGCGGTAGCGGGTGGACTGGGGCTCCACCTCGGGATCTCCCACGGCAATCCGGCTGACGTGGCTGGCGGCGCGCAGGTAGCCCTCCATTACGGTGGCCGACGGCATCTGGACGTCGGCGATGTTGTCGAAATTGGCGCTCTTGGTGTCGAGGGGAAGGAACGTCGCGACATCTATCTGGAGACCGAGGAGGTCCTGCACGGCGGCGGCGTACTCGGCCCGGTTGAGCCGCTGGAACGTCCTCCAACCCGGGTTGGGTTCTTGGGCCGCCGCTTCGTCGACGCGCCGCTCGAGCTCCTCCACCAGGATCGTGAGGGTGTCGCCTCCGGGACGCGGCATCCCGCGCGGCGGCATCATGCCCGCGCGGAGCTTCCGGATGATCTTCTCGGCGGTCTCGGCCATCGCGGGAGCCTTGTCGACCTCGAACCCGATCAGCGAAAGGTTGCCGGTGAGCATGACATCGTTGTGGCACGCCATGCAGTAACGCTGGACGATCAGGGTCAGTTCCTCTGCGGAAAGATCCTCGCTCGTCCGGTGGGCTGCGGTGGCGGGCGTCGCCCGGAGCTCCGGAGCGGAAGCGGGAGGAGCCGGTGGGACCAGCGGATCGGCGGCCGACGGAACCGATACAGCCACGCGCCTAGCCGCGTCGGCGGTCTGGCCCTGGAGTACGAGCAAAACCCCCAGCGCGACGAGCGCCACACTCACTGATTTCATGCTTACCTCACGCCGTACGCCGAGTCTCTGCCTACGGACGCGGCCACGACCTCTAACAGACTTAGGATGGAACTGCCGACACAATAGCCTCGATCGCGCCGTCTTGGCCAGTGGAGGAGCCTGAGGGTCGAGCGAGGTTCGATGGGCGGCGGCGGCGTCCGATCGCGGTTCTCCGCCCCGCCCTGATCGTACGCGGTGTGGGTGGGGGACGGCAGCCGGCGGCCGAGGCCACTGGACCCCGAGGACCGCTCGGGCCTAGTCTTGTGATGTCGCTCTGTGTTCGCACAAGTCGGAGGAGAGCCGTATGGGCGGATCGAGATGGGGCTGGACGAGCGTGCTGATCGCGGTCGGATGCCTTCTCACGAGCTCGCCGGCCGGGCTGACCGGCCAGGAGGCCGAAGTCCTGGCGGTCGTCGATCAGATCTTCGAGGGGATGCGCACGGCCGACGCCGAGATGGTGAGGGAGGTATTCGCCGCGGAGGCACGCTTCGCCGCCATCGACGCGAGCGAGGGTCCGGAGAGGATCCGGGGACAGTCGGTCGACGGCTGGCTCGGGGCCATCGGGCGGTCGGAAGGAAGCTGGGACGAGCAGATCTACGATGTCGAGGTGAAAGTCGACGGGAATATGGCCTCGGTCTGGGCCCCCTACACCTTCTACCGGGACGGGGAGATCAGCCACTGCGGGATCAACTCGATCGAGCTTCTCCGCGACGCCGACGGCTGGAAGGTCACGCAGATCTCGGACACGAGGAAGCGGGAAGGGTGCCCCGACCCCCTGGGGTAGGCGTGGGCCCGGCGTGGGTCGGGGATCGGCGAATCGATACGCGATCGGTACAGGAGTGTGGGCGCGAGCCCGGACTCCGCGGCTAGCGTCCACGCCGTGTGTTCCTGGCCCGTGTTCCTGATCCACGTCACAGGAGGGACCCCGTGAGACGCCACCAGACCCGCCCCTTGACCCGTCGCGCCTTCCTCGCGTCCGCCGCTGGCGCTTCAGCGGTCGCCGTCCTCTCACCCGAGACGATCGTGGCCGACCCGTACGCTCCATGGATGCTCCGGCGGGAGCCGACCCCAGAGCCGATCCGCATCCGCGGTCGGGTCGTGGTCTCCGGAGCGGGCGTGCCGCGCGTCGGCATCACGGACGGCCGCAGTGTGGTTCGGACGGAGGACGACGGGCGGTTTGAGCTCCTGAGCTCGACCGATCGTCAGTTTGTCTCGTGCAGCCTGCCTTCCGGATATCGCATTCCCGTCAATCCCACTGGAACAGCGCGCTGCTACAGGTCCATTCGGCCCGACCGGCGCGGGGAGATGGACGCGCTCTTCGAGCTCGAGCGCCTTGAGAGATCCGACGACTCGCACACCATGCTCCTGGTCCCCGACCCGCAGACTCAGAACAGTTGGGAGATGGACAAGCTGCACACGCTGAGCGTGCCCGATCTCCAGGCGACAATCCGGTCGCTCGGGGATCGGGAGGCCTTCGGCGTCGCCTGCGGCGACATCATGTACGACGACCTCTCCCTGTACCCCGAGTACGAGCGGGCCGTCCAGCGGATCGGGGTCCCGTTCTTCCAGGTCGTGGGGAACCACGACCTGGACCTTGAGAGCGGGTTGGACGAGGAGTCGACCCAGACCTTCTCGGAACGCTTCGGCCCCCCCTACTACTCCTTCGACAGGGGCGCCGTCCACTACGTGGTGCTCGACGACGTCTTCTACCACGGTGCCGGATACATCGGCTATGTCCCCCAGGACCAGCTCCGGTGGCTCGAGGAGGACTTGGCGGGAGTGGAAGCCGGCCGGACTGTAATCGTCGCCCTTCACATTCCCGTTCAGGGCACGCGCCACGTCCGCACTCAGGCCGCGACCCCAGCCAATACCGTGTCGGTCACGAACCGACAGAGACTCTATCGGCTGCTCGAGCCGTTCCGCGCCCACATCGTGTGTGGCCACACCCACGAGAACGACCATAACTACGAGAATGGCGTCCACGAGCACATGAGCGGCACCGTCTGCGGGGCGTGGTGGAGCGGTCCCATCTGCGGGGACGGCACGCCGCACGGCTACAGCGTCTACGACGTAGACGGCGAGCAGGTCACCTGGCGCTACAAATCTACCGGCCACGATGCGGAACATCAGCTCCGGGCGTACCGGTCCGAGCCGACCGGAAGCGAGCGGCAGGAGGTTGTGGCCAACGTATGGGACGCGGACGAGCGATGGACGGTGGTGTGGTACGAGGACGGTGAACGGCGAGGTGTGATGAGACGGCGCGTGGGTTTCGACCCGGTGAGCGTGCGGATCCACTCGGGAGACCAGTTGCCGCCCCGGCGCCCGTGGGTAGAGCCCTATCCGCGGTACCTGTACTACGCGTCGACGTCACCAGACGCGGCGGACGTGCGGATCGAGGCTACCGACCCCTTCGGGCGCACCTACTCGGCCAGTGCGAGCCCCCTCCCCCAGGAGATGCCGGCCTGGCCTGCGTAGTGATGGAAGGCGCACCTCGAGAGCGCGGCGATCCCTGCGAGCAACATCGAGGCAGAAAGGTGGTGCCCAGGTGCGGCGAAGCCCACAAGAGTCGCAACTCCCCTGCGGCGGGCGCCGCGCTCCCGCGACCACACACGGAGAATGGACATGACGACCCTGAATGCCAAGCAGTTGGAGATGTGCTCGGAGAGCCGGTGGGATTTTTCGGATTTGGGGGCTTTGTTCATCAATTGCACCCTGAAGCCATCCCCGGGGATCTCGCACACCGAGGGACTGATCGATATTTCCCGCGCCATCCTGGAAGAGAACGGGGTAAGCGTGGAGGTCTTGCGTGCGGTGGACTACGACATCGCCTACGGCGTCTGGCCCGACATGACCGAGCACGGGTGGGAGAAGGACGACTGGCCGGCCATCCTCGAAAGGGTCATGGGTGCCGACATTCTCGTCCTCACCTCACCGATCTGGCTCGGCGAGAAGTCGTCGATCTGCACCAAGGTGATCGAGCGTCTGTACGCGGCCTCCGGTCAGCTCAACCGCGACGGCCAGTACGCCTATTACGGGCGCGTCGGGGGATGCCTTATCACGGGAAACGAGGACGGGGCCAAGCACTGCTCGATGAACATCCTTTACTCACTCCAGCACCTCGGCTATGTAATCCCGCCCCAGGCCGATGCGGGCTGGATCGGGGAGGCGGGCCCCGGCCCTTCGTATCTTGACCCCGGATCGGGCGGCCCGGAGAACGACTTCACGAACCGCAACACGACCTTCATGACTTGGAATCTCCTGCACCTGGCGCGCATGGTGAAAGATGCGGGTGGCGTTCCGGCTCATGGGAACCAGCGGGCGGCGTGGGATGCAGGGTGCAAGCCGGACTTCGCGAACCCGGACTACCGTTGAGGCCCCAGGGCGAGAGGGACCGGACGCGATGCGAGGGGACTTCCGTACCGTGAGCTCGGACGCGAGGCTGTGATCGAGCGCGCTCGTGGGGACTTCTTCGGTCCCGGCGGTGGACCCCTGCGCCCCAGGGGAGGTCCTTTTCCTCCAGGGAAGACCGTGGCCGGATGCTTCTGCGTGGCCCGGGCCACGAACGGGAGCGGACGCCGCCATCGGGAGGGACGGGGGCCATCGTCGGACCCTCTCGCCACCGGAGGTTCGCACGGGCCCGCCACCGGGATCTGAGCCCCAGATGACGCGGAGTACTCCTTACCTCCCGGACGACTTGCGCTCCTACCTGATCGATCACTCGGTCCGCGAGTCCGACGTGATGCGACGGCTGAGGGAAGAGACGGCGGCCCTCCCCGATTCCAACATGCAGATCGGGCCGGAGCAGGGGCAGTTTATGGCGTTGCTGGTCGAACTGGTTGGTGCCCAACAGGCGCTCGAGGTCGGGACCTTTACCGGCTACAGCGCCCTCGCCGTGGCGGCCGCGCTCCCCGAGCACGGACGCCTCGTGGCGTGCGATGTGAGCGAGGAGTGGACCGCGGTCGCCCGGCGGTACTGGAAGGAGGCCGGAGTCGCGCACAAGATCGAGCTTCGGCTGGCTCCGGCCGCGGACACCCTCGATGCCCTTCTCGGCGAAGGTGGAGAGGGCCGATTCGACTTCGCCTTCATCGACGCGGACAAGGAGGGATACGACGGCTACTACGAGCGGGCGCTCAGACTCGTCCGGGCCGGCGGACTCATCGCCATCGACAACACGCTTTGGGGGGGAAACGTGGTCGACCGGTCGGTGACGGACGACGCCACGGAGGCGATCCGGCGGCTGAACGAAAAACTGGCGGCCGACGCCAGGATCTCCTTGAGCATGGTGCCCATAGGGGACGGGCTCTCGCTCGCCAGGGTTCGTTAGGGTCTCGCCGGCGCGAGAGCGGGAGCGCGGAGCGCTTCCCGCGCCCCCGGAGGCCGGGGACGGGATTTCCGGCGGGGCCGGCGCGCTCGCTCCGCCCCCGCGACGACATGGAGAAGGCGCCGCGCGGCGGTGAAGCGGGCGAGGGTGGCCCGCGACGACAATCTCTCGACCGCTGCCGGTCCAGCGCGACCCGTGGCGCCCGGGCCATCCCAGCCTTGTTGCCGCGCCGGGGGCGGTTCGTTTCGCCGCCCTTCGGCTTGACTCAGGCGGACAATCCCCTCGCCGCGATCTCCCAAACCGCCTCGACACGATCGTTCCGGATCGCATACATCTGGTCGTAGAGATTCACGACCGGGTCGCAGTGCGACACGATCAGGTCGATCTTGTCGCCGACGCGGTACGTCCTCGACGGATTGTCGTAGCGCAGCGTGCCGAACTCGTCCGAGCCGGACGTATAGCTCATTCCCGTCTCCCCCTTCACGATCGCCCAGGGCCGGTTGATCGTGCACGCCTTGGCGCCGGCGTCCGTCGTGGCGCGCCCCTCGTACTGGTCGTTGAGCACCGTCGTGAGGACCGTGAGCGAGGGTTGGAAATCCGAGTAGACGTCGGCGTCGGTGGCTCCGCCGATCGCGAGGTACTGCGCATCCATGAAGACGAAGCTGCCCACCTGGACATCTGTAAAGCCCGGCGTCTCGTGGTCAATGTTGTAGGTGCCGGTGCCGCCGCCGCTGAAGATCTCCGTATTGAGGCCCGCCCGCTCCATCTGGGCGCAGGTCTCCGCGGCGGGCGCGAGCCGCTCGAGCGTCTGAGCCCTGCGCGCCTCGAATCCGTGGACGTGCTGCGATCCCCCGTCGTAGCAGAGCATCCCCTTCAGGCGGAGCCCCGGCAGCCGGTCGACGAGCTGGGCCAGCTCGACCGCGGGCCTCCCCGGCGGGATGCCCGTGCGATGCCCTCCGGAGTCGACGTCGACCACGATGTCGGCCGTCACGCCTTCGGCGACGGCGGCGTCGGAGAGATCACGCGCGTTTTGCGGACTGTCGGTGGCTTGGACGAACTCGGGGCACCACTGCCGGAGGTTCATGGCCCGCTCGATCTTTCTCGGGGTCACGTTGCTCGTGGTCAGCAGGATGCGGTCGATTCCATGCTCGTACATCGCCACCGCCTCGCTGACCTTTGCCGTGCAGATGCCCACCGAGCCGCTTTCGATCTGCATCCGTGCGATGGCGGGAGTCTTGTGTGTCTTGGCGTGGGGACGACTCGCGATGCCGTTCGCGGAGACCGTCCTCTGCATCACGGCCAGATTCGACTCGAGCGCGTCGAGGTCCACGCACAGGGCCGGCGTGTCGAGGTCCCACTTGGAGATGTCGAGCTTCTCAAGGCCCTCAGGGCCAAGAGCCTTCATGTCCGCCGCCGTATACCCCCTTACCGAGGCTGGACCGACGATGGCCGCCACGCCGACGCGCTTCAGAAAGTGGCGGCGGGATACGGAGTTGCTGCTCATGGTACCTCTCCATCGTAGAAGAATCGTGCGCGAGCGCGTGCGGCCACTTGCGATCCGGCGCACCACCCGGCAAGCCCTGCCGCGACGTTCGTCGCACGCCGGAGAGTCCTTCCGAGCGGCGGCCCCGAGCCCCACATGCGACAAGAATGCGATCTGGCTCTCCCCCTATGCAAACTCCCCCCTCTCGCCGCTTTGCTGGCGACCGGCCTCGGGCGACGGCAACAGGCGAAGCCAGTTCTGAGCCTTCAGCGACCTTTGGCAGCTGGACGGAGCGGAGCGACCGGCTCCGCTCCCTTGTGGACGAGGGCGGAGTGTTCGCAGGTTTGTCCCGCTCAGCCCGGCCATCCGACGAAGCGAGGTGCATTCCGCCATGCCAACACCACGCCGCCACGCCGCGACCCCCCTCCCGATCTCCGGGGACGAGCTGCTCGCCCTCGGTGTGGGGAGAGCCAACACGGACATATCGCGCCGTCAGCTCATGAAGCTCCTCGCTCTCGGCGGGCTGGGGACCGCCCTGGCCGGCTGCGAGGGTTCGGCTGGGGGCGGCGACGCTACTCCGGTCCCCGAGTCGGCGTCCGGGCTTCCCTGGGTCAAGAGCCCCGAACTCTTCATCGAGCACCCTACGAACCTCGAGACTCGGCTTGAGCTTCTCGACGGCGTGATCACGCCCAACGACCTCTTCTTCGTCCGCAACCACGCTCCCACGCCCCGCATCGGGACGACCGACTACCGCCTCGTGGTCGAGGGCGACGCGGTCGAGGCGCCCGTCGAGCTGTCGATCGCCGATCTTCGCGCTCTCGAGAGCCACTCGCTCGTCGCGTATCTGGAGTGCGCGGGCAACTGGCGAAGCTACTGGCAGTCGGTCGTGGGCCGGCCGGCCAGCGGCGGACAGTGGAGGCGGGGCGGGGTCGGTTGCGCCGAGTGGACCGGTCCCACGCTGGCTTCGGTGCTGGCGCTCGCGGGCGTCCGGGACAACGCCGTCGACGTGGACCTGATCGGTCTCGACGACGGGGCCTTCAGCCGGCCGATGCCGATCCAGCGTGCCCTGGATCCCACCACTCTGCTCGCCCACACGATGAACGGTGTGGACCTGCCCCCTGACCACGGCTTTCCGCTCCGAGCCGTGGTGCCCGGCTGGGTAGGGAGCAGCAGCGTGAAGTGGCTGGGCCGCATCGTGGTCTCGTCGGAGAGGGTCTGGTCGAGGAACAACACCACCTCTTACGTGCTCGCCGGAGACGACTGGCCGGCCGCCGAGTACGCCCCGGCCGACGGTGCGCCCATCACGACCGGTGTGGTCAAGAGCGCCTTGGCGCTGCCCAGACCCGCCGAGCTTCCCGCCGGCCCCAGCCAGATCTTCGGGTTTGCCTACTCGCCGAATGGGCCGGTTCGGGAGGTCGAGTGGAGTGCGGATGGCGGGGCGACGTGGCGGCAGGCGCGGATCCTCGATCCCGTCCTGCCCCACGCGTGGCAGCGATTCGGGATCGACTGGAACGCGCCGGCGGGCGATCACACGCTGCTCACCCGCGCGACCGACGCAGCCGGCGCCCGCCAGCCGGAGGAGGCGACCTACAACAGCAAGGGATATCTGCTGAATATCGTGCTGCCGCACCCTGTCTCGGTGGTCTGAGCGAGGGAGAGTCGTGACTGCACCGAGCGAGCCGGGACGGTGGACCAGGAGGGGGGCGGCTCTCGCGACCGGAGCGGTTCTCTTCGTGGCAATCACCGTGGCCGGCGTCCACGACATGTCGAAGCGGAGCGGCGCCGAGCCGGCCGAGCTGTACGCGGCTCGCTGCGCGGCGTGCCACGAAATCGAAGGGGCGACGGGCGGACCGCTGGATCCTCGCGTGCTCGCTTCCTACGGCACTGCCCGTCGGCTCTTCAACTATGTGCGGCTGGCCATGCCGTATGACGCTCCTCGAACCCTCCCCGACGAAGAGTACTGGCTCACTGTGGAGCACCTGCTCCGGTCGCGTGGGTTGGTGGGGGACGACATCGACGTGACTCGCGAAACCGCAGACTGGCTCGTGTTGGAGGGAGACCGTTGAGGAGTGCACGGGTCCGGACTGAGACGACGTGCTCACGCTCCTAGTCGCCGCCTTCCTCTTGGGATTGGTCTTCAATGCGACCCCGGGACCCGTGTTCGCGGAGACCATTCACCGACACATCAAGGGGGGCTTTCGAGCGGCTTTGGCGGTGCAGGTCGGCTCTCTCGTCGGGGACGCCTCCTGGGCCCTGCTGGGACTGGCCGGAGTCGGCCTGCTCTTGCAATTGGAGGTGCTTCAGGTCCCGATCAACCTCCTGGGCGCTGCCTATCTCACGTGGCTCGCGTGGGACGCGTGGCGGGCCGCCGGGGCCGGGACGATCGTCAGCGCCGATGGGGGGCGGATCCATGCGTCGGAGGCGATGCGCTCCGGGGTGTTGCTGTCGCTCACGAATCCGCAGAACGTCGCCTATTGGGCTGCGGTGGGAAGCGCCCTCGGATCCGTCGGCGTGCAAGAACCGCGACCGGCTGACTATGGGATCTTCTACGCGGGCTTCCTGATGTCGTCGATCGCCTGGGCCATCTTCTTTGCGGCTCTCGTCGACCGCCTGTTTCGCCGCGTGGGAGCCTCGTGGGTGCGAGCGACGTATCGGGCCTGTGCAGCCGCCTTCTTGCTGCTGGCTCTCTTATCCGTGAGAGACCTGGCCCGCCGGGCCGGCTTGGGCACGATCCTCGACTTTTGACTGTGTCGAGCAACGACGGATCCCGCTCCCCCCAGCGCCAAGACCCCCGGGCATGCGCTCGAACACCCTCGGCCAGCGCGCTCCGCGTCGAGTGCAGCGGAAGCACCTGACCACGGCCGGCTTCCGGTTCGGCGAGCTCTCCCTTGGGATGCGATGCAGCTAACCGTCCGACTCTCCTTCTAGCCCGCCCGCTCCGGGAAAGCTCTTCCGATCTCTTCGGCCGACCGCACCGACAGCGCGCAGAAGGTCAGGGTGCCGTTGTTGCATCCTCCCGACACCATGGTGGGGGCGCCCACCACGAAGAGGTTATCGTGATCGTGGCTGCGCCCCCAGCCATCCACCACGCTTGTATCGGGGTCGTCCCCCATGCGGCAGCCACCGCCCGGATGGTCCTGCACTTGGTCGACCGAGGTCTGGAGAATGCGGCCTCCACCGGCCGCCGCCAGGCGACCGAACACGCCCCGGATGCTCTCTTCGGTGGCCCCGCGCAGGTCGGTGGACACGGGAGCGTCGCGGAACTCTAGGGATGGTCTGAACAAGTCAACGTCACGAGGTTGATGGACGGGGGAGTTGA
>CAZNEI010000003.1:0-116932 GCA_964572045.1 uncultured Gemmatimonadaceae bacterium
ATCCGCCGCGCCAAGCCGCCCGCCGCCTCGCGCCAGGCCGGCGCCGGCTCCCACCCGCGCAAGGACCGCACCCCGTGAGGTCGAGCGCGCACCGTCACGCGCAGCCCGCCCGCGCGCCGCGGTTCGGCGTCCCAGGGGTCGCTGACCACGAGGCGGCCGGCAACCACGGACCCGCTGGGGAAGGGCGATTCGTGGGTCAGTCGGCCAGAGCCGCTGCTACGAGCCCCTCCACGGACCGAGCCGCTTCGTCCGCCTGCCGCACCAGATGTTCAAGCCTGGCCCGAAGGTCAGTGCCGAAGGCCTCATCCGTGATCCTGGCGAGGTTGGCGCGGACGTTGTAGACCGCGGCCTTGAGGCCCGCGTGAGCCATGAGGGCTCCGGCCCCGGCGTCGCTGATCGTTTCCGGGGGTGCGATGGCCGCGATCTCCCGGCAGAGCTCGATGGCCTCCAAGCATCTCTCGGCGGTGTCGAGCGGGACAAGCGTCGCGATCTCGTAGCCCGCCTGTATAGCCGCGTCACGGCGGGCCCGTGCCTCGTCGGTATCGCGCGGCATGCGCATCGCCTCGACAACCGAGCCGAAAGACCCCGCATCGTCATCGACCAGGCGGACGAGCCGGTCCTTGGCGGCTTGCGTCCTCTCGGCGATCGAACAGAGCTGCTCATAGCGATCGTCGAACTCCCCCTTGCCTACCGACAGGTTCGCGACCATCGATGCCAGCGCGCTGCCGAGGGCTCCGGCCAGGGCCGCGACCGAGCCTCCGCCCGGAGCCGGCGTTTCGCGCGACACCTCGTCGACCAAGTCGTAGGTCGGCCGGAGCGTGAGCGGCCCGTCCAGGGTGGGTAGGGCGAGCACTCTCTCGCCGACGTCGAAGGGCGTCACGTCCCTCAGGCCCATCGATTGGACGGCCGTCTCCAGCAGGTCGGGCACCGGAATCCCCGTCGACTTCCTCGCCCGCCTGCGGTAGAACTCACCGGCCCGGCGCAACGCCTCGAAGGGGATGAGTCCGACGAGCTCGGAACCAGTGACGACGACTCCCCGCTTGCGGGCCTCCTCCCGTGCGGCCTCGAGGACCTCGTGGGGGGCGCTCACGTCGAAGTTCGTGCAGTTGATGCTGATCTGGGCCCGCTTGTAGGCGTCGATCACCCACCCGATCGCCTTCACGTCCGCGAAGAGCCCTTCGTCGAACACCGGCCCCGAGGGCGCATCCGGATCGATTCCGAGGGCCTCATAGCGGGCCCTGAGATCGCCTCCGTGCACCTCGCGGAAGTGCGCCTCCAATTCTTCGAAGCTCGAGCCGACGAATGCACAGGGCCCGCACGGATACGTGCCGTCCTCGGGGAATCGGACGACGTCGCCCTTGTAGTAGAAGGGGTCGGTGTTGCCCACCCTCTTCCAGCGGCCGCGCTCCCGAAGCGCGTAGGCGATGTCATCGGCGTACCGTCGATCGGTGGAGTTCAGGTTGATGTTGTAGGCGATCAGGAACTCGCGCGCTCCGACGCTGGTGACTCCTGCGGTCGGGCTCGGCTCCGCCGGGCCGAAGTCGGGCCTCCAGGCGGGATCCTTCAGCTTCTCGGCCATGCCCTCGTACTCTCCGGAGCGAATGCGGGCGAGATTGCGCCTCTCGGGCTGCGTGGCGGCGTGCTCATAAAGGAAGACCGGAATGCCAAGCTCGTCGCCGATGCGTCGTCCCACACGCCGAGCGATCTCCACGCAATCCTGCATCGTGACCCCGGACACCGGTACGAACGGCACCACGTCGGCGGCTCCCGTTCGCGGATGTTCGCCCGTGTGCTCACGCATGTCGATGAGCCGCGCGGCCCGAGCCACGCTCCGGAAGGCGGCCTTCTCCACGGCCCCGGGGGGGCCGATGAAGGTGACGACCGTCCGATTGGTTTCGGCCCCCGGATCGAGGCCGAGGAGTCGGATGCCGGGCACCGACTCGATCTCATCGGCGATCGCGTCCAAGACCTCAGGATTCCGGCCTTCGGAGAAGTTGGGGACGCACTCGACGATCGGCGGGTCCATGGGGTGCTCAGTCCTCCGGAGTCGGAGTCCGGAGCCCCTCGCCCTCGGCTCCCGCAGCCGAGTCCCGGCCCCGCGAATCCGCGTGGTCCTGCCGGCGGGGCACGGGCGCACGGAGCACCCGCCTCACCGGGAAGTCCTCCCGCACGATCGGAATTCGGACGCGGTGAGAGTCAGATCGCTCGTCTCCCAGGCGTCTTCCAGCTCGACGCCCAACCCATCCGCCAAACGGTTGACGTAGTTGAAATAGCAGACGATCTGACAGATATCGAGGATGGCGAGGTCGTCGAATCCCGCATCCCGGAGGCGGGCGACATCTCCCTCGCCCACCGCACCGGGCGTTCGCGTCAACTTGACCGCGTAGTCGAGCATCGCCCGATCCGCGGCCTCCAGATCCGCCGTTCGATAGTCGAGGGCGAGAGCCCTCGCGAGCTCGGCGTCGCCCGTGAGCCGACGGAGTCCCGCCCCGTGGTGGTTGATTCAGTAGAAGCACTCGTTCGCCGCTGAAACGGTCACGGCGATCATCTCGCGCTGAGCGCGGCTCAACGGCGAAGGGCCCCGCATCAGATGAGCATAGAGCTCTACGTGGTGCTCCATGGAGGGAGGGTTCAGGGAATGGATCCGGATGATGTTGTCCAGCGTCCCCGCCCCGCCCCCATAGCGCTTGTAGAGATCGGCCAGCCGGCCCTCGGCCTCATCGTGAGGGACGTAGGGAATGTGCGCCACTCCTCGCCATCCTCCCCGGGAACCGTCGTGGGGGGTGAAGTGCGGAAAAGATGCCCCGGCCCTGGGGCAGAGGCAATGACGTCCCCTTCCGACCCCGGCCGTCGGGATGCGGACGCCTCCCCGGCAGGTGCCGAGATATGAACCTGCGCCGTATCGCGGCTCGGGCGGGTCCGCTGGGCGGACGGCCCCTACGAGGTTCCGGAGGCGGGGTCGGGGATCAGCGCCGCGCGGCGTCCGCCGGCTGCGGCTGGCCCGGGGCTTCGTCCCACATCTGCGCGCTGGATACGTTGGGCATGTTCCAGTCGTTGCCGTTCCAGCCCTGGAAGCCCTGCAGCCGGAACGCCCAGAACCCCGTGTTGAAGTCGCTCACCACGATGAGTCCATCGGCGTTCCGGACGTCGACGCCCCACGCGCCGTCGTAGATGTTGCCTGTCGTGGCCTGGGACGGCCGCTCGCGGTCCCCAAACAGCATCGGGCCCTGCCGGGTGTGATAGTACGCCTCGGTGAAGGGCTTGGTGGGATCGGTCATGTTCACGATCTGGAGCCCGTCGTCCTGAGCCGAGATGAAGACGTAGGGCCAGCGGACCTCGTGGTTGTGCGTGGCGCCCCCGAACTTGGGAATCCAGGCCCCGATCCCCGAACCGGTCACGACGCTCGGAGTCTGCCCCTCCGAGCCGGGGGGCTGGAGATCGAAGAAGCGAATCGGCGAGTGCTGGTACGTGGGCTCGGGCATGCCCAATCCGTAGCGTCCGTCGGGGGTGGGCGTGAAGGTGTGGCCGTCGCGCACTCCCGGAATTCCCGTCACCGACGTGAGCAGGCGCGGGTTCTCGACGTCGGTCATGTCGAAGACGTGGAATCCTCCGGTTCCGGCCCCGTAGAAGCGGTCCTGCTCCGCGTCGGGCAGGAAGCCCACGAACATGTCGTGCCACTGGCGGGTGCGGGTCGCCCGGGGGTCGGGGACGGTGACGGCCGAGACCGGATCCCGTGTGCCCCCGGCGATCTGAGCCACGTCGTATATGAAGGCGTCCTCCGACTGGGTGGTCGCGAGGAGCAGGGAACGACCGTTCGAGTGCATGTAGGTGAAGATGTTGTGGAAGCCGCCGGGCAGATCCGGAAGCCTGAGTTCGGCGACCTTGCGCACGGTCGACGCGTCGGGAAGGCCCGTCACGTCGAACACCATCGCTCCCAGATCGAAATCCGGCCCTCCCTGCGCGAACTGGCAGGAGACGATCACGTAGTAACGGCCCTCGGCCTTCGCGTACTTGATGTCCACGCATCCGGTGCCCAGGTGCAGGTCCGGGTCGTCCACGATGTACCTGTAGAGCACCCTGGGACGGCGCTCGTCCTCGATGCTGATCGCGTAGAAGCCCGACGCGCCGAAGCGCTGCGCGATGTAGGCGAAGGGCCGATCCATCTCCTGCTCGACCTCGATGTCGGCGTGGCTGAACCGCTCTCCGGGCAACGGAATGTGGGAGACGACCTCGAGGTTCGGCGTGCCGCGCTGGCCCACCGGATAGCCCGTCTCGGGCTGGATGCACGTCGGGTCTCCGAAGCAGGTTACCTGGGCCGCGGACGCGCCCGTGGCCGTGAGGCCGACGGCCAGGGCAGCCAGCAGGAGCGTGGGTGGGACCGCCAGGGTTCGCATTCGCATGTTGTGATCACTCCTGTGCCACTGTTGAGGCCTCCCGATGCGCCTCATCCGATCCGGCGCTCGGAGGTCGGATGCATCGCGGGGCGGCCTTAGCGTCGTCGGGGTCGGTTACGCTGAGGGCCAACGGTTCGCGGGTCAAGGACCGTAACGGGCAACGGTCCGTCCGTTCACATCGGGTGTGGTGCTGCCGCGGATGGCTGTCCGCGGCGGAACACTGGGCCCAGAATCACCGGAGGAGAGTCACTCGCGACCCCTCCCGGGCCGCGACGGCCACGAATCCGGCACAGCCCACCGCGGACCCGGCGGCGAGCCAGGCTCGCGAATCCCTCACCGCTCCCGGAGCCGGGAAAAGCTCCGAGCCGCCTACCCTTCGGGCCGGGACCGCGCACCGGCGGATCAGAGATCCGGAATGAAACTCAACCCCACGTTGATCGTCGTATCGAACTGCCGGCCCTCACCCGTGGTGGCCCGCTCGTAGCTCCATCCCGATCCCTCCACGAACGCCTCGACGGGGGATCCGGGGAAGCGGTACGCCAGCCCGCCGCCGATTCGGCCCGCGAACTCGGAGAACGTGTAGTTCCGGCTGGGAGCGCTCCGGTCCACGGTGACCATTCCGCCACCGAGGAGGAGATACGGCGTCACGCTCGCGAGCGGCAGGCGCAGCTCCAACGCCACTCCGTAGTAGACGCGGTTGAAGTTCACCGATTCTCCCGCCAACGCCGAGGTTTCCTCGCCGCTGCTCCAGGCCTTCGCATAGTCGCCCCGGACCCCGGCGTTGGGGCCCAGGCGGAACGCGAGCGCCGCTCCGACGTGGTAGGCCGGGTCGAACTCCGTGTCGCGAAAGACGTCGAACCCGCCCGGATCGTTCGTGAAGCCTCCGAAGCCGCTGATCGCGACTCCGCTCTCGGAGGCCTGGGCCGAGAGCGGTGATCCGGAAGCACTCAGCATGGCCAGGGTCAGGAAGGCCAGCCCGGCCTGGATTCTGTATGAGCCTTTCATCATGTATCGTACCTGTCTCTAGGGGGCGGAAGGTGGCGGCGCGGGACGGCCGCCGATCTCCCATCGGGACACCGGACGGCCGCCCCGGTCGTCGTCATTCAGTTGGCGTCCCACCAAAGGGGCACAGTGGGGTCGTCCCCCCCTTGCCGGGCGATCGCGGCAGCCAAGTTCGACCTGTTCAGGTCCTCCTCGTTCGCAGGGTAGGGCGCGCGTAGCGGAACCATCGGCAGGACCGCGGCCGGCCCCGGCACCAGCCGGGGAATTCCCGTCCTTCGATAGTTCGCCCACGCCTCCATCCCGTTGTCGTACAGGGAGATCCACTTCTGTAGACCGATCTGCTGATCCCAGTTCGTAGGATCGTACTGGATCCGTGGCTGTGCGAGGTACGCGTCGATCGCATCGGCTGGCACCTCGATGCGCGTCATGGCGGCGCGGATCGCCTGATGGTACAAGTCGGCCGCATCTCCGCCGGCCCAACCCCGGGCCGCCGCCTCGGCCTGGAGGAACAGCACCTCCTCCACGGTCATGAGCCAGGTCGGGCGGTCCGCCTGCTGGTACCACAGGCCCATCCGAGAGAGGCTCTCGAAGGGGAGCCCGTGCGTATCGGGCGTCCCGTTGCTCTTTCCGACGAAGGTGCCGCTCTCGAAGGCGGCCTGGTAGACCACGCCGAGTCGGGGGTCGTTGAGGCTCGTGAGCGAGTCGACCAACGTCGAGCTGGCCCGGTAGTCGTTCACCCGCTCACGGTAGTACTCGGACCAGGGCTGCTCGTTGGGCGGGGGGCCCGGATAGTCGAGGGTCGGCGCCTGACTCGGGTCCTGCAACACGCCGTCCGCCACGGCCGAGGCTACGACGGACGCCGCCTTCGCGGGATCGATCTCCGAGAGGCGCATCCCGGCCCGGAGGCGCAGCGAGTTCGCAAAGCGCCGCCAGCCCTCCATGTCGCCGCCGTACAGGATGTCGAAGCTCGGGTTGAGGAACAGGGGCGCCGACGCCTGGATCATGTCCTGCGCCGCCTTCAGGTCGTCGATGATGGCGTCGTAGATGTCGGCCTGGGGGTCATAGACCGGCGCGAGATCCCCTTCCGAGCCCAGAGCCGCTCCGGAGAAGGGCATATCGCCCCAGATGTCGGTCATCACGTGGAAGAGCCACGCCCTGTAGATCAGGCCCACGGCCTGCACGTTGGGCTGGCCGTTCTCGCGGCCCTGCGTGACGACTTCCTGGATATCGACCACCGGACCGAGCCAGAGCGAACTCCAGCGTCCGTCCGAGAAGTCGGCGTCCATCTCGTAGCGGTCGTCGTAGCCGTAGTCGAGCGAGGCATAGTGCTGCACCCAGGGGCTCGCCCAGTCCATGCTGACCGACCTCTGCCCCAGGACCGTGTTGACGCTCTGCTGCACCAGGGCGGGCATCAGATACTGCGCGTCGACCGCCTCGGGAGCGTTGGGATTCTGATTGACGTCGGTCAGGCCCTCCATGTCGCATCCCGACGTAAGCCCGACGACGAGCGCGAGCCCCGCCGTCATCGCTTTACTCGTTCTATTCATCGGAGCCCTCCGTGGCTCGGGCCGGTTCGCAAGGTCATCGGAGAAAGTCTCCGTGCCGATCCTCCTCTTCCCCTCGTCCCGGGCGCTCATCGGAGGCTCACCGTGAAGCCGATGCTCCGGGGGCTCGGATTCAGGAAGAGCTCCATCCCCTGGGCGTTGCCGGTGGTCCCGTTGAGCTCGGGGTCGATGTGGGGAACGTCGGTGAAGAGCAGAAGATCTCGCCCGACGATCGCGATCCGGGCGCTCGAGACGGGCAGTCTCTGCAAGACGTTCTCGGGCACCGCGAAGTTCAGCGAGACCTCCCGGAGCTTCACGAAGCTCGCGTCGTAGAGGAATCGCTCGTAGGCGTTCGAGTAGAGGTTCCGCCAGTAGACCGGCAGGGGAAGCGGGATCGTGTTCGCGCTCCCGTCGGAGCGGACGCCTTCATGAACCAGAGAGAAGGTCTCACGTCCGGCCAGCGTCTCGATCAGCTGCCCTGTCCGGCGCCGGATCGCGCACGTCTGGCAGAAGACGTCTCCGCCCCTCCGGACGTCGAGCAGGACGCTGAGGTTCACGCCCTGGTAGCTGAAGGTGTTGCGCAGGCCAGCCATCCAGTCCGGCTGGAAGTTGCCGATCACCTGCTTCGTCGAGGTGGGGATCACGCGCCCGTTGTCGTCGATCATGACGCGGCCCTGGGAGTCCTTTCTGGACACCTGGGCCATCATCGTCCCGTACGGCTCGCCGATCCGAGCCTCGACGGTGAGGCCGCGGCTCGTTCCGAGAACGATCGTCTCGAGTCCCTCGGTGAGCGAGATGACCTCGCTCGTGTTGGTCGACCAGTTCGTCTGGGTCGTCCAGGTCAACCCGTTCGGGTTGCGCAGGATGTCGAGACCGAGCACGACCTCGAAGCCCTGGTTCTGCACTTCGCCGGCGTTCAGCACACGCTGCGAGTACCCGGTCGTGTGCGAGATGTCCACGGGCAGGATCTGGTCCCTCGTGTTCGTCTTGTAGTAGGTCAGGTCGATCGATCCGCGATCGCTCGCGAAGCGCATCTCGGTTCCGAACTCGACCGAGACCGTCTCCTCGGGCCTGAGCTCCTGGTTGGCGAGCTGGTC
Source organism: uncultured Gemmatimonadaceae bacterium (assembly GCA_964572045.1). GTDB lineage: Bacteria > Gemmatimonadota > Gemmatimonadetes > Longimicrobiales > Gaopeijiaceae > CBDCKR01. The sequence continues at coordinate 8,038 of CAZNEI010000003.1, forward strand.
CGGATGCGTGAAGCTCGGGGTGCTCTCCCAGAACGGGCCCTGGCGGAAGACGGAGCGGAGCTGATAGGGGCGCGCGTCCGAGCCCACCTTCGCCCAGCTCCCCCTCAGCTTGGAGTAGGAGATGAACTCGGGCAGAAGGAAGACCTCGCTCAGGATCACGCTGCTCGAGAACGAGGGATAGAAGTAGGAGTTGTTGCCGGTCGGGAGGGTCGAAGACCAGTCGTTGCGGCCCGTCACGTCGAGGAACGCGAGGTTCCGGTACGAGAGCGTGGCCAGCCCGTACAACGAGTTCACGTGCTGGTCGAGCAGCAGCGCGTTCAGGATCGGCGGCCCGGCGGAGTTTCCGACGTTGTAGACGCCGGGCACGTTGAGGCGCCGCACGTGGGTGAGGTTCCGGTCCTCGGTGTTGCGGCGGAGGCTGCCTCCACCGCGGACAGTCACCTGGAGATCCTCGGTCGCGGCGAGATCGGCCGTGACGAGGAGCTCGGCGTTGGTCTCCTGCTGATAGATCTTGTTGTTGATGAACTCGCCTTCGCGATGCGCGAGGCTGCGGGCCGGGAACTGCTCGAACTGGCGATGCGCCGACCAGTCGGTGCCGATCCGGGCCATGGCGCTGAGCCAGTCGTTGATCTCCTGCTCCAGCCGGACGCTGCCGATCACCCGGTCGCGCGTGTCGTTGGTCTGGCGCTCGTAGACGGTGTAGTACGGGCTGTCGAAGAAGTTGTGGTTCCAGTTCGGAACCCGGCCGTCCGGATGGCCCGGGTGGGGGTACTGGCCCGTATCCTTCCAGTCGTTGTAGGACGACTCAAGGCGGTCGACGTCGACCTGCCGCTGCCAGTAGCTGAAGGCCACTCCCATTCCGCCCGGGTATCCGCGGAAGACCGGACGGTTCTCCCCCTCGGTCTTCACGTAGCTTCCCGAGACCGTCATGTCGAGCCCGTCGGCGATCTCCATCCCGCCGGCCAGATTGAAGGTCGACCGTTCGAGTCCGGTGGCCGGCACCAGGCCCGCTCCGTCCATCATCGTGGCGGAGAAGCGCACGTGCTTGCCCTCGGCGGCGGCCGAGACCGCCACGTTGGTGGTCCAGTTGTGTCCCGTCTGGAAGAACTTGCGCGGGCTGTAGGGGCTCGCGAGGAACGGCTCGGCACTCGGGCTCCACCACTGGTCGTGGAGCGACCCGTCCAGGGGCGGCCCCCAGCTCTCGTCCGTCGCGTCGTTGTAGCCCGCTCCGTTCCCGTCCACCCAGCGATAGTCGTCGGGCGTCTGGCCGCCTCCGTACAGGTTCTGGTTCTCCGGGAGGCGGAGCGGGGTGGTGAAGGTGAGCCCGGTGCTTCCTTCGACCTGGAAGGAGCCGGCGTTGGATCCGTTCTTGGTCGTGATCAGGACGACGCCGTTCGACGCGCGCGAGCCGTACAGGGCCGCGGCGTTCGCGCCCTTGAGCACGCTGATCTCTTCGATGTCGGCGGGGTTGAGATCCTGGATCGCGTTACCGTAGTCGACTCCGCTGCGCCCCAGGAAGTTGGCGCTCAGGTTCCCCGTACAGCCGGTGTTGCACTCGGCGTTCGAGTCGTTGTCGACCGGGATTCCGTCGACGATGAACAGCACCTGGTTGCTGCCCGAGATCGAGTTGAAGCCGCGGAGAACCACGCTGGAAGAGCCGCCCAGGGGCCCAAGGCTCTTCACCTGCAGGCCCGCCGCCTTGCCGGCGAGGGTCGCCGAGAGGTTCTCGGTCGGCACCTCCGCGATATTCGCTCCGCGGATGTTGTCCACCGCGTAGCCGAGGCCCCGCTCCTCCCGGCTGATGCCGAGAGCCGTGACCACTACGCCTTCGATCTCGATGGCGGAAAGCTCGAGGACGAAGTCGACCGAAGCCGTCTGGCCGGCCTGAACCGTGACCTCGAGGGTCTCGACGGTGTAGCCGATCAGCTGGGCCGTCACGCTGTGCGTGCCCGCGGGCACGGCCGGGATGACGAAGCGGCCGGACGCGTTCGCGAGCGTGCCCATCTGGAGTGTGGCGATCGACACCTGGGCGCCCGAGAGCGCGCTCCCGTCGGTGGTCGTCACCGCTCCGGTGATCGTGCCGGTCTGCTGCGCCTCGGCCGAGCCAGGCAACGCGAACCACGGCACGGCCAACACCGCCCCCAGCAACGCTAGCTGACGAATGTGGCTTTTCATTGGCACCTCCTCTGCAATATGGACCTACCTGAGTGCCTCGAGGCCCCCGCCAAGATCCTGCTCCGCGGGACCTCCTTCCACTCCCCCTCCCAAAGGCTATTGATTAGACACGCACTCCTTGGGCGTGTCAACCCGTCGAACGGCAAATCCCGCCTTACGGGATCCCCTTGCTGATGATCTCGATCACGCCCCTCGGATATCCCATGCCGAACCGGACCCCCGCCTTCTCGGGGCCCCAGTAGCGAAGCTCCTTGACCTGAATCGCGCTGACCGTCCAGAGGTAGTCGAGCTCGCCCACGGACGTGCCGTCCAGGAAGATCTCGGGAAAATCGGGCCTCGGGTCGATGAACGACGTGATCCCGCGGTTCATCAGCCAGCGGGGCCGAAGGGCTTCGACGACCTCGTAGGCGGACTGGAACTCGACCGTGTCGATCTCGTCTTCCGAGATCACGTCGCGTGAGGAGCGCGCGTCGGGGTCCGCCTCCGCCGGCTCGTCCCGACTCGCGGGCCGGCGGTCCGCGCCGGCGGTGCGCGTAGCGCAGCCGATCAGCAGCAGAGGGAGCAGCGCCAGGACCCAGGGGGCACGAGCCCGCACGAGCGCCTCGCGGGTGGGGTTCGTCACGGTTGGTGGGGCCGGCTCGACGATCATAGGGTCCCTTTCCACGCAGTATAGGGTCGGCGCCCGCGGGCGTCCAGCGGGCCCCCGGCCCCGACACGGGAGCTTGCAGGAGCCCGCCGGCCCGTATAGGCTGAGCCCGAGTGAGCCGGGCAAGAAGGCTCACACCTGATTCCGGAGGTTGCCATGCGAGCCAAGCCGTCGGCGGTCCTCGTGCCGTCCGCCTTTCTTCTCTCTCTCCTCACACTGGGCGCGGCCGCCGCAGAGGCCCAATACCCGCCCGGCGAGCAGGGCAGCGACAATGTGCATATCGTGGCCCATGTGCCGCTGGCCGGGCCGCTCCACGTCGCCGACATCGAGGTCGAGCAGGACCTCGAGCGGCCCTACGCCTACGTGTCCAGACGGCTCAGTCCGCCCGGGTTCCAGATCATCGACCTCTCGGAGCCCGAGAAGGCGGAGGTCATCCATTCGTGGTTCATCGAGAACGCCGAGCTCCACGTGGGGGACGGGCTGGACGGCAAGTACTTCAAGCTCGACGGGCGCTACTACTACGTGCAGTCGCTGATGTTTCGGCAGGTCGGACCCAACAACGACCTCGGTGCGGTGGTCTTCGACGTGACCGGCCTTCCGGATCCGACCGCGGTCCGGGAGGTCGGCCGGATCCGAGTGCCCGACACGCCGGGAGGATTCCACAACATCTTCGCCTACAAGCACTCCACGGGGCGCGTGCTCCTCTTCGCCACGACCGAGTCCCCGCAGTCGGTGCCGCACGGCGCCAACGTCTACGACATGGAGCTGTTCCTCCAGGGCGATCCGGACTACGGGCTCGTCTCGCGGATCCCGCTCCCCGAGCCTCGGGGCGCCGCACGCGGATACCACGACGCATACGTCGCCTTCGACGTGGTCACCGGACAGGACAAGTTCTACGGCGGAGGGCCCGAGACGACTTATCTGGGCGGAAACTACGTGTGGGACGTCACCGACATCGAGAACCCCGAGCTCCTCGTCACGCAGCTCGCCGTCATGGGCCAGCAGTCGGGGGGGCACACCTGGGTGGCCACGCCCGACCACCGCTACGCGATCAGCGAGATGACCTCACCGGCGCACGCGCCCCTTCGGTTCTACGACCTGAAGCCGGCCCTCGACGGTGAGGTCGCGGTCATCCGCGAGCCGATCGGGGAGTGGACGGCCGACTGGAAGAAGTCGTCGCACAAGATGGAGATCCGCTGGCCGTACGTATTCGTCTCGGCCTACGAGGACGGATTGCAGGTCATCAACATGCGCGATCCCACGAATCCGCGGACGGTCGGCTACTACGACACCTACGACGAGGTGTCGCCCTACACGGGCGGCGGCGTGGCGAACGGAGCGTTCGGCATCGACGTGCGGAACGCCGACGGGCTGATCGTCATCAGCGACATGCACAGCGGATTCTGGGCCTTCCGGATGGACGGCTTCAACGGCTGGAACGGCAACAACTGGGGGATGCCCAATATCTCGAGCGTACAGGACTGGGACAACGGCCCGCCGAACGTGAGGAACGTCGCCTTCGACTAGCCCGCATCCGCCCTGGGCCCCGGGCGGGGTCGTGTGCCTCCGCCCGGGGCACCCGGGGGAGCGGGCCGCCCTCGGGCCCGTCCAGACTCCGAACCGGGCGCCCCCCTTCCCCCTCGGCCGCCCATCCGTCTCCGGGCGCGGAAGGCGCGGGATCCGGACTCACGGCGTCACCAGCGGCAGCACCCGGCCGTCGAGGTCGCCGGGTGCCGGAATGCCGGCCAGGGCAGCCAACGTGGGCGCTACGTCCACCGTCGCCGCACGCTCGTCCGACCGGCCGGCTTCGACGCCGGCTCCGTAGAAGATGAGGGGCACCCAACGGTCGAAGTAGTAGGGGGACCGGTGGTCGGTGCCGACTCGGCGCGTGACCCAAGACTGCGCCACGAGCAGGTGCGGCTCCCACTGGATATAGACCCCGAGCCGGGCGAGCTCGTTCAGGAGCCGTCCGGGAGCGCGCGAGTTGCCGAAGAACACGGCGATCGAGTCCGCTCGGTCCTCGAGCTCGTCGGCGCCGAGAACCCGGCGGATCGACCCAAGCGGCTCGAGCGCGTCGGCGAGCCTGCGTCGAACGTCAGGGGAGCCCCGGTTCGCCTCGAGAGCCTCTTGAGCCGTCTTGAGCACGCCGCGCACGTCCTCGTCGTCGAGGCGCCGCACGGGCTCACCGAGGAGCTCCGGAACGTCGGAGACGCCGTGGTCGCTCGAGAACGCCATCACCCAGTTCCCCTCGCCCACCTCCCGGTCGAGGAAGTCGATGAGCTCTCCGACCAACCGGTCGAGGCGGATGAGGTTGTCCAGCTGTTCCCTGCTGCGCGGACCGTAGGCGTGGCCCACGGCATCGGTCTGGGAGAAGCCCAGGGCGAGGTAATCCACTCCGTCGCGCTGTCCGAGCCGCCTGGCGTCGATCGCTTCCATCGCCATGTGGAGCACCGCCTTGTCGGGCAGCGGCGTTCCGTATCGCCAACTCATGAGACCCCGCTCCCCCCAGGCTCGGAGGCCGGCCGGCACGGTGTGCGGGAAGAAGCTCTGTCCGGGCCTGCCCTCGAAGTCCGACGTATCGGGCCGGGTCAGATGCAGGAACCGGTCGGGGACCTGACTCTCCCACACCGTATCGGCGTAGATCTCGGGCAGGACCTCCTCGTTGAAGCGGACCACCCAGTCCGGATACCGGGTCTCATAGAACCGCGAAGTCGCGAACGTCCCGGATTCCCTGAGCAGCCAATACACCTCGCCTCCGCCCGTGCCGGCCATGAGGATCGCCGCCACGTCCTTCCGCGAGATCGATACGACGCGCGCATCGTCGTCGAAGGACCGGATCCAGTCCGGCAGTCCGCCCCGGGCGAGCTTGGCTGGCGATCTTCCAAAGTAGCCCGCATAGGAGTCGCCCGCATCGCCGAGGATCGGATTCAGGGAGTCCTCGACCGAATACACGGGGACGAAGCGATCGTCTTCGATCTCGTACCACTCGTTGGCGACGATGCCGTGACGCGAAGGATGGAGGCCGGTCGCGAGTGTGGCATGGCCCGGTGCCGTCGACGTCACAGCGTGGTCATGGGTGGTGCGGGTGAAGCGGTATCCCTCGTCGAGAAGCCTCTTGAGCCCGCCCGTGAAGACGTCGGAGTAGGCCGCAAGCATGTCGCCCCGGAGCTGATCGACGACGAGGAGGACGACGAGCCTCGGGGTCGCCTGAGCTCGGAGCTGGCTGGCGGGCGCGTGGGGGCCGGGGGGCCGGGACAAGCCTCGAGCCTCCGCTTCGGTGGACCCTGCCACGATCACCCCCACGGCTCCGATCGCGAGCCACGCCGCACGTCGCTTGGACCGCTGTGCTGTCACGAAACCCTCCCGGCCGAACGAGGCACGGCACACCCGCGGCCGGCCCCGGCCGCCCGACCCCGGCCGGGCGAACCGATCGGTCATACCGGGGTTAGACCCCCCTGGATCCAAGGTACCCGGAAGCCGCGTCGCGTCGCCGGCACGCGCCCGGGCACCGGAAGCGGCGTCGATGCCCCATGAAAGAAGCGAGCGAGCGATCCCTGCCTAGGCCCGGCCGCGATTTCGTCCGGGCCATCATCGCCGAGGACGTGGCGTCGGACAAGCACGGCGGCAGGGTCGTCACCCGCTTCCCCCCGGAGCCGAACGGTTTTCTCCACATCGGCCACGCCAAGTCGATCTGTCTCAACTTCGACGCCGCGGCCGAGCACGGGGGCATCACCCACCTCCGCTTCGACGACACCAACCCGGAGACCGAAGAGGCGTTCTACGTCGGCGCCATTCAGGAAGACGTGCGCTGGCTCGGCTTCGACTGGGGCGAGAGCCTCTACTTCGCTTCCGACCATTTCGAGCGCCTTTTCGCTTACGCGAAGGAGCTGATCGGCAGCGGCAAGGCGTATGTGGACAGCCTGAGCGAAGCCGAGATCCGGGAGTACCGGGGAACGGTCCGCGAGCCGGGGAGGGAGAGCCCCTTCAGAGATCGTCCCGTGGCGGAGAATCTCGACCTCTTCGAGCGGATGCGCGGCGGCGGGTTCGGGGACGGCGAACACGTGCTCAGGGCCAAGATCGACATGGCGTCGAACAACATGCTCATGCGGGACCCCGTCCTGTACCGAATCCGCCATTCGGATCACTACCGGACCGGCAGCGAATGGTGCATCTATCCTCTCTACGACTTCACGCACTGCCTCTCGGATTCGATCGAGGGGGTCACGCACTCCCTGTGCACTCTGGAATTCGAGAACAACCGGGAGCTCTACGACTGGATCCTGGACAACCTGGACGTGCCCCGTCCGCAGCCGAGGCAGTACGAGTTCGCGCGCCTGAGCCTCGAACACGCGGTGTTGAGCAAGCGGAAGCTGCTCGAGCTCGTGAGGGAGGGGCACGTCTCGGGCTGGGACGATCCGCGCATGCCGACCCTGGCGGGCCTGAGACGCCGGGGAGTGCCGCCCGGGGCGGTCCGGGCGTTCTGTCGCACGATCGGCGTCGCGAAGACCGAGAACCGGGCGGAGATCAGCAAGCTGGAGCACGCCGTTCGCGACGAGCTCAACCACGAGGCGCCGCGGGTCATGTGCGTGCTGAGACCGCTCAAGCTCATCGTCCTGAACTTCCCGGAGGACGCCGTCGAGGAGTTGGAGGCCCCGTACTTTCCGACCGACGTGGGCAGGGATGGCTCACGCGTGATTCCCTTCACCCGGGAGCTGTGGATCGAGGCGTCGGACTTCGAGGAGGATCCGCCTCCGGGCTTCAAGCGGTTGGTACCGGGGGGTGAGGTGCGTCTCCGCTACGGCTACGTAGTGCGCTGCGTCGATCTCGTGAAGGACGAGGGGGGCAGCGTGGCGGAGGTCCACTGCACCTACGATCCCGAGACCCGCGGCGGTGCCACCCCCGACGGCCGACGGGTGAGGGGCACGATTCACTGGGTCTCGGCCACCCGGTCGGTGCCGGCGGAGGTGCGGCTCTACGACCGACTCTTCGTCAAGGCCGATCCGGAGGAGGACGAGGACTTCAAGGTCAACCTCAATCCGGACTCTCTCGCGGTGTTGACCGATGGCCGCGTCGAGCCGAGCGTGGGCGCCGACCCGCCCAGACGCCCGGTTCAGTTCGAGCGGACCGGCTACTTTGTCGTCGATGCCGTGGACTCGAGGCCGAACAGGCTGGTCTTCAATCGTACCGTCGCGCTCCGGGACGGCTGGGCGAGGGTTCGAGGGCGGGCGGCGGGCAGGAGGCCGAAGGCGGGGCCGGACCCGCGGACCGGCGCGGCCGGGGAGGGTGCCCCGACCCCGGCCCGGCCCAGGGCCGCGCGCCCCGGCGGCAGGCATGCGCGGAGGCTCTACGACGAGCTCGTGGCCGACCTCGGGGTGCCCGAAGCCGAGGCCGGCGTCCTGGCCCGGGACCCCGACCTGCTCGCGTTCTTCCGTGCGGCGCTGCTCCACACGGGCCACGCGGACGTGATGGCCAAGTGGGTGGTCCACGAGCTGGGCCGCGTACGGGACGGTCGCCGGGTGACGGAGCTGCCGTTCGGGGCCGCCGAGCTGGGCCGCCTCGTGGATCTCCTGTCCTCCGGTGCCGTCTCGGGCCGGGCCGCCAAGGAGGTGCTCGGCGTCCTCGCAACCGATGGCGGCGACCCCGAGCGGGTGATCGAGGAGCGGGGCCTGAGGCGGGTGAGCGACGCTCGGGCGCTCGGGCCGGTGGTCTCGGCGGTGATCGGGCGGCACGCCGACGAGGCCGAGACGTACCGCCGTGGCAAGAAGGGGCTTCTCGGCTTTTTCGTCGGTCGCGTAATGAAGGAGACGGGGGGCGCCGCCGATCCCGAGCTGTCCAGGCACATGCTGCGCGAGGCGCTGGAGAGGCGCTGAGCGTCCGCCGCTTCCCCTCGCGTCCGCCGGAGGGATCCCCGAGTCCGAGTGCGGCTCGGCGCGGAAGACGTGGCTACGGGGAGGGGGGAGCCTCCAGCGCCTCCTCACCCGCGCCGTAGACGTAGTCCTCCAGCGTGCCGTGGATCCGACGCACGGTCTCGGGCGAAGGTGCCGCGCTCAGGCGCGACACGACGACGCACACCGCGAAGTTCGTTCCCAGTGACCAGAGAGCGGCGTGGATTCCCCAGGGGTGGGGCACGACGACAAGCGTCCAGTAGAGCACGGCCAGCCCGGCGCCGATCCCGGCGAGCACCCCCGCCCGGGTGAACGGGCGTCGGGTCGGGTAGCAGACCCCGAGCGTGCCCGGCAGGAGCTGAAGCGCGCCTGCGCCCGAGAGCGCGACGAGTGTCACGAGGAAGCCGAAGGTGTGGACGGAGAGTACGTAGCCCACGACGAGGAGGGCGAGCACGATCGCCCGGCCCACCCAGAGATAGTGGCGCGCGCCCCGATTCGGGGCGACGTGGCGCTGATAGACATCCCGGGTGAGCACCGTCATGTTCGCGTGCAGAATCGAGTCCAGCGTGGACATGGCGGCGGCGGTCGCTCCGGCCAGGATCAGGCCGGTGAGCCACGCCGGAGCATAGAGGACGAGGAGCTCGGGGAAGATGCGGTCCGCGATGGCGAGATCGGGGAGCACGACGGCCCCGCCCAAGCCCACCAGCGCGGCCGGAAGGTACAAGGTGACCAGAAAGATCGGCGTGGTCGCACCGAGCCACTTCAGCACCCGCCCCGAAGCCGCCGTATAGTAGCGGATCATCATGTGGGGTTGGAGGATGATCCCGAAAGACAGGGCGATCGTCATGCCGAGCCACATCCCGGGGGTGAAGAAGCCCTCGGGTCCGGGGAGCCGGAGGAGGTCGGGACGCTCCTCGGCCACGCGGCGCCAGAGCGCGAGCGGCCCGCCGAAGAGGCGCTCCGCGAGCACAAGCGCTCCCGCCCACACCGCGACGTACATCCACGCGCCCTGCACCACGTCGGTCCAGTAGACCGCCCGCAGCCCGCCAGCCATGAGGTATCCGGCCGCCACGACGAGCAGGACGAGCGTGCCCACCTCGAACGAGATTCGGTCGCCCGATGCCACGGCGATGATGTAGCCGAGACCCTGGGCCTGGACTTGGATGTAGAGGACCGTGAAGAGCACGGAGACGGCGGCGACGACGGCCCGAACCGTCTCACTCTCGTAGAAGTCGGCGAGCATGTCGGCGGGCGTCATGTAGCCGAAGCGCTTGCCCAGAGCCCAGATCCGAACGCCCAGCGTGTAGGTGATCGCGCCGACGAGGACCGTCCACGTGCCCGCCTCCCAGAATCCGATGCCGTGGGTGTAGAAGAAGCCGCCGGAGCCGAGGAACGCGAAGGCGGAGTGGTAGCTGGCCACGACCGTGAGATAGAGAACCACGAAGCCCGCCCGCCGCCCGTACAGGAGGAAATCCTCGAGTTCCACAGCCATGGCCCGATTGGCCAGGAAACCGAGGACGACCGTAACGAGGATGTAGGCGAAGACGACGCCCGTTGCGACGACCCAGCTCTCCAAGGGATCAGACCCTCATTCGGAGCGCCCAGAGCAGCACTCCGATCAGCGCGAAGTAGACGGCGCCCAGATAGACGTAGAGGAAGGGCATGCCGAGCAAGAACTCCCCCGAAAAGGACTCGTCCACCCAAAACACGATCGGCGGTTGGGCCAGGGTCATCAGAGCCAGAAACGTGACCGCGCTGACTCGGCCGGCCTTGGTCCGCGGGAGGTAGTGGCTGGAGAAGCTCATGGCGATCCGATCCGTCGCGGGCATGGGGCGGCTGAACGACTAAGGGAACGCGCCGGGGAGCGCGAAGGCAAGAGAGCCGGCCAACAGGCCCGGCCGCGGCAGGGGAACCGCCCCGCGGGACGAAGGGACCCCTGACGGGGGCCGGCCCGGCGCGTGGATGGCGGTGGCCGCCGGGTCTGGACTCGGGGAGGAGGCGGCACGCGGGGCGCGGGTTGGCCACGGCCGGGGGGCATGCCTGGCGGGGTGAGCGGCTCTACTAGCGAGTGATGATCTCGATCACGACCCCATGCCCCCTGTAGCGGCCCGGAGCCCCCTCCATGCGACGAATCTCCTGAATATCGGACCCGCGGGTGCTGCGGAGGATCTCGGGGGAGCCGGCCCAGGGCTGTCCGTCAACGAAGAGCGTGCCCCGGACGGTGCCGGCCTGCGTGTCCACCCACTGCGGCCTCTCGAGGCGGATGATGTCGTAGGCGCTGAAGCTCTCGCGCCGAGCCGCGATCTCCTCGCGCGGGATCCGCTCGATGAGAACGACCGTGTTCACGGGCGGCGGGCGGTTCACGACGGGACGGCGAGCGCGGCGCCGTCGTCCCCCAGACCAGGCGTTCGGAGTGAGGCTCAGGCCCACCTGGAGCGAGAACGCGCTGTGCTTGCGCGAGTAGAGGTCGTCGAAGGGCGCCTCGTCGAACTCCTTGGTCATCCGCGTGTAGCGCGCGTCCAGGGTGATCTTCGTCGGCCCGACGTTGATCGCGAGGTCAATGCCGGCCGTGCCGCCGAAGTCATTGCCCCTCGTGCTGTAGTTCAGAGGGTTGATGTAGGGGGATTCACCGGGCACACGCTGCGGTGGACAACAGCTGAAGCGAGTGTCCTTCAGGCCCGTCGCCTTGGCCCCGACGAGGAACGAGACGACAGGGCCCGCGAAGACGCTCACCGCGTAGGGGAGCCGCCGGGGGGTGAGGGGCACCTTGAGGAGCCCCACGAAGTCGAGGTAGTTGTAGCTCCAGAGTCCCTCGGAGATCCAACCCCACTCGTCGGTGAAGATCTGCGGCTCCTTCGCGCCCCTCCTCGAATAGTATGCCTCCGTTTGCACGACCACCGGCGCCCCGAAATCGAAGTGGGCGAAGGATCCGAAGATGTGCCCATGGCGCGTCTCGGAGTCGCCGATCTCCGTGCCGTGGAAGCTGGAGAAGTTGAGGCCGCCCTTGAAGCCGACGTCGACGGACAGGCGCTGGGCGGAGGCCGAGGCGGCCACGAGGCTCGCGGCCAGAGCGGCCAGGACCGGGAAGGCTACGAAGCGGGAGCCCACGGAATCTACATCCCAGCCGCCGCGAATCGGCTGATCGGCGCCGCGAGCCCGGATCGATCGGTCATGTTCCGATGTAGCCCTTGGTCCAGATGATGATCGCGCCGCACGGGCTTACCGGTCCCGCCACGATGTCGGGCAGGCCCGCCTGCCCGGCGTAGACCTCGAGCGCCGCCACGTCCCTCACGTTGAACCTCTCGTGCCATCCGGTACTCTCCCCAGCGCCGCCCCTCTGTACGATCCGATTGTCGATCGTGACGCTCGGGCGGCAGTCACGCACTCGGCGGGTCGACAGCACGTCGATGGCGAAGGTGCCACGGGGTCGCACGATTCGGATCCCGCTCATGCCCCTGAGCAGGTCCTCGACGTCCTGGGGCGGCTTGGCTTCGAGATCCTCCGGTGTCCGAACCTGTCCGTACCCGTCCATCTCGCGCTCGTAGAAGCCGGCGACGGAGAGGGCCATGTTTCGGCCCTCGACCCGAATCGGATCGAGGAGGACAGGGTCGACCTGGAGGCGGAGCTCAGCCAAGGCGGCCTGGCCGGGGGCGAGCACGAACACGTCCGACGTGGAGGCCTCGTACCCGAGGCGCCTCGCCCGAAGACGGTATTGGCCGCCATCCGGAACCTGGACCAGGAAATTGCCCCGGGCGTCGGTGAGGTATTCCTCGACGACGCGCTCGCTGGCATCCAGAAGAAAAACCTCGACCGTCTCCATCGGGGCGTCCGACTCGTCATCGACGACGGTGCCCTCGACGGTCTGGGCCCGGGCGGGAGCGACCTGTGCGAGAGCGGTAAGCAGCACGAATGTGGATCCGGCGGGCCAAAGGTGGCGGTGGTTTCGTTTCACTGCCTCGCTCCCTTCCAGGTGATCGGCGCGACACCCTTCTATCTTAGGACTTCGCGTGAAGGTATTCAAAGGACGGGAGGGGAACGGCCCGACTCGGCCGGATTCCCGCCCCCGGGCACCCGAAGGGTCGGGAGCGGGAGAGAAGGAACCGCCTCGCGAGCCTCCGCGCGGGCGGGTCGAGAGGCGCCGCCCGGATTCGAACCGGGGAATAAAGGCTTTGCAGGCCTCTGCCTTACCACTTGGCTACGGCGCCCGGCGAGAAAAGGGCCGCGCGCCCTTCGGACCGCAGCGCCCTTTCCGAGAGCGGGAAACCGGACTCGAACCGGCGACCCCCACCTTGGCAAGGTGGTGCTCTACCAACTGAGCTATTCCCGCATGGAAAAAAGGTGCTCTGGGGATACCCGCACGCGCGGAAGTCGTTTCCAAAGCACCTCTCGTCCTCTTCGCCGGAAGCTAGACACCGCCCCAAAACGTGTCAAGTTCCAGCAGGCGGCGATCGGCGATCGGTCGGCCCGCGCCGTCTCACGGCCTCCAAACCCGTTCATCACCGAGCTTCTCATGACATCGAGGACCAGCGCTTGCCCGGCATAGGGGCGAGGGTCGATCGCATGCCCGAGCGAGAGCCCGGGCCGGGTCGACGCGTGCATTCGGGCAGGGGTCTCGTGGTCTCGACGTGCCTCGTAGTCCCGATGGCCCTGGCCCCGATCGGCTCCAGCCCCCAGGAGGTCTCCGGACCTCTCGTCGAGGCGGGCAGGGTCCGTATCGAGGCCAGCGCGATCCATCTCTACGCGGACCGGCGGTTCGGAGAGCGCATGGAAGGCGGTTCGCTGCTCGAAGAAGAGGAGCCGCTCGGCTTCGACCTCTCGGACCGGGCGGTCGGCGGCCGGCTCTTCCCCGGGCTGGAAGAGCTCGAGCGCGTCCTCGAGACCGCAGCCGGCGGCCCCGTGGAACCCCTGGTCCTGGGCTCGAGCGAGGCCATTGTGACCCGGGACGCCGTGTGGCTCCCGATTCGACTCGACGTGGGCGTCTTCGACTGGCTCACTGTCGGCGGCATGATCCCCTTCTCCCGCCGGCGGGCGGAAGTGGCGTGGACCTTCGGGGGGCACGGAGCCAACGCGGGGATCTCGCCCTCCAAGAGCGATGCGATCGCCGTGAGCAATTTCGTCGGAGACATCCTCAATGCCGAGTCGACGCTTTCGGAGCGCGTCGACGAGCTGTGCTCCCAGGACCCGACGGGGTCGGGCTGCAGCGAGGCCTCGTCGCTGCTCACGACCAGTCAGAGGTTTCGAGAGGCCGTCCTGGCGGGTCTTGTGTCTTTCGGTGTCTTCCCGCTTGCCGGCACGCCCACCGGTGACGCCCTGCAGTCCCGGATCCGATCGTTCATGGCCGCCCACGAGGCTCTGGGCATCGGGTATCCGAGCGACGTGCCCTTGGCCACGGAGCCCCTCACGGAAGAGGAGTACGGGGCGTTGGTGACGGACCCGGAGTATGGAGTGGCGGGAGCGCCGATCGAGTCGTGGCGCAGTCCGTGGAGGATGGGCGACGCGGAAGTCTACGCCAACTTCCGACTCCTGGCCTCCGAGCCGGCCTCCCCGGGAGGGCCACCGCCCTCGGGCCCCAGCTATCAGATCGGCGCGGGAGCCCTCGTGCGCCTGGGAACCGGCCAAACCGATCTCCCCGACCATTTCCTGGACGCCGGCAGCGGTGACGGGCAACAGGACTTCGAGGTCAGCGTCTTCGGGGGGCTGGGGTCGGGGCGCCTGGGGGTCTGGGGAGAGTTCCAATACGGCGTGGCCACCTCGACCCTGGTGACGCGGCGGGTCACCGCGCCCGGCCGGATCTTCGCGCCCCTATACACGACTCGGGCCGTCCGCTGGACCCCAGGGAACTACTACCGCGCACGCCTGACCCCCCGCTTCCGGCTCACCGAGGAGATGGCGGTCGCGGCGGATCTGCAGGCTCTCAGCAAAGCGGCGGACACCTACGAATTGGCCGACCCGGGCCAGCCGCTCCCGGCGGGTCTCGATGTCGATCTCCTCGAGCTGGAGACCGCTCAGAGCGTGTTGGAGGCCGGCTTCGGGTTCGTGTATTCCACGCTGCGCAGTGGTCGCGGCCGCCCCATGGAGGCGCGCTTTCTCTACCGCCGGAGCGTGTCGGGGACCGGTGGGCTCACGCCCAAGTCCACACGCCTCGAGTTCGGGCTACGGCTCTTCAGAGGGCTCTGGAACTAGCGTCTCCGCGCCCCTGGGCGAAGATGCGCATCATCCGGCCCGCAACAGCTCGCGGGCATGCTCTCTCGACGCCTCCGACTCGGGATCGCCGCCGAGCATGCGCGCGATCTCGCGCACTCGAGCCTCGCCCCGCAGCTCGTCGACGCGGGTGGATGCAAGACCCGATGCATCGGTCTTCGCCACCAGAAGGTGGCTCTGAGCGCGGCAGGCGAGCTGAGGCAGATGCGTGACGACGAACACCTGGTGGTACCGGGCGACCCTGAGGAGCTCGGCGGCCACCAGGGCGGCAACCTGTCCGCCGATGCCGGCGTCGATCTCGTCGAAGACCAAGGTGGGTACCTGGTCCACCCGCGCGAGGATCGCCTTGAGCGCCAGCATGATCCGAGAGAGTTCGCCGCCGCTCGCCACCCGACCGAGCGCCATCGGAGCGAAGCCGGGGTTGGCCGACACGAGGAACTCCACCCGCTCCGCCCCGCCTGCCTCCACCCCGTGCGATTCGTCGAGCCGCACCTGGAACGCAGAGCCGGGAAGGCCGAGGCCGGGCAGGAGGTCCTCGACATCGGTCTCGAGCCGGCGAGCCGCCTTGCGCCGCCTGCGCGTCAAGCTCCGGGCCGCGCGGGCCAAGTCGGCCCTGGCGCTCTCGGCGTCCCGCACAAGCGCCTCCTCATTCCAACCGGCACCCTCAAGCTCGTCGAGTCCGGCCCTCAGGCGCGCGCGGGTCTCGATGACGTCCTCGAGCTCCGGTCCGTACTTCCGCTTGAGGCGGTGAATCGCGTCCAGACGCTCCCGGACCTCGGCGAGGCGACCGGGATCATGGCGCACGGTTCCGGCATAGTCGCCGAACTCGCGGCCCACCTCCACCAGCCCGTGATAGGCGTCCTGCAACGCATCGTACGCAGCCTCAAGCAGCGGGTCCCACTGCTTGAGGCGCGCCAGCGATCCGAGGATTCGGGAGAGTCGGTCGGTCACGGCCCCGTCTCCGTCGTACAACTCGGCGTGGATCGCGGCCGTCTCGCGCAGGAGTTCCTCGGAGTGCTCGAGGCGGCGGGCCTCGTCCTCGAGGGCCGCGTCCTCGCCGACCTCAAGGCGACCCGCCTCGATCTCCCCAAGCTGGAAGCGGAGGAAGTCCGCCCGACTCTCCAAGTCCCGGCGCCGCTCGCGGAGCGTCCGGAGCCTTGTCTCCAGGTCCGAGACCGTCTCGAACCGCTCGCGCACGCGCCTCGCGAGGTCCTCGGCGTCGCCGAAGGCGTCGAGGATGCCCTGCTGGGCCTCCTGCCGCAGGAGCGTTTGGTGCTCGTGCTGCCCGTGGAGATCGACAAGCGTCCTGCCGAGCGCCCCCACGCTCCGAACCGTCGCGGGAGAACCGTTGATCCACGCTCGGTTCCGGCCCCGGACCGCAACTTCCCGGCGGAGCACGAGCAGGCCGTCCTCGGTCTCGTGGCCGAGGTCGGCAATGCGGGCGAGGAGCTCGGGCCGCTCCGCCACGTCGAAGGCGGCCTCAACGAGGGCCCGCTCGGCCCCCACCCGGATCGTGTCGCTCGAAGCCCGCCCTCCCAGGAGCAGGGACAGCGCGCCGACGATGATCGACTTTCCCGCCCCCGTCTCTCCCGAGAGAGCACTCAAGCCGGGGCGCAGCTCAAGCGCGAGGTCGTCGATGACGGCATAGTCGCGCACGCGCAGCTCGATCAACATGGCGGAATGTACCGAGGCACTCCGCGGCGGCTCAATGGCGTGCGAACCGATCGGGAGGGACGCAGGGAGGCGGCGGGTCCCAAGACCCCAGGGGGGGCCGCCCTCGGTCCTCAGCTGGAGGGCCGTGCCGCCCAGTTGAGCTTGCGCTGGAGGGTGCCGAAGAAGTTCTGGTCCGAAAAGCGGACGAGCGGTATCTCGACGTCGGAGCGGGTCATGCGAACCTCCGCGCCGACCCCGAAGCGGTGGGCCATCCGTCCGTCGACCGTCAGGACCAAGTCTTCGGCACGGTCCAACGGGATCACGGCCAAGACCTGGTCTCCGGGAATGACCAGGGGCCGCACGGCCAGCGTGTGCGGACACACCGGGGTAACGAGCAGACAGTCCACCGTCGGCACCACGATCGGTCCGCCCGCCGAGAGCGAGTACGCGGTCGAGCCCGTCGGTGTGGAGACGATCAGGCCGTCTCCCGAGAAGCTGCCGACCCTCTGCCAATCGTCCCCTTCTCTGACTCGCAGCCCCAGACGGGTGACGCGGGCCACGCCCTTCTTGTGGATCACGAGGTCGTTCCACGCCAACAAGGGATCCGCCTCCGACCCGTCGGCATGGAGGAGGCGGGCCTCGACCATGCAGCGCCGGTCCAGGATGTAGTCACCGTCGAGGACCCGACGCAGGCGGGCCTCCATCTCGGGGTGAGGGAGGGCGGTCAGGAAGCCGAGGTGGCCGACGTTGATTCCCAGGACGGGGATCTCCCGGCCCGCCACCAACCTCCCCGCCCTGAGGAGCGTGCCGTCACCCCCGAGCGCGATGAGGAGGTCCACCGGTTTCTCGTCGAGACTCAGGCGTCGGGTCCCGTCGGGCGCTTCGGGGAGCAGGTGGCCCTCCAGGCGGAGCTCCAAGGCGTGATCCCCGGCGAAGCGAGTGAGACGCCGGACGCACCGCGGCATGTCCTCATGTGCGGAGCGCCCGATGACCCCGATGCGTTGGAGCGTCCTTGCCGGATCGGCCCTGGAGACCTCGTCCGTCACGCACCCTCCATCGAGGCGCGGGAGACGGCATCACCGAGTATGCGTCGCACTTCGATGACGATTCCCTCGGCATCCAGTCCAACCTGGCGGAGCAGCACGTCGCGCGCTCCGTGATCGACGAATCGGTCCGGCAACCCCGGACTGCGGACCTGCACCCGCCGCCCGGCGTCGAGGAGTCCGGTCTCCCGGGTCGGAGAGGCCCCGAAGCCGTTGACCACGGCGCCTTCCTCGAGTGTCAACACCGCGGAGTGGCCCTCGACGACCTCTCGGAGGATCGCCCCGTCATGGAGCTTCAGGAAGCAGCAGTTCACGACGGTGGCCTGAATCCGCCGCGAGGCGAGAGCCCGCGCGTCATCGACCGCGTCGAGGACGATCGTGCCCGCGGCGAGAAGTGCGATGTCGGAGCCCCGCCGAAGCACTTCCCAGGTGCCGTAGTCAACGTCGGGGATCTCGCTCACCTGAGGCGCGGCGTGTCGAAGGCGTAGTGCAGCGCCACGGTGAGGTCGGCCACACCCATAGTCGCGCCGAAGTGCCCCCCGATCTTCGCGATCACGTCGACGTGCCCCTCCCGGGCCTCGCCGACGAGTCCGTGCAGCTGGTTTCTCGAGAGGTCTCCGATGCCGCTCGGGTCCTTGATTCGCTCTAGAAGCGACACGGCTCCACTTCCTCGTGCGCACGTCCTCACGTCCTCCGCCGCGTGGCATCGCTCGACGTCCTTCGGAGCACTCCGGTTGTGGCCTCGTCCAGAGTGTGGGTGTGGTAGCAAATGCCATCCACAACACCGCATCAACGCTCGCGTTCCACCACATAGCGGGCCAGAGCGCCGAGCTCGGGCGATTCGATCACGGCGCTCCGAAGGGCCTCGAGAGCCTCGTCGACGAGAATCCGGGCGCGCCGGAGCGCCGCCTCCACACCGTAGAGCGATACGTAGGTGCTCTTCTGCAGCTGCTCGTCGCTGGGGTTCTTGCCCAGCTCGCTGGACGAGGCGGTGCCGTCCAGGACATCGTCGGTGATCTGGAACGCCAGCCCGACCGACCGGCCGTAGCTGCGGAGTCCGGCCAGCTCCCCGGGCGAAGCACCGGCCGCCAGTCCCCCGATCACCAAGGACGCGGTCAGGAGAGCGCCGGTCTTCATCCGGTGCAACTCGTCGAGCTCGTCGGGTTCGAGCGCCCGGCCCTCCGCCAACAGATCCAGGTACTGTCCGCCCACCATGCCCCCGCCGCCTGCGGCGCGCGTGAGCTCCCCGACGATCGCCGTCGCCGTCTGGTCACCGCACCCCAGGGCGCGGGCGGCCCGATGGGCTTGCAGGCATGCCGCCGGAATGAGGGCCAGTCCGGCGCGGACGGTGGCCTCCTCCCCGTAGAGCCTATGGGGCGTGGGCCGGCCTCGGCGGAGGTCTGCGTCGTCCATGCACGGGAGGTCGTCGTGCATGAGCGAGTATGCGTGGATCATCTCAAGCGCGGCCGCCAGATCGTAGGCGGCAGCCCGGCGCGTCCCTCGGCAGGCGCGGTAGGCCGCGATGCAGAGGATCGGCCTGAGCCTCTTTCCGCCCGTCATGACGGCGTGTCGGCCCGTCTCGGCGAGAGTCGGCGCGAGGAAGTCACCGAGAGGGACCAGGCAACGTTCGAGGGCGCCCTCCACCGCCTCTCTCTCCCGCAGAAGGAACGCGCGGAGGTCCAGGGGCGGGCCGTCGTCCCTCACCCCGGCTCCTCCGCGAGCGGGCGGGTGAGAAGGCCGTCCGCCGGGCCCAGGAGCTCCTCGACCCTCAGCTCCGCGGTTCTCAGGATCTGCTCCGCCCGCCGCACGTGCTCCACCCCCTCCTCGAACAGGGAAAGTGCGGATTCGAGCTCCAGATCGTCCGCTTCGAGCCTTCGCACGATCTCTTCGAGGCGGCCGAGCCGGTCCTGCAAGGAGGGAGCGTCTCCCTCTGCGGTCGGATCGGGCGCGCCGTCGTTCGCGGGTCTCACGATGAATCACCTCCTGCGGCTTGGTGTCCGCCGGCCCGTCATCACGAAGGTCCGGCGCCCTCCTCTCCCCTCGTCAGCGCCTCGCAGGGCACCGATCCGTCGGAGACTCGGAGCGAGAAACGCCGGCCGGGGGGCAGTTCGGCGGTCGTTCTGAGCACCCGGCCCGCGGCGTCCTGCGGCAGTGCGTATCCCCGCCTCAGGGTGGCCAAGGGCGAGAGGACGTCCATTCTGCCGGCCGCCTGGGCGAGGCGCGCCGCTTGGAGCGCGAAGCAGCGGCGGACGGCGGCCTCCATCCGGTCACCCGATCGGTCCAGCACTTCCCTACGGGGTCGTGTGAGCACGGACGCGGAGCGGCGGAGCCGGTCGCCGCGGAGCGCCAGGGCCTCGCGATGCCTGAGGGCCGCCCTCCTCAGCGCCAGGCTCGTGCGCTTTCTGATGTCGGCGAGAACCTCGCCCAAGCGTGCCCCGTCCCCGACAGCGGCCTCGGCTCCGAGGGAAGGGGTGGCAGCCCGGTGGTCTGCCGCCAGATCCGCGATCGTGACGTCCACTTCGTGACCGACCGCCGAGATCACGGGTACGCCACAGTCGGCGATCGCCCGTGCGACCTCCTCCTCGTTGAAGGCCCAGAGATCCTCCAGCGAGCCTCCACCCCGTGCGACGATCAACACGTCGACGGTCCCGCTCCCGCCCAGGGCCGCGACCGCGTCGGCGATCTCGGTCCAGGCCCCCTCGCCCTGCACGCGCGTCCCGCGTACGACGACCCGGGTCCAGGGAGCCCGCCGCCGGATCACGGCGAGGATGTCGTGGAGAGCCGCGCCGCCCAGCGAGGTGACGATCCCCACGGCCCTCGGAAACGGCGGCAACGGGCGCTTCCGCTCGCGGGCCAGGAGACCCTCGGCCTCGAGTCTCGCCCGAACGCGCTCGAAGGCCAGACGCCACAGCCCCTCCGCGCCTTCGGCCTCGAGCCGGCGTACGATGAGCTGATACTCCCCCTTCGCCTCGTAGATCGAGAGCCTGCCGAAGACCCGGACGCTCATGCCCTGTTCGGGATCGGCGGGGAGCGTGGCGGCTTCGGTGCGGAACATGGCGCATCGAAGCTGCGCGCGATCATCCTTCAGCGTGAAATAGCAGTGCCCGGACCGGGCCCTCGTCCAGTTGCCCAGCTCACCCGACACCCAGAGGCTCTCGATCGTGTCCTCGAGCAGGCGTCGCGCCGCCCGGTTGACCCGGGAAACGCTCCAGGCACGGGGGGCCGTCATGCGGCGGTCATCACCTCGCGAGACCCCTCAGGCCGCACGACCGTTGCGATGCGTCGACCGCACCGCCGAAGCCACGGTGTTGGAGAGCAGCATGGCGATCGTCATGGGGCCCACACCGCCCGGTACGGGGCTGATCGCTGATGCCACCTCCTTCGCCTCCTCGAAGGCCACGTCGCCCACGAGACGATAGCCGCGCTCGCGGCTGGGATCGTCGACGCGGTTCACGCCCACGTCGATCACCACGGCCCCGGGCTTCACCATGTCACCGCCGATGAACTCGGGACTCCCGATCGCGGCGATCAGGATGTCGCCTTGCCGGGTAATGGCGCCCAGGTCGGCCGTGCGGCTGTGTGCCACGGTCACGGTCGCATTGCCGCCCTTCGCCTTGCGCAAGAGAAGGGAGGCCATGGGCCGTCCGACGATGTTGGACCGTCCCACGACCACGGCGTGCTTGCCCGAGGGATCGTGCCCGCTACGCACGAGCATCTCGATCACGCCTCTCGGCGTGCACGGCGCGAGCACGTCGAGGTCACCCGTAGCCAGCCGCCCCACGTTGATGGGATGGAATCCGTCCACGTCCTTCTCGGGATCGACGGCGAGGAGGACCTTCGACTCGTCGACCTGATCGGGAAGCGGCAGCTGCACGAGGATCCCGTGGACCTCGGGATCGGCGTTCAGCCCGGCGACGACGCCGAGCAGCTCGTCCTCTTCCACCTCGGCGGGAAGCGAGATCTGGCGGGAGAAGATCCCCGCCTTCGTGGCCGCCTTGTTCTTCATCCCGACGTAGACCTGGCTGGCCGGGTCCTCGCCGGCGAGCACGACGGCGAGCCCCGGCGTGAGCCCCGAAGCCTTCAACTCTCCGACCCTCTCTTCGATCTCTTCCCGGATCGATGCTGCGATTTCGGTGCCCGAGATGACGTCAGCCGACATGCGTTCTCCTCCGTTCCGTCCCATTCCGGGCCGCCGGTAGCGCCCGATCCGGTGTCCCACGGTCTTGGGGCCGGTCGTCCTAGCGCGCGAACTCGACGGCGCGCGTCTCGCGGATGACCACGACCTTGATGCGGCCCGGGTACTGAAGCTCGCCTTCGATGCGCCGCGCCACAGCCTCCGAGATCCGAGCCATCTCGCTGTCCGAGACCTTGTCGGGCTCGACCATGACGCGGATGGCGCGCCCTGCCTCGATGGCGAAGCAACGCTCGACGCCCGGGTGCTCCATGGCCAGCTCCTCGAGCTTCTCCAGGCGCTTCACGTACCCCTCGAACATCTCCCGCCTCGCCCCGGGCCGCGAGCCGGAGATCGCATCGGCCGCCGACACCAGGAACGTCTCCGCAAAGTGGTGGGGCTCCTCGTCGTGGTGCGCCCGGATCGCGTTCAGCACGATCTCCGACTCGCCGTGCTTCCTGCAGAGCCGGTGGCCGAGCTCCACATGAGTGCCCTCCTGCTCGTGCGTCAGGCCCTTTCCGATGTCGTGAAGCAGGCCCGCACGCTTGCTGGCCTGCACGTCGAGCCCCATCTCGGCCGCCATGCTCCCGGCGAGCAGCGCCACTTCCCTGGCGTGCTGGAGCTGGTTCTGGCCGTAGGAGGTCCTGAACTTCAGCCGTCCAAGAACCTTTACGATTTCCGTCTTGACGTTGTGGATTCCAAGCTCGTAGAGAACCTCCTCGGCCGCCTCGACCATCGACCGCTCCACCTCGCCCCGGCTCTTCGCCACCGTTTCCTCGATGCGGCCAGGGTGGATCCGGCCGTCGTCGACGAGGCTCTGGAGGGCGATCCGGGCGACCTCCCGCCGAACGGGGTCGAAGCCCGAGAGAACGACGGCCTCGGGGGTGTCGTCGACGATGACGTCGATCCCGGTGGCCTGCTCGAAGGAGCGGATGTTGCGTCCCTCGCGGCCGATGATGCGACCCTTCATCTCATCGGAGGGGAGCTGCACGACGGAGACGGTGGTCGCCGCAGTCTGTTCGGCCGCCATGCGTTGAATCGCAAGGCCCAGGATCTTCTTCGACTCGCGCTCCGCGTTGCGCTGCGCCTCTTCCTTGATCTCTCGCAGGTCGTTGGCGGCCTCGGCCCTGGCTTCGTCCTTCAGATCTTCGATGAGCTGTTGTTTGGCTTCGTCCGCCGTTGTCCCTGCGAGAGCCTCGAGCTTCGAGCGGACCGCGGACCACGCGCGGCTCAGCTCCCGGCCCTGCTCGGCCAACTCCGCCGCCCGCTCGTCGAGCTCCCCGACACGCACCTCGTGCAGGGCCTCTTTCTCGTGCAGGGCCTCGAACCTTCGGCCTTGAGACTCCGCGCGCGCGAGCAAGCGCCGCTTGGCGCGGTCGATGCTTACCCGCTCTCTCTTCTCCCTCTGCTCCCACGCCTCTCGGAGCCGGAAGGCTTCCTCCCGGCCTTCGAGCTCCCCGGAGGTGCGCAGGCGCTCCGCCTCTTCGTGGGCGCGGGCCAGGATACGGGAGGCTTCGTCCTCCGAAGCCGCGCGTGCCTTCCTCCGACGCGACTCCTCCACCAAGCCCCGTCCAGCGTAACCGGCGGCTCCCAGCAGCAAGGCTACGGCCGCCAGCCCGACAACCAGCGGGTCCATTTATCGGCTCCGAAGATCAGACGCCCCGCCATGGGGGCATCTGCGTGGTAGGCGTTTCGTTTGACCGGGGACAAATAGGATTCCGGCGCGGGGCCACGCAAGTTCGGGCATCGTCGCGCCGCGTGATCCCGTCATCGGGACCGAGGTGCCCGAGATTCGGAAGAGCTCACTCGGCCGAGACCGCGCGCTCCAGCCGCTCGGCAAGCCGGTCGATTCGCGACCCCAGATCGAGATTCCTCTTCTCGAAATCGTCGTGCGCCTGGAAGAGTTCGTCGGTAACGGAGAGAGCAGCGAGGATCGCCGCCTTGTGGTTCTCGAGGAGACCCACCTGCTCCTTGACGGCCTGGATCCTCTGATCCACGTACCGCGCACAGCGCATCGTGTATTCCGGATCGGCGGTCGAGCGGATCGTGTGCTCTTCGCCGGCGATCCTGACCGTCACCGACTCCTTTGGAGCGCTCACCTCTGATCCTCCAAGAATCTGATCCTCGCCAGGAGGCGTTCGACGCCCTCTCTGCCCTCCTTCAGTCGGGCTCGGAGTTCGGCGCCTTCCTGCTCCAGGATGTCCATACGCTCGACCATATCGCTCGGGCTCAGCTCTCCCGACGTCACGCCCCGGATCATCCCCTCCAACTCCTCGCGCCGGTCCCGCGTCCGCGCCAATTCCCGGCGGAGCCCGTCGACCCGATCCCCGGCCTGGGAGATGGCGTTCTCCAGCCGCTGGAGGGCATCGGCCGGGGTGACGCCCCGGTCCTTAGAGGCGTTGTTCGACACCGAGGTCCTCCCGAAGCCTACGTACGACCTTATCGACCACCCGGTCCACCTCCTTGTCCGTCAGCGTGCGGTCCCACGCCTGGAGGCGCAGGCGAAACGCGAGCGAGCGCATCCCCTCACCGACCCCTGCACCCCGGTACATGTCGAAGATTGTGACCGAGTCGAGAAGTGCGCCACCGCACCTCTGTATGAACGCTCGCACCCTCGCGGCGGAGAGGTGGGCCGGCACGAGGAGCGCCAGGTCCCGATCCACCCACGGAAACTGCGGGAGGGGCCGGAAGGCGCGGCCGCGGTCGAGCCGGGGCTTGCGCGGGAGCCGAAGCTCCATGGCCCACACCGGTCCGGCCCAGGCGGGAGCATCGATGCGGTCGGGTCGCACCTGCCCGGCCGCCCCGATCGCCCGACCCGACGAGAGAGAGAGGACGATGGCGCACGAGGATACGAGCAGCCGGCCGTCGGGGGCCACTCGATCCTCTCCCCCCTCGGTCCGCGGGCCTTCGGACGATCCGCCTCCGGGGCCGGGGCCGCCCTCGTTCATCACCGACGTCGCGACCGAACCCTCCCAGCCCGAGTCGGCCACCGTATCCTCGACAAGCCCCTTGAGAGTCCAGAAATCGACCGGCCGGCCGCCCTCGGACCAATGGCCGGGGCCCTCTCGGCCCGTCACCACGAGCGCCACATGAAGATCTTCGTGGGGCGGATCGCCTGGGGCGGCCCGACGAAAGACGGTCCCTATCTCGAAGAGGCGTACGTCGCGGGCGCCTCGGGCGAAGTTGTACTCGACGCACCGGAGAAGGCCGGACAGCAGGGCGGTCCGTAGGTGGCTGTCCTCGCTCGAGACGGGGTTGCTGATCTCGACGTCGCCCTCGGACTCGGGGGCGAAGGCGGGATTCGTGGCCTCCAACAGCCCGGCTCCCGCAAGCGAACGCCGCAGTCGGTCTTCGAGCCCGAAGATCGGATCGTCGGGCACCGTGGTCAGCCGGCTCGGGCCAAGCTCGTCGGGGAATCGGTCGTACCCGTAGGTGCGGGCGATCTCCTCGATGAGGTCGATCTCACGCGTCACGTCGTAGCTGCGATAGCCCGGCACCGTGACGACGGCGACCGCCTCACCGTCCGCCATTACACCGAATCCCAGCGGCGCGAGCAAGCGCTCGATCTCCTCGGACGCGATCTCGACGCCCAGCACGTGCTTCACGCGGGCGAGGCGGAGCTTCAGGGAATAGGGCTTCCACGGTCGCGGGAGGACCTCCAACACCGGTCCGTCGACCCTCCCTCCCGCGGTCGCGAGGATCACCTCCAAAGCCCGTCTCACCGCCGGAAGGTGCCCTTCGGGGTCGACTCCCCTCTCGAACCTGTAGCTCGCGTCGGTGGAGATCCCGAGGGCGCGCCGGGTCCTGCGGATCTGCTTGGGCTCGAAGAGCGCGCATTCGAGGAGCACGTCCTTCGTCCCCGGCGTCACGGCCGAATGAATCCCGCCCATGACGCCCGCGATGTCGTGGGGGGCGGAGGCGTCGCAGACCATGAGCATTTCGTCGCCGAACTCGTACTCCACACCGTCCAAGGTCTGCATCCGCTCCCCCGCCCTCGCCTTCCTGATGATCAGACGCGACCCGCCGAGCTCGTCCAGGTCGTAGGCGTGCATGGGGTTCCCCATCTCCAGCATCACGTAGTTCGTGGCATCGACCACGTTGTTGATCGGCTGCTGTCCCACCGCCCTCAGCCGTTGCGCCAGCCACGTCGGAGAAGGTCCCACCTTGACGCCGCGAAGGATCACACCCAGGAACCGGTAGCAGAGTCCCGGCTCGTCGATGCGGATGCCGACCTCGGCGTGTGCGACCTCGAGCTCTCCGGTCCTGACCTGGAGATCGAGTTCCGGGGCTCCGGGGACGGGAGGCAGCTCGATGCCCCGCACGCCTCCGGGGGCTATTTCGCGGGCCACACCGACGTGCGACAGCAGGTCGGGGCGGTTCGACGTCACCTCCACGTCCAGGCGCACATCGTCCAGCGCCAACGCCTCGCTCAGGGGCTGCCCCAGCGCGGGCTCACCGGTCAAGAGCATGATGCCCGCCTGATCACGGCCCAGTGCCAGCTCCTTCTCCGAGCAGAGCATTCCGTTCGAGTACTCGCCACGGATCTTGGCGCGCCTGAGCCTCAGGTTACCGGGCAAAGTGACGCCCACTCCCGCGAAGGGGTAATGGCCACCCTCCTGGATGACGGGGGCGCCGCAGACGACTTGGAGGGTCTGCGCGCCCGTGTTCACCTCGCAGAGCGAGAGGCGATCCGCGTTGGGGTGTGGGCGCACGGACTCCACCCGGGCCACGACCACGCCTTCCAAGCCGGATCCCAGGCACTGTGCGCCCTCCACCGGCGCGCCTCGAAGGGCGAGTCGCTCCTCCACCTCCTCGACCGTCATGTCCAGATGCGGCACCAGGGACTCGAGCCACGCGAACGAGACGTTCACGAGGCTCCTCCCCGCGCGAACTGGGCGAGGAAGCGAACGTCGTTTTCAAAGAACAGCCGGAGGTCGGGCACGCCGTACTTCAGCATCGCGATCCGGCCCGGTCCCATCCCGAACGCGAACCCCGTGTAGCGTTCCGCATCGTGTCCCACACTCTCCAGAACGTTCGGGTCCACCATGCCGGCGCCCATCACCTCGATCCACTCGGACTCGACCCGGGTGCCGTCCTTCATGGTGAGCAGCCGTTTCACGTCCACTTCGGCACTCGGCTCGGTAAACGGAAAGAACGAAGGGCGAAAGCGGACCTTCGTCTCCGGGCCCCAGAAGCGCCTCTGGAACTCGGCGAGCGTCGCCTTGAAGTCGACGAACGTGACGCCTTCGTCGACCACGAGACCCTCAATCTGGGCGAAGGCGGGCGTGTGGGTCGCATCATACGTGTCCCTCCGGTAGACCATGCCCGGAGCCAGGATTCGGATCGGGGGCGGATACTTCTCCATGACCCGCACCTGAACCGGCGACGTATGGCTCCGGAGAAGCACCGAATCCTTCAGGTAGAGCGTGTCCTGTTCGTCGGCCGCCGGGTGATCGAGGGGGGTATTGAGTGCCACGAAGTTGTACCACTCGGTGTCCGCCTCGGGCCCCCGAGCCCGGACGAAGCCCATCCCCCGAAAGATCTGCCAGATCTCGTCGACGACCTGGTTCACAGGATGGATCCCACCTCGCCAGCGGGCTCGGCCCGGCAGGGTCACGTCCTCGACGATCGCTTCGGCGGCGTTGCCTCCGTCCAGGTCCGCCTCGCGCTCCTCGAGAGCCTCTCGGAGCACTCGCTTGACGCGGTTGGCCTCGGCGCCCACCGCTGGCCGCTGGGCCACGTCGACCTCTCGCAGGCCCCGAAGAATGACCGAGATCCTCCCCTCCCTTCGGCCGATATACCTGATGCGCAGCCGCTCCAACTCCTCGGTCCCCGTCGCTGCCCTCGTCGCCTGGAGAGCTTCGTCCTCGATCGTCCGCAGAGTCGCGATCAGGGAATTAGAATCTCTCATACCTAAACCTGGCCAATGCCTTCGAGTGCAGCATTTTACGAGAGACGCACCCAGGCCTGTCAACAGTGAGGGGCCTCGCGACCGAACTGTCGCGAAGCCCCTCGTGCATCGCGGCCGAGCGCGGGGAAGCTATCGGATCTTGAGTTCCTGCTTGGCACGGTCGGCCAGTGCGCCGAACGCCTCCGGACTGCGAACGGCCAGATCCGCCAGCGCCTTGCGGTCCAACTCGACCCCGGCGCGTTTGAGTCCGTTCATGAAGCGAGAGTACGACAGCTCGTTCTGCCGGGCCGCTGCGTTGATCCGTGTGATCCAGAGACGCCTGAAGTTCCGCTTCTTCTTCTTCCGGTCGCGGTAGGCGTGCTCCCATCCCTTCTCGACTGCGTCCTTCGCGGTGCGATATAGATTCTTGCGGCCGCCAAAGTACCCCTTGGCCGCTTTGAAGATCTTCTTCTTTCGCTTTCTTCGGGCGGGAGATCTCGTCACTCTCGGCATTGGAGTCCCTCCTTTCCCCTACGACCCCGGGAGGAGTCGCTTCACGCGCTTCACGTCGGCCTTGTGGACCAGCGTGGCGGAGCGGAGGCGGCGCTTCCTCTTCCGCGGCTTCTTGGCGAGGATATGGCTCTTGTTCGCCCGCATCCTCCGGATCTTGCCCGAACCGGTTCGGCGGAATCGTTTGGCCGCCCCTCGATTCGTCTTCATCTTCGGCATTGCTTCCTCCGTTTCCCAGAACCGGCGGGTGCGCTCTATCGCCTTACTTGAGGGGCGCCAGGACCATCGACATGATCCGCCCTTCGAAACTCGGTTGGGTTTCGACCTTGGCCACGTCCGCGAGATCCTCGATGAGCCGTAGGAGGACGACACGCCCCACCTCGGGGTGCGTGATCTGACGCCCCCGGAACATCATCGTCATCTTGACCTTGTTCCCCTCCGACAGGAACCGCCGCGCGTGGCGGACCTTGAACTCGTAGTCATGGTCCTCGATCCCGGGGCGAAACTTGACCTCTTTGACCTGGACATGGTGCTGCTTCTTCTTCGCCTCCCGGGCTGCACGCTGCGCCTCGTACCTGTACTTGCCGTAGTCCATCAGCTTGACGACGGGCGGGCGGGCGTCGGGGGCGACCTCGACCAAGTCCAAGCCCCTCGTGCGGGCCATGTCGCGGGCTTCCTCGATGGATACGATCCCTACTTGCCTCCCTGATTCGTCGATCAACCTGACCGGGCTGATGCGGATCTGATCGTTAAGACGCATTTTCTACTGGTTGATCTCCGTCTCCTCAAAGAAGCCTTCGTCGAGCCCAGGCCTCGAAGACCTCGGCGCAACCGCAACAAAAAAGCCCGGATCCTTCCGGGCCAAAGGAGAAATCGGGCGCCCGGGGCCTCAGGGGCCCGCCTCCCCGCTCTCCAGACCCGGCAGCTCCACACACGGTGAGTGGAACCGAAGGGTGGAACCGCTCGCGCACGGCTCGCTTCCGCACTGTCTTTGCATCCCGACGCTCCAGGACCCACGAAGATCATTCAGATGTCCGGAGGCGTCAAGGCAGCGGAGGGCGCCATCGCGCGCGCCCGAAGGCGCTCGCCGCCATCCGAATGCGGTGTTTCTTCGCGACGTGGGGGGGCCATATTCCGGTTCCCTCCGTCCGGGGCCCGCCCGCGCAACGGAAGCCCGAAGCGGCCCGCTCGGAAGCGAGCGGGCCGAAGGTGTGGAGCGGGGGCGAACCGCAGGGCGGGCTGTGCGACCCGGCTACTCGCTCCCGGATCTCGCGGTCGATGGGCCCCGGCCCAAGCCCAGAGCCCTTGTCTCCACCTCTTCGGCGAGATCGGCGATGAACTCCTTCCTGTCGCGAATCTGCTGTTTCCTTCCCGCTCCCCTTCTTCGTACCGCGACCGTACCCGCCTCGGCCTCACGCTCGCCGATCACGGCCATGTACGGGATCTTGCGCAGCTCGGCGTCACGGATCCGGTAGCTCAGCGTCTCGCGACTCACGACCTCGGCCCGGAGCCCCGCAGCACGGAGAGCGTCCGCGAACCCCTCCGCCGATTCGACCCAGTGCCGCGAGACGGGCAGCACCCTCACTTGCTCGGGGGCCAGCCAGAGCGGAAACTCCCCCGCGTAGTGCTCGATGAGGCCGCCCACGAAGCGCTCCATCGAGCCGACGAGCACCCTGTGAAGCATCACCGGCCGATGTCTCTCGTTGTCCTCTCCCACGTACTCGAGCCCGAAACGTTCGGGCAGGCTGAAATCGAGCTGGACCGTCGGCCCCTGCCACTCTCTCCCGATCGCGTCGATGAGCTTGAAATCGAGCTTCGGTCCGTAGAAGGCCCCTCCCCCGATGTCGTAGGCGAAGGGGACGTTTCTGGCCTCCAGGGTCGCGGCCAAGAGCTCCACGGCCGTGTCCCACTCCTCGTCGGTGCCGAGCGCCTTCTCCTCGGGCTTGGTGCTGAGCTCGATCGTGTAGGGGTATCCGAAGACGGCGAGCATGTCGTCCACGAGATCCACGAGGCGGTCGATCTCCCCTCTGACCTGTTCGGGTGTGCAGAAGACATGGGCATCGTCCTGCGTGAAGCCGCGAACCCGCAGCATGCCGTGCAGGACCCCACTCCGCTCGTAGCGGTACACGGTGCCGAATTCAGCGTAACGGATCGGGAGGTCCCGATACGAGCGCTGGGCCGCCTGATACAGCGCGATGTGCCCGGGACAGTTCATCGGCTTGGGGCGATACGCGGCACCCTCGACCTCCATCGCCCCGAACATCCCTTCCTTGAAGTTCTCGAGGTGGCCCGAGATCTCGAAGATCCTCTCGCTCATGATGTGGGGCGTGTAGACCAACTCGTATCCGTGCCGGACCACGAGGGCGCGCTCGAAGTCCTCGATCTCGGTCCGTATGATCGATCCCTTGGGATGCCACAGGACGAGGCCCGGCCCCACTCTCGGATCGGTCGAGAACAGGTCGAGCTCCCGACCCAGGACCCGGTGATCCCGCTTCTTGGCCTCCTCCAGGCTCTTCAGGTGATCGTCCAGATCCCGCTTTCTGAAGAACGCCGTGCCGTAGATCCGCTGGAGCATCTGGCGGCTCTCGTCCCCCCTCCAGTAGGCTCCCGCCGCCGAGAGCAGCTTGAAGTGCTCGAGGCGGCCCGTCGAGGGCACGTGGGGCCCCCGGCAGAGGTCGAGAAAGGGCCCATCGCGATAGACGGAGATCACCTCGTCCTCGGTGAACTCCTCGAGACGCTCCAGCTTGAGAGGGTCGTCGGAGAGCAGCTCCCGGGCCTCGTCGGCCGTCACGACCCGGCGCTCGAAGACGTAGTCGGCCTCGGTGACTTCGGCCATCTTGGCCTCGAACGCCTCCAGGTCCTCGGGGGTGAACGGCTCCTCGACGGCGAAGTCGTAGTAGAAGCCGTCCTCGATCGGGGGACCGAAGCCGATTCCCGCTTCGGGGCGGAGCTCGCGCACTGCGGTAGCCAATACGTGAGCCGCCGAGTGCCTCAGAAGCGGCAGAGCGTCCGGATCACCGGCCGTGATGATCCTCAGGCTCGCATCGGCCTCAAGGGCCTGGAAGAGGTCGACGACCTGGCCGTCCACCTCCCCAGCCAGGGCCGCCTTCGCCAATCCCGGGCCGATCATGGCGGCCGCATCCCGGACGCTTGATCCGGCGGCCATTTCCAGGACGCTCCCGTCGGGGAGGGTCACCTTGATCTCGCTCATCTCCGTTCCGTCTCGCTGGATTCCCGTTCCTTGGCCCCGAGGCCGGAGAAAAAAGGTAGTGGAGTCGGGGCGAAAAGCCACGACTCGAAACGGCGCCGGCCCGGCCGCCAAAGGGCAGCCGGGCCGGACCGAAACCCACGTGCTCGATCACCGGTCGCGGGAGAAGCTCCAGGACCGGACCGCGTCTCAGGAGATCGTCATGCCCCCACGGCTTCTAGTACATCCCGCCCATGCCGCCGCCGCCGCCGGGCATCGCGGGCGCGGGCGGGTTCTCATCCGGCTTCTCCACCACGACCGCCTCGGTCGTGAGGAGCAGGCCAGCGATCGACGCTGCGTTCTGGAGTGCCGTGCGCACCACCTTGGTCGGGTCGATGACCCCGGCCTGCACCAGGTCCTCGTACGTGTCGGTCTGGGCGTTATAGCCGAACGCCCCGCTCTCGTCGCGAACCGCCTGGACCACGATCGACCCCTCGGCTCCCGCGTTCTCGGCGATCTGCCGGATCGGGCTCTCCAGCGCCCGGCGCAGGATGTCGACGCCAACCTGCTCGTCGTGGCGCTCCACGGCGAAGTCGGCGATCTGTTGCTGCACACGAAGCAGGGCCACACCGCCACCCGGCACGATGCCTTCCTCCACGGCGGCGCGAGTGGCGTGGAGCGCATCTTCGACGAGCGCCTTCTTCTCCTTCATCTCGGTCTCGGTCGCGGCACCCACGTTGATCACCGCCACGCCGCCCGACAGCTTCGCCAGCCGCTCGTGCAGCTTCTCCCGATCGTAGTCCGACGTCGACTTGTCGATCGCGACCTTGATCTCCTCGATGCGGCCCTGGATCTTGTCCTTCTGGCCCGCTCCGTCGACGATCGTGGTGTCGTCCTTGTCGATGACCACGCGCTTGGCGGCCCCGAGATCGCTCAGCACGGCGTTCTCGAGCTTGAAGCCCACCTCCTCGGAGATGACCTGCCCGCCCGTGAGCACCGCGATGTCCTGCAGCATCGCCTTGCGGCGGTCCCCGAACCCGGGGGCCTTCACGGCGCAACCCTTCAGCGTGCCGCGAAGCTTGTTGACGACCAATGTCGCCAGGGCCTCACCCTCGATGTCTTCGGCGATGATCAAGAGAGGCTTGCCCATCTGGGCCACCTTCTCCAGGACGGGAAGGAGATCCTTCATCGACGAGATCTTCTTGTCGTGGATCAGGATCAGGGGATCGTCGAGGACGGCCTCCATCCGCTCCGGATCGGTCACGAAGTAGGGCGAGAGATACCCGCGATCGAACTGCATGCCCTCGACGGTGTCGAGCGTGGTCTCGAGGCCGCGGGCCTCCTCGACCGTGATCACGCCATCCTTGCCGACCTTCTCCATGGCATCAGCGATCAGATCGCCGATCTCCTCGTTGTTGTTCGCCGAGATCGCTCCGACCTGCGCGATCTCCGTTTTCCCCTTCGTGTCCGTGGACTGCTCCTGGAGCGCGTCGACGACGCGACGGAGGGCCTTGTCGACGCCCCGGCGAATCCCCATGGGGTTCGTGCCGGCGGTGACGTTCTTCAGCCCCTCGGCGAAGATCGCCTGCGCGAGGATCGTCGCGGTCGTGGTCCCGTCACCGGCCACGTCGGACGTCTTGGTCGCGACCTCCTTGACCATCTGAGCACCCATGTTCTCCACGGGGTCTTCCAGCTCCACCTCCTTCGCCACCGACACGCCATCCTTCGTGACCGTGGGAGAGCCGAACTTGCGGTCCAGAACCACGTTTCGGCCCTTGGGGCCCAGGGTGACCTTCACCGCCTGGGCCAGCCTGTCGACACCCGCCTTCAAACGTCCGCGCGCGTCGAAGTCAAAATCGATCTCTTTAGCAGCCATCGCTCATTTGCTCCTCAAAAGAAGTTGATCACGTTCGTGTGCCTCGAACGCAGTCCCGGTCGGGCGAGTATCCTATCCGATGATCGCCAAGATGTCCGACTCGCGGAGAATCAGGAACTCCTGCCCGTCAATGGTCACATCCGTACCGCTGTACTTCCCGTAGAGCACCGTCTGGTCCACCTCGACGTCGGGCTCCACGCGCACCCCCTCGTCCGACAGTTTCCCGGGCCCCACCGCCACGATGCGACCCTGCTGTGGCTTCTCCTTCGCGGTGTCCGGGATGTAGAGGCCCCCGCGCATCTGCTCCTCTTCCTCAAGCGGGATCACTACAACGCGGTCCGCCAACGGCTTGACCTTGCTCGCAGCCTCCGTCGACATCCGAATCGCCTCCTGCTAATGGGTTAGGTTACATGAGATTGGACACTTTGTTAGCACTCGCGCAAAAGGAGTGCTAACAAAGACGCCGTAATGTATTCGGCCGGCGAGCGATGTCAACGGGTTCGGACGACTTCACGGAGGATGCCCGGAGTCAGCGGGCGGGGTGCGGTTCCCCGGAGGCCGCACGGCCCGGGAATCTGCGGTGCCGGCCTCGTCAGCCCCGGATGGCGCGTCCGGCCAGGGCCAGGCCGTAGAGCGTCAGGAAGGGCTCGATGTGGTCGACGGTCTTGGCGTGGGGACCCGCCACCCGAGCATAGCCTCCCGTCGCGACCACATAGACGTCGGGGCGCCCCCACTCATGTCGTATCCTCCGCACGATTCCGTCCACTGCATCCACGGCAGAGTAGAATACGCCGCTCCGGATGCACTCTTCGGTCCGACGCCCGATCACCCTGAGCGGAGGATCCAGATCGACGTTGGGCAGCTTGGCCGTCTTCGTCCCCAGCCACTCGAGTCCGGCTTGGATTCCCTGGGAGATCACGCCTCCGACGAACACGCCGTCGGCCGTGATGCAGTCGAAGGTCGTCGCCGTACCGAGGTCGACGGCGATGGTATCGCGGCGGTACAGCTCCTTGGCCGCCAGCGTGTTCACGATCCTGTCCGCGCCCACGCTCAGGGGCTCTTCAACGTCGAGTACGATCGGCAGGGGGCTTTCGGCCGTCACGACGACGGGACGCCCACCGCCGAGCCGCTCCAGCGTATCGCAAAGGATGCCCGTTGCCGACGGAACCACGGACCCCAGAACGGCCATCCCGATCTTGCGGGGCGAGAATCCCCGGCTCTCGAGCAGGCCCCGAAGGAGCCGTTCGTACTCGTCTACGGTCCGCGGCACCCTCGTGCTCACGCGCCAGTGTGCGGCCAGCCCCCCGTCGGGCTTCACGAGCCCGAGAACCGTATCGCTGTTCCCCACATCGATGACGAGGTCCATCTCGGTGTCTCCGTGCTAGTTTCCTCTGAGCGCCGCCCGGTCCCTCCGGGCTGTGACGACCGGGCGTCCCCGGGGAAGGCTCAAGGGCCCGACCCGCTGGCCCGGCGGAGCGTCACGCAAGGCCGACGCTCCCGCCCGTGATCGCGTGCCTGGTCCCCTCCGATTCGATGAGGAGGGCTCCATGGGCGGAGATCCCGACGGCCTTCCCCACTCGGCCCACGTCGGTCCGGACCCTGCGTCCCACCAGAGCATCCCTGCGCCGAATCTCGCGGCGCAGGCCTTCACCGAGCTCGCTCGGGAGAGGGTCCAACAGCCCGCGTGCTTCGACGAGCAACCTCCCGGCCAAGCTGGATCTCGTGAGCCCGCTGCATCCCGCCGCCTCAAGGGACGTGGCGTGGTCCCGCAGCGCCTTCGGGAAGTCCGCTCGCCGATGGCCGATATTGATCCCCACCCCGACCGCCACCGCGTCCGAGCCCACGACTTCACACAGGACGCCGGCGAGCTTGCGGCCCTCGACCAGCAGATCGTTGGGCCACTTGATCTGGGGACGCAGCTCGGGGCACAGTGATTCGATGGCCGCCGCCGTCGCGAGCCCCACGAGGACCGGAGCGAGCGCCGGGGAGCTTTGGGGCTCCGGTCGCAGCAGGAACGAGATCCAGAGGCCGACGCCCTGGGCCGACTCCCAGCGCTTTCCCGAGCGGCCGCGTCCCGCCGTCTGCGTCTCGGCGGTCACGACCGTAAAAGCGCGTGCCTGGCCGCCAGCCAGCTCCCGGACCCGATCGTTGGTCGACGGAAGCGTGTCATGGGCCTCGAACTTCGGGATCTTCCACAGGACCTCCCAGACCGCCACGGGACGGCCTTCCCATGTATCGAGACAGCTCATCCGGAACTCAGTCCAGAAAGAGAAGGTAGGCGAGGAACGTCGCTCCCAACGCCCAACAATAGATGCCGAACCGGTGAAACGCCCGGCGAGTGAGGAAAGCCACGAACAGTCGGATCGCCACGACGCCGGTCAGGGCTGCCACGACCGAGCCGAGAGCCAGCACTCCGCCGCCCGGGCCGCCAGACACGCCGTCCGATCCCCAGGCCTGGAGAATGGCCGCTCCCATGATCGCGGGGATGGCCATCAGAAACGAGAAAGCCGCCGCCTCTTCCGCGTCGACTCCCATCCAGAGCGCAGCCGTCACGGTGGCCCCCGACCGCGA
This sequence comes from uncultured Gemmatimonadaceae bacterium, assembly GCA_964572045.1. Lineage (GTDB taxonomy): Bacteria > Gemmatimonadota > Gemmatimonadetes > Longimicrobiales > Gaopeijiaceae > CBDCKR01. Next base: position 43,846 of record CAZNEI010000003.1, read on the forward strand.
GATGCCCGGCACCAATGCGAAGGCCTGGGCCAAACCGATCATGCCGGCCGCCCGCAGGCTGAGCCCCGGCCAGCCCTTGCGCCCGAACGCTCGACGGGTGGACCAGAGGAGCGTGCCGGTGACGAGGAACGCGAGAGCTGGAACCAGCGGGTCCTCGAAGAGGGTCTGCACCGTGTCCCCTGCCGCTCCTCCGACCACCATGACCGGCACCGTGGCCACAGCGAGGAAGCCCGCGTAGCGCCACGCTTCGGCCTCACCCGACAGCGCCCCCAGGACCAGTGTCCGGATCCGCTCACGGTAGACCACAAGCACCGAGACGAGGGTCGCCAGGTGCACGGCGACTTCGAAGCGGACGCCGGGAATCTGCAGGTCGAGCAGCGTCTGGCCTACCACCAGATGACCCGAGCTCGAGACGGGCAGGAACTCTGTGGCCCCTTGCAGGGCCCCGAGGACGACCGCCTCCCAGGGACTCACGCGGGCGACCCGGGGCTGTGTCGACGGGCTTCCAAGGCCCGCCCTGGGCTGGCGCCGGTTCGGAGCCCGGCGGGCTCGGCCAAGGCACCCCCTGCCGCGACCTCCCGTTGGGTTCCGGCGTGAGGCTCTTCAGAATGCTGGCCGAGCGGGAGGACCCGCACTCCTTCCCTCGGGCCCTCCAGGCCGGCCGGCCGGCCGGCGGATCGGGCTCGGAGGCCGCTGGCGCCTCTGGACTTCATCGTTTGCCGAGGGGGTCTTCGGAGGGTTTCGGCGTGACCGATTCCAGCCTCCTCCATGCCTGTACGACCTGAGCGGCCTGGTCCGGCACGGGCTGCAGCGCGTCGATGCGAATCGCGTCGTCCCGAACTTGGTTCCGGAACCAGGTGAGTTGCCTGCGCGCGTACCGGCGTGTCGAAGAACGCATCTGATCGAGAGCCCGGTCCAGGGTCGTCTCCCCAGCCAGGTACGCGGCCACCTCCCGGTAGCCGGTCCCCGTCATACCCGGATCGCCGGGTCCGTATCCCTTGCCGAGCAGCCGTCGCACCTCCCCCACCAGGCCCTGGTCCGCCATCCGCGTCACCCTGGCATCGATGCGCCGGTCCAGCTCCTCGCGGGGAAGCTCCAGGATCACGATGACGCCCCGAAGCGGAGCCTCGTCGGGCACTCCGCACTCGTGCCACCAGCTCAGCGGGCGGCCCGTGAGCAACGCCACCTCGAGAGTGCGACCGAGGCGCTGGGGTCCTCCCTCGGCCGCGACCGCCCTCCGCTTGGGATCGAGGGCATCGACCCACCGCTCAAGCTCCTCCCGGGAAAACGTCGCGAGATAGGCTCTGAGCGCCGCTCGACGGTCCTGCCCCAATTCGGGCTCACGGAAGATCGGGTCGATGAGCGCACGGAGGAAGAACCCCGTGCCCCCCACGACGAGAGCGACACGACCTCGTGCCCTGATCCCGGCGATCCAGGCGCGTGCGTCGCGGCCGAACTGACCCGCGCTGTAGGTCTCCCCCGGATCCCTGATGTCGAGGCCGTGATGCGGCACCCGATCCCTCAGCGCCTGGCTCGCCTTGTCGGTCCCGATGTCCATGCCCCGATAGACCTGTCGGGAGTCCATTGACACGATCTCGACATCCAGACGCCGGGCGATCTCCAACGAGAGGGCGGTCTTGCCCGAGGTCGTCGGCCCGGTAATCGCCACGAAGTCCATTCCGAAGCCGTCCCGCCGTCCTCCGGTCTCTACCGACCGAATTTCCGCTCGAGTTCGTCCTTGCCGAGCCGTACCACGGTGGGCCGGCCGTGCACATCGTGGTAGGGGAGCTCGGTCGCGAACAGCTGATCGAAGAGCTCATGCATCTCCTTTCCCCTCAGCTTCTGGCCCGCCTTGATGGCGCCCTTGCAAGCGAACATCATCGCGATCCTCTCGTGCTGGTTCTTGGCGGCCCGAGTAAGCTCCGAGCCTTGCACCAGCTCCTCGATCATCTCCCGGAAGCACCGTTCCGCGTCGAAGTAGGGGTGGGGGTCGGGAACCCCGTGCACGATGATCGTATTGCCGCCGAAGCCCTCGACCTCGAAGCCCACGCGGTTCAGCATCCCGCTAAGGCTTTCCACCTCATCGAACTCCGCCTTCGACAGGCGGATGGTGAGAGGGAAGAGCAGTCGTTGGGCGGCCTGGCCGCCCTGTGCGAAGGTGTCCATGAGGCGCTCGAAAAGCACCCTCTCGTGGGCAGCGTGCTGATCGATGATCACGAGTCCGCCTCCGGTTTCGGCCAGCAGATATGTGTCGAGAACCTGCCATAGGCGGGGGCGCTCCTCGATGGGAGGGGCGGGGGCGGGCTTTGCGGCATCGATCCGGCCGGCCGCGGCTGCCCGACCACCGCTTCCCGCCACCGAGAGGAACAGCGCCGTCTGGTTCTGCTCATCCTGCCGGTCTCGGGGCGGCTCCTTCGGAGCGCCCGGCTCGTGAGCGCGCGCCGGTGCGACCTGCCGGTCCATCGTGGCCGCGCTGTCCTCGGTGGCGAGGCGAGCTCGTACGCTCTCTTCGACGAAGCGCTCCACCGTGCCGGACGAGCGGAAGCGTACCTCCGTCTTGGCCGGGTGGACGTTCATGTCCACGCTGCCGGGAGGCATCTGCAGGTAGAGGAAGGCCCAGGGCCGCATCTTTTCGGAGATCGTCGTGCGGTAGCCGCGGTCCACCGCAGCCATGAGGGGCCGGCTGCGGAAGGGGCGGCCATTGACGAACAGGTTGGCTCGGCGGATCCCGCTCCTGGCCGAATCGGGCCGCTGAATCAGTCCGCGCAACGTCATCTCCCCCGCATCCGCCCTCATCGAGACCAGCGTGCTGGCCAGCTCCCTTCCCCAGATGCCGCTCACCCGAGCCATGAGATCCTTGGAGGGCGGCAGATCCAGCAGCGTGCGTCCATCCGAGGTGAGCGTGAAGCCGACCGAGGCGTTCGCCAGGGCCAGCACGGTGAGCGCCTCGCTCACGGCTCGGGTCTCCGCCGCCACCGCCTTCAAGAACTTGGAGCGGGCCGGGGCGTTGAAGAACAGGTTCATCACGTCGACCGTGGTGCCGCCTCGCCGGGCGACGTCCTCAACGCCGCGGATCGTCCCGCCGTTGACCCGCACGCGTGTTCCCACCTCCTCCCTCCCCTCCTTCGTATCGATCGTCATGCGCGACACGGCTGCGATCGAAGGGAGCGCCTCTCCGCGGAACCCGAAGGTGATGACCGACCGAAGGTCTGAGGCCGCCCGGATCTTGCTGGTCGCATGCCGGTCGAGCGAGAGCAGCGCGTCTTCCCGAGTCATGCCTGCCCCGTCGTCGCTCACGCGGATGCGGCGCTTGCCGCCGCGCTCGAGCGTGACGTCGATGCGGGTCGCTCGGGCGTCCAGAGAGTTCTCGACGAGCTCCTTGACGACCGACGCCGGCCGTTCGACAACCTCGCCAGCCGCGATCTGATTGGCGACGAAGTCCGGGAGCACCTCGATGGTCCGGCTCATGACGCCCTCCTCTCAGGACTGGAGGGCGTAGAAGCGGACGGCGTTCTGCGCGGTGGACTCGGACACGGCTCGGGCACTCTCTCCTCGAATGCCCGCGACGGCTTCGATCACCGCTTCGACGAGCGCTGGCTCGTTGCGTCTGCCTCGGTGGGGTACGGGGGTCAGGTAGGGAGAGTCGGTCTCCACCAGGATGCGGTCGTCCGGCACTGCCTCCACGGCCTCTCGGGCGTGGAAGTTGGCAAACGAGACGAGGCCCGAGAAGGAGACGTAACATCCGGATTCTAGACCTGTCTCGAGCAGATCCATGCCGCCCGTGAAGCAGTGAAGCACCAAGCGCGCGTCGGGCGGCGCGTTCCGTATCACGGCGATCGTGTCGGCGTCGGCCTCGCGGCTGTGGACGACCAGGGGAAGACCGAGTTCGTGGGCCAGCTCGAGCTGGTCCTCGAACCACTTCCTCTGGAGCTTGCGGGGAGAATGCTCATAGAAGAAGTCCAAGCCGCTCTCGCCGATCGCCACAACCTCGGTGCGGCCGTCGGCCAGCTCGCGCACACCCTCAAGATCCGAGTCGCGGGCGCTCGCCACCTCGTGAGGATGAACCCCGGCGGTGGACCAGACGCCGTCGAAGGATGCCGCGAGGTCCGCGGCAGCGCGCGCGTCGTCGAGATCGGAGGCGATGGTCACGAGGCGCGATACGCCGGCTTGGCGGGCCCTCGCGACGACGGCCGCCCGATCGTCGTCGAAGCGGCCGTGGGTCAGATGGCAGTGGCTGTCGAACACGTCAGGCCGTGGCGGCAGCCCTCCGCTTCCGCCGGGTTCGACGGTCCGATCGGTCGCCCCAGCGCTCTTGGATCGCCAGGAGGGCCGGCGACGCCACGAAGATGGAGGAATAGGTCCCGACGGCGACTCCGAGCATGAGTACGATCGTGAAGTCCCGGATGACCGCGCCACCCACGACGAGCAGGGCGAACAGCACGACCAGCGTCGTGCCCGACGTGAGCACCGTGCGCGGCAGAGTCTCGTTGATCGAGCGGGTCACGAGAACGACCGGGTCGGCACGTCGGCCTCCCTTCGCATTCAGGTTCTCTCGGACCCGATCGAACACCACGATCGTGTCGTTCAGGGAGTATCCCACGATCGTGAGGATCGCCGCCACGGTGGGAAGGGCGATCTCGATCCTGAACAGCGCCAATATGCCCAGGGTGATCAGGATGTCGTGCACGGTCGCGATCACGGCCGCCAGCCCGAACCGGAGTTCGAAGCGGAACGCGATGTAGATCAGCGTCAGGGCGAAGGAGAACAGGATCGCCAACGCCGCTTTCTGCTGGAGTTCGCCCCCGATCTTCGGGCCCACGGTCTCGGTCCGTACGACTTCGAACACGCCCCCTCCGAAGGCAGCGACGAGCTGAGCTTCGATCTGCGCCCGAACCGCGTCCACCTCCTCGTCACCGAGGGAGGCTCGGATCACGAATTCGTCGTCCTCGCCGAAGCGCGTGATCGGGGGCGCCTGCGCACCCCCGAGGGCCGCGCGCAACTGAGCCGCCGTGGCCGGTTCGTTGAAGCGGACCTGGATGAGCGATCCGCCCGTGAAGTCCACGCCGTAGTTCTGCCAGTTGCCGATGGCAAAGACGTTGAAGAGCATCCCTCCGACCCCAAGCAGAACCACGACCGCGGAGAGGAGGTAGGCTTGGCGGCGCCACTCGATGAAGGGATAGCTCGCTTGGTCGAACAGTCGCATGAATCGCAGTCTCAGATGCTGATCGGGTCGGAAGCCTTCTTCCCCGACAGGTAGGCAAGAACAAAGGTCCGCGTGACGTACAGAGCCGAGAAGAACGACGCCACGATACCGATCGACAGGGTCACGGCGAAGCCTTGGACGGGACCCGTACCGAACTGGAAGAGGATGAGCGCGGTGATGAGCGTCGTGATGTTCGCGTCAACGATGGCGGACATAGCGTGGCTGAAGCCCTCGTCCACGGCGGTCCGGGTGGCCCGACCGACGATGAGCTCCTCACGGATCCTCTCGAAGATGAGGACGTTGGCGTCCACGGCCATCCCCACCGAGAGGATCAGGCCCGCCATCCCCGGGAGCGTCAACGTCGCCCCGATCGCCGCCAGCCCGCCGAGCACAAGCATGGAGTAGACGCCCAGAGCCAGCACGGCGAGGACTCCGGCCGTCCGGTAGTACAGAATCATGATGAGCAGCACCCCCACCATGGCGATGACGCCCGCGACCTTGCCCCGGTCGATGGAGTCCTGACCCAGCGAGGGCCCCACGGTCCGCTCTTCCATCACCCGGAGCTTGGCGGGAAGCGCGCCGGCACGGAGCACGAGCGCCAGGTCTCCGGCCTCGGAGAGATCCGCGTTGCCCATCTCGATGACGCCGCTCGCCCCGATGCGGTCGCGGACCACCGGAGCACTCACGACCTCGTCGTCCAGGATGATGGCGATGTAGTCCCCCACGTGCTGCGTGGTGAACTGCGAGAACCGCCGCCCTCCGGCCCGGTTCCATTGGAAGCTGACTTGGGCCTGGTTGAACTGCGGGTCCCTCTGGGCCACGGCCGTCTCGAGCTGCTCGCCGGTCAGGAATGCATCCTCTTCGGTCACGTAGAGGCGGCGGTACATGCGCGTCCCGAGGGCGGTCGGATCCGCCTCCCAGTGGAGCGAGATGTCCCGAGGCAGCGCGATCTGGACCTCGGGCAGCGCGAGGAACGTCTGCGCAGTCTCCACGTCCTCGGACGCGATCAGGTAGGAGCCTTCGACGTCGCCCGACGCGAGCAGGGCGGTAAAAGGCCTCAGGTTCAACTCGGGCTCCTCTTCTTCTTCGCTCGCCTGTTCTTCTTCTTCGCTCGCCTGCTCGCCTTGAGCCGAGGCTGTATCCGCCTCAGCCGCGTCGGCGCCCTCTCCTCCGAAGATGAGGTCCTGGAGGTCCTGCGCCGGCGCCTCGACGACGTCGCGTCCCATCTCCTGGAGCGCGTCCACCCCGAGAGCCGCGACGATCTGGCGGTCGATCCGGCTGAGCGCCGCCTCCAGCTCCGTCGCCGGAACGACCAGCTTGAACTGAAGGAAGGCGGACTGCTGGATGAGGTTCTTGGCCCGCTCTTCGTCCCGGATGCCCGGAAGCTCGACGACGATGCGCTCCGAGCCGATCTTCTGGATCAGCGGCTCGGCAACCCCGAATTCGTCGATTCGGGTGCGCAAGATGCGCTCGGCCCGATCGATCGCGTCGGCCCTGGCGTCGGCCGTGAGGGTACCCTCGGGATCATCCACCTCGAGAACGAGATGCATCCCGCCCTGGAGGTCGAGGCCGAGCGTGATCTGGTTGGTGACGAGATAGGCGATACTCACGCCGACCAACGCCAAGATGACGATGATCCGGCTGCGGACGGACTTGAACATCTCTGTGTGGCCGATCCTTTGGACGGTGGTGACTTCAAAGCCCAGCAACCTCGCAGGCTCGGGGCGTGCCTGTCAATCTACAAACCAACGGGCGAAGGGGTCCGCTCGCATCTCGGACCTCGGGCGCCCAGCAAGCCTCAGAAGTGCAGAAACGCCTGCACCTTGAGGGACAGCTTGGACTCTCCGCGCTCGGGCGCATAGATGTCGAGATTGGTGCCGATCCTGTTGCGTCCCGATACGTAGAAGGTCAGCCCCGGAGTGAAGAGCCAGGCCGCGTCTTCGGGAGTGGCGGTGTCGGGATCGGCCCAGCTGATCCGAGCCAGAGGCTCCACGGAAGTCCAGCGGTCCGAGTCCACGGGGATCTGGTAGGTGACGATCACTTGACCCGTGAGGAACCGCGCCGTCCCACCCGCGGCGTCGAGCTCCCTCCAGTTGCCGCCCCCCACCACGGCCGCCTGGACGTGCCACCCATCGTACCAGTCGCCCCAGTCGAGATCCGCGCCGTACGCCGTCCCGTATGCGGTCTCGCCGTTCGCGTCGGGATAGTCGTGAAGGCCGATGAACCCTCCGATCTCGAGTCGGCTCGCGAGCGCCCAGGCGCCTCGCCCCGAGTAGGATTTACCGTCGTTCTCGTCCCTGACGTTGATGCCCGTGCCGTTCGTCGCGGTGACCATGTAGGAGAAGCCCCCACCGGAGCCGGCGATCCGCATCCCCATGTCGCGCTCCGAGTACCGGAGCTTTTGCATGAGCCGGCTGAAGGTGCATACGCCCCCGACACCCGAGCAGTCTCCCGCGCCGGGCACGCGGCCGTCCCGCTCGATCACAGCCAGCTGCGTGCTGCTGCTCAACTCGAAGACCTCGGAGGCGCGCTTCAGCTGTCCCACCGCCACTTCGAACGCCGGATCGAAGTTGAGGCTGATGTAAGCGTCTTGGAGGAAGGCCCGTCCGCCGGCGAAGTCCGGGAGGAGGCGGGCTTCGAAGAAATCGGAAACCTCAACACCTACGAACACCCTCGCCCGACGCAACAGGAAGTCGGGCGAGGTCGCATCCGCGGAAGACGTGACGCCCTGAACGTGGAGGCGTCCTCCGACCGTGACGGTGGCGGCCCGGGCTCGGATCTCCACCTGGCCCAGGATCGACGCCGGTGTCGAAAGGACGACCGCGAAGCCGGCCGCGCAGAGTCGTCTGAAAGCCCGTGTCATGATGCCCCCTCCCTCGGTGGACGCGAAATCTAGGGACGGGGCGCCAAGCAACAACCCTATGTCGGGATATCGGGCGATTGCGTCGGGAACGCGTGATGCGAGGGGGTGCCCGGTGCTCGGCCTGCAGGGGCCTGACGTCCGTCGGGCGGGTCCGGTCACGATCGGCCGGGGCCCGCTCGGGGAGCCTGGAGCCATCCTTGCCTGCCCCCCGAATCCCGCCGGTCGCGCCGGTGGGAGGGCACGGAACGCTCACCGGAGGGCCTAGTCGCTCGGCGGCTCCGAGACGGTGGACGTCAGGGGTGCCGGCGTCTCGGGCGCTCCGAGATCCATCGGGATCGTGAGGCGGGCCCGGGCGCCCTCGCCGCTCGAGCGGTTCTCGAGCGTCAACGCACCGCCGTGCCCCTCGGCGATCTGACGGCACAGCGCGAGGCCGATCCCACTGCCCCCCTTCCTTGTCGTGTAGAACGGAACGAAGAGATTCCCCGTGTCCGTCGGGAGCCCAGGGCCTTCGTCGTCGACGACGACGTGGAGGTGATTGCCCGCGAGCGTCCACAGCAAGCCGACGCGGCCCCCGGTCTCGGAGGCCGCGTCGGCAGCGTTGCGGATCAAGTTGATGAGGAGCTGCTCCAGTTGATCGGCGTCCGCCTGCAGCGTCACATCGGGCCCGGGATCGACCCTGACCTCCGTGCGGGTCTCGAAGGCGACGATGCGGCGCACGAGCTCGCCCACGTCCACGGGCCCGAGCCGGGGCTCCGGAAGCCGGGCGAGCTGCGCGTACGAAGCCATGAAGCGACCCAGCGACTCCGCTCGGTCCGCGATGACGCTCAGGCCGCTGCTCACGTCCGGCTCGACCTCGGGAGGGAGAGTCGTTCGCCGCACAAGGCTCTGAAGGCTCCCGGCGATCGACTTGATGGGGGCCAAGGAGTTGTTGATCTCGTGACTCAACACCCGGATGATCCGCTTCCACGCCTTGCGCTCCTCCTCGCGCAGGGCCCGGCTTAGATCGGAGAGCACGACGAGGCGGAGCGGATGGCCTTCCTGGCGGACGACGGTCCGGCGCAGCTCCCAGCGGCCGGTGGCGCCCGGATGGTTGAGTTCGAGGGTGCGTGGGGCGACGCCGTGGAGCGTGTCACGCAGCCGGAGATCGTTCGCCGACATCCCGATGACGCGAGCGGCCGGCTGGCTGAGAAGCCTCTCGCCGGCGCGGTTGAGCATCCGAAGGGTTCCGCTCGCGTCGAAGGCGAAGACCGCGAGGTCGACCTCCTCGAGGACCTTGCGCAAGAGTGCGTTCGCCTCGACCGCCCCCAGACGCTGCTCCCTCAAGAGCTCCTCGAGGGCGTTCGCTTCCAGATACGTGACAGCCAGGGGCCCGCGGCGCTCGGGGCTCCGGACCCGGATCGAGAAGTCCCCCTCCCTGAGTCCCGCGAGCATGCTGGACAGGGTCCGAAGCGGCCGAATCACGCTTTCCCGTACCGCGTAGGTGAACCCGAACCACGCCGCAAGGAGGAGCCCCGAGAGAGTCCACTGAAGCCGAGCCGAATAGGGTCCCAGCCAGAGGAAGCCCAGCGACAGCAGCATCCCCGGCAGGCTCGCCAGGAGCACGAGCAGCACGATCCTGTGGTCGTGGCGGATCTGCTCCCACCACCGCTTCATCGCTGACTCCTCCGACTCTCGAGTGACGGGCTCGGCTCTCGAGGCCCCGTCGGTCGTCTCGGATGCGGCCTACGGCCTTCCACCTCCGCTCATCCGGAGGCGCCGCGGCCGAGACCGTAGCGCTCGAGGCGTCGATACAAGGCACTCCGGCTGAGCCCCAGATCCTGCGCCGCTTTGGACACGTTCCCCTCGTTGCGGCCGAGGGCCCGCTCGACGAGGATCCGCTCGGCCTGGTCGAGCGTCAGGTCGTCGAAGCGAAGATCCCTGTCGCCGCGTGTCCGAAGCCCGAGGTCCTGCGCGCCGATGCGTTCACGCCGAGCCATCAGGATCGCCCGCTCCACAGTGTGCTTCAGCTCCCGGACGTTGCCCGGCCAGGGATGGCTCAGCAGGGCGTCGGCGGCTTCGGCGGCGAAGCCGGCCACCTCGCGGCCGTAGCGCGAGCGCTGCTGCCTCAGGAAGTGGAGGGCCAACGTCAAGATGTCCTCCTTGCGTTCCCGGAGCGGCGGAAGCCGAATCTCGACCGTGTTGAGGCGATAGAGAAGATCCTCCCGGAAGTCGCCCGCCCCCATCACGTCGGAGAGACTCGCGTTCGTCGCCGATAGGATCCTCACGTCCACCCGGCGGATCTTGGACGAGCCGACCCGCTGGAGCTCCCCTGTCTCGAGGACCCTGAGCAGCTTCGCCTGCTGCCGAAGCGAGATGTTCGCGATCTCGTCGAGAAACAGCGTCCCCCGATGGGCGAGTTCGAAGCACCCGATCCGGTCGGTCCGCGCATCCGTGAACGCGCCTTTCACATGGCCAAACAGCTCGCTCTCGAACACCCCTTCGGAGAAGCCTCCCGCGTTGACGGCGACCAGCGTGTTCTCGGCGCGCTCCGACACCGCGTGCAGCCAGCGCGCGACGACCTCCTTTCCGGTGCCGTGCTCGCCCGTGATGAGGACGTTCGCCTCCGACGGTCCCACTCGCTCCATGATGCGCAGCACGGGCTCCATCGCCTTGGAACCGGCGATGAGATCCGGCGTGTCCTTGCCTCGAAGGAGGCGATTCTCATCCGCGAGCAGCTGGCCGCGCCGAAGGGCCCTTCCCAGCTCGACCTGGGTCCGGAGGGCCGTCACGAGGCGCGCGTTGTCCCACGGCTTCTCGACGTAATCCCTCGCGCCCCGCCGCATCGCTTCCACGGCTCCTTCCACGCTGCCCCATGCCGTCATCACCAGCACCGGAAGCGTATCGTCCAGGCTCCGGAGCCGGGCCAGGAGCTCCATGCCCTCCATGCCGGACGTCGTATCACGGGTGTAGTTCAGGTCCATCAGAACGGCGTCGAAGTCCGCCTTCTCGACTCTGGACAGGAGTCCGGCCGGCGAGCTGGTCGTCACAACGTGGAACCCCTCGCCCTCCAGGAGTATGCGGAGAGCCGTGCGCACATCCTCCTGATCGTCGGCGATCAGCACGCAGGGAGCGTCGGTTGTGGCCATCAGCTACTGACCTGTAGGAAAAACACTTACACAGTCATATCTGAGGTGCCGCATCAGGCGACGCACTCGAGCCCTCCGAATGGGCGTCCCAAAATCGGACACTCCGGAGAGCCCGTCAACGGTCCTCCCACGTCGCGCACGGTCGCGATCCGCCCCAGGGGGCCAAGCTCTTCGGAAGCGGCATCGAGGTCCGCTGGCGCGGGAGCTCGCGAGAGGCCCGCAGGCGGGCCGCTGCCCCTGCGGCCATCCCACCCGCCCGCTCGACGGCCGAGCACGGGACACGCGAGCCCGCTCCGCCAGCGGGTCTCGGGCCCTCGATCGCATGTCCGGCTGTGGGAAGCGGGGTCGCACAGGCGAACGGATCCTCCTCGCCGATCCAGCTCATCGAGAACCATAAGGCCTTGCAATGGAATCGCTTAAGAAAGTGATCCGATCCGGCACGGTTCTTCCTAAAGCAAGGGTGCGGCGCACGCCGTTCGAGCGACGGAGGCGAGCTCTTGGCGGGCCTCGCCCAAGTCCCTCGCAAGCGTGTCCGATCGATTCACGCACCGCGGAGGTGGGACGTGCCACGAGTTGGGGATCTCGACACGAGGGGAAGCGAGCGCATCCTGGGCCCGGCGCTGCTCGCCCTTGCGGCCATGGCGCACGCGGGCGCGGCGCAGGAACCGACGCGGCTGACCTTGCAGCACGCCATCGACCTCGCCCGGGGGCACAACCCGACGTTCCAGGCCACCCAGAACGACGAAGCCGCATACGACTGGGGTCTTCGGGACGCGGTCACGCGCCTGTGGGTCCCCCGGCTCGATGCCTTCGGCCAGGCTGCCTACCGGGCGCCCGGCGTCTCCCGGATCGGCACGATCAACACCGGCGGGGTGGAGGAAGGCGCGCTGTACACGTCGTTCTATCAGCTGCAGGCGACGCTGAGCATCGACGGAAACGCGATCTTCGGCGTGAGCAGCGCGAAGGCCGACCGGCGGGCCGCACGCGCTCGGACTCTCGCAGCCGAGTTCGACTTGGAGTCCCTGGTGACCCTCCAGTACATGGCCGCGCTCCGAGCCCGCGACCAAGTCGAGGTCGCCCGGCGCCAGGTCGAGCGATCGATGGGGAACCTGGAGATCGCCCAGGCCCGGGTGGATGCGCAAGCGGAGATCCTGACTCACGCGAAGCAGGCCCGGGTGCAGCTGGGCCGCGATTCCGTGGCTCTCCTCCAGGCCGAGTCGGCCTTGCGGGTGGAGCGTTTCCGTCTGCTCGAGAGCGTCGGCCTCGACGTTGGCGGCGAGGTCGAGCTCGTGAGTGAGTTCAGGGTGTTCGAACCGACGTGGACCGATGCGACCCTCATCTCCCGGGCGCTGGAGTCGCATCCCAACCTCCACGCCCTCGTGGCGAGCGAGGGCGCCCGCAAGGCGAACCTTCGACAAGCGCAGAGCTCGTACTTCCCCACCTTAGCGCTTCAGGCGGACTGGTCGGGCTTCACGCAGGAGATCGAGAACGGCGAATTCCTGGTGCGGGCGGCGGAGCGAGGCGTCGGGCGTGACGTCGCGAACTGCGAGCTGTTCAACCGCATCTCGACAGGACTGAGCACGTCCCTGCCGGGGTTCCCGCGGGACTGCACTCTCTTGGGGCTCTCGGCCGATGACCGGCATGCGATCCTCGCGTCCAACGGCGTCTTCCCGTTCAGCTTCACCCATCAACCCTTCCGCGCCCGCCTCAACGTCCGCATCCCCATCTTCACCGGCTTCAGCCGCGAGCGGCAGGCATCGGAGGCCGCCAACGCATACGAGGACGCGGTGCACCTGCGCCGAGCCGAAGAGCTGCGCCTGCGCACCGCGGTCACGTCGGCCCGCGACGGGCTCGCCACCGCCTACGCGATCGTGCAGGTCGAGGAGCGGAACCGGATCGTGGCCGCCGAGCAACTCGAGCTGGCCCGAGCCCGCTACCGCCTGGGAGCCGATCCCTTCCTCGTGTTGCTCGACGCGGAGCGAACGATGGCGGAGGCGGAACGTGCGTATCTCGACGCGATCTATAGGTTCCATGTCGCCCTGGCGAGCCTGGAGAACGCGGTGGGGCGGCGCCTCCGCCCGCCCCCACAGGAGCCGCCCGACGATCGTCCGGACGGAGTCGGCCAAGGCGGCGTCGGACCGAGAGAGTGAGGCACTCGTGGACATTCCCCGAGATCCCAGACCGAGAGCCAGGAGCCGGGCCATCCGGTGGTCCGCTGCGGCCGTCGTCCTTCTCCTGACCGCCGCCGCGCTGCGGGGCCTCCGTCCGGCGGCGCCCCGCGTGGATGGGGCGACGATCTGGATGGACACGGTCGAGCACGGGACGATGCTTCGGCAGGTCCGGGGACCGGGGACGCTGGTGCCGGAGCGGATGCGCTGGATCACCGCGCTGACGGCCGGGCGCGTGGAGCAGATCATGATTCTGCCCGGCACCGACGTCGAGGCGGAGACCGTGATCGTCCGGATGAGCAACCCGGACGAGGAAGTGAAGCTGCTCGAGTCGCAGCAGCAGCTCTCCGGAGCCGAGGCGACGCTGATTCAGCTCCGCTCCGCACTGCGCACCCAGCTTCTCACGCAGGCCGGTCTGGTGACCCAAACGCGGACACTCCATCGCAACGCCGAGCGCGAGCATGCGACCAACCAGCGCCTCTACGACACGAACCCTCAACTCGTCGCCGCGACCGAGTTCGCCAGGACCCGTGATGCCGTAGCGGAGTTCCGGGAACGCCTGAGGCTCGAGGAGGAGCGACTCCGCGTGTTCGAGGCGTCGGTGGACGACCAGCTCGAAGCGCAGCGGAGGCAGATCAGCCGACTGTCGGACATCGTCGAGTTCAACCGTGAGCGGATCGCCTCCCTGCAGGTGGCGGCCGGGGTCGCCGGCGTCCTCGCCGAGATGCCGCTGGAGGAGGGGCAATGGGTCCAGTCGGGCGCGACGCTGGCTCGCGTCGTGCAGCCAGGGCGGCTGAAGGCGGAGATCCGCATCCCGCAGACGCAGGCACAGGACATCGTCGCCGGACAGCTCGCCTACATCGACACTCGAAACGACACGATCGAGGGGCGCGTCGTCCGCATCGATCCCTCCGTCCAGAACGGCACCGTGACGATCGACGTGACTCTCCCCGACGCACTGCCGCGGAGCGCCCGCCCGGACCTGAGTGTCGACGGCAATGTGGTGATCCAGCGGCTGGATGATGTGACCTACGTGGGCAGGCCGGTCTACGGACAGTCGAACCAGAGGGTCGGCATCTTCCGACTCATGGCGGACGGTAGGCACGCCGAGCGGGTCAACGTCCTTCTGGGAGCGAGCTCGGTGAACGAGATGGAGGTCAGGGAGGGGCTTGAGCGGGGAGACATCGTGATCCTGTCGGACATGTCGCGCTGGGACGGCTTCGACCGGGTCCGAGTGAGGTAGGGCGAGGTGAAACCGGCCCTTCTCGAGCACCCGTAGGGCTCGCCGAACGGACTCGGTCCGAGACACAGGGACTTATCGGCAACGGAGGGACGATGGAGACCGGTCGCGCGAGGGTCGACGAGGCGCCTCTGATCCACCTTCAGGGGCTGAGCAAGGTGTTCTACACCGAAGAGGTGGAGACCCATGCCCTATCGGACATCCACCTGGAGATCCAGGCGGGCGAGTTCGTCTCGATCGCCGGACCATCGGGCTGCGGAAAGACGACGCTCCTGTCGATCCTGGGACTGCTGGACTCCCCCACCGCCGGCAAGTACGCGCTCGACGGAGAGCCGGTCGCCGACCTCACGGCCTCCCAACGGGCCAAGATCCGCAACCAGGCGATCGGGTTCATCTTCCAAGCGTTCAACCTGATCGGAGACCTGACCGTCTACGAGAATGTGGAGCTGCCGCTCACCTACCGGGGCACGGGAGCCGCCGAGCGGAAGGAGCGAGTCCAGGCATCGCTGGAGCGTGTGGGAATCCCTCACCGGATGCGCCACTACCCGAGCCAGCTCTCGGGCGGGCAGCAGCAGCGCGTGGCGGTGGCGCGCGCGATCGTGGGCAGGCCCCTGATCCTGCTGGCGGACGAACCGACGGGCAATCTGGACTCGAAGAACGGCATCGCCGTCATGGACCTCGTGAGCGAGTTGCACGACGACGGGGCGACGATCTGCATGGTAACGCACGATCCCCGCTACGCGACCGTTGCGGAGCGCACGGTGCACCTCTTCGACGGCCAAGTCGTCGACGAGGAGGACGCGCAACGGAAGGAACATGCGCAGAGGTTGGGGGAGAGCGGCTTCGATGTCGCGTGACGGCCCGGGCCTCTCTTCGCCGCGCTCCGGCGCACGCCACGAACCCGGGCAGGAAGATGGCGCGGCGCACTCTCGCCGCCCCGGGCCGGGCGCTGCAGACGGTCCGCTTCTGGCGGGCACGGAACGGCACCTGCCCGGGGCGGAACCGCCCGGGGCTCCGTCCCAAGGCCGCCCCTAGGAGGGGGGCCTCGCCCGCGGGCCTCCCAGCCGCGGGATCAGGCGTCGGGCATCCCAGCCCCCTCGGGGCCTCGCCTCCCCCCCGAGTCCCCTCGCTCGTCGGCGCAGCCCATGCGATGCCGGTTCCTGGCAAAAGAGTGGTAGGCCCCTTCGGCGAGGCGGCGGGCGAAGGGAATCCGGAAGATCCAACGGAAGCGGCGGCCCTGAGGCAGGACGTGCAGGAGCCGCTCCAGGGCAGCCGCTCCCGACCACGTCGTGCCGTCGGCGGCGACGACCTGAATCGAGGCGTCGAACGCCTCGGGGGGAATCCAGGGAAAGCGGTCCTTCACGCCCGAGCCCTGCGAGGGCACGATCTCCAAGGATCGGTCGACGTCCCACCGCCGCAACGCTTCCACGAAGCGCCGACACACCCTGCAGGCTCCGTCGAATACGACGGTGTGGCTCGCTCGGATCCGGATTCCCTCCCGGCCGCGTGCAGGCGGGGGGCGGCCCATTGCCGCCCTGGCCCGCTTCATGCACATCGGATGCCCGAACATTAGCTTAGCTGGCGCTGACCCACCACAAGGGAGATCCTTCGGACGATGGCAAGCCCCCTGTGCTTCGACGAACTTGAGCGTCGGTTGGGTCCTGGTCGGCTGGAAGAGCACGTCCCCCTGGCCCCCCTTACCACCTTTCGAATCGGGGGGACGGCGGACCGACTCTATCGAGCCCGAACCGCCGACGAGCTCGTCGGGGCCACCCTCGCGCTTCGCGAACTCGGGATGCCCCATTTCCTGCTGGGCAAGGGGGCGAACATCCTGGTCGGGGACGAAGGCTTCCGCGGCGTCGTCGTGCGGTGCGAGGTGGACGGCATCGAGTTCGTAGGATCCCGGGCGGTGCGAGCCGGCTCGGGGGTCGATACGTATCCGGATCTCATCGAGGCCACGGTGAGTCGCGGCTTGGGCGGCCTCCATCACTTCGTGGGCATCCCGAGCACTGTGGGCGGCGCCATGTGGCAGAACCTCCACTTCCTCTCGCCCGCTCCGGAGCGGGAGCGCACGATGTTCATCGAGGAGATCGTGGAGGCCGCCGAGATCCTCACCGAGGAGGGTGAGCGTCGCACGGTAGACTGCGCCTACTTCGAATTCGGGTACGACTACAGCATCCTTCACGTGCGGGACGATGTCGTTCTATCCGTTGACTTTCGCCTCGATCCGGCGCCCGAAAAGGAGCTTCGCCGGATCATGCGCGAGAACCTCGCCTGGCGTGCAGACCGACACCCCGACCTTCGTGTCCACGCCAGTGCGGGCTCGATCTTCCAAAAGATCGAAGGCATCGGCGCGGGGCGGCTCATCGACGAATGCGGCCTCAAGGGCCACGTGCACGGCAGGGCGCAGATCTTTCCCCGACACGCCAACATCATCGTGAACTTGGGGGGGGGCACGGCTGCCGACGTGCGGGCTCTCATTGATCTGGCCCAGGAGACCGTGGCCCGCGAACAGGGCTACGAGCTCGTTCCCGAGATCAAGCTGGTGGGCGAGTTCTGAGAAGGGCCACTAGCCGGCCAGCTCTTCCAGCAGGGCACCGTCCAGCTCATGGCCCCCCGCGTGCGTCGCCGTGCGGAAGGGAATGCCCAGCTTCCCGAGCTTGAGCTCCTGCCGCTCGTGGGCGGTCCGGGGGGCGTGAGCATCGGACAGACCGCGGACCAGCACCAGGTCAGCGCCGGCCAGCCGGGCGAGACGCCGCCCCGGATCCAGGTCGTCCGGTGGATAGGCGCCCCAACAGATCAACCGCCGGACAGGAAGGTCTCCGGCGACGACCCATCGGCAGGCCGTGTGGACCCCCTGCGAGAAGCCGAGGACAACAAGCCCCTCGAACGCCCCGCCCCGATGCACCTCATCCACGACCGCATCGAGATAAGCCACGTAGTCCCGAATCTCGGCCAGCCGATCTTCGCGAGTCATCCACGTCGCGCCGATCCGGTCACCGGGCCCGTGCTGGCGCGTGCCGTCGTCCAGGTAGAAGCGCGAGAGGCCTTCGGGTGCCACGATGAGGCGAGAGCCGTCGTCCAGGCACCGGAAACGGCGCAAGAAGCGCCGGGCGAGCTGGCGATAGCCATGGCAAACGACCCAGAGCTCGCGCGTGCCGGGCCCGGGGTCCCCCAGCGTGAAGTAGCGGGCTGTCTTCTGAATCCGAATCCGGTGCTCTTCCACGCCGTCTCTCAACCCCCGGAGGCTCCAGGTGGGTTCGTCTGGGATGTCGAGCCCTTCGAACCGGGAGGGCAATGAAACCGCATGCGGCCCTCGTTCGTCCGATCAGGGTGGACTGCGGGGGTCTCGGCGGACCGCCCAGGACTCGCGCCACAACGTGTCACCCCCCCTCGCGGCGGGGCAACCCATTCCCCAGTGCCGTATCCTCTGTTTCCTCCTTGCTCCGCCGCCCGGGCGGGCTATGCTGCACACGAACGGAGACCTCGCACCAAGAGTGACGGCAATGAGCGCAAGACCAGCCACCTGGGCTGTCCTGCTCGCGGGAATGCTCGCGGCGCCCGGTCTCGGCGCCGCGCAGCGGCCCGATTCGCTCTCCCGGACCACCGATTCGTTGGCCGAGGCGCCCCGCCCGCTCGGCCAGCCTGCCGATTCACCGGCCTCCCTGCCGCCGTTTGCCGGACCCGGGGACGGGGCCGAGCGCGATTCCGCTCAGACGGCCAGACCCCGAGGCCCCAACCCCTTCGCGGGTTTCGAGACCCACTACCTCGCCAACGGGCTCAAGGTCTGGTTCAAGTCCCTGCCTGACGCGCCCAACGTATCGGTCAGCTTGACCGTTCCCTTCGGGTCGCACTGGGATCCGCCGGGCAAGGAAGGTCTGGCCCACTTCACCGAGCACATGCTCTTCTCCGATCACGATGGCCAGACGGAGCAGGAGATCAAGGACGCGATCGAGGGGCTCGGAGGCCGGCGCAACGGCTTCACGGCCTCCGATCGCACCTGGTACTACGCCACGATCGACAAACAGCACGGGCTCTTCGCCATCGAGTGGCTCTCGCGAATCGTCTCGCCGCACGTCATGGCCCCCGACGTCGTGGAGCGCAACCGGCAACCGATCGCCCTCGAGACGAACGCCCGCCCGCGCGAGATCCTCGAACACGTTTGGGCCCTACTCAATCCGTCCTTGCTCACGCCCCCCGACTTCTGGCAGCGGGAATACGGCATGGATACGCGGGGCCTACGGCCCCTCGACCGCTGGAGCGCCCTCCAGGCGATCACCCCTGAGGATCTCCGGGAGTTCTACGACACCTACTACGTTCCTGAATCGATGACGCTCACCGTCGTCGGGGACCTGGACCGGGCCGAGGCATTGGCCACGGCGGAGCGCAGCCTCGGAGGACTTCCCCGCCGTCCGGTCCCTCCCCGCGAGATCCCGATTCGGGATCCGGGCCGCAGGAGGGCCACTTACGCCTGGGGGTTCCCGCCCGCTGTGCGCTACACGGCGCGCTACAAGTTCTACCACGGCGGCGCCGAGGATGAACTCATGATCCTGTTCATCAGGGATCTGCTGAACCGGCGCCTGAACCAACGCCTGCGGTACGGCGAACGGAAGGCCGTATACGGTCTGCAGGTCGCTTACTCCAAGAGGGGCCCTGCAGGCTTCTTGCAGGTGAGGGGCTCGATCGACGAGGACGAATACGGCTTCGCCGCCCAGGTCATCGATCAGGAGATCGAGACTCTTCGGACGGGCATCTTCGATCCGGCCGCGTTCGAGGTAGACCGGACCGCAGTGATCGAGCGCCTCCGCAGCGGCAACCAGACATCCGAAGCGCTCAACTTCTGGGTGTACCGCAACTTCTACGATCCCGACACCTTCACGGGCTTTCCCGACGTGCTCGGATTCTATGAGAGCGTCCGCCCGGGGGAGGTCGCGTCCTTCGCTTCGCGCAACCTCCTCCCCGAGCGGCAGGTGCTCTCGGTCCTTCGTACGCAACCCCTTGGTCAGACGGCCTTGGCCGGCGCCCTGTTGATCGTGGCCTGGCTCACCGTGCGCCTCGTCGGCTGGTGCCTCACAACCCCCGCGACGATGAGCGACATCCGGTACGTGGCGCGTTTTCGCATGCCGATCGTCTTCCGACTTGTCTCGGTCATCACGCTGGCCGGCGTGGGGCTGGTCATGGCTCGGATCGCCATCTTCGGGCTCCAGTGGCTGACGCTCAACTACGTCGCGACAATCGACGACTATGCGATCCAGTCGGCGGTCTACGCACTCATGCTCGTCCTGCTGCTGTCGCTCGGGCTGGTGTATCTTGCGCAGTTTCCCCGGAAGCTCCTGGTCTTCCCCGACCACCTTCGCGTCAAGGCACTGGCGTATCGCTCCCGGATCCTCACGCCGGAGAGCGTCGAGGAAATCTCGCTCCGGCGCTTTCACCGGGTCTGGCTGAGCCGGGACCTCTTCCGTTGTTTCCCCATGACGCTGGGCTTGCTCCGGCCGGGCATCTACCTCCGTCCCTCCAAGGGGCGGGCGTACTTCTTCCGCACGCGCGACGTCAAGGAGCTCGCCGACGTTCTGGGAGGGTGGAGGGGTTTCCCGCTCGGCAAGGCCGCGCCGGACCCCTCGGCCGACCGGCGTCAGGACGTCGGACCCCACCCGGACAGGCGCCCGGCGCCGCACGCCGTGCCGCCGCCTCATGCGGCCGGCCCGACGCCGACCAAGGAGAGCCAGGACGGCATCGACTTCGACAGCATCGGACTCACGGACGAGGAGATGAAGGAGCTGCTCGGAGAGAGCTGGCGCGAGAAAGATCCCTAGGGGAGCTGCCGGGCCCGGGCTCCGGTGGCTTCGGCGCGTCTTCCCCGAGCGTTGGAGATCGGGGCGACTCTAGCTCAGCTCGCGGCGCCCGCCCCTGCCTCGACGTGAAGCCTCCTCAGGCCCCGTCCAAAACGGATCCGCACCCGCACCAGCAGGAAGATCGACACGGCTCCCAATCCGGCGGCCATGCCCCACCAGAGGCCCAGGGGACCGAATCCGGCCCGGAAGCCCAGGTAAAGGCTGATGGGCAGTCCGATCAGCCAGAATCCCATGAGGTTCACCGCCATGGGCGCGAGGGTGTCGCCTACGCCCCGGAGTACCCCCGAGGCGACGGCCTGCACGCCGTCGAAGACCTGGAAGACACCCGCTACCGGGATCAGCGTCGACGCGAGGCCCACGACCACCGGGTCCGCGCTGTAGATCCGCGCCAACGCGCCCGGCACACTCAGGAAGGTGATTCCGAAGACCGTCATCATGGCCCCCACGAAGAGGAGGCCCGCCCCGGCCGAGCGCCGGGCCTGGGCGGAATCTCCGGCCCCGACGGCGCGCCCGACCAAGACCGCCGACGCCTGTGTAACCCCAACGGCGGCCATGAAGGTCAGGCTCGCGAGGTTGATGGCCACCTGATGGCTGGCCATCGGGATCGTTCCCAGCCAGCCCATGGCGATCCCGATCGCGGCGAACACGCCTAGCTCCAGAAAGAACTGGACGCCGATCGGCGCGCCGAGCCGGAACATCCCGAGCAGCGGAGCGGCCGCCGCCGCCTGGGGGAGCAGCGGCCAAAGGTAGTGCCGCAGCACAGGCCAGGCCGCGACCAAGAGCGCCAGGACCATCACCCAACGGCTCAGGGTGGTGGCCCAGCCGGAGCCCACGGCTCCGAGAGCGGGGAATCCCAGATTCCCGAACACCAGCACCCAGTTGAAGAACACGTTCGCGGCGTTGGCGACGAGGATCACGATCACGATCGGCGTTACGCGGCCCATCGCCTGAAGGCTCTGCCTGAGAACAATGAAGCCGTAGAAGGGCAGGACTCCCGGAATGGAGACCAGCGCGTAGTCGGCGGCGATCGGGATCACGTCGCGGGGTTGCCTGACCAGGGTGAGGAACGGTACGCCCGCCGTCAGAAGGATCGACGCGAAGACCGAGAGGCCGGCGGCCGTGACGAACCCGCGCTGGATCCCGCGCGCGATCCCCGCCCGGTCGCCCGCCCCGAAGGCCTGGGAGATCAGGGGATCGAGTGCGAAGAGAGTGCCGATGCCGAAGCTCACCGTGAGGAAGAAGTAGAGGTTGCCGAGCGCCACGGCCGCCAGATCCCTGGCCGAGACGTGCCCCACCATGACGGTGTCGACCGCCCCCATGAGCAGGACGCCGACCTGCACCGCTGCCACCGGCATGGCCAGCCGGACCAGCGACTTGAAGTCGCCGGGCGTTGGGATCATCTGGCGGACGACGTGCATGAGGGCCCGGAATCGAGTGCACACGCGGAGGCGGTAGGACCGTGCCGGCACGAGCGGCTCCGAGCACGGTCGGACAACGATAACACGGTCGAGGGGTGCGACGGCGCCCCGGCCGACTTCCGGGGAGCGCTCCGGGTCCGGGGAGTCGAGCGGACTGCGCCTCCACGGCATCGGCAGGGCTACGGCGCCGGAGCCACAGGAGCCCGGGCGGATGTGCGCGTGGCGTCGGCCCCTGGCCGCCTCGGCGCCCGCCCCCCAAGCCCCCGAGGGACGGGACCGGGGAGCGCGTCCATTCTCGGTCCCGTGACGCGCGGCGACCCCTGAGCCTATGTTGGCCCTCGCTGGGACGCAGTTGCACGCTCCATCGCTCGAACGCCGCCTCCGCCGGAACGCGCCGAATGTCGCACTCGCATGCGCCCCCTCCCGGGGCCTTGGTCCCCGCCAGGCATCCCGTCGGCCGGCCGACGAAGGAGCGGGGCTAGTGGGACGCGCCGGAGAGGCACCCGGCGCCCTTCTCTGGCGGCTCTGGAGGCGCCTCTCTTCAGTGCCGGGCGGGCGGTGGGCCTTCGGATGGATTCTGCGTCTCCTGGTTCCCTACAGCGGCACGATCAGGCCCCGCGTTGAAGCTCTGGAACCCGGATACGCGAGGATCTCCGTCCGGGACCGGCGACGGATCCGCAACCATCTTCGGTCCGTTCATGCCGTGGCGCTCGTGAACCTGGGTGAGCTCACCAGCGGGCTCGCCATGCTGACCGGACTGCCGCCGAGCACGAGGGGGATCGTGACCGGGCTCGCCGTCGAGTACCACAAGAAGGCACGGGGCCGCCTGGTGGCCGAATGCCGCTGCGTTCCGCCGCACGCCGGCGACGCCGCCGAGTACACGGTGACGGCTCGGATCCGCGACATGGACGGAGACGCCGCGGCCGACGTGTCGGTCGTCTGGCTCCTGGGACCCGTGAGGTGAGCGCCGCCGCATCGCTGCCGCGAATCGCGACCCGCCTCACCGAGGATGCCGGCGTCCGCGTTCCGCTGATCTGCGGCGCGATGTACCCCTGCTCGAACCCCGAGCTCGTGGCGGCGGCTTCGGCGGCCGGTGGGCTGGGGATCCTCCAGCCCATCTCCCTTACCTACGTCCACGGATACAGCGTGCGGGAGGGGATCAGGAGAATCCGATCGCTGACCGACCGTCCGATCGGCATGAACGCCCTCGTCGAGCAGTCGTCGAAGACATACCGGAAGCGAATGGAGGCGTGGATCGACGTGGCCCTCGAGGAGGGTGTGCGCTTCTTCGTCACGTCGCTCGGCAAGCCCGACTGGGTGGTCCGGGCCGTGGAGCCCTTCGGCGCGCGGGTCTACCACGACGTCACCGAGAGGAAGTGGGCAAGAAAGGGAGTGGACGGAGGCGTGGATGGCCTCATCGGGGTCAACTCGAGGGCAGGGGGGCACGCGGGGGGCCTCGATGCCCGGGCCCTCCTGGACGACGTGGGGGACCTCGGGCTTCCCGTCGTGTGTGCGGGGGGGATCGGCACGGAGCGGGAGTTCGTGGCGGCCCTCGAGCTCGGATACGCCGGAGTCCAGATGGGCACCCGCTTCATTGCGACCGACGAGTGCTCGGCCAGCATCGAATACAAGGAGGCGATCGTCGACGCCACTGCCGACGACATCGTGCTGAGTGAGCGAATCACCGGAGTGCCCGTGGCACTGATCAATACCCCGTTCGTGCGCCGCACAGGGCTCAAGGCGGCCCCGCTCGCCAGGTGGATGCTTCGAGGCCGGCGCACCAAGCACTTCATGCGCACGATCTACGCGCTTCGCTCTCTCGCCCAACTCCGGCGCTCCCTGAGCGCGACAAGTGGAGACGGCGACTACTGGCAGGCGGGGCAAAGCGTGGCCGGCGTCGACAGCGTGGAGCCCGTCGAGGCCGTCGTCCGGAGGTTCGCCCTCGCCGCTCGCGCGTCGGACGGAGCCGGAGATCCGCCCGTGAGTTCGACTTCCCGACCAGGAGATTGAGGATGCTCAGACAGATTCTATGCCTCACCGCCCTCGTGCTTCTTCAGCCGGGAGCATCGGACGCGCAGGAGGCTCGTCGCCGATGGGAGCGGATGGCGCAGATCCGGCGTGACAAGTTCGATCTGATCCTGCCCGAAGCGATGCGCGAGAACCGGATCGACATGTGGATCACCGTCATGAAGGAAGGCCTCCCCGATCCCCTGTACGACGATCTGGGGCGGGGCTACGTCGGCTCCACGGGCTACTACATCTTCACGGACCGGGGCGGCGATCGGATCGAGCGGGCGGCGCTGGGGGTGGGCGGCTACCTGCTGGAGGAGAACGGTGCCTACGACGTCGTGAGGGGCAGCTACGATCTTCGGGAGTTCGTCGGGGAGCGCGACCCTCGGCGCATCGGCGTGAACATGTCGGAGGCGATCGGTGCGGCGGACGGCCTCTCACACTCGTCCTATCTGGGGCTCGTGGAGACCCTCGGAGAACCGTACGCGTCCCGCCTTGTCTCGGCCGAGAAGCTGATCTCCGATTTCCGCTCGCGGCGAGTGGCATCGGAGATCGTCGCCTTCGGAGAGGCCGGCGAGATCTCGAGGGAGATCGCCGAGCGAGCCTTCTCCAACGAAGTGATCACCCCGGGCCTCACCGCGCTCGAGGACGTCGCCTGGTGGATGATGGACCGGCTGCTCGAGCGGGGCCTGGGCTCCTCCTTCGACATGCCGTCCGTCTACATCACGGGGCCGAACGGAATCGAGGCCACCTCCAGCGACCGCATCATCCAGAGGGGCGACCTGATGATGATCGACTGGGGCGTGGGCTACCTCAACTTCTACACCGACATGAAGCGCACGGCCTACGTCCTGCGGGAGGGTGAGACGGAGGCGCCGGCCGGGCTCCAGCACGCGTTCGACCGGGGCGTCGAGGCCCGTGCGATCATCAAGAAGACGATCCGGCCCGGCATCACGGCCGCCGACAACTTCGAGTTCATCAACGAGGCCCTGTCGGGCGCGGGCTTCGCCGTGATGGAGACGTTCAACCGGCCCTCGGACGATCCCGATGTGACCGACGTCATTACCGGGAACCACTCGGTCGGCAACCTCGGCCACGGGATCGGCCCCTCCATCGCTTGGTTCAACCCGGTCCGCATGACGTACGAGGTGCGGCCGGGCAACCTGCTGTCGATCGAGCTGTTCGCCTATACGAGTGCGCCCGAGTGGGACGGCGCAAAGGTGCGCATCCCCCTCGAAGACGACGCCGTCGTGACGGAGCGCGGGGTCGAGTGGCTGTATCCCGTCAACGACAGAATCCTTCTCATCAAGTGAGGGCCGACATGAAGAACACTCATGGCAGAACGCGGATCCCGTCGAGAGCGGCGGCCTCGACCGTGGCGGTCGCGCTGCTCTGCGCTCTGGCCGCTCTGGGCTCCGGGGCGCTTCCCGCGCTCGGGCAGGGCGGGCTCAAGGTCCACATCTCCGTGGACATGGAGGGCGTCGTGGGCGCCGTGACGAGCGAACAGCTCGGACCCGGAGGATTCGAGTATCAGCGGTTCCGGGAGTTCATGACCAATGAAGCGATCGCCGCCATCGATGCGGCCCGCGCCGCGGGCGCCACCGAGATCGTCGTGGCGGACTCGCACGGCAACGGGCAGAACCTGCTCATCGAACGGCTGCCGAGCGACATCACCCTGGTGCGCTCGTGGCCGCGCCGGCTGGGCATGATGGAGGGCATCGACGACACCTTCGACGCGGCGATCTTCATCGCCTACCACTCGAGCACGACGAACCCGCGCGGGGTTCGGGCCCACACCATGTCCAGCGCCAACTACGCCGGCGTGAGGATCAACGGGATCGAGATGTCGGAGGCCTCGATCAACGCCGCTCTCGCGGGCCACTTCGGCGTGCCGGTGGTCATGATCTCGGGCGACGACGCCATCGTCGAAGAGGCCCGGAGCGTCATCGGAGACCTCGAGGGCGCCGTCGTGAAGTGGAGCTACGGTTTCCACTCGGCGCGGACCATCATGCCCGAAGCGGCCTACGCCCTCATCGGCCAGAAGGTCGCCGCGGGCCTCGCCCGCCTCGACGAGATGGAGCCGTACCGCTTCGAGGGTCCCATCGACGTGGAGCTCACGTTCAAGAGCTACATGCCGGCCGAGGTGCTCAGCTATCTGCCCAACGTCGATCGGGTGGACGCGCACACGGTCGGATGGACCGCGCAAGATATGGAGGAGGTCGTCACGTTCTTTCAGTTCGTGGGGCGTTTCAACAGCTCGCTGACCCCCTAGCGGCGGGCCACCCGATCGATCACGGGGCGGCCCGAGCGCGACGTCCGCCCGGCGCGGCCGGCGTGCCGCCCGAACCTGCTAGGCGGAACCCCGCGGGGGTGAGGAGCCGGAGTCCCCGGGCGATCGCCCCTCTCCTCCCTCCAACATCCCCGCTTCTGCGAGGATGTCGCGGGCGCGTCCCTCCTCCTCGGCCGGAACCACCAGCCGGGCAGGATTGGAGAAGGCCATCCCGACGTCCATGCCTCCCGCGTCGTCGATGAAGAGCGCGGAGGGCACGCCCGCGCTCTCCAGGTAGCCCCTGGCCAGCTCGGCCTCGTGGCGGTAGTGGAAGCGCGCGACCACCGTCGTGGCGATGCGACCGCCCATCGCCCTAGCCCGGGAAGAGAGAGCGATCGATCGCCGGGACCAGCCGGAGCGCGTTCGCGTAGTAGATCTTTCGGAGGACCTCATCCGACAGGCCCAGGCCGTACATCTGCCAGAACGCGTGGTACCGACGGTAGTAGTCGAAGTAGTCGTCCTCCGTCTCGAGCACGCGGAAGTAGGTGTAGAACTCCTCCTTGTCGTAGGAGTCCTTCCCCATCAGCACACGGTCCTGGTATTGCTCGAGCCATCGGGCCGCGAAGCGCGGCTGCCGCCCAAACTCGTAGATCACGGCTCCGAGGCCGACGTACATGTTCGGAAGCTCGTCGAGAAGCCTCCCGAGGCGTGCGAGGTCGTGACCGAGCCAACCCAGGTGCGCCGAGATGAAGGCCGTGTTGGGATGCCGCCGGAAGACGTTGTGCTGCTCCCCGATGATCTGCTCGAAGGGGGCGCTCCTGCCCGGGGGCTGCAGCCGGCCCGGGCGGAGCTTGAGCTCCAGCCAGCGCTCGTTGAACCGATCGTGGGGCTGCCAGAACTCGGCCGGATCGGCGCTGTGGATCAGCACCGGAACACCCATCGCCCCGGCCTTGTCCCAGACGGGTGCAATGCGGGGGTCGTCGACAGGGATCCTGTCGCCGTCGGTGTCGAGGGCGGAGAGCCCGAGGTTCTTGAAGATCTTGAGACCCGCGGCTCCGTTGCGAACGTCCTGCTCCAGTTGGGCGGCCGCTCGCTCACCCCATCCCGGCTCTCCCACCCCCCTGAAGTCGACGTTCGCGAAGAACACGAACCGGCTGGGGTGGTCCAGCGTCATGCGTTCGAGACCCGCGACGAGGGCCCTTCCGCTTCCCCCCGAGAGATTGACCATGACCGCCATGTTCAGCTCGTCCATCTCTCCGACGAGCCGGTCGACGTCGGCCGCCGACATGCGCGTGGCCCGCTGGTGGCCGTGAATGTCGACGAACGGAAAGCGAGCGCGCGTGAGGAGAGTTTGGGGCACGACGAGCGTGCTCCGGGGCTCGTACTCCGCGACGGTCGGGTCTTGAGCGCCCACGGGGCTCGGACCGGCGAGAGCCGGCATGGAGGACAGGGCGACAAGGACGAGCCCCGCCGGAAGATGAGTCTTCAAACGCATGGGTCACGCTCCGCACACTACGCTCGGCACCTGCCGACGGCTCCGCTCTTCGTCACGGGCCTCGATCGTGCCATGAATCGTTCAACCCCCAACTACCCCGTCGGTGTCTCTGAGAGCCTTGTGGGGCCGGCCGCAGACCCTATGCCCCGGCGCCGGCGGCTCAGGCGCCGGCGTGCGAGAGGGCCCGCGCCCGCTGCCACACCCCGTCGAACATCCGCTCCGTGAGCGTGCCGGTGAAGGTGTTCTGCTGGCTGGGGTGGTAGGATGCCAGCAGAGTCGTGTCGCCGACCGGTATCTCCACGCCGTGGCCGAACTTGGGGCGGGGACGCGGGAGGGCGAGCCCGCGCGATCCGAGAATCCGCAGGACCTGATCGTAGGCGAACTTACCGAGGGTCACGATCACTCTCACTCGGGTGAGCACGTCGAGCTCCCGCTCCAGGAACGGACGGCAGAGATCACGCTCCCGGGGCGTCGGACGGTTTGCGGGGGGAGCACAGCGCACGGCGGCCGTGACGTACGCCCCCCTCAGCGTGAGTCCGTCGTCGGCTCGATGGCTCTCGGACTGGTTGGCGAGACCGGCGCGGTGCAGGGCGCGATAGAGCCAGTCGCCCGAGCGATCCCCCGTGAACATGCGGCCCGTGCGGTTGGCTCCGTGCGCGGCGGGCGCGAGGCCCACGACCAGAACCCGGGCGTCGGGATCGCCGAACGACGGAACGGGGCGGCCCCAATACTCCTGGTCCGCGAAGGCTGCCCGCTTCTCTCGCGCCACCCTCTGGCGCCACTCCACGAGCCGCGGGCAGCGGGTGCACGCGACCACCTCCTGGTTCAGCGCAGCGAGGCAGCCGGCGGCCTGGAGTCCGCCGCCGGGCGGGCGGGGCGCGGGGTGCGAATCTCCGTCGCCGGGGAGCCGACGCGGCGTGGAGGCGTCGCCCCGCATCAGACCCCGCTTCCCCACGGTCGCACGAAATCCTCGGGGTCGATCCCCAATCCATCGGCGATCCGCGTGATGTAGTTGAAGTACGCCACCACCTGCGTGGCGTCGTGGATGGCCACGTCGTCGAAGCCGAGAGCCCGAAGCCCGTCCAGGTCTCCGGGCGCAACGCTTCCCTGCTCCCGCGTCAGCCGAACGGCATGGGCGCACAGGGCCCGATCGGCCTCGGAGAGCGGGGCGCGCCTCCAGTCGGCGGCGACGGCTTCGGTGAAGGCGTCGGCCTCCTCCCCGGTATCGAAGTTGTCCCGGACCTCTTCCCGGAGGTCGTGCGCGTGCGCGTGCGTTCAGTAGCGACACCCCAGCTCGGCCGAGACCACGGTAGCGAGCATCTCACGCTGGGCGCGGGACAGGGGCGAGGGGCCCTTCATGATCGACTCGTAGAGCTTCATGCTGGCGTCCAGGATCCGCGGGTTGGGGCTCATGATGCGGAGGATGTTCCATACGCGACCCGCCCTCGCGATCGCGGCCTCGTACTGCTTCTTCAGGAGTCCCGTGGCCTCCCGCACCGACGTCAGTTGGATCCATGCCATAGAGCCCTCACTCGCTCGGGGGCGAAGCCGGCGAAGGGCTCGAGCGCCTTCGCCTGCCAGCGGGCGGCGGCCTCGCGCCGACTACGCCAAACCCATGAGCGTGACCAGGGTCTGGAGGTCGGGCACTTCGAGGTCGGGCCTCGCGGTGGCCAGCGCCGTCGCACCCGCCCCCTCGCGGCCCGTCCGCCGATTCACCCACACGCATGCGAGGCCGAGCGCTCGGGCAGGAGCGATGTCGTGATGGAGGCTTTGCGCCACGTGCAAGACGGCGGAGGGGTCGAGGCCGAGCCGCTCGAAGGCGATCGAGAAGTTCTGGAGCGATGGCTTGTACGCGCCGACCTGCTGCGCCGTCACGACCTCGTCGAACTCCACACCGAGCTTCGGGGCGCTCTTTGCGAAGAGGTCGTCGTCGATGTTGGAGATGATCGCCAGCCGGTACCGGCCCCCCAACGCCTCCAGCGCGTCGACCGTGTCCCCGAACGGCGCCCAATCGCCGAGGGAGTCCGCCAGGGACGAGCGCTCCGCTTGGGAGGGCTCGAAGCCGAGAGCTTCCCCGAAGCCGCTCACCACGTCGGAGAGAACCTCCCGGTATCGACGGTAGGTCCCGGACTCCGCCGCCGACTCGGCCCTGCCGAACAGCTCGAGCAGATCCTCGTCCCCGAGCTCAACCCCGTGGGCCTCGAGGATCGGTCCCATAGCCCCCAGAATGCCCGACTCCCAGTCGATCAGGGTCCCGTAGCAGTCGAAGGTGAGGCAGCTGAACGCTTCAAAGTCCATGGGGGCAACATACGAACCGCGCCGGCGGGCCGCCAAAGGAGGGCCATCGGCACCGGAACGTCGGCGACTCCCAGCTTCTCTCGAGACCCTCCCTCCCCCGCTCCTCCGCCCTAGGCCGCCGGGAGGGAACGATCTCCGCTCCGACGTGCCCGAGCGATGCCGAAGATTATCGAGAAGGGTGGGGGCGCCCCGGCCCGCGAGGATCACCGGCCCCTTCGTCGCCTCACGACGGCTCCCGCCATCGGGCCGACGAGCCCGCCCACGGTCGCGCCGATGACCGTGAACAGGGCGATCGGATTCAGCTGCGCGAGCAGGGGTTCTCCGCTGGCCAGCGACCTGTAGATGCTCACGGCGGCGAAGAGACCTCCACCCCATGCCATCCCTGCCAGCGTCCAGCGCACGGTCGTGCGCAACGGCGGCCCGCTTCCGGGGTCCGGGGATTCTCGGGTCACTCGGCCGCCTTGTGCGCCGGCGGCCGCCCGGGGACGGACGACGGCGAGGCGACGAGCGGCGCGGGCCCGCCGGCCGGGCGGAGACGAGCGCGCGGGGGAGTGGAACGGGGTGCCGCGCCCCCTCCCGCTCCGGCTGCCTCCGCGGGCCCTCGTGAGCCGCTCACGTCGCGACGCCCGCCCTCGCCCCTTCGGTGAGCGACGCCAGCAGGCGCGCGGCCGAGCGCGCGCGGCCGACCCAGTGGCTTCGGATCATCCCCAGGCCCTCGAGCCGGACAGAGTGCTCGGCCGCACTCCTTCGGGCCTCGGCTCCGAGCCAATCCAGGCATCCCCCGGGGTCTTCCGACAACAGGCCCTTCATCGCGAACGTCCTCTCGCCGGCTCGGAGGCCCGTGCCCAGATCGGCCGCGGCACGGGACAAGTCGCGTCGAACCAGGATCAATCCGCTCCGAACGGGTGCGAAGAGCGCCGCAAGGAACGCCCCCGCTCCGTGCTCCCTTGGATCGGGCAGGCTCGCGGCCCCGGCGAGATGTCTGGGGGCGGCTTCGAGGGTGCCCACATCGAGGACCTCGGAGCGCACCGCCTCTTGGAGGAGGGCAGCCCATCGGCTGTAGAAGGGGCCGCCTAGCTCTTCGACGCGCGCCAAGAACGGAGGGAGCCACGGAAGCAGGTGTTCCCAAAGAAGCGCGGCCCGCGAGCGCCGGAGCAGCAGTGCGGAATGGGGATCCTCTTCCCGCCTCTCGGACTCCGCCAAGGCCGCCGCAAGCCCGAGCAGGCTGCTGAGGTGGTCCGGCTCGTCGGGGGGATCGTGGCCCAGGGCCTCCCAGAAGCCCGCCACCCGGTCTCGCGCCTCTCCCCCAAGCATGCCCTCGTTCCCTACGTATATCGAAGCGTAGGGTGGGAGTTGCATGAGAAAGAGATCGGCGTACGCCGCGCCCTCCGGGGGCCCGGGGAGTCCGAGCAGATCCGACAGCCTCCGGTGCTTCGGGGACGGCGCCTCCGCGAGGACGCCTAACGCCCTGAGCAACTCCACATACGCTCCTCGGCACGGGTGGCGTCGTTCACTTCGGCTCGAGCGGGTCGGGATCGCCCAGCCGGTACGCCTCCGGACGGGGACGCAGGGGCCGCGCGAACCATCGAGGTCTGCGAGTGCCGTCCGGGCTCACTTCGTCGGCAGGCCTCGTCAATGCGAGCCACTCTCGGACGATCTCCCGGGAGCGACTCGAATCGACGCGAATGTCGCCCGCCCGGTCCCCCGGGTCCGCCTCGCGGACGCGGACCGGCTGATGCCAGCAGTGCATCCCGGAGATCGGATCCGGATGCACGGGGAACGTCAGATTCTGGTTCACGCCCACGTCGGCCCACCAGATCCTGGACGTGTCGGGGTCCTTCGAAGCGTACGCTCCGCCGCCTCCGGTGCGCCGCATCGACCATTCCTGCCCGGAGCGGTCCAGCGACACGCTCGCCGCCACCTGCCTCTGCCCTTGGGCGTGCAGCCTCCAGCGTCCCATGTGATGGCTGCACGCCACGACCCCGGGGCGTATGGCCTCGGTGACCCACGCCTTGAGGACGAAGTGGCCCACGGCGGTCTCGACCCGCATCAGGTCCCCGCTGACCACGCCGCGCTCGGCCGCGTCGCGGGGATGGATCCAGAGCGGGTTCGTGTGAGCGATCTCGTCGAGCCACTTGGAGTTCCCGCTCCGGGTGTGGATCTGCACCGGCACCCGGAAGGTGGGGAGCAGCACCATCTGATCGCCGGCCAGCTTCTCGGGGTGAATGTGGCTCTTGATGTATCCGGGGATGGCCAGCTCGGGCCAGCCCCATTCGTCGAGCGTCGTCGAGAAGAACTCGAGCCGGCCCGACGGCGTGGGGAAGCCGCGCCTGACGGCGCCGTCGACCAGGACACCCACGCAGCGGCGGCCCTCGGCGTCCTCCGGCTCCATCGGTGCCGACACCGTGTGGGGGCCGGACGGCTTGTCGGCCCGGGTGAAGACGCGCCCCCGCCCGTCGGTGCCGATGTCCTTCAGCTCGCTGGCCGGAACCTCTTCCGCGTACAGCGCGCCGACCTTGCGGCGGACCTCGAACGCCCCGTAGCGGCGCATGTACTGGAGCGGCGCGAGGCCCTCGGCCCGGGCGGCCTCGGGGAGACCTGGCACGGAGTGGTCGAACATCCAGCCGTAGTACTCGTCGACCGTGAGAGGCTCTCCCGGCCTCCTTCTCGACTCGAAGTACTGCCGCACGCCCAACTCGCCGTTCGGATCGATCCGCCAAGACAGCTCCATCCAGAACTCGTTCTCTTCCCAAACCTCGCCCGGGTTCACCGCTCGCGTATCGGACACCTCCTCGCCCAACCGCTCGCGCGCGGCCCTCAGCACGGGCTGCCGGAAACCGATCCACTGGCCGTCGTACTGTTCGTACGAATGGACATCGTGACGCTCGCCGCCCAGCCCCATGGGAAGCACGTAGTCGGCGTACTGGGCGGTCTCGTTCCAGGTGGGCGTGAGGGCCACATGCAGCCCCACAAGCTCGTGGTCGGTCAGCGCGTCGATCCAGGAGAAGCCATCGGGGTTCGTCCAGACCGGGTTGTACACACGCGTGAAGTAGGTGTCGAGCCTGCCCCTCCCCTCGAGCAGGAGGTGGGGCAGGAGGATCGACATCTCGTGATAGGAGAGCGGGTACTCCCGGGGCCAAACGAGTTCGTTCCACTGCGGGGGGCCGGGCGGGCTGTGGATCGGCTTCGGCGAGAACTTGTTCCAGCTCGCCGGATGCGTCCCCCCTTCCGTAGCCACCGAGCCCGTCAGGGCGCACAGCAGGTACAGGGTACGGGCGACCTGCCAGCCGCCCAGGTTTCCCGAGGCGGCGCTCCGCCAGTTGTGGACGGCGAGGCGGCTCCCCGCTCCGGCCACCGTGTCCGCGACGGCGCGGAGCGCCTCGGGGTCGACTCCCGCCTCGGATGCGGCGTATTCGAAGGTGTAGCCCGCGTAGAGCTCCTTCAGCACGCGCTCGAAGTTGCCGAAGGTCGGTTCGGCCGACCCGTGCCTGGCCATCATGTACTCGCGCCAGTTCCACCAGCGACGCACGAACTCGGCGTCGTAGAGGTCGTTCTGAATGAGGTGGTTGGCGATGGCGAGGTTGATGGCCGCCTCGGAGCCCGGATAGGGCGCCACGTAATGGTCGGCGTGCGTGGCGGTGTTGGAGAGCCGGGTATCGAAGACGATGATCTTCGCCCCCCGCTGCTGTCCCTCGATGATCCGCTGGGCGTGCGGGTTGAAGTAATGGCCCGACTCGAGGTGACTCGAGATGAGGAGGATCACGTCGGCGTTCTCGAAGTCCGGACTCGGGCGGTCGGAGCCCACCCACAGGTTGAAGCCGACCCGCGCGCCCGACGAACAGATGTTGGTGTGCGAGTTGTGCCCGTCGACGCCCCAGGCGGCCAGCACGCGCTCGGCGAACCCGTCCTCTCCGGGCCGGCCCACGTGGTACATGACCTCGTTGGCCCGCCCCTCCGCCAAAGCGGCGCGGATTCGGCCCGCGAGCGCGTCGAGCGCCTCGTCCCAGCTCACGCGCTCCCACTTCCCCGCCCCACGCTCCCCGGTCCGCTTGAGGGGATAGAGGATTCGGTCGGGGTCGGTGACCTGATTCAAGGTGGCCGGACCCTTGCCGCAGTTCCTGCCCCTGGAGCCCGGATGCTCGGGGTTGCCCTCGAACTTCCGGACCTCGAGGGTGTCGCGATCGACGTACGCCAAGAGGCCGCAGGCGGATTCACAGTTGAAGCAGGTGGTCGGCACGAGCGTGTAGCGACGCTCGACCCGCCCCGGCCACGCGGACGCGTCCAGCTCCACCCAGTCGTTCCAGCGCTCCTTGGGGGGGAACGCCGCGAGGTGGACTCTGCTGGGACCCGGATAGAAGGTCTCTCCCCGGGCTTCCACCTCTGCCCGCGCGGCCGACACCCTCTCGCTGAGCTCGCTTACGTCTCTGTACACAGATCGTGGCTCACTACAAGTCGTTTCATGCCAATGGCACAGCCTGGCCGGCCTGCACGTAGGCGTGCTCGTGCGCGGCGAGCCCCAGGAGTCCGAGGGCGACGGCACCCGGGCCGGCCCATGGCGCCAGCAAGGCCACGACCGACAACGCGATCCCCGTCCAGAACCAGACGCGGAAGCGGCCGCGCGTCATCTCTGCTGCCGCAAGACGAGCATGCGCACTCACGTGGGGAAGCGTCACTTCCCCGGCCACCATGAGGAGATGAGCGGCGGCCGCACCGGCGAAGCCGATCTGGAGGGCGTGGGCGGGCCCAGGATCCCCGGCCGCCCAGAAGGGCGCGAGGAGGGAGAGCACGCCGGCACCCGCAAATAGGCTCTGGACGAGCAGATGGGGCGGCAGAAGCGGATTCTGCCAAAGGTCGCGGGCCTTGGCCTGCGCGAAGAGATATGCCGTGTAGACGGCCGTCATGACCGCGAGGGGGGCGCCCGCCCAGGCCAAGGGTCCGATGAGGTCCGGCCGACCGCCGAGCGTGGCCCCCAGGTGGGTGGCGAGCAGCGCCCCGTAGGCTCCGATGATCACGCCGCCCCGAACCAGCCAGCTTCGCCAATGAGGCCGTGTGAAGATCATGTAGAACCGGCGCGGATGCTCCAGATCCCAGATGAGGAGCGCGCCGGTGACGGCGAGGAAAAAGAGCCCCACCAGAGGAGCGCCGAGGGTCCACAGATCGCTCGCGCCCGGCATCCCGCCCAACAGCAGGAGAAGCAGTGGCACGAGATACGCCCCGGCGGCCACCGACTTGGTCCACGTATAGAGGCTCACCCTCCAGTCCCAGGGAGCCCGATGGGGCACGTCGTAGGAAAGCACGGCCGCGGCAGAGCTGTTCGACGGGCCCGGGTGTCCGGCCGGCACCCGATCGGGCACGTTGCCTTGCTCGCTCCACATGAAGAGCCCGCCCTCGGGCCTGCGAGCCGCCAGCGGATCCAGGGTGAATTGGTCTGCGTCCTTGTAATAGAGCTTGGGCCGGGTCTCCTTCTCCGGGCGCCTCACGGCGACGGGGTCACGGCTCACGATCTGGTTGACGGCCGAACGGGGATCGGTGAGGTCGCCCACCAGGATCGCCTCGGTGGGGCAGACGACGACGCACGCCGGCTCGAGTCCGACATCGATGCGGTGCGCGCAGAAGTTGCACTTCTCTGCCGAATGGTCCACCGGGTTGATGAAGATGGCGTCATAGGGGCACGCGGCGATGCAGGCCTTGCAGCCGATGCAGATCGACTTGTCGAAGTCCACGATCCCGTCTCTCCGGACGTACATGGCCCGGGTCGGGCAGGCCGTCACGCAGGGGGCGCTGGAGCACTGGTTGCAGCGGGTGACCTGAAAGGACCGGCGCGTCTGAGGGAACCGGCCCACGTCCACGTACTTCACGTAGGTACGCGTCACGGAGAGTGGGACGTCGTTCTCGGACTTGCATGCCGTGGTGCAGGCATGACAGCCGATGCAGCGCGAGTGGTCGACGACCTTCGCCCACACCGGCGTGTCCCGCTCGGGGCTCGGTTGGACCTGGATCTCCATCTGGCTCCGGTTCAGAGTCCTCGAAGGCGGGGCGCATCATAAGTGAACGCGGGGCAGGCGGACAGGTAGGCCGGGGTCGGGGGGAGCCGTGCGGCATCCGGAGCGGGCGGCGATCCGGTCGACGGGCTCCCGGCGCTCGCCGGGCGGGCCGTCGAAGAGATCGCCGGGAGCTTGCGTTCCCTCCCCCTAGAGCTCACACGGGACCCCGGGGCCCTACGCCTCCCGCACCGGCGGCTTCGGGGGTTGTTTGAGTCCGCACCCCTCCCCCGCCCCGGGGCACACAGCCACACCGCACGCTACTCGGGTTGCGGCGCGAGGCCTCCGGCCGGCCCGAGCGGATCGGCGATCGACCGAGAGCGCACCACGGCCGGCTCCGGCTCGGCGACCGAGCCGCCCGGATGGGCCGGAACCCACTCGTCCGCTACGCTGTCTCCCTCCTCAACTCCCCGCTCTGCCTCGGCCTTCTTCGCCGCGGAAGACGTGTAGTGACGTGAGAAGAAATCGATCACGTCGTCGGCGATCGAGTACAGCACCGGCACCAGGATCAGCGTGAGGAACGTCGCGAACAGGATTCCCACGATGACGGCGATCGCCATAGGACCCCACCACGACGCCTGCTCCCCGCCCCAATACAGCTCCGGTTGGAGGCTCGTGTAGAGGCCGAAGAAGTCGAAGTTCAGCCCGATCGCCAGCGGGATCAGGCCGAGAGCCGTGGTGACCGCCGTCAGAATGACCGGCCTGAAGCGGACCTGACCGCCGCGCACCAGCGCATCCCTTCGACTGAGACCGTCCCTCGTACGCAGGACGTCCACGTAGTCGATGAGCACGATCGCGTTGTTTACCACGATGCCGGCGAGCGAGATGATGCCCACGCCGGTCATGATGATGCCGAACGGCATGCGGAAGATCATGAGCCCCAGGAAGACCCCCGCGGTCGACATCATGACCGACGTCAGGATGATGAGCGGCTTGATCACGGAGTTGAACTGGCTGACCAGAATCAGTCCGATCAGCATCACCGCCCCCAGAAAGGCGCTTTGGAGAAACGCGGCGGCCTCATCCTGCTCCTGCGATTGCCCGGTGTATTCGACGCGGTAGCCGATCGGGAGCTCGGCGGCGGCGAAGTCGCTCAGCACCTGCCGGACCTCGCCCAGAACCGCGTTGCTGTTCAGGCCGGAGCGCACGTCCGAGCTGATGGTGGCCATGCGTGTCTGGTCCTTGCGGCGGATGCTTCCGTAGCCGTCGCCCACTTCCCACTTGGCCACCGAAAGAAGCGGGATCTGCGTGCCCTCGTTCATCACCGTCAGGTCCCGGAGCGACTCGAGTTCGCCACGATACTCTTCGGACAGGCGTACGACGATGTCGTACTCGTCGTTGCCCGTGCGGTACTTCGCGGCCTCGATCCCCTGGATCGCGCCGCGGATCGCCATCCCCACGTCCAGGCTCGAAACTCCGTACAGGGCCGCCTTCTCCCTGTCCACGGAGACGGAGAGCTCGGGCCGGGCCTCGTCGAGGTCGCTCTCCAGGCCCACGAGCCGGGAGTAGACCGGGTCGTCCTGCAGAATCTCCAGGACGCGGTCGGAGAGCTCCTTGAGAGTCGCCGGGTCTTCGCCGATGATCTCGATGTTGACCGGCGCACCCTGCGCCGGCCCCTCCTGCATCGCCTCGACGGTGATCTCCGCTCCGGCGATGTCGGCGCCGAGCGACGCCTGCATGGTGGCGAGAAGGTCGAACGGATCAGACTCCTGATCGCCGAACTCGACCAGGCTGACCGTCACGCGACCCGCGTCCGGACCCGACGCCCCGCCTCCGAACATGCCGCCCCCGCCCGAGCCACCCACGGTGGCCACCATGGAGCGGGCGTCCGAGATGCCGGGCACCATGAGAAGATCCGACTCCAGGCGGCGGGCGATGGCGTCGGTGGCCTCGACCCGGCTCCCCACGGGAAGCTTGACGTCGACCAGGATCTCCTTCGGCGGGATGTCCTCGGGGAAGAACTCCACTCCCGCGTTGAGGCCGCCGAAGGCGATGAGCGTGAGGACCAGGCCCGCGAGCGAGCCCCCGAGCACAAGGGCTCGGTGGTCGAGCGCCCGGCGCAGCTGGTTCTCGTAGGTGCGGAGGACGCGGGGCAGCACCGAGAGCTGGAACCGATCCGCGACACCGGTGACGACGAAGCGGTTGAGAGCCCAGAGGCCGACGGCCGTGGCGGTCAGGAGAACGGCGGTGAGCACGTTGGCCGACGCGAAGATCAGGAACAACAAGCCCGCGCCCCCGACGAAGGTCCAGCGCGCCGCCGGAGTGAGAGGCCGGGGAGGGGCGTCCTCGAGGCGCAGGAACATGGCGCACAACGTCGGGATGATCACCATCGCCACGAACAGCGAGCTCGACAGCGCGATGATCAGCGTCGAGGGAAGGAACTTCATGAATTCCCCCACCTGGCCCGGCCAGACGAGCAGCGGGGCGAACGCCGCGAGCGTGGTCAGCGTCGCGGCGATGACCGGCATCGCCACCTCGCCCGTGGCCTTCTTGGCCGCCGCACGCCGCTCCCAGCCCTCCTCCACGTAGCGGTAGATGTTCTCCACGACGACGATCGCGTTGTCGACCAGCATGCCCAGGGCCAGGATCAGCGAGAAGAGGACGACCATGTTGAGCGTCGTTCCCGTGAGCCGGAGGATGACGAAGGACAGCAGCATCGACGTCGGAATGGAGATCGCCACGAAGACCGAGTTGCCGGCTCCGAGGAAGAAGAGGAGCACGCCGATGATGAGGATCAGACCCGAGATGATGTTGTTCTCGAGGCTGCTCACCATGTCGGCGATCTGGACCGACTGGTCGGAGGTGATCTTTACGACCGTGGTCGGCGGGAGCTCGGCCTCCATCTCTCGGATCGCCGCCTTCACCAGCTCGGCGGTCTCGATGATGTTCTGGCCGGAGCGCTTCACCACGTCGAGGGTCACGACGGGCGACCGGTCGAGCCGCGCGTAGCTCTCCCGCTCCTTGAACCCGAACTCGACGTCCGCGATGTCCCGGACGTAGATCGGGCGGTCGTCCTTGGTCATCACGACGATCTCCTCGATGATCGTCGGATCGTCGAACTCTCCGTCCACGCGGACCAGGTACGTCACGGTCCCGACGTCGATGGAGCCCCCGGGGATGTTGACGTTCTCGTTGCGGATGGCGTCGATGACATCGCCGATCGCCAGGCCGTAGAACTTGAGCCGGTCGAGGTGGACGTCGACCTTGACCTCCCGCTCGAGTCCGCCCCGCACGTCGACCCGCAGCACGGAAGGGATCTGCTCGAGCCGGTCCTGGAGCTCCTCCGCGATCTCCTTGAGCCGGACGACGCCGTACTGCCCCGAGAGGTTCACCTGCATCACCGGGAACTCGGTGAAGTCGAACTCAAGAATCGACGGGTCCTCGGCCTCCGCCGGAAGATCCGGCTTGGCAAGGTCCACCTTCTCGCGGACCTGCTGCAGCGCTTCCTCCAGGTCGACCGAGGCCTCGAACTCGGCCAGCACGCTCGAATACCCCTCGACCGAGGTCGATGTGAGCTCCTTGATCTCGGAGATCGTGGAGAGCTCGTCCTCGAGGGGACGCGTCACCAGGCTCTCGATGTCGGCCGGCGACACGCCCGGATAGATCGTGTTCACCGCGATCATGGGGATCTCGATCTCGGGGAACGACTCCCTCGCAATCGTCCGGTACGAGAGCATCCCGGCGATCGCGATGAAGGCGAAAAGCACCAGGACGCTCGTCCGGTGGTCGACGGCCATGCTCGTGAGGCGGAACTCCTTGAAGCGAGCAAGGAATCCGGGATCGTCCCACTGGCCCGTCCCTGGGCCGCCCCGCCGGTTCGTCGGCTTGATCATGTCGGTCGCATCCTCATCTGGTTCCGACCACGCTCACGCGATCGCCCGCCGCCACCTGCAGCTGGCCGACCACGATGAGCTGCTCGCCAGGCTCCAGCCCGCTCTCGATCACGACGCTGTTCCGCTGGCTTGCGCCCGTTCGGACGGACCGCGAAGCCGCCAAAGTCTCCGGCCCCGCGCCTTCCACGACGAAGACGACATATCCGTCCTCGACCCTCACCAGCGCCTCCTGAGGCACCACCACCGCATCGGGCAGCACCCTCCGCACGACCGAAACGTTGGCGACCATCTCCGGCTTGATCACCCCGTCCGGATTTGCCGTCTCGAGCTCGATCGGAAAGGTGCGATTGCTCGGATTGACCGTCGCGCCCACGTAGCTGATCCTGCCCTCCGCCCTGAGATCCATGACGTCGAAGGCGACCGTGGCCGAGGCGCCCACCTCGACGTCGGGCGCGTACCGCTCGGGCACGCCCGCGAGGATCTTGATCGGATCGAGCGACACGACGCGGCCCACGTCCGTGCCGACGTTGACCATCGTTCCCACTTCGACCATGCGCGTCTCGAAGACACCCGAGATCGGGGCCCGGACCACCGTGCGCGCCAGGCGCGTCTCGAGCATGGCGAGGCGCGCCGCCGCCTGCTGGGCGTTGGACCTCGCTTCCAGATAGGCGAGCTCCGAGCCCACGCCGTCCTCCTCGTAGAGCCGCTCGCGCCGTTCCCAGGTGTCGCCCGCGAGAGCCGCCAGGGCGCGGGCCTCGTCGACCTGACTCCGAAGGATGTCGTCGTCGATCTCGAGCAGGGGTTGTCCCGCCCGGACCGCCGAGCCCTTCTCGACCACGATCCGGCGGATCACCCCGGACTCCTCGGCCGAAATCGTTACGTCCTGATTCGCCGCGACGACTCCCGTGAGGCGGATGAGCTCGACGAACTCCTCCTCCCGAACGGTCTCGGTCTCGACGTTGATCACCCGAGAGCTTCCCTCGACCAGAGCCCCTTCCCTCTCGCCGTCCACGGCCTCCGCATCCCCCCCGCACGAGGCCACACCGGCGAGGATTCCGATCCTCACGCCCCCCAGGAGCCGCTCTTGCATCGTCATGATTACCCTTGTCTCCGTCGTCACTCCAGGCGGCCCGATTCCGAGTCCACGAGCGGCACATATCCGACGGCCTGATCCAGGTTCGCCTGAGCCACGAGGAAATCGTAGACAGCCTGTGCGTAGTTGAACTCGCTCTGCCTCAGGGCCACCTCGGAGTCCGTCAGTTCGAGCTGGCTTCCGAGCCCCTCTCTGTACTGCGCGCTCGCGATTTCGAATCCCCTTCGCGCCTGCGTGACGGCCAGCTTCTGGGCGTCGGCACGCCGGCGAGCCTCGTCCATCTGATCCCGCCGGGTCCGGACGTCGCTCTCGGCCCGGGCCCGGGCGAGGCGCGTCTGGGCCTGAGCCTGGCGGAGCGCCGCCCGTCTCTGGTCGATGCGCGCGTCCTTGGAGAAGCCACTGAAGAGCGGCCACGTGACGCGAAGGCCGATCTGCCGGGAGTCGGCTCTCTGGAACGAGGACTCGCCGAAGAAGTTCGGGCTTCCGTTCTCCTGGGCCGTAAGGGAGTAGTTGCCGAAGAGGACGATTTCGGGAAGGTACTGGGCCTGCTCGATCCTCAACTCCGTCTGCCGCAGCCGCTGCAACAGATCGAGGCTCCGGAGGTCGGAGCGCTCGCTCCGCGCCATCGCCAGCAAGCGCTCCGGGTCGGCCACCTGGCTGTCGATCCACCGCGAGTAGGCCAGGATCTCCCGGTTGGCCTCCGAATTCGCATCCGGATTCTCGAGATCGATGTCGGCCAGCGCGCCCGCCACCCGAACCTCCTCGCCGTCGTCCAGGCCCAGTTCGATCCCGAGCTCCCTTCTAGCCTGAGATACGGCGTTTTCGGCGCGAAGCAGGTTGGGCTCAAGGTTGGCCAGCTCCACCTCGAGCCGGAGCACGTCGTAGTCGGCGGCGAGTCCCGCCTTGTTCAAGGCGCGCGTCTCAGCGAGCGACTGCCGCACGCGCGCCACCGAATTCTCCATGAGCCGTGCCTGCTCCTGGGCGAGGAGGAGGCTGTAGAAGCCGAGTCGGACCCGGGTGACCACGCTCTGCGTGCGGCCCCTCAGGTTCTCCCGCTCGTAGTTCTCGAGACGGCTTGCCGCTCCGACCCCGACGATCAGGTTGGGGCTGAAGAGCGCCTGCTCCACGTTGACGCTGGTGGTCCAGACGTTGTCGGAACCGAACTGGACCGGGATCAGCTCCGAAGGGTCCGCCTCGGGATCGAAGATAACCGCCGGCAGGAATGCCGAAGCCACGCTCACGTTGCGGGTGTAGCCCGCCGAGGCGTCCACCGTGGGGTAGAAGAGCGACCACGCCTCGGACACCTGCTCGCCCGCCAGATCGACTCCCATCCGTGCGTCCCTTATGTCCTCGCTGCCCTCGAGGGCCCACCGCACCGCCTCCTCCAGGGTGAGCACCCGCTCCTGCCCCCCCAATCCCTTCGCCCCAGCCAGAATCGCCAGGGTCACAGCCCCCAAGACGCTCGTCTTCATCACGTCGAAATCTCCTCGACCCTCGATCCCTCCGCCGCGAGCGACGCCCGCACCTCCTCGCGCATCGCCCGGGCGAAGTCCGGCTCCGCCAAGCCCTCCATGAGCCGCCAACTCGACTCGAGGAAGAGTCGACGGAATTCCCCCTCACCGATGTTTCTGAGCAGCCCGCGCTGGTAGATCGACACGAGCCCGTGTGCATGAGCCCAAATCGTCCTGGCTACGGTCTCGGGCGGCCCCGCCTTCAGCATCCCCGACTCCATCCCCTCGCGGACGCGGTCGACCATGAACTGCCCCGTGGCGCAGGCATGACCTCCGGCCTCCTCGGGCAATGCGTCCCTGCCCATGTGCAGGAGCTGGTAGTAGCGGGGATGCTCCAAGGCGAACGCCAGATACGACCGCCCGGTCATGCTGAAGCGCTCCGTGGGAGTCCGGCCTTCGAGGGCTCGATACAGGTATTGGGCGAAGACCTTGAACGCCTCTCCCACCACGTCCACCAGCACCATCTCCTTGCTCCCGTAATGGCGATAGAGCGCGGGCGCCGTGACGCCCAGCCGCTTGGCGAGCCTTCTCATCGTCAACGCTTCGAGGCCGCCGGAGGTCAGGAGGGCGCACGCCTCGGAAAGGATCAGCTCTCGTTGTGTGGACATAGTGAACACATTAAAACCGAGAGAACCTCAGATCAACTGCGCATTGTGCAAAATGGTGCATACCCCAGAGTGAATGCCGTTCAGTCATCCGGCCCGCGAACGGGACGCTGTGAGAGGCGAGCCCGTCGCCCGGGATGCTGCTCAGGGGCTCCGGGTAGCCAGAGGCGCGGGAGCGGGCGGGCGTCTACGTCGTGGGACGCTCGAAGACGACCGTGCCGTCGACCATGGTGAGCAGGACCCTCACGTCCTTCAGCCGGGATCCGTCGACCTCAAGCGGGTTCTCCTCGAGGACGGCGAGGTCGGCGAGGTAGCCGACCTTGATCCGGCCCTTGGAGTCCTCCTCGCCCGCCACCCACGCGTTGTTGACCGTGTAGGCCCTGAGGGCCGACTCGGCGCTGATCCGCTCTTCGGGGAACCAGCCTCCCTCGGGCCGCCCGTCCAGAGTCTGCCGCGTGACGGCGGCATACATTCCCTGCAAGGGATTCGAGGTGTACCACGCCGCGTTGGTGCCGGGCCAGTCGCTGCCGAACGACAGCAGAACGCCTGCGTCTTCGAGGGTCTTGAAGGCGTAGGCCCATCGGCCGCGCCCGCCGATGCGCTCCTCCATCCAACGCATGTCGTCGATCGTGTGGTACGGCTGCATCTCGGCGATGATGCCGAGCTCCGCCTGGCGGCGGGCCGCCTCGGGACCGGAGATCACCTGGTTGTGGATGACGGCGAACCGACGCCCCTCCCGGGGCCCGTTCACGTCGATGACCTTCTCGAAGATGTCGAGGATGGAATCGATGGCCACGTCCCCGATGGCATGGACACGGGGGTTGTATCCGGCCGAATCCGCCCCGAAGACCAGGCGCTCCATGTTGCCCGCCGGATCGAAGCCGGAGCCGCCGTCGGTCACGTAGCCGGTGTTGGTGGGGTTCCTCCATT
Source organism: uncultured Gemmatimonadaceae bacterium (assembly GCA_964572045.1). Taxonomy (GTDB): domain Bacteria; phylum Gemmatimonadota; class Gemmatimonadetes; order Longimicrobiales; family Gaopeijiaceae; genus CBDCKR01. Next base: position 87,800 of record CAZNEI010000003.1, read on the forward strand.
CGCCTCGGACGCCCGTCGTGAGGTAGGGCTCGGCGAACCGTGCCGACGAATTGCCCATGATCCCGTCCACGAACCCCTTGAGACCCTGATACCGAACCCACCGGTCCCCGAAGCCCTCGACGATCCCGGCGTCCCTCATCTCGTCCCAGGTATCCAAGACGAGCCTCATGTTCACGCGCGCGGTGAGTTCGCCGCTCTCGCGGAGTCGGTGATAGACCTCGACCTGGTCGGGCGGGGTGATGTCGAAGAAGGTGGTGACCCCGTGCTCCGCCAGGCGGGCCAGTGCCACCCGCGCCTCGGCGAGTCGCTGCTCCATCGTCTTGGACGGAATGGACCCACGGATGCGGGCTGCCGCCTCGGCGTCGACGCGCCCGGTGGCCGCGCCGTTCTCGCATTCGACTCCCTCCCATCCGCAGGCGACCCCGGCGGCCTCCAGGGCCGCTCCGTTGGCCAGATACTGCGTGCGATCCCAGTTCCACAGCAGCGCCGGGTTGCGAGGCGACACCGGGTCGATCAGCGTGCGGTCGGGTCGGAAGAGCGTCTCGGGCCGCTCGAGGTCATCGCCGCGGCCCGTGGAGCTCAGGGCCCACTCCTCGTAGGCTCCCCAGCTTCCGCCCGTCATCCAGGCTCCGTCCGGCAGGCGCGCAGCCGCCTCCCGGACCTCCCGCACGAGCCCCTGCTCGTCCGCGACCTCGAGGAGGTTGATGCCCAAGAGCAGCTCCCCGGCTCGGTTGAAGTGCGTGTGGTTGTCGATGAAGCCCGGCGAGAGGAAGCGACCGTTCAGCTCGATCACTCGCGTGTCCGTTCCCCGGAGCGAGGCGACGTCGCCATCGGAGCCCACCGCGACGATCCGGTTGCCCGCCACCGCGACGGCTTCAGCCCACGGGTTCGCCTCGTCGCCCGTCCACACGCTCCCACCTCTGAAGATCACATCCGCCTGCTGGGCTCTGATCGGTGCGGAGAGGACCAGGCTCAAGGCGAGGGCAGCCAAGAGAGAGGGTCGGCGTGCTCCGGCCGTCTCGTGCTTCATGATCCCCTCCAAGTGCGGGACCCGGGTATCGGCGCGCGGCCGTCGCCGGGATGGGGGCGGGCGTCGGCCCTTCCGCATCGCCGGGAGCGGCACGCGCCTGCACTGTATCCGGCGCCGATGGAGGGAGCAAGGCGGGCCGTGAGGGGTTAGACTTGGCCTAGAGTCGATGCGAAGCTCGTGCCGCCGGACCCCTCCCGGGTCGGCGTGCGTGTCCCGTCAAGGAGGGCGTGGCGATGATCGTTCAGCGGATTCTACCCGGCTACACCCCTCTCCTCTCGGCCTTCGTCGCCCTCCCGATCCTGCTCTTCTCGGCGCCGGCGGCGAGCGTGGGGGCTCAAGAAAGCGTGACGGGGAGCGACGCTCGGGCCGTGGAACTCGTCGATCGCTGGATCGAGGCGTTGGGAGGGCTCGAGCATCTGCGCAGCTTCGTTTCGGCGAGCTTCACGTTTACCACCGAGATGTACGACGCCGAGTCGGGCCGACTGCGGCGTACACGGCCCCGCTACGTCACGATCGAGCGGAGGGACGCCGGGCTGGCGGCCCGCATCGAGCGCTGGGAGGGCGACGACTTCATCGTGCAGGGCTGGGACGGACGGGTGGACTGGGCCTTCACGAACGGCCGGCGGCTCGACGCCGAGGAGAAGGATCAGCGGGAGGTGCGCTATGTCTCCAGCGACGTGAACTACTGGACCCGCCTTCCCCTGAAGCTCAAGGATCCCGGCGTGTTCCTGCACTACGACGGCTTGGACGGGGCGGGCCGCCACGCCGTGCGGGTGACGTTCGGAGAGGACGTGGGCGACTCGCAGGATACCTACTTCTACTACTTCGTCGACGACCGCGTCTGGCCCGTGCAGGTGGACTTCCAGAGCGAGGGCAGCACGCATGTGGAGCACACGCGGTGGGAGGACATCAGCAGCGCGGGCGACTACTACTACGTGGGCGCTCGGGTCCACTTCGACGACGAGGGCCGCGTCTTCAAGATCATCCGGATGACGGACGTCGACGTGAATCCCCAACTCGCGCCCGAAGTCTTCACCGTGCTCGACGGCTCGGGAGGGTAGCGGGGCCGTGCGGGGGGGCGAGTCGGCCCGGCACACCTCCCGCCGGTGGCCACGTTCCGATCGCGGCTCAGGCGCGGCGACGGGGTGCGGCGGAGTGGGCGCCTAGATCCTCGCGGGTCAGTCGGCGAGCGCCTCCATGGTGGTCCGGACGGCGTCGGCGCTGCCCGACAACGCGGCGGCCTCGGCCTCGGTGAGCTCTACCTCGACGATTTCCTTCAGGCCACCGGCGCCCAGCTTGCACGGCACGCCGAGGAAGATGCCCTCGTGGCCGAACTCGCCCTGCAGATAGGCGGCACAAGGGAGGATGCGTCGCTTGTCCTTCGCGATCGCTTCGGTCATCTGCACGGCCGCCGCCGAGGGAGCATAGTAGGCGCTCCCCGTCTTGAGATGGCCGACGATCTCGGCGCCTCCGTTCCGGGTCCGCTCGATCAGCGCGTCGATGCGATCGGGGCCCAAGAAGTGGGTCAGCGGGATTCCGGAGATGCTCGCCGTCGAGACGAGAGGCACCATCGTGTCGCCGTGCCCGCCGAGGACCAGCGCTTGGATGTCCTCGACGCTGACGTCGAGTTCCATGGCGATGAACGAGCGGTAGCGGGCCGTGTCCAGCACTCCGGCCATGCCGATCACGCGCTCGCGGGGGAACCCCGAGGTCCTCATGGCGACGTACGCCATGACGTCGAGGGGGTTCGAGACCATGATGATGATCGAGTCGGGCGCTACGCGGGCGATCTGGGCTGAGACGGACTCGACGATGCCGGCGTTCGTTTTCAGGAGATCGTCGCGGCTCATGCCCGGCTTCCGGGCGATCCCAGCCGTGACGATGAAGATCTCCGATGCGGCCGCCGCCCGGTACTCGTTGGTTCCGATGATCCGGGAGTCGAATCCCTCGATCGGCGCGCTCTCCCACTGATCGAGCCCCTTGCCCTGAGGAATTCCCTCGACGACGTCGATGAGGACGATCTCTCGGGCCAGCTCCTTCTCGGCCAACCTTTGAGCGCAGCTCGCGCCCACGTGACCCGCACCTACGACAGTGATCTTCTTCACGCTCACATGCCCCTGGTTGGAGGTTTTCGCTCGTCGCTCGAGGCGTTCGGCCCGGCAGAAGTTACCGGGGACGGAGTGGAAGCACTACCGGGACTCAGCAGGGTCGGGGAGCGGGCCGAACAGCCTGTGGAGACGCGCCGGCCGCGGCGTGCGACCCGGTGCCGCTCATCCGCCGGTTTGCGACAGGGCCACGAGTCCTCCCGATCCTTCCTCGCTGCCCTGGACCAAGTAGTGGCGCTCGGGTTTGATCCGCAGGGTCTCTTCGATCAGGGGCATCAAGTCGGCCCCCCTCCTGAGAGGGTCCCTGAGGTTGGTCTGGATCGATCCGAAGAGGCACGGACGGAGTTGGCCGTCGGCCGTCAAGCGCATCCGGTTGCAGCGGTCGCAGAAGTTGTGGCTCATGGGGGTGATGACGCCCACGGTGCCCCGGCCGTCGGGGAAGCGGTAGTAGGTGGCGGGTCCGTTGCCCGAAGGACCCTCGACCGGCTCCAGCTCACCGAGCCTCCTGATCCGGGCCAGGGCGTCTTGGCAGGAGACGAAGTTGTCGACGCTGAGTTCGAGGTTGGAGCCCGTGGGCATGAGCTCGATGAAGCGCACGTGCCAGGGCTTGCGCCGGGTGATCGCCGCAAACGCCTCGATCTCGTCGTCGTTTTGTCCGCCGATGAGCACGACGTTGATCTTGATCGGCGCGAAACCCAGCGTCTCGGCAGCCTCGAGGCCCGCCATGATGCGCCGGAAGCAATTGGGTCGCCTGGCGATGGCATCCACGCGGTCCGCCCTCAACGAGTCCAGCGAGATGTTGACGCGGTTCAGGCCCGCGTCGCGGAGCCGTTCCCCCTGGTCCGCCAGCAGCACCGCGTTGGTGGACAGCGAGATGTCCTCGATTTCGGGGATGGCCGAGACCATGCGGATCACGGTATGCAGATCCTTGCGGACCAAGGGCTCTCCCCCGGTGAAACGGACTCGCTTGAGCCCCATCCCGGCCATCAGCCGTACGATGCGCGCGATCTCCTCGTAGCTGAGCAGGTGTTCCCGCTTCAGCCAATCGAGCCCTTCGAGCGGCATGCAGTACACGCACCTCAGATTGCACTTGTCGGTGACCGAGATGCGGAGATACTCGATGCGGCGTCCGAACTGGTCGATCATGGCAATTGGCCTACCGGGGCCGCGCGACGGGCCGCGTCCCGGCCACCCATGCCTCCGCGCCGTCGATGTAGCGTTCCTTCTTCCATACGGGCAGCCGCTTCTTGATCTCCTCGATGACGTAGCGGGAGGCTTCGTAGGCTTCGGCGCGATGGGGGCTCGAGACGGCTACGGCGACGCTCACCTCCCCCACCGTCAGCTCGCCGACACGGTGGACCACCGCGACGCGGTCGGTTTCGAGGATCGCGGCGGCTTCCCTCACGATCTCGGTGAGCACTCCGACCGCCATCTCCTCGTACGCGTCGTAGCGCATCCCCCCCACCGGGCGGTCCTCGTTGTGATTGCGCACCACCCCCAGGAACAGGAGCGCGGCCCCGTCCTCGTCCGCGCCGACCCGTCTCAGGACCGAAGCCGGGTCGATCGGATCGCGAACCACTCGGGCGAACACCCCTCAACCTCCCGCCACCGGAGGGATCAGCGCCACCTCGTCGCCGTCGCTCAGGAGGGCCTGCCGATCCGCGTAGCTCCGATTGACGGCCACGGCGGGGTCGCTGGGCAGCACCGTGAACGCCCCTCCTCGGGAGCGCAGCGTCGCCACCAGGTCTGACACCGTTGCTCCGCGCGGCAGATCGAGACGCAACTCCTCGGTGCCGAGCAGCTCACGATACGAGGCGAAGAAAAGAGTTCGGATCTCCACGAGTCCCGGTCCTTGGGGCGTGTGGGACGGCTCCACGAGAGTAGAGCAACCCCCCCGGCCCGGTCAACGTTCCCGGAACGGGCCCCCCGGCGGCCCGAATCCACCTCCAAACCCTCCACCGCCCGGCGGATTCCTTCTCGGACTCCGGCCCCGCCGGATGTTCTGGATGCGCTCGTGCAGCTGCTCCCGCATGACGACGAACTGCAGGACCTGGCGGGCCGAGAGCACCTCGACCAGCGCCTCCTGCTCCGCCCGGAAGAGGCGCAGCTCCTCCTCGCCGAGCCGGATCATCTCCTCGAGAGCCCCGATCGCCTGATCTTCCGTCAGGTCGCGCAGATCGCCGAGACGCAAAAGCTCCTGCCGCGCTCGCTGCCGGTCCCCGACGAACTGTCGCCGCCGTTCATGGAAACCCGCCAACACCTCCCGGAGCCGCAGGCTCTGCTCGTCCGTCAGCCCGAGGCGCTGTTGAACCAGGGCATCGAATCGGCCGAGAACCCTCTGCTCCAACCGGGCCCGCGGCCCGGCTCTCGAATCTGGCGCCGCCCGGTCCACCCGCTGTGCGGCAAGCTCGGCGCCGTGTCCCATGAGAAGGAGTGTGACCAGGAGTCCCGTCGCTCTCTTCATCCCCCGAGCTCCTCAAGCAGTATCGCCAGCTCCTCTTCAGACAGGTCGGCGAACATGGGTTCGCCGGCAACGAAGGCACCGTCGCCAGGCCACACCATCAGGAAGGACTCCTGGGCGAGCTGGCTCGGCCGCGTCTGGGTACTCTGCTGCCACAGCACGGCGGTGCCCAGGGCGAGCACTGCCGCGGCAGCAGCGGGAAGCCGCCAACCCAGCGACCGATGTGGACGGGTCCGGTCGCGGGCCAGTGCCTCCTTGATTTCGGCCGCCAAGCCCTCCGGGGGACTGGGTCTGGTCGCCCAGAGCTGCTCGAGGAGCGCGACTTCGTCGCCGCAGTCCCCGCAGGTCGAGACATGCGTCTCGACCCGGCCATGCTCTTCACCGACAAGCTCGCCCCGCACCAGCCTCGGCAGCAGGGCCTTCGTGTCCTCGCACACCATATCCGTCACGGCTTCAGCAAGTCCCGCAAACGACGGATCCCGTGATGGTAGTTCACCCGGGCCGCACCCTCCGACGAACCGATGATCTCACCGATCTCCCTAAAGCTCAAGCCGTCGTCGATCCGGAGCGTCACCGCGAGCCTCTGCTTGGGGGGCAGCGTCTGCACGGCTCGACGGGCGCGAGCGGCCTCGGCACGGAGCACGGCCTCGGTCGCGGGATCGTGCCCGCGTGCCGAGACCGCAGGCGTGACGTCGAGGCTCGATTCCCTGCGCCTGCCGATCTTGCGCAGATGCCCCCGGGCTTCGTTGCCCGCAATCGCCACAAGCCACGTTCTGAACGAAGCATCTCCCCGGTATCGGCCCAGGGCCCTGAACGCCTTGATGAGGCAGTCCTGGCTCGCATCTGCGGCAAGATCAGCGTCTCCAACGATCGCCAAGCACGTACGAAAGACGATGGCGTGGTGCCGCTCCACCAGCAGGTCCATCGCCCGCCGGTCGCCACTTCGTGCACGTTCTACGAGCTCCTGGTCCGAGGGCGGCTCGGCACGTGGCTCGGTGCGCGGTTCCGCAGCCATCAGGGATGAGACGTGCGCGGCAGCCGGAACGTTAAGCCGCGGACTCGGCTGGGGGAGAGAAGGTGCGGGGAGAGGAGGAGCGCCGTAAGGCAGCAGGAGCTTCGGGCGGCCGAACCTATTCTACCGGCTATCGGTCGAGCTGGGAGACTCGCGTCCGGAGGTGTTTCGAGGGCTTGAACACCGGAACGGTTCTCGCCGGCACCTGCACCGCCTCCCCCGTCCTGGGGTTGCGGGCCATCCGGCTCTGCCGCTTCCGCACCTTGAACGTACCGAATCCGCGAATCTCGATGTTCTCCCCGTTGGCGAGCGCCCGCTTTACCGCGTTGAGAAAACCGTCGACCACGAGAGCACAGTCCTTCTTCGTGATCCCGGGACCGATCGCTTCCGCCACCTGCTCTACGAGGTCGGCCTTGGTCATCCACTCCTCCACAGTTCAGGGAAAATCGGCGAGCAATCGCGGGCTGCCAGGGTAACGCACCCGAGGCCGGAACGTCAAGCCGCCCTTGGACCTACGGGTTCCGATGCTCCATCAGGGAGATGAATTCGTCGAAGAGGTATCGGCTGTCGTGGGGGCCGGGCGCCGCTTCCGGGTGATACTGGACGGCGAAGACCGGTCGTTCGCGGTGAGCCACGCCCTCCGCCGTTCCGTCGTAGAGGTTCACATGCGTGAGTCGGAGCTGGGGCGCCTCGGGGATCCGGTCGCCCTCCCCCAGGGCCACCGCGAATCCGTGGTTCTGCGACGTGATCTCCACGGTCTCCCGGTCGAGGTTGCGGACCGGGTGGTTCCCCCCGTGATGACCGAAGGGGAGCTTGTAGGTGCGAGCGCCGAACGCGCGGGCGATGAGCTGGTGGCCGAGACAGATGCCGAAGACCGGCACGTCCTCCTCGGAGAGTCGGAGGATCGCGGCTTCCGCCCTCTCGACCGCCGAGGGATCTCCGGGGCCGTTGGATACGAACAGGCCGTCGGGACGCTCAGCCAGGATGTCGTGCAGGGGCGTGTCGGCCGGGAGGACGGTCACGCGACATCCGCCTTCGGACAGGAGCCGCAGCGAGTTGGCCTTCACGCCGAAGTCGTAGGCGAGCACGTGAAAGCGCTCCTGTCCGGCCGCCCCTACCACGTAGGGCTCATCGGTGGACACACCGCAGGCTAGGTCGAGGCCCTCCATGCGCGGATGCGCGAGCACGCGCTCGAGGAGCCTCGCCTCCTCGATCTCCGCCGGCGCGATCGCCCCGCGCATGGCTCCCTCGGAGCGGATGTGGCGCGTGAGGGCCCGGGTATCCACATCCGTGAGCCCCACGACGCCGTGCACGGCGAGGTATTGCTCGAGCGATGCCGTCGCACGCCAGGACGAGTACTCCGGTGGAGGCTCGCGAATCACGAAGCCGGCGACCTGCGGACCCTCCGACTCGGTGTCCTCGCCGTTGACCCCGTAGTTGCCGATCAGGGGGTACGTCATGACGACGTGCTGGCCGGCGTAGGACGGGTCGGTGAGGACCTCCTGGTATCCGGTCATGCATGTGTTGAAGACGACCTCGCCGATGGAGGGTCCGCGGGCGCCGAAGCGAAAACCGCCGAAGCGGCGTCCATCTTCGAGGAGCAGATACGCGGGTTCGCGCCGATGAGTGCCAGCCAGCAAGCGAGACGCCTGTTGTAAGGAGTGCAGGTAGGGCCAGCCCGACGGATCCGACGGCCGGCGGAATCTAGGTCTGGAGATAGCCGAGTCAAGCCCGGGCGTCCCGTTCCACCGACCCGCCTCCGGACCTACCTTTCTCGTCGATCAGCGGAGGTGTGCACCCCGGAAGCCGAGGAGCCGAGAGACCCCACCATGACCGATCCAGCCGAGATCTCCATCTGGGCCGACGAGTCGTGCCTGGGAAACCAGTTCCAGGCGCGCGCCAACCCAGGAGGCGCCGGCGGCCTCGTCGAGCACTGGACGGGCACGAAGTGGGAACGCCGGGACTATTGGGTGTCGGAGCCGGACACGACCAACAACCGGATGGCCCTCCGAAGCGCGATCGAAGGCCTCCGGTTGCTCAAGAAGCGCCCCTGCACGGTCCAGTTCGGTTCGGACAGCACATACTTGGTGGACGGCATAACGAAATGGATCGAGGCCTGGAAGGTCAACAATTGGACGAGAGGGCGCGGCAGGATCATCGCCAACGTCGAGCTGTGGCGCGAACTGGACCGCTGCGCCTCCAGGCATCGGGTGCGGTGGAGTTGGGTCCGCGGCCACGCCGGGCATCCCCAGAACGAGTACGCCAACCACTTGGCCACCCGGGCAGCCAAGGAGGGTACGGCATCGGGAGGGCTGGTCGAGAGCGGCTACTCGGCCTGGCTCGAAGTGCAGCGGGATCGCTACGGCCGCTATCTCGACCACTTCGAGCACGCACCGCCCGGACCGCGCGCGCGCGCCGATACTATAGAGAAATAGAGGGGCCCTCGGCGCGGCGAGCCGCCCCGAGGGCCCCTCTATCGCGTTGGTAGAAGCACTCGTCTTCGCTTGGAGTCCCACCCCTCGTCCGAGTCGCCTCGCGGCTCCCCTTCCGCCGGGCAGCACACTCATGCTCCCCTTCCCCGTCGCTGCGCGGCCCGCAGCTCCGGATCCCCCGAGCTCTGGGGGTACAGCGGAGACCAACGACTCCTCCGCCGGCTCGCCGAGCTCCAATCCTCGGCGCGCTCCCACCGCTACGGCGTCCCGTCCGGCGGGCCACGTTTCCGAACCGCATCAAGGGATGACCAACGTCATCGCCTGAGCGGACCACGTCGGAGACGCACCCGCACTATGGGCCCGTCCTCCCGGACGCGTCAAGTGTCCCGTATCCGATTCGCAAAGAAAACCTCCATTACTTCGTAACCGATTGAGAGTCAGCTTCTTATCGGATCGCAGGACTCTCCTCGGCCCGCTCCCCGGCGGCGCGGTAAACAGATTGTTTCTCTTCGGGCAATCCAAGAAAGACGCGCGCAGTCGGCCGCTCGATACTCCGAAAACAAGGGATCTTCCAGCGGTCCCGGGCGGGCCCCGAAACAGGATCAATTGTTGTTCATCCAACATGGATTTTCCGTGCGAATGCCGATGCGAACGCCTCGACGACAACGGGGATGACCTCCTCGACGTCGAGACGTCGACCGAGCTCCTCGGAGAGCGACGTCACAGAGTGGCCGGCGAGACCACAAGGGACGATCGTCTCGTAGTAGGACAGGTCGTTGGAGACGTTGAGGGCGAAGCCGTGCGACGTGATCCAACTGCTCGAGACCCGCACTCCGATCGCCGCCACCTTCCGGTCGTCCACCCAGACGCCCGTCAAACCGGGGATCCTCGCCGCCCCCACTCCGAGGCGGCCGACGGCGGCGATGAGCATCGTCTCGAGATCCCTCAGGTAGGCGAGCAGGTCTCGGCGGTCGGGCTTGAGATCAAGGATCGGATACCCTACCAGCTGGCCGGGGCCATGGTAGGTCACGTCGCCACCCCTTCCCGCTTCGAAAAGCTCCACACCCAGCTCGCCCCTTCGCGTTTCGTCGGCGAGCACGTGTTGGACCCTTGATCCTGTGCCGAGCGTGATCACGTGTGGATGCTCGAGCAGGATCAGCTGGTCCGGCACCCTGCCGGAGCGGCGCAGGGTGACCAGATCCGCCTGCAGCGCCACCGCGTCCGGGTAGGGCACGACACCGGGGCGTCGGACCTGGAGCTCAGGGGATTCGCTCGGGTACGGCGGACCCGACATCGCCGTCTATGGCCGCTCGACGAGCGCACCGATGAAGATGAGGAGCAGATGCCGTGGGCCCGGCGGTGGGAGGGTCGGCACTACGCGTCCTCGGGGAACGCCTCCAAGAGCGCCTTCAGTCGTGAGAGGAATCTCGCGGCGTCGGCGCCGTCCACGAGCCGGTGATCGTAGCCAAGCGAAAACAGCGAGCGCTTGCGGATGGCGACGGCATCGGTGCCGGTGACGGGATCTTCGACGACAACGGGCCGCTTTTCGATGACTCCGGTGCCCAGGATCGCAGCCGTGCCCTTGGGAATGACGGGCATCCCCACGAGCGTCCCCAGGACGCCGGGGTTGGTGATCGAGAACGTCGCGCCCTGGACGTCTGAGGGTCGGAGCTGTCTTGAGCGGGCGCGCCCGGCGAGGTCGATGATCGACTTGCCGATGCCGATCAGGCTGAGGTCGTCGGTGTCGTGGATCACCGGAACGATCAGTCCAGGATCGAGATCGACTGCCACTCCGATGTTCACGTTGCCGCGGTGGATGATGTTGTTGCCCGAGACCGTGCCGTTCACGTTCGGGAAGTCGCGAAGCAGGCGCGAGCACGCCCACGCCACGAAGGCCGTGTAGCTGACCCTGGCCCCCCGCGCCGCCCACTTGGCGCGGTTCTCGGACCGGATGCGGTCGACCCGCGAGAAGTCGATCTCGATGAACGAGTGCACGTGGGGCGCCACTCGCTTCGCGACGACCATGTGCTCCGCCGTGAGCCTCCGGATCTTGTCCATCGGCTCGACGCGATCCCGTTCCCGGACCGGAAACTCGGGGTGCTGAACCTCCCCGTAGAAGGCGGCCCAGAGGTCCGAGGGGGGCCCGGCGGGGAGCCGAGGCGCCGGGGGCGGGGCGGCGGTGGGCGGCTGTGTGGCAGGGGGCGGCGACGGCGGGGCCGTACGGCGCGGGGGCGCCTGGGCGACTTCGATGTAGCTCAGGATGTCCTGCTTGGTCACCCGGCCCTGGTGGCCCGTGCCCGGCACGTCGGCGATGGCGACGCCGTGCTCCTCAGCGATGCGCCGGACCACCGGTGTGGACTTTGTCCGTAGGCGTTCCGCGGCCGTCGGCCGGGCGCCGTCGTCGGCAGGAGCGGCCCTAGGCGACCGACCGGCGTCGCCGGCGGGCGTGGGTACTGCCGGCTCCCAGGGCGGAGCCGCTTCGTCCGACTCCACGGAAACCTCTTCCGGCTCCGGCTCGGCAGCGTCGGCCGGGGGGGCCACGGGCGCACCGCCGTCGGTGTCGATGAAGGCCACGATCGTGCCGACCTCGACCGTTGCTCCCTCCTCGATCCTCACCTCGACAAGCGTGCCGGCCTGTGGGGAGGGAATCTCCGCATCCACCTTGTCGGTGGAGATCTCCAGGATCGGCTCGTCCCTCTCCACGGCGTCGCCGACCTTCTTGAGCCACTTCGACACCGTGCCCTCCGCGATGGACTCACCCATCTGGGGCATGGGAACCTCGATGCGGGCCACTGTTCGCCTCCAACCTATTCGTTGCTCGACTCGGGACCGGCAGACGACCCCGCCCCATGTACCCGGGGGATCGATCGGCGGTCCCACCTCCGTCGTCGTCTCGTTTGTGAGCCAGGGGGCCGTGTTCTCCGGCTAGTATCGGACCAGATAACGCCCTGCCGTCACGATGTCGTCCGTCTGGGGAAGGAAGTAATCCTCCAGCACGCCCGAATAGGGGACGGGCGCGTCGATGGCCGTCACCCTGAGCATCGGCGCATCGAGCCACTCGAAGGCGCTCTCGCTCACCCGCATCGCGATCTCTCCGGCAATGCCTCCGGTCCGGGTATCCTCGTGGACGATCAGGAGCCGACCGGTCTTCTTCACACTCCCCACGATCGCCTCGTCGTCGAGAGGAAGGAGGGTTCGCAGGTCCAGGATCTCGGCGCGCACCCCGTCCTCCCGTTCGAGCCGGTCCGCAGCCTCCGTGCTCCGGTGGACCATCATGCCATAGGTGACGACGGTGAGATCGTCGCCCTCGCGCACGGTCCGAGCCTCTCCGAGGGGAACGACGTAGTCCGCCTGCGGGAGCACCTCCCTCAGGGCGGGCGCCCGGTAGAGAGCCTTGTGCTCCTCGAAGATGACCGGATTGTCGTCACGAATCGCCGCCTTGAGGAGACCCTTGGCGTCGTAGGCCGTGCTGGGATAGACGATCTTCAGGCCCGGTGTGTGGAAGAACGCCATCTCCACGTTCTGCGAGTGGAACGGTCCGGCGCGATTCCCTCCGCCCACCGGGCCGCGGATCACGAGCGGAAGCGGACCGCTTCCACGGTAGAGGGAGGTCGCGATGTAGTTCGTAATGACGTCGTAGGCGGGCGAGACAAAGTCCATGAACTGCATCTCGACGACTGGACGCAGGCCCATGTGGGCCGCTCCGGCCGCCGCTCCGGTAAAGCCTCCTTCGGCGATCGGCGTGTCGATGACGCGCTCGGCGCCGAAGTACTCCAAGAATCCGCGGGTGACCTTGAAGACACCCCCGTAGACTCCGATGTCCTCTCCCATGAGGAAGACCCGATCGTCGGCCATCATCTCTTCGAACAGGGCCTCGCTCACAGCCTCGAGGAGAATCACAGCCTCACCCCGGTCGGTCTTGGACACGTGCTCCGGCTTGATCGGGGCCGCAGCCGCGTGCCCTTCAGGGTTCGATCTCATGGCCGGCCGATGCCCGCACGGACCTCACGCGCCTCGGAACGGCCGAGGCCACGACCGCGCGTCGTGGGGCCCAAGGCTCCGGAGCGGAGCATCGAGGGTGGGACCCGACCCGCGAACCGGCCTCGAGACCGGCCGGGTCAGTTGTTGCCGTCGTCGTTGCCGGGAGGAGTCGCGGCTTCGCTACTCGGACCTGCCTCTTCCCCGGCCGGCTCAAGCGTCGGGAGAATCGGCTGCGCGGCCGGAGCCACGGGCACGGCCGCTTGGTCCTGGCGGAGAATGGACTCGGGCAGTTGGGTTCGGGAGGACATGATCGAGAGCACAAGCGCCAGGCCCATGAAGACCGATCCCGTGATCCATGTGGTCCGTGTCAGGACGGTCGTGGCTTGGCGGCCCCCCAAGATGCCGTCGGTCACCGCGGCGCCTCCACCGACCGCCGCCAGGCCCCCGCCCTTGCCGGCCTGAAGGAGGACCACGACAGCGAGGAGAAGCCCGTCGAGTATCAGGAGCGCGAGGAGCAGTAGGTACATGGTCGTCAATCCGAGGTGGGCTGGGAGCGGCAGGTAAACGTCGCCCGGCAGCCTCAGAGTGTCAACTCAGAAACCCTTGGGCTCAGGCGGCTTCGGCGATTCTCCCGAACGTTGCGGGATCGAGGCTGGCGCCGCCCACCAAGACCCCATCGACGTCGGGAGCTCCGAGCAGCTCGGCTACGTTCGAGGGCTGCACGCTGCCACCGTACAGAATCGGCACTGCCGCGGCCGGATCCGGCCCCATCCGCTCTTCCATGCGCCCGCGGAGGGTCCGGTGCGCGGCCGCGGCGTCGTCGGGCGTCGCTGTCTCCCCCGTGCCGATGGCCCACACGGGCTCATAGGCCAGGAGGAAGCGGAAGTCACCCCCGGGCAGCCCCTCGAGCGCAGCGTCGAGCTGGCGCACGATCACCCGCTCGACCAAGCCTGCCTGGCGCTCCTCAAGCGTTTCTCCAACGCAAACGACGGGCCGGAGGCCCTCCCCGAGCGCCGCGCCAACCTTGCGGCGCACATCGTCGTCGGTCTCGCCGAAGACGTGCCTCCGCTCGGAGTGGCCGACGAGGGCGTACCGGGCTCCGGCCTCTCGCGCCATGGCGGCCGATAGCTCTCCCGTGTACGCCCCCTTCGGCTCCCAGTGGATGTTCTGAGCTCCCAGGGCCACCTCGGGGCGGGGAGGGCGCGCGTCCACGGCGGCGGCCAATGAGACGGCGGCCGGGAAGATCAAGATCGTGGGCTTCGGGTCGGAGAGCTCCGGAGAGAAACGACGGAAGAAGTGGCGAGTGGCCGACGGCCCGTGATGCATCTTCCAGTTTCCGGCGATCACCGTGGGTCTCATTGCGCCCCTCTCCCTGTCTTTCCCCCTTGCGTCGACGCGCCCGGGGCCTGGTTCATTCCGATTGCCGCCAGGTTCCGTCGGACCAGCCCGACAGAACCGCAAGCCCGGGCATCTCGGCCCCGGACAAGAGCTCCAGCGTGGCGCCTCCTCCGGTCGAGACGTGCGTGAAGCGGCCGGCGACGCCGGCCGCCTCGGCCGCCCGGACCGAGTCGCCTCCTCCGACTATAACCGTGGCGCCCCCGTCGGCCGCAGCCGCCGCTACCCTCGCCAGCTTCAAGGTCTCGACCGCAAACTCGGGCACCTCGAACATCCCCATCGGTCCATTCCACAGCACCGTGCCGGCCCGCGTTACGACGTCGGCGAAGAGGTCTCCCGAGCGCGGCCCGATGTCGCCGATCCGCTCTCCGGCTCCGACGCCGGTTCGAGGCGCGTGCCGCGTCGTGGCGCCGCACACCAACTCTGGGGCGGTCACGACGTCGACCGGAAGCAGAATCTTGACCGCCGCCCTCGTCATGAGGTCGCGGGCAACCTCGACCCGGTCGGGCTCGACCAGCGATTCGCCGACCTCGAGTCCGAGCGCGAGGAAAAACGTGTTCGCCATCGCCCCTCCGATGAGGAGGCGGTCGACAGAAGGAAGGAGGGCCTCGAGAACCCCGATCTTGCCGGAGATCTTCGCGCCTCCGATCACGGCCACGAAAGGCCGCTCGGGCTCCCGCAGCGCATCCCCGAGAAACCGCAACTCGCTCTCCATGAGGTCACCCGCCACGGCCTCGCCTCCGGCGTCGCGGACTGCTTGTGCGATCGCCGCCGTCGAAGCGTGGGCACGATGAGCCGCTCCGAACGCGTCGTTGACGAAGAGCTCGGCTCCGTGCCGCAACTCCTCGGCCCAGGCTCGGTCGTTCGAGGCCTCCTCTTCGCAGAACCGCGTGTTCTCCAGGACCAGAACGCCGCCCGCCTCCACCGCCCCCACGGCTTCGCTTGCCGCAGGTCCCGTGGCTTCGGCGCAGAAGTCGACTCGGCGTCCGAGAAGGCCCTGCAGGTGTTCGGCGACCCCACGGAGTGACAGGCTGGCGACGCGCCGCCCCCCCGGCCGACCCAGGTGGGAGAGCAGTACGATCCTCGCACGGGCGTCGGTGAGATACCGGAGCGTGGGCAGGGTCCGCTCGAGGCGGCTCGCGTCGGCGACGCGGCCCCCGTCATCGAGGGGGGCGTTGTAGTCCACCCGGACCAGCACGAGGCGGTCTTCGAGTGACTGAGGAGGAAGGTCCCGGAGGGTCCGTGTCGGCATCAGGCTCGGAAGATACCGAGGCCCGGCGAGAAGACCAAACCGGGGAAGTCTCGGGCCCTCGTCCCCGTCAGGGTCTAGAGAATCGTCAGGCTCCGCCGGGCGCTGGTCCCGTCCGCAAGACCAGCAACAGTGACCGTGAGCACCAACGTATACTCGGCCGCCGGGACTTCGCTCACATCGAGCGTCACGTACTCGGTGACTCCGGTCCCGGCCGTCGCCCTGCGGCGCCAGGTCGTCCGAAACTCGTGAGCTCCCACAGGACACGAGTAGAGCGGCACACGCGAACCGTCCGCACGCTCTAGATGGGCCGCCAATCCGTAGGTCGCGGCCGAATCCGGAAGGTCGTACAGCTCGAAGAGCACTCCGACGGTGGCTTCTTCGCCGACCGCCTCGACCAGAGGGAGTACCCAGGGCGCTCCGCGCCTCACCTCCTCCGGCTCGGGGTTGGCCGCTTCGACCAGGAGCAGGTCCGAGACGTGTGCCCCTTCCCCGGCGGGAGTGGTGCGCCCGACGGGCTCGCGCAGTGCCGACAGGTACCCGACGCGGTCGTCGTAGACCTCGAGCACGACCTGCCGTCCGGCTTCATCCGCTCCGATGCTCATGTCCAGAGCGCCCGGAGCCGCCGGGACTCGTCCCCTCGACGAGCTGAGGGCGTCCCCCCTCTCGTCGAGAACGTAGATCGCCACGTGGAGCGAGTCAGACGGGCCCCCGTACATCTCGTCGGGCACCGCCGAATGGACCTCGATCTCAAGCTCCCCGTCGGCCGCCCGGAACCGGCTGAGGAGCCCGGCCAGATCCCGCACCTCTCGGAGGGCGCCGGTGCCGTACCTCTCGGGGACGATCTCCTTCAGGCTCCGGAGGTAGGAGGCGCTCTCGGGCGTCAGTTGCATCCTCCGGGACGTCGCCGGGCTCCGAAACGTCACGTGTGATCCCGCTCCGTAGTCCCAGAACACCGTTCTCATTCCCCGGCCTTCGCCGACAGCCCACGCCGAGCTGGGATGACCGTAGCGGAGCAGGACCTCCACGGCGTCGGGGCTCTGTTGTCCGAACCGTAGCGTCGCGTAGACGGCCCTCGCGAAATGTTCGACCACGCGTTCGTTGACCGAGGTGATGAGGATGGGATCGCGTCCGTGCCAGAACACCTCCTCCACATCTCCACGCTCGTCTTCGCTCATCGCCCGGTAGGCGACCTCGCGCGCCGGGGGAAGAAGCACCCCGATGTCCGTGTAGCGCCGCGCCTCGGCTTCGGCGACCGCTTCGAAGCCAGCCCGAAACCGCTCCATGGCTTCTTCGGGATAGCCGAGTCGCTGGAGCGCAAGCGCCGAGAGGAGGATGCCGTGCGGATGGCCCTGGGACTCCCAGATAAACCGCTGGGACCGCTTCAGCAGATCGGCCCACCGACCCTGATCGGCAAGGTCCAGGAGGATCTCGACGTTCGCGCCCGCGTGGCTCGGTACGGCTTCGGCCGCCGCCTCCAGGAAGCGGAGAACGTCGTCGCGGCTCTCCCCCTTCGACGGCCCGATCGCCTCGAACGCCTCGGCCCTGAGCCGCCTGAATCCGTCGGGACAGAGGTTGTTGAGGCCGATGAGCCTCTGGGCGGACGCAAGGCGCCCGGGATCCCCACCCGAGATCCCCCGGCACTCGATCGCCCCGAGCCGGATCGTGGCGATCCTCCCCAGGCCCTCCCAGGCCAGCCACTGCTCCTGAACGAGGGTGGCTTGCTCGTAGTAGAGCTCCGCCAAGAAGGCCGGAGACACGGAGGCCCGACTCGCCCTGGCCCGCCAGGTCGCGTCGCCGTAGAGCTGGCGGGCCTCTTCACGGAGGCCCTGCTTCCTGCGGATGCGGGCCAAGGCCAGGGCCGGGGCCGGGTTGTCGGGTGCGCGTCGCATGGCGTCTTCCAGCATCACCCCCGCTTCTCTCCTCCACGTCGTCGGACCGACGCCTGGCGGGGGATCGCCGGACAGAAGCGCCGCGAGGCCGCCCAGCGGACCGCCCTCGTCCACCGAGCCGTCCAACGCGTCGCGGAGCATCTGCTGTCCCTCGAAGAGCGTGGGCGGAGGGGTCATGTACTCCCCGCTGAGAAGATCGTCGGGCAACTCGTAGCCCAGGTTCTGGGGAGGCGCGGGTGACGCGATCGGGGAGGGAGGCGAGGGACGGGGCTCGTCCTCGGAGGACGCTTCGAACACCACGTCAAAGCTGACCCACGTCCCGACGGGGACGCCCGACCGGCGGGCCGGCTCGAAGCGGAGACCGGGGGCCACCTCGACGGCAACCCGATCCAGCTCTGACAGGCCTGATCCGCGCTCGATCTGGACGTGATCCACCGTGCCGTCCGATTCGACCCACATCCTGAGCTTGACCACGCCTCCGATGCCCACATCCTGGAGCGCTTGCGGATAGCTTCTCCGGATCGTCCTCTGCGCTTCGCTCCTGTCGAGGAGAGTCGGATAGGTATGCTCCGGGCGGGGAAGCTCCCCCCGACTCTCCGCCAAGGGTCTCGCGACCGCGGCCTCGGACTCGATGGGTCCGTCCGTCGCATCCTCCGGAAGTTCTTCGTCGGCGAGCACTTGATCGGAGGGCGGAACCGAGCGCTCGGGGGCCACGCGGGCGTCGGGCCCGGCCCACGGAAGCAGTCGCGCCAGACCGGCTCGCGCCTGGGGCGTCGCCGCAGCCACCAGAAGTGCGGCGCCGACGGCGGCCGCCCACCGGGGCGGGAGGCGGAACCGGAAGGATGGGGAGGGGCCGGCGCAGGCCTTCTCAAGCTCCGCTCGTAGCTCCGGCCCGAAGGAGGGCCGCTCGTCGATCACGATCGCCGACAACTCCCGGTCGAGCTCGGCAAGCTCGGGCGGAAGCCGTGGCGGGCGCGGGTCGTCGCGTCGACCGCTCATCCCCCTCCCCGACGCTCCCATCAGGCGTCGAACTCGCGCGCCACGGCCTTCTTGAGGCGCTTCAACGCCCTGTGCATCCGCACGGCCATCGCATTGGGGCTGATGCCCAGGGCCCGGGCGATCTCACGGTTCCCCAAGTCCGCCCCATAGCGAAGCGCGAGGATCTCCTGATCGGCGCGCCTGAGCGTTCGCGCCCCATTGAGCAGAGCCTCGATTCTCTCCTGCCTCAGGACGCGCTCCTCCTGGGAAGGAATCTGGGCCACCAGGTCGGGGACCCGGTCGAGGGATACGTGAAGCGAGCCGCGCCGCTTCAGGGAGCGCAGATGATCCGTGACGGCGTTGCGGGCGATGCGCAGAAGCCACGTCCTCGGCGCCGCTCGCGAGGCGTCATAACGACGGAGTGAGCGGAGGGCCTTGAAGAAGACCTGCGAAGTGACGTCTTCGGCCGTCTCCCGCGTGGCGACTCGAAAGCGGACGTATCGATAGACCGTGGGCCGGTGATCCCGGTACCACTCGGCGAAGTCTGGTTGGAGCTGCGAGGGCGCCGGCCCGATGTTGTGCGTGCGCCGCCCGGCGGTCTTCGACCCCTCCTTGGGATCTTGGAGCTGCGGCTGCGCCTTCATCGCCCTCTAGATACGTCCCCTCGCCCCCGCCATTACACGCCTGGTCTCGCGCTAAACCGGTGTCGTCACGTGCTTTGTTCCCCGTCTAGCGCAAGCGAGTTCCGCCTTCCGGGGCCCTCGATCGTGACTTCCTCGGTCGGCCGACTCCGGGCCGACCACGAACGCGCCGATCCAGGGGGCGTTGGCACGACGCTCCCGGCTCCTTCCCGGACACACCGGCCGCGAGCCCCGGTCGGCGAGAGCGCCGGTCAGATGCAGCGAGGGCGGGCCTGCCCGGGCAAGCCGCGTGCGTGAGCCGTCCGGCCCGCCCCGACCCCGCGCGGGCCGGCCCTCTCATCCCCGACGCCGAAGGCCGTCCTCACCCCTCCACTGAGGCTGGCAGCCGCTCTCCTACGTACCGCACCAAGTCCACGAGCCGCTGCGCGTACCCGCATTCGTTGTCGTACCAGGCGAGGACCTTCGCCATGCGCCCTTCCATCACATTCGTGGCGGGTGCGTCCACGACCGAGCTGTACGTGCTGCCGGTGTAGTCGACCGAGACCAGGAGCTCGTCGCTGACGGCCAGAATCCCCGACATCGGCCCGCTCGCCGCTTCACGGAGGGCATCGTTGATCGCCTCCGCCGTCGTCTCCGTGCCGAGCTCGGCCACGAGGTCGACGATGGAGACGTCGGGCGTGGGCACGCGGATGGACATGCCGTCCAACTTCCCTTCGACTTCGGGGATCACCAACGCCGTCGCCCTCGCGGCGCCGGTGGTGGTGGGGATCATCGACATCGCGGCCGCCCGTGCCCGCCGCTTGTCCGAACTCGGCACGTCGAGAAGCGTCTGGTCGTTCGTATACGCGTGCACCGTCGTCATCAGCCCCCGCTCGAAGCCGAACGATTCCAGGAGGACCTTCACGACCGGAGCGAGACAGTTCGTGGTGCAACTCGCGTTGGAGATCACGTCATGCGACTCGGGATCGTATTGCTCGTGGTTGACGCCGAGGGCGACGGTGACGTCCCCGTTCTTGGCCGGAGCGCTGATGATGACCTTCCTGGCTCCGGCCTCGAGGTGCTTGCCCGCGAGGTCTCGGCTCCGGAACCGGCCCGTGGATTCCACGACCACGTCCACGCCCAGGTCCGCCCAGGGAAGCTTCGAGGGATCCCGCTCCGAGAATACGGCGAGCTCCTCGCCGTCGAGCGTGAGTGCCCCGGCGGCGGCCCCCACTGCGCCCGGATAGACGCCGTGAACCGAATCGTACTTGAAGAGATGGGCCAGCATCTCGTTATCCGTCAGGTCGTTGACGGCGACGAAGTCGAGGTCCGCGGCTGCGGACTTCTTCGCCAACCGCAATACGTTCCGTCCGATCCTGCCGAATCCGTTGATGGCGACGCGGATGGGCATGCACCGGCCTCCCGTTCTAAAGGATGTCACGTCTGCGCACGGGCCCCTGGAAGGTCGAGGGAGGACCGCCCGCAGCCGAGCTCACGCGCGTCGTGCCACCGTTGGCTCGTCGGAGGAGCCGGTGACCAGAGACGTCGTGCGACGTGAGCACGGGGACGCTATGTGAACGGCCCCATCGTCCCTTGCTACAAGGGCGTTCCAGACGTTAGCCCGGCGCCGAGCCAGGTGCAACCCACCCTGCGGTCCGGGTTCCACGGGGAGGCAAGGAGGGCACGAAAGCAGCAGTCCGCTGGCCTCGGGCCCTCCAGATCGGACAGAGCCCCTCTCGCAAGCGACGTGGCTAGGCGAGCCGGTCCTCGGCCTCGGCCAACTGAGCTCGGACGGCAGCGCGAGATGTGCCGCCCGGCGTGTTCCGCGACTCTACCGAGCGCTCCCAGTCGAAGACTTCGCGCACGTCGTCTCCCAGCTCCGGCGCGACCTGGAGAAACGTGTCCAACGGAAGCTCCCCCAGGGGGATCCCGGCTTCCTCCGCCCTCCTCACAAGCCGCCCGACCAGGTCGTGGCTCCTCCGGAACGGCACCCCCCGCCGCACGAGGCGATCGGCCAAGTCGGTCGCGAGGAGTTGCGTATCCATGGCGGCGCGGATCCGCTCGGGCCGGAACTCCGCCGAGGCGACCGCCCCGGTCACGGCCGGAAGCGCTGTGGCCAGGGCGTCGACAGAGTCGAACAACGAGCGCTTGTCCTCTTGGAGATCGCGGTTGTAGCCGCTCGGCAGTCCCTTCACCAGGGTGACGAGCGCCACCAGGTTTCCGGCCAGACGCCCCGCCTGACCCCGCGCGAGTTCCGCGACGTCGGGGTTTCGCTTCTGCGGCATCAACGACGATCCGGTGCTGTAGGCGTCGGTCAGCCTGAGGAAGCCGAACTCGAACGACGTGAAGAGCACCAGGTCCTCACCGAGCCGCGACAGGTGCACACCGATCACCGTGCACGCGTACGCCAGATCGAGCGCCCAATCCCGGTCTCCGACCGCGTCCACGCTGTTCTCGCTCGGGCGCCGGAAGCCCAACGAACGGGCAAGCAGCCCGCGGTCTACCGGAAACGGGCAGCCCGCGATCGCGCCCGATCCCAGAGGGAGCACGCCGGCCGCGTGCACAGCCCGCCGCAGCCGCTCGCGATCGCGTTCGAACGCCCACAGGTGGGCCAGCGCCCACTGGGCGCCGCGGATCGGCTGGCCCTGCTGAAGATGGGTGTAGCCCGGCAGCAACACGTCCACGCTACCCCGGGCGAGTCCGAGCAGCGCCCGGCACAGCCCCGCCACATGGGCCTCCAGATCGAGCCCGGCGTCCATCCCCCAGAGGCGGACGTCCGTGGCGGCCTGGTCGTTGCGGGAACGGCCCGTGTGCAGCTTGCCCGCAAGCTCGCCGACCTCCTCGAACAGCAGCCGCTCGACGAGCGAATGCACGTCCTCGTCGGGGGCGTCCGCAAACGGCCGGCCGTCCCGCAGCCGATCCCACACCCGCTGGAGTCCCGCGTCGAGCGCGTCCGCTTCCTCGTCTCGCAGCACGCCGGCCCGGGCAAGGGCCTGCGCCCACGCGCGGCTTCCCCGGATGTCCTCTCTCCACAGCCGGCGGTCGACGTCGAGGCTCAGGTTGAAGCGGGACATCTCGGGCGAGAGCTCGCCCTCGAAGCGGCCGCCCCAGAGGCTGTGTGCAGCGGCAGCGTCCGGCGGTCTCTGGGTCACGGTCGCTGGAGTTCCTGTGGTGGGCGGAGGAGGGAGCGGAAGCCGACACCCGCCGGGGGCCGCCACGGTGTGACGGGCCCGCGCGCGGCCGGGCTCCGGGCTCGCGTCCGAGTCAGCGGGCGACCGTCCGGCCGACCTCCCGGAGGAGCTCGTCCAGGGCGTTGCCGCCTCTCTCGGCGTCGCGCGCCGCAGCGGCGCGCATCGGTAGACCGAAGAGCCTGATGAACCCCTCTGCGTCGGCGTGGTCGTAGCTCTCGCTCGCTCCGAACGTGGCGAGATCCTCCCGGTAGAGCGACCGCTCGCTCGTCCGAGACACCGCCCACGTCGACCCCTTGTAGAGCTTCATGCGGACGCTACCCGTGACGTCTTTGAGCAGCTCGTTGACGAGCGCATCGATCGCCTCGCGCTCGGGGGTCCACCAGCGGCCCTCGTAGACGAGGTCTGCGTAGCGCGGCGCCAAGTGGTCCTTGAGTGCAATCGAGCGCCGATCCAGGGTGATGCTCTCCAGATCGGCGAGAGCTGCGTATAGGATCGTCCCCCCAGGCGTCTCGTAGACGCCCCTCGACTTCATGCCGACAACCCTGTCCTCGATCACGTCCGCGCGTCCGACCCCGTGCTTGGAGCCGAGCGCGTTCAGCCTCTCGAGCAGCGCGACCGCGTCCATAGTCGTGGAGTCGAGACCGACCGGGGTCCCTCCCTCGAACTCGATGTCGACGAATTCGGGCGTGTCGGGGGCCGACTCCGGAGCGACGGTCCACATAAACATCGACTCCTCGGGCTCGTGTGCAGGGTCCTCCAGGGGCCCGCCCTCGTGCGAGATGTGCCACAGGTTCTCGTCACGCGAGTAGAGCTTTGTGGGGTCGACGTTGAGCGGAATCCCGCGCTCGCTGGCATAGGTGAGCACGTCCTCGCGCGAGCGGATCTCCCACTCCCGCCAGGGCGCGATCACCCGGAGATCGGGCGCGAGCGCGGCGAAGGTGAGCTCGAAGCGTACCTGGTCGTTGCCCCTTCCCGTGCAACCGTGCGCGAGCGCGTCCGCGCCGAAGCGCCGCGCGACCTCGACCTGCCGCTTGGCGATCAACGGTCGCGCGGTCGAGGTGCCCAGCAAATAGCACCGGCTGTAGACCGCGCCCGCGCGCAAGGTGGGCCACGCGAACCGCTCGATGAACTCGCTCCGCAGGTCCTCGACCACCAGCTCCGAGGCACCGCTTTCGGCAGCCTTCGCATGGAGCGCGGAGAGATCTTCCTTCTGGCCGACGTCGGCGGTCATGCAGATGACCTCGGCGCCGTAGGTCTCGCGGAGCCAGGGCACGATGATCGACGTGTCCAGTCCTCCTGAATATCCAAGCACTACCTTCATGTCGATCTCCTCCGACTCCTCCGGCGAGACTAGAGGCCTAATGCCCCGTCGAAAAAATGACTTACGTACTCATTCCCAAACTATAGACGTCCCGTGCGACAGGAATAAATATGCATATCCCCCGGCATATCTGGCAAGGACGGCCTCGCGGCAAGGGAAGGCCTCAAGGACACCACGACCGAACCACCGGATGCGCGGGACGTGCATCGATTCCAGGGGACGGCCTGCATGGCCGGGAATGACTCGACGGCGATGGCCGGGGGTTGCGGTCAGGACGGGCGAGAGGCTGCAACGGCGGCCCCTCCTTGGAGGTCGGCAGGGGACGGTCCGTTTCGGTCCCCTCCCGTACCGGTCCCTCCGGACGCACGCTTCACTGGCCTCTACGGCCCGCCCGGGCGGCCTCGGTCCGGGCCTTCGGATAGAACTGCCGGCAATAGCGGCGGTACGCACCGATCGGACCATCGGCCCGGCACAGTCGGGGCGGGGATCGGTACCGCTTCTTTTCCCATATGGTCACGTCCTGCAAGACGTCCCGCTTCTGCTGCGAGAGCAGAATCTGATTCATGACCCTGTGGCGGTACTTCAGGGGCATGAACCGCAGCCCGGTGATGGCGCGCCGCGGCCTTCGGATCTCTCGCACCTGGCTCGCGAGCGTCACCTCGACGATCCCGTTGGCGAGGGGCGTCGTGAGTACCCAGAGCCTTGCACGCATGTCTATCGTCTTCTCGTGGATCTCCACGAAGGAGAAGCCCATCCCGAAGAGGTGGGCTACGGCCGAGACCTCGTACACGAGGTCCACGAAGCCCGCGATGCTGCGAACGCGCGTGAAGTCGAAGCCACTCGTCAGGCGGGCACCGTCCACCGACACGGAGCCGACGGCAGACACCTTGTCGTAGCCGTGCACGTAGCGCAGGTGTCCGAGGTCGACGGAGTTCTCGGCGATCTCCTGGGGATGGCCCCGGAAGCGCAGCTTCCGGAATCCTAATTTGCACCACTCCCTGCCGGCGGCAGGATCCTCGGGCAGATCCCACTGCCGCGGCCGTCCGCCGCTCCCCCACCATGCGAAGACCATGCCGAGGATCTCCCTCGTCTCGTACACCTTCAGCTTGGCTGCCTTGGGGGCCGGAGCGTACGGGGTCGCGACGCATTGGCCGCTCACGTCGAACTCGAAGCCGTGGAACGGGCAAACGAGGCGACCACCGCACACGCGTCCGCCGACTTCCGGACCCAGGGACGAGCCCAGGTGCGGGCATACGGAGTCGGCCACACAGATTCGACCTTCCTCGTCACACCAGGCGACGATCTCCTCGCCCAGCCAGGTCTTCTCGATCAGCCTGTTCCGTTGAATGGATTCGCGGGTCCCGACGAAATACCACCCCTCCGGGTATGTGGGCAGGTCATCGATGCGATTCATAGCCGATCATCTCGTCGTTGTGTTCTCGAATCTCCCACGTCGGGTCACGGCTCCGAAGGAAGGGAAGTACTGCCTTCGGATGGAGTTACGCGAGGGTCCGATGTGAACGGGTAGAGGCATCGCGGGGCTCTCGCAAGAGCCCGAGGGGAACTCCTGGGCGCTGAGAGTCGCCCTAGCACGTCCGACCCTGGCGCACCGTCTCAGGTTTGTCCCGTGCTCTGGGAACCGGACCGCGTGCAGCGGTTCCGAGACCTCGGTCCGGGAACCCGGTCCGATCCGTAGTCGGCAATCAGGCGGGCAGTTCGCGTCTCTGCTCGGCGATGCGGAACTTCAGGTTCTCGCTCGGCTTCATCGACGGAAGAGGACTGGACCGGAGCTTGCAGTTCGCAGGGACACCTTGAGTGTTGTAGTACGGCAGTCACCTGACGGTAGGCCTGAAGAGAGGACGGTGGCCAGACCGGCCTCGTCGAGGTTTCTGTGAAACACCGGGGCTGAGTGGTGGGGTCAAGCAACGGACTCGATGACCTCCACCTCGACACCGGTCTTCCGCAGCCGCTGGAGCACGTGGTGCTTGGTGCGCTCCGTGTCGCGTTGACGGAAGTGATCCGATCCGAGGTCCTCATGGAAGGTGCCGCGTGACAGCATGTGCCAGATGGCGACCGTGATCGCGTGCTGCACAACGACGATCGCCCGATTGGGACCGCTCCGTACCTTGTGCCGGAAGTCCCCTGAGAACCCGGCTAGATTGAGGACCGGGCCCATGGCGACGTCATCGGACGGATCCTGGGCGTTCAGGAGCTTCGACTGGGAACGGGTCAATGCACCGAACCGGTGCAGTCTGTTCAGAAGTCCCTGAAATCTCTTGATCTCGAGGTGTAGTTGATCTCTGATTTCAGATTCGAAATCGTGAGCATAGACACCGTCGCGATACTTCACGCTGTATGAAGACCTCGTATCGATCAGATCGATGTCGAACTGCCTCATCAAACAACAGGATGTGCCGATACACGGACGGTATACGGGCGGTGACGGAGCTATCGAAGGGAATCGAGCTTCCGTCCTCCTGCGGCATGTCGACCGTGACGGCATTCCCTCCAACCCGGTCCCGGGCCTCGAACCGAAGGTCGAAGCGGTCAGGGTGGTGATTCAGTGCCCACGCGGCGCCCTGCCCTGAGATGCCGCCACCGATAATGGCTATGCCCGAGCCACCCTCGCCCTCCTCCAACCGTCCCGTGCCGGTCTTCACGAAGTCCTGGCTCGTCGGAGGGAGACCTCACCCTTCTCGTCGGCCGTGTGGCAATCGCGCCGACATGTCTCTGAGAATCTCCTCCGACGCGCCGACGCATCTACGGTCCGGAGGAATTGCTAGCTCGCACCGTTGGGGCGGGAGGTCACGTGCAGATGGATCGCATACAGTGCGGGCACGATCATCATCAGTACTGCCGTCGTGAAGAGAATGCCGCAACCGAGTGAAGCGGCGAACGGGATCAGGAACTGCGCCTGAATTGCGCGTTCCAGGATGAGGGGCGTGAAGCCGAGGAACGTGGTCACCGAAGTAAGCATGATGGGACGGAAACGCCCCTTGGCTCCCTCAATGATCGCGGTTCGCGCCGGTGTGCCTTCCCCCAGCTTCTGGTCGATGAAGTCCACCATGACCAGGGAATCGTTCACGACCACGCCGCTCAGGCCGAAGATCCCCATGAAGGACACCGCGCTCAGGGCTACGCCCAGAATCCAGTGGCCCAGGATTACGCCGATGAACCCGAACGGGATCGCGGCCGCGATGATGAACGGTTTCGTATAGGAGCGCAGCGGGATGGCGAGAAGCGCGAAGATCATCAGCATGGCGACTGCGAATCCGCGATACAGGGCCCCCAGGGACTCGAGCTGCTCTTGTTGTTCACCTCCGAACGTGTATTCCAGTCCCGGGTAGACGGTCGTCAAATCCGCGAGAATCGAATTGGCCAGGATGTCATTGGCCTCGTCGCCGGAGATCACCGTAGCGTCCACGTCGGCGGTGACCGTCACCACACGCTGACCATCTCTTCGCCGAATCGTCGGCGGTGAGCGGCCCGAGCTCAGCGAAGCCACACTGGTGAGCGGCACCTCGGCCCCTCGGGGCGTGCGGATCAGGTACCCTTCGACGTCGGTGATGGAATTCCTCTCATCGGCGGGAAGGCGCACGTAGACCCGCACCTCCTCCCGGCCGCGCTGCAGCCGGACGGGCTCGGCTCCCAAGTACGCGGCCCGTGCCTGCCCGGCCAACTCGTCGAGCGTGAGGCCGAGCGTCCGCGCCTCGGGCTGCAGTTCGAGCCGGAGCTCCGGGATGCCCGGGGTGTGATCCGAGCGTACGTCGTAGACGCCTCCCACTCCGCGGAGGCCGCTGACCACGGAGTCGGCGATTCCGGCGAGGCGCTCCGGATCCGGATGCGAGAGCACGGCCTCGACGGGGTTGCCCAAGTCGATGATCTCACCACTGAAGGTGATGCCGCGCACGTAGGGCAGAACACCCACCTCATCCCGCCACGCCTGTACGACCTCCCCGGTGGAGATCTCCCTCTGTTGCGCACCGAGCAGTTTGAACTCGATGGTGGCGAGATTGGCCTGAGGATTGAGGGTCGGCTCCGGGTTGAGCCCCCCACCCTCCAGCCTCGGTCCCTGTCCGACGGTCACCGTCACTCCGGACAGCAGCGGAGGCGCGCCCTCGGGCCGCTCGCGCGAGAGTCGTTCCAGGACCCGGTGGCCCGCAGCCTCCAACTGCTTCGCCGCCTCGTACGTCCTTGTCGCCGTGGTCCCGTCTGGCATCTCCAGGGTGACGGTCGCGAAGTCCCCCTCCACGGTGGCAGCCAACGTCGTGGGGATGATGCGAGCAGGCACCAGGGAGATGCTCAGCACGAGCAATCCCACGGCCCCGGCCAGCGTCACCAGGGGTTGATCGGTCGCAAACTGCAGCGCGCGATCCAGCGGCCCCTGCAAGAATCTGTCCAACTGCGTGTTCACACGGCCTTGGATGTGGGCGAAGAATCGGTCGAAAGCGCTTGTCGGCACCCATTGCGGGCCGCGCAGGTGCGACAGGTGGTTGGGCAACACGAACAGGGACTCGACCAGAGAGACCAACAGCATCGAGATGACGATGACCGGCAGAGCCGACCAGGTCTCCCCGACGCCTCCGGGAATGAACAGAAGCGGGACGAATGCAACCACCGAAGTGAGGACCGCAAACGTCAACGGCACCTTGATGCGGCGTGCACCTCGGATCGCGGCCAAGACCCCGGGCGTTCCCCGCTTGCGTTCGTATTGAATGTGTTCGGCAACGACGATCGCGTCGTCGACGACGATTCCGATGGCGAGGACGAACGAAAAAAGGGAGATCGTGTTGATCGCGATGTCGAGCGCCAGCATGACGGCCAGGGCACCCATACCGGCCACCGCGAGGCCGACGGCGACCCACGCGGCCAGCCGTATCTCGAGAAAAAGGCTCAGTGCCAGCAAGACGAGCAGAAGGCCCAGAATGCCGTTCTTGAGGAGGAGATTGGCGCGTTCCTCATAGGCCTGGGATTCGTCGTTCCAGATCGTGATGCCCACGCCGTCCGGCAGGGTCGGGATCACCTCGTTGGCAAGGTGGTCCCGGACGGTCGTGGCGACGTCCATCACTTGCTCATCGTCGGCCTTGTATACCTCGACGAAGACAGCGGGCCGGTCCTGGTGCCGTACGATGAGGTCCGCTTCCTGAAAGCCATCGCGGACCTCGGCGATATCACCAAGGCGCAGGACCGTGCCCTCACTGTCGCTCAGAAGGACGATCTCTTCGAAGTCCTGCTGGTCGTAGTTTTGGCCGAGCGTACGCACCCGTACCTGGGATTCC
Source organism: uncultured Gemmatimonadaceae bacterium (assembly GCA_964572045.1). GTDB lineage: Bacteria > Gemmatimonadota > Gemmatimonadetes > Longimicrobiales > Gaopeijiaceae > CBDCKR01. The sequence goes on from CAZNEI010000003.1 coordinate 116,746, forward strand.
TCGGTGTCGATGCTGCCGGCCGACAGGTCCAGGGAGCTGCGGCGGACGGTGTTGGCGATGTCGGCAAGTGTGAGTCCGAGGGCCCTCAGCCGGTGCAGCGGCACCTCGATGGAGATCTCGTAGTTCCGGACCCCGCTGACCTCGACCTGCGAAACAGAGGGAAGCGCCGTGAGGTCATCCTCGATCT
>CAZNEI010000004.1:0-104520 GCA_964572045.1 uncultured Gemmatimonadaceae bacterium
CTGCTTGTACAACCGGCTCCCCGGCGGGCCACTTCTTCCACGGCCTGCTAGGAGCGTGCCCACAATGAGGAGGGACACGGCGATGAGTGGACGCATGAAGGGGGGAAGCTCGCGTCCCTTTTCGCCGAACGTCCGGGCCAGGCGCTCGTTCACACCATGAATCAGGCCGGTGCCGGTCTCGATGAGCGTCCCGAACAGGCAGATCTGGAACGTGATCTGGAAGGCCCGCGATCCCAGCCTCTCGAGGAGGTAGTTCACCGGTACGGTCTCGCGGGCGATCTCCGGGTAGTGGCCGGCCATCGCGAGTAGCAGGAAAAAGCCGGGAAGGATGGCGATGGGGCCGGCAAGCCCTCCGGCGAGGAGCGCTTCCTTTCGAGTGCCCACGTGCCGCACCCCGAAGAGGAGCACGGCGATGATGCCCACGTTGTAAGCGGCGTATTCGATGCCGCCCAGCCACCAGCGGCCCTCTACGGGAAAGCTGCCCAAGGCCGCGCCGATCTCTGACCTGAAGGCTGCGAGCGACCACACGAAGAGTACCAGGAAGGTGCCGTAAAGCACGAAGGACCAGCTGGCGAGCACTCTCTCGATCAGTCCGGTTCCTTCGAATACCAGGAAGCCGATGGCCACCATGATGCCGGTGACCCCCAAGGCGTAGGGCAGCCCGAAAGTCTCCTGGAGGATCGAGCCCGCCGCTGATGCGATGACGGCCAGGACAACGACCAGCATGAGCGAGTAGGTAAGCTCGAAGAGCAGCCAGCCACGCCCCAGCAGCGCGCGATAGAAGGTCCGGTAGTCGTAGGCACGAAAGACCCGGGCGAACTCGAAGGCGACAGCGCACACCACCGACCAGCACGTCATGGAGACCAACATCATGGCCATGATGCCGCCCCGAGGCCCGTATGGCAGGAAGAACTCGGCCAGCTCTCGGCCTGTTCCGTACCCTCCGGCGATGACGACGGACTGAAAGATGAACCCTGGGAGGAGGTAGCGCTTGAGGAGACCTGCGGTGGACGGATCGCCGTCGGAGGAGCCGGTGGTTGGATCGATCATCCCGGAGCGTGCCATTGCACCTCGCGACTGTCAAGCGCATAGAGATTGCCCCAACCCTCTCCTCCGCGCTCGTCGGATACGGTGAGCGGAAGGGTATCGAAGGGTCTGGAAGCCAGCCGCATGTCGGGGTCCTGCGGGGGGAGCCGCGGGCGAGACGGCCCGATTCGATTCGGTGTCAGCGACTTCCCAAGAGCCCCGGACCGCCAGACCGAATTGCACACGTCGTCGGGGCTCTGGGCCTCCGGACGTAAGGGCCTCTCACCCGCCAGGGCACGTGCAGACGAACTGCGTCGTGGAGCTCGTCGCTGGGAGGCCGTGTCCGCGGGTCCGCAGGGGGATGGAAGCGTGGAGAAGCCTGGGCGGCCGTCGATCGCAGCCGCCGCGTCTGGTGCCCCTTCCCAATCGTCATGCGCCGGCGACTCCACCGGTTACGCCGCGTGCCGTCCGGATGCCCTGCCTTGCGTGCGTAGGTTCAGAAACTCCACGAAGACCGAGAACCCCATTGCGAAGTAGATGTAGCCTTTGGGGATGTGGAAGCCTGCTCCATCCGCCACCAGGCCTGTTCCGATGAGGAGCAAGAAACTCAAAGCAAGCATCTTCACAGTAGGGTGCTCGGAGACGAAGTCTCCGACGGGCCCGGCCGAAACCATCATCACTCCCACGGCCAGGACAATCGCCGTGACCATGACAGCCAGGTCGTCTGCCATACCCACCGCCGTGATCACTGAGTCCAGAGAGAACACGATGTCGAGAAGGGCGATCTGCAACAGAACGCCACCGAACGTTCCCACCCCGGCATTCGGTGTCTGCACACCGTCTCGCCCGCCCTCCATCTTTTGGTGGATTTCATGAGTAGACTTGGAGAGAAGGAACAGTCCGCCGACGATCAGGATTAGGTCCCTCCCCGACACCGTGTGTCCGAGCACACTGAACAGCGGTGCTGTGAGGCTCATGATCCAGGTGATCGAGAAGAGCAATAGGATCCGCGTGCCCATCGCCAAGCCCAGGCCGAGCTGGCGGGCCTTTCTGCGCTGTTTGGCGGGAAGCCGGTCGGCGAGCACAGAAATGAAGATGATATTGTCGATGCCGAGAACGATTTCGAGGACGGTGAGAGTGGCTAGAGCGGCCCACGCCTCGGGGCTAGTCAGAAGGTCCATCCGAGGATTATGGAGTCGAGGGAGTATTTCAACAACGAGGCGGGCCGAGTGGACCGCCCTCTGCGCGACATCGTGACTTCACGAGGGGAGGGCAAATGAGCGCTGGGTATTCCGGAACCCCACTTTCGAAGAAGCTCGGCATCAAGGTTGGGCACCGCGTGGCCACCTTCAACGCACCCTCCCACTTTTCAGAACTCATCGAACCCCTGCCCGACGGAGCGCTGGTCGCCGGGGACTCGGAGGTCGGCATCGAATTCGACGTGGCCGTCCTCTTCGTCACCTCAGAACGGGAGCTGAAGGCCCGATTCGAAGAGATCTCCCCACGGATGCGCACGAACGGCGGCCTCTGGGTGAGCTGGCCGAAGAAGAGTTCTGCTCTTGCGACCCGCCTCCGCAAAGGTCGCGTACGGAGTCTCGGCCTCGCGGCCGGGCTGGTCGACAACAAGATCTGCGCTATCGACGAGGACTGGTCGGGTATTCGCTTCGTCTACCGAGTCTCCGACCGCTGATGCGCATCGCGGCAAGCCGGGGAGGCGCCTCGGTCCCGAGGCGTGTCAGCGCCCACCCCACCCACGGATGCGGTCGCTCCGCCTAGATCCACCCGGAGCGTAAGGGGACACGGCGAGCGTGTTTCGGAAGACAAGCCCGATCGAGGAGCGACGGGTCCTCTCACGGACCTACTGATCCAGGCTGCATCGCCCCGGGTAGGGTGGTGAGCCGGCCCGAGATCGCCCAGGGCGGATCAGTGGAAAGAAGGGGTAGCCTGCGGGCCCTCGGTTGCGCGTTCCATTCTACCGAGGCCCGGTCTGCGGTACGTTAAAGGATCTTGAAGAGTCTTGCCTTTGCTCGTTTGTGCACACTGGCCCACGCCTTGGGATCGCGAATGAGATGAGTACCAGAATTCTCCCGTTTGTAGGATTTGCGGTGACCGTTGCCTCCGCCTGCGCCCAGGAGCCTGGGTCCGGCGTCGGACCTCTCACCGACGAGGTTCTGGCTGCGGCCGCGTCGATCACCACGGCTGACTATCTGGAGAAGATCTCGGTGATCGCCCATGACAGCATGGGCGGCCGGGACACGCCGAGCCGCGGATTGGAGATGACGGCCTCGTGGGTCGCCGGAGAATTCGAGCGTCTGGGGCTCACCCCCGGCGGTGACGAGGGCAGCTACGTTCAGCGTTACGCAATCGAGACGATACGCCCTGACTTGCTGGCCTCCTCTTCGGAGGTGAGCGGAGGGCGGGAGCTCCGTTTCGGCCCCGACCTCTTGATTCCTTTCGGGGCAGCGGAGGCCGACGTCACGGGTGACGTCGTCGTCTTGGCGGGAACGAGAACGGTGACGCCCGAGATCGGCGCGGCGGTGAGCGGCAAGCACGTCGTCGTCGCGTCCTCCGCGACCGGGTTGAACCGGAGCAACTTTCGATTCGTCACGAACGCGCTGCGCGAGGGCGCCCTTTCCGTCCTGGTCGCGACGGACAGGTCGAGCGAGGCCTGGAATCAGCGGGTGGACCAGATCGTGCAGACCGCGTCAGTGCGGGTGGGTTTCAACGGCGGACGGACAAGGGGGCTGACGCTCGAAGTGCGAGACCAAGCGATCGAGCCGCTTCTTGCGGCGTATGGTGTCGACCTAATGTCGGCGCGCGCGCGCCGGAATGGCTCCGTGATTGATGTGCCCGGATTGACCCTCAGGCTTTCGCCTCGTGTCCAAATCGTGGCGCGCGATTCTGCCCCCAACGTGGTCGGCATCCTCGAGGGGAGTGATCCCGAACTCAGGAACGAGTACATCGTCTTCAGCGCCCACATGGACCACATCGGTGTCGGGGAACCCAATGCGCAGGGGGACAGCATCTACAACGGGGCTGACGACGACGCTTCAGGGACGACGGCCGTGCTTGAGCTCGCGGAGGCCTACGCTCAGCTTTCCTCCCGACCCAGACGGTCCATGATCTTCCTCCTTGTGAGCGGTGAGGAAAAGGGGCTCTGGGGCAGCGCCTACTACGCCGACAACGCCTCCGTCTCCACAGACCGCATGGTAGCCAACCTGAACGCCGATATGGTGGGTCGGAACTGGTCGGACACGATCGTCGCCATCGGCAAGGAGCACTCCGATCTCGGAGAGACGCTGAACGAAGTCAACGCAGCTCACCCCGAGCTGAACATGACGGCGATCGACGACCTGTGGCCCGACGAGCGATTCTACTACCGGTCGGACCACTTCAACTTCGCCCGGAGGGGTGTTCCGATCCTGTTCTTCTTCAACGGCACGCACGAGGACTACCACGGGCTGGACGATGAGGTCGATCGAATCGACGCGGACAAGGCTTCGAGAATCACGAGGCTGATGTTCTTTCTGGGCTACGAGGTCGCGAATCGGACGGAGCGACCACGTTGGAATCCGGAGAGCCTGCGCCAGGTCACCTCACAGAGCCCTTGATCCGATTCGGGTGCTGGCGCGTGCGTGTGGGAGATCGCACACGCGCACCGTCTTGAATCCTCCCGCCGGGTAGCCTTCCGCCGCGCTCCTAGCGAGGAGCCTTATGGTGGCGTGGAGCCAAGCGCAGCTCCGCAGCCTGGATTCCACTACCATCGAGGCGTATCATCATGCGTTGGGGGCGTTTGCCTTCTCGGTGCCTCGGGGGACGTCCGGATCCCGGGCGAGTGGCATCCGACACCTCAGGAGTTGGCCGTGATCCTCTTGGTCGCCCGCCGCGCCGCAGTCTCTCCGGACCAGATCGCCACCCAAGTGTTTCGCATCCCCTTCCCACGCGCCACGCATCTGAGCCGCCGCACGACCACATATCGGCTCTTCGGCGACTCGCCGGAGGCTGAGCCGTGACCGAGCCTCGCTTTGTTCCTCTTCCCGGCTACGTGCAGGTGCCCCAGGAGGAGATGAAGGCTCGCTCCACGCGCTTCTTGGAGGAGTTGCGTCAACGGCGCACCGTGCGGGACTTCTCCGACCGGCCGGTACCCCGGGAGGTCATCGAGTCGTGCCTGCTGGCTGCCGGCACCGCCCCGAACGGAGCCAATCGGCAGCCGTGGCACTTTGTCGTCGTGTGCGACCCAGACATCAAGCGGGCGATTCGCGAGGCGGCCGAGGAGGAGGAACGCGCCTTCTATGGAGGCAGAGCCTCCGATGAATGGCTTGAGGCGTTGGAGCATCTTGGGACGAATTCGGAGAAGCCGTTTCTGGAACGCGCCCCCTACCTGATCGTCGTCTTTGCGGAGAGCTACGAGATGAGCGAGGAGGGAGAGCGCGTCAAGAACTACTACGTCGCCGAGTCGGTGGGAATCGCCACGGGCATGCTCATCACGGCGGTCCACCGTGCGGGGCTCGTCTCCCTCACCCATACGCCGTCACCCATGGGGTTCTTGAACGAGATTCTCGGCCGGTCGAAGAATGAACGTCCCTTCTTGATCTTGGTGGTGGGTTATCCGGCCCCGGAAGCCGTGGTGCCCGACATCGAGAAGAAGCCGCTGGAAGAAATCGCTACATTCATTTAGATCAACGTAGATCACGCCCACACAGCTACTTCCACCAGGGGGTGCGCATGGGTCAAGACGTCGTCGCCGAGCAGGGCGGTGAAGCGATCCGGTCCTTCACGAAAGCGCTTCTCACCGACCTCAGGGCCTTGGAGAGAATGTTGGACGAGGGACTCATCGAATCGGGGGTCCGACGCTTTGGGTGCGAGCAGGAGATGTTCTTGGTCGACCATGCGTGGCGGCCGGCCACAGTGGCGCTTGAGGTGCTCGACCTCCTGGAGGAGGAGAACTTCACGACAGAACTGGGCCGGTTCAACCTGGAGATGAACATCGAACCCATGATGCTCGCGGGAGGATGCTTCAGTGCCCTCCACCGGCGTATCGACGAGTTATTGGGCATGGTTCGGGACGCGGCGCACCGGGTCGGAGCCGAGGTGGTCCTGACCGGGATCCTTCCCACCCTCAGCAAGTCTGATCTGACGCTGGACAACATCACGCCGAGGGCCCGCTACTATGCGCTGAACGAGGCGCTTACAAGGATGCGGGGCGGTGCCTATAGGCTTCACATCGAGGGCCGGGACGAGCTCAACGTCGAGCACGATTCCGTCATGCTCGAAGCCTGCAACACGAGCTGCCAGGTCCACCTTCAGGTGGACCCCGACGAATTCGCGGGCATCTACAATGTGTCTCAGGCCGTGATCGCACCCGTGGTGGCCGCGGCGGTGAACTCCCCGCTCCTGTTCGGCAAGCGACTCTGGGCCGAGACCCGCATCGCCCTCTTTCAGCAGTCGCTCGACACGAGGAGCACGAGCGTCCATCTGCGTGACCTCAGTCCCAGGGTGCGCTTCGGCGAGAAGTGGGTCGAGCGGTCGGTCACGGAGCTTTTCCAGGCGGACATCGCGAATTTCAGGGTACTCCTCGCCCAGCGGTGTGACGAGGATCCGTTCGAGCGCCTCGAAGCTGGTGCTGTCCCCCGGCTGCAGGCGCTCCAGCTCCATAACAGCACCGTCTACCGCTGGAATCGCCCCTGCTACGGGATCTCGGAGGGGAAGCCGCACGTGAGGATTGAGTGCCGGGCGCTCCCGGCGGGGCCCACTGTCTTGGACGAGGTCGCGAACACCGTGTTCTGGATCGGGGTCGTGAGGGGCGCCTACGAGGAGTACGGAGACATCACTCAGAGGCTGGACTTCGACGACGCCAAATACAACTTCCTGGCTGCGTCCAGGAATGGCCTCAACGCGGGTTTTCATTGGGTTGACCACGAGCTCGTGAGTGCGCCGGACCTGATCTTGGGCACTCTGCTTCCGCTCGCGCGGTTGGGCCTGGAGAGCCGGGTTGCCTCGTCGGAGCTCGACAGGTACTTGGGCGTGATCAAGGACAGGGTCGAAAGCCGACGGACTGGGTCGACGTGGATGATCCGTTCCTTGCAGGAGATGAAGAAGCGGGGCACCCGCTCGGGGCGTTTGGCCGCGCTAACGGCGGCCACGGCGCGGCAGCAAAGGATGCAGAAGCCGGTCCACGAGTGGGACCTGGCCCCTCTGGAAGAGGTGGGCCGATGGCCCATGAGCTACACAAGGGTGGAGCAGTACATGGCCACTCAGCTCTTCACGGTGCAGGAGGACGAGCTGCTCGAAATGGTCGCCTTCCTGATGCATCGGAAGCAGATCCGTCACGTGCCAGTCGAGGATGACGAGCATCGGCTCGTGGGCCTTGTGTCGTATCGCTCCATCCTGAGGATGGTCGCCGAGTTCGGAGCCGCCGGCGTTCACGATACCGTACCGGTGAAGTCAATCATGGAATCGGAGCCAATCGTGATAGCCCCCGAGACGCCCACGCTCGAGGCCATCAACATCATGAAGGAGCACGGCGTGTCCTGCTTGCCCGTCGTGAAGAATGGACGACTCGTGGGGCTGGTGAGTGAGGTCGACTTCATGTCAATCGCCGACCGGCTCCTTCAGAGCACGTTGCTGAAAGAACACCGTGCCAGCGATGGGGAATCCGAGTCCTGAAGGAAACCCAGCCGAGGAGATCATGATCTAGCGGGTTTTCGGTCGCCGACTACCGCGAGCGGCCTCGACCCGCTGGCCATGCCTCGGTAGGGCCCCCGCCTCCAACGGGGAGTGAGCCAACACCATGTGCGGCCGCTATTCCCTGTCCACCCCAGTGGACGATCTGAGGGAGGGTTTCCAGGTCCCGTCCCTGACGTTTGACTACGAGCCCCGCTACAACATCGCGCCGACGCAAGAGGCTCCGGTCGTGGCCGTAGATCGTCGGGGACCCCGCATGGGGCTGATGCGCTGGGGACTGGTGCTGCCGTGGGCGAGCGAACCGTCCCTCGGCCCCCCGATGATCAATGCCCGGGCCGAGTCGCTCTGGACCAAACCGTTCTTCAAGAAAGCGGTCGTCGCCCGGCGCTGCCTTGTGCCGGCCGACGGATTCTACGAATGGGTACGGGAGGCATCTGGCAAGGTGCCCCACTGGATACACGATCCATTCGGTCTGCCGATGAGCTTCGCCGGACTCTGGGAGCGCTGGGATGAAGCGGGACGAGAGCCGCTGTACGCCTTCACGATTATCACGGTGCGCCCCTGCGAGGTCGTCCGTTCACTACGTCACGACCGAATGCCAGCCATCGTGCCTGCACGGGACCGTGCGGCGTGGCTCGACAAGAGCACGAGCCCTGAAGACGCGCTGGAGATCCTCCGGCCCTTCGAGGGCAGGTTGGTCAGCTACCCGGTGGCGACCCTCGTGAACTCTCCGGAGAACGACGTCCCCGAATGCATCCGGCCGGTGTGAGGGGGGATGGCATGCCCCGGAGCCCCAGGTTTCACGTAGACTGCCCCGCGCTCGTCGTCTGCCCCGGCCCTCAGTCCGTCGGAGTTCCTGCCTCCACCTGATCAAAGGCCTCGGCCAGCCGCGCGAGGGCCTCAGAGAGCTCTGCGGTCGGCGGCCCGAACCCCAGCCTCAGGTATCCATCCATGCCGAAATGATCTCCCGGAACCACCAGGAGGTCCATTTCCCTCCGAAGCTTCTCCGCGAACGCAGTGGAGTTGACTGGTGCGCTGTAGGCGACATAGCAGATCGCGCCTGCGTCGGGCATGCGGTAGGTGTAGCGTCCCGCCTGGCCGGCGATCCACTCCGTCAGAAGTTGGAGGTTGTCGTTCAGAATGCCACGCGTACGGGCCAGGATCTTCGACCGCGTAGTCGGCTCGAGGACCAGGCAGGCGAGGGTGTCGGAGAGGTTGGCGGGGGCGATCGTCGTGTAGTCGGTCCGGCCCCACATACTCTCCATGATCTCGGGTGGCCCCACGACCCAACCGAGTCGCAGGCCTGGAAGGCCGTAGGCCTTGGAGAGCGAGTTGGTCACGAGTACGCGCTCCGTCCGCCCCCAGAAAGACGGGGTCTCTTGGCCGTCGACCTCCGCCCCCTGATAAACCTCGTCCGCCAGAATCCAGGCTCCGAAGCGGTCGGCTAGCCTCACGATCTCCGACATGGCATCGGCGCTCAGGACCGCCCCCGTCGGATTGTTCGGGTTCGTCACGAGGATCGAGCGTGCACCCTGCCTGAGGCCGTGCTCCAACATCTCCAGGTCGGGCTGCCACCCCTCTGCCTCGACGAGGTGATACGGTACGACTGGAGCCGAGAAACTCTCCAGCAGGCCGGGCACCTGCATGTAGTTGGGCAACATGACGGCGACCGGGGCTTCGAGGTCAAGGATATGCCAGAACGCGGCGAAGTTGGCCTCCGCTCCCCCGATCGTGACCAGTACCGACGCTTCGGTCACTCCGCGATAGAGCGCGGCGATCCGCTCCCTAAGGTCGTCGCTTCCGTTGGACTGGCCGTATCCCAGGCGCAGATCGAGGACCTCGGGTGCGCGATCCGCGAGCTCCAGAAGCTCGGAGAGCGAGAGCGGGTGCACGCCGCTCTCCGAGAGGTTGAAGCGGACGCGGTGCTCGTACGTGGACTGCCACCGCTCCATCCTGAAGGGACTGTATCTCAAGCCTCGTCCTCCTCGGTCAGGCTCCGTGCACGGACGCCCTCGGCGTCTTCGTATGCTCGCTCCGCTCGCCCGAAGCGTCCGCCGACCCGCTCGGCGCTGGCAGAGTACCCCCTACGCGTCGATTCGGATCCACGGAACGGCTATGTTGTCCCATAGACTTTCGCTCCCATTCTACGACCGGTGATCGGGACGGATACATGACGGCGTCCTCTCTCCTTGGCGGCCTCGCCCTCAGAGGCGTCGATGGCGGAACGATCATCCTCGTGGTCTTGGACGGCCTCGGCGGCCTGCCCCACCCCGATACCGGCAAGACGGAATTGGAGTCGGCCGTGACTCCCAACCTCGACGCCCTGGCGGCGAGAAGCTCTCTGGGCTTGCTCATGCCGGCGGCGCACGGGATCACAGCCGGGAGCGGGCCGGGCCATCTTTCACTGTTCGGCTACGATCCGCTCAGTTTCCCGGTCGGCAGGGGCGTGCTCAGCGCCCTAGGGGTGGGATTCGACCTCCAGCCGGGGGATGTGGCCGCCCGCCTCAATCTGGCGACGCTCGATGGCGAGGGGGTAGTCGTGGACCGCCGCGCGGCTCGCCCTTCGGACGAGGAGGGGCGGCGCGTGGTCGGAAGAGTCTCAAGAGGGATCCGACCGCCCGACGATGTAGAGGTCACGCTCATCCACGAGAAGGAGCACCGCGTCGTGCTCATCCTTCGAGGAGGGGGTCTGCGAGCCGACGTGCAGGACACCGACCCGCAGAAGACCGGCCTGGCGCCTCTTCCCGTGACCGCCACCGACCCGGCGTCCGCCCCGACGGCCCAAGTGGTCCAGGGCCTCCTCGACCAGGTTCGTGAGGTCCTGGCCGACGAGCCGCGGGCCAACGCCATGCTGGCGCGCGGATTCGGCCGGTTCTCCACCTTCCCGACCTTCGAGGAGCGGTATGGGCTTCGTGCCATGGTTGTGGCGAAGTACCCCATGTACAGGGGCGTGGCCCGGCTCGTGGGGATGGCGGTGGAGGGCGTGCCCGCCGACAACGAGGAGACCGTCGCCCTCTTGGAGAGGCACTACGGCAGCTGCGATTTCTACTTCGTTCACTTCAAGGATCCCGACTCCTACGGTCACGATGGCGACTTCCAGGGCAAGGCGGCGGCGATCGAGGCGTTCGACGCCTTGCTTCCACGGATCGCCGACTTGAACCCTGATGTCCTCATCGTTACTGGGGATCACTCCACGCCGGCCCTCTTCGGCGAGCATTCCTGGCACGACGTGCCCATCCTCATCGCCTCCCCATGGGTGCGGCCCTCGGCGACGGAATTCGGGGAGGCAGCGTGCCGCTCGGGTGATCTCGGCGTGGTGCCCGGGAAGGCCCTGATTTCTCTGGCGCTGGCCCACGCGGTCCGCCTCGAGAAATACGGCGCCTGATGAACGACGGTGGAGCCGGCCTGGGCCGCCATGCGTGCCGGCCACACCTTGATGTCTTCGGCTGCGTCGACCGTCGAGGACAAGGAAGGTGAACTCTATGGTGCTGTCCGTCCCCGTCGAACGTCTTGAGCTCGAAAACGGCCTGAAGGTGAACCTGTCGCGGGATCCCTCGACACCCGTCGTGGCCGTGAACCTGTGGTACGCCGTAGGCTCCCGGAACGAGCGACCCGGCCGTACGGGCTTCGCCCACTTATTCGAGCACATGATGTTCCAAGGCTCCCAACACGTTCCCGAAAACCGGCACTTCGAGCTGTTGGAAAGGGCTGGGGGGACGCTGAATGCTACGACCTGGTTCGATCGGACCAACTACTTCGAGACCGTGCCGTCGCACCAACTGGAATTGGCACTCTGGCTGGAATCCGACCGGATGGGCTGGCTGCTCCCGGCGATGACCCAGGAGAAGCTGGACAACCAGCGTGATGTGGTGATCAACGAAAAGCGTCAGCGTTACGACAATCAGCCCTACGGCGACTGGGACCAGTGGATCCAGGCAATGGTCTATCCCGAGGACCATCCATACCATCACACCGTGATCGGCTCCATGGAGGACATCCGGGCGGCCACCTTGGAGGATGTGGCCGAGTTCTGCAGAGTGTTCTACGTGCCCAACAACGCAGTGCTGACGGTGTGCGGGGACTTCGACCGCAATGAGGCCGTGGAGATGATCGAGCGGTACTTCGCCGCGATCCCCCGAGGGGGAGAGATTCCGCCGCTGCCGGGGAAGCCGGAGTTGAGCCCCACCATCGGATCCACAGTGCGTGAGCGGATCGAGGCGCACGTCCCATTGCCCAGGGTCCTCATGGCCTTCCGCATCCCCGCCTGCACCACTCCGGCCTTCTACGCCGCCGATGTGGCGCAAGCTGTCGCCGCATCCGGAAGGGCTTCGAGGCTCTACCGCTCGCTTGTGCGTGACCGAAGGATCGCCAAGGACGTGGTTGGCCACGCCTTCCCGCTCACGACCGGTGCGGGCATGCTGCTCTTCTGGGCGACCGGGTTTTCGGGGTCCGATCCCACAGACCTCGAAGCCGCCCTGGCCACCGAGCTCGAGGGGCTGGAATCGGTGCGAGAGGAGGAGATCGAACGCGCCATTGCGGTCATGGAGACTCGGCTCGTGCACGAGATCCAACGGGTGGGCGCGCGGGCTGACCTGCTCTCGATGTTCGATCAGCTCTTCGACGATCCGGCTCGCCTCAACAGCGAGCTGGAGCGGCTGCGCGCAGTCACGCCCGACCAGGTCGCAGAATTCACTAGGACCCATCTGGGCCCGAGCAACCGGGCGGTCCTGACCTACGTACCGGCTGGTCCCTCGCCGCACGCCGAGGAGGCTGGGTGAGCCCAACCCGACGTTCGTCCACTCCAGGGCCCGGGTCCATTCGGAGCTTCGATTTCCCGGTCGTCGAGGCTGATCGCCTCCGCAACGGCCTGGAGATACGCGTGGTCCGGAACCACACGCTCCCGATCGTCACCGTCAGCTTGTTGCTCGACGGAAGTGAGGCCACGCTCGATGAGCAGTGCGCTGGCTGGGCCGTCCTCACGGGTGACTCGTTGGAAGGCGGGACTGCGCAGCGATCGGGAACCGAGCTGGCGGAGGCGCAGGAAGCGACCGGTGCCGGGCTCTCTGTGGGGACCGGGTGGGACGGCACCACCATCTCCCTCTCCTGTGTTCCAGATCGCCTGGACGCGGCTCTGGACCTCTTGGCCGAGGTGGTCATGCAGCCCGGCTTCCCTGCGGACGAAGTCGAGCGCGTGCGCGCGCAGAGGCTGGCCGCCATCGAGCACCGCAGGATAGACCCCGCCAGCGTCGCCACGGATGCGGCGTGTCGGGTGATCTACGCGGACGGGATCCCCTACGCGCGGCCCGTCGCCGGAAGCCTGGGCTCGGTCAGCAGGTTCAACTCCGAAGCCGCCAGAGGCTTTTGGGGAGCGCACTATCGGCCGGGTGCTGCGGGGCTCATCATCGTGGGCGATATTGACCCTGACGAGATCAGCACGCGGACCGAGCGCTGCTTTGGGGATTGGCGGGGAAACGCGCCGTCGGAGCGGCAGTTCGAAGCGAAGCCCAGGTCTCGCGAGCGCAGAGTCGTGATTGTCGACCGCCCAGGCGCCGTACAGTCCGAACTCCGGATCGGGCACGTAGGACAGCCGCGCTCCACACCGCAGTACTTTCCGCTCGTGGTGTTCAACACCGTGCTCGGCGGCGCCTTCACGAGCCGCCTGAACCTCAATCTCCGGGAGCGACACGGCTTCACTTACGGGGTGCGCTCGGCCTTCTCCTTCCGGCGCGCGGCCGGCCCATGGACCGTCGTCACCGCTGTGGGTACCGACGTGACGGCGAAGGCCGTTCAGGAGGTCCTCGGAGAGGTGGAGACCCTCCTCTCCGAGGGTCCGACGACCGAAGAGATCGAGGCCGCGCGTGACTACAGGGCGGGGGTGTTCCCGCTCCGCCTCGAGACGACCGGCCAAGTCGCGGCCCAGATCGCGCAACAGATCACCTACAACCTTCCCGGCGACTACCATGCCACCTACCGCGACCGGATTCGCGAGGTCACCCGAGACCAAGCCGTAGAGGCAGCCCAACGGTGCATCCGGCCCGACGAGATCGCGGTGGTGGTTTGTGGGGACGCGAGGGCTGTGCGCGCGCCCCTCGAGGCCCTCGAACTCGGATCCGTCGAGGTCCACTCCACTCCGCCCTCGGGTTGAGCACGGGCGTGGCCGGCTCGCGGTGTGTCCCCCGCCGAGCGGTCTGGGAAGGGCGCCACCTTGACTCCGGCATCGAACAGGTCCGGGCCCGACGGCGGCGCAGGGGGAGGCCGGAGATCTTCCGCACGTGGGAGGCGAGCCACGCTCCCCGTAGCGGGACGGCTCACGAAGGGGGAGGCGACGTCCCCGCACATGCGACCCGTGCCGAATTGCGTCGCGGGCCACCTTCTTGAGGTTGCGGCCTTACTCAGGCGGATCGCGGAGAAGTACGAGACGAGCGAAGTCGAAGAAGAGCCCCGGTTGCGGGCGGGCGCCCGCATGCGAGCGCCGCTACTCGCATCTGCGGTCGGTCCCGGGGCCGGATCCCGACGACAGAAGCACTTGCCGATTCGCTGTCCAGATTGATTCTTAATGAACGGGCTTCGTGCGGCATCGTAAACGAGAGAGTCGCTCCGCTTCGTTGGCGACGGTCCTTCGACCCTGTGGCGGCTGGCTCGACCGGGCTCGCTGTGTGAATGTGGTGTGAAGGGACGTCCTCAAGGTGGGACGGAGCTGGGCGCGAGCGGGACGTAGCACGGCCCATGTGGCCGGGATTCGCCCGATCTCGGGTGATGGAAGCGTGGCGCGGAACTTGCATCGGGTTCAACAGTGGGGCCCGGTCCGTGCGCTCGTGAAGGGGGGACGAAACTTGACGAAGCAAGCCAAACTGAATGTCGTGGCTGGAGAGCTGGCGAGGGAGCATCGCAAAAGACTCGGCCAACTGGACGACAGCGAGGTCGTCCGGACGTTTCTCGACGGCGACGAGCGCGCGTTTGGAGAGCTCGTCAAGCGATACGACGGGAGGTTGGTCAACTTCGTCTATCGGACGGTGGGTGACCGTGAGCGCGCACAAGACTTGGTTCAGGAGACCTTCGTCCGCGTGTATCGCCACCTGCGCCGGTTCGACCAATCGAAGAAGTTCTCAACCTGGATCTACACCATCGCCGGCAACCTGGCGAAGAACGAGCTCCGCAATCGTTCCCGCAACCCGCTCATCCTCTTCCAGACGATCCGCAGGAACTGGGAGGCCGACCACCGCCCGCTGGAGTGGGAGGACTCGTCCTTCAAGCCGGACGACCTGTACCGCAGGCGTTTCCTCAAGGAACTCGTCGAGAAGGCCGTCGTGGCGTTGCCCGAGCACCACCGGATCGTCTTCGTTCTCCGCGAGCTGGAGGGCAAGACGTACGAAGAGATCGCCGAGATCACCGGATGCAACCTTGGGACCGTCAAGAGCCGACTGAACCGAGCGCGCAACAACTTCGCCCGCCTCATCGCCCCTTCCTTGGACTGAACTCCGCTATCGGCGACCCGGCATGTCGCCGTCCGTGCTCGGTCCGATCTGCTCGGAACCTGATCCTTGCCCTCCTGTACCAATCTGCTAGCGAGGGAACACGAGGCAGCGGCTCTACGTAGTATCCCACCGCGACGGCTGAAATCGGATCGGATTCATCACACAGGGACTGCTCGACAAATATGGATTGCTCGGAGTTTCTGGCTCGGTTTTCCGAGTATTACGACGCTCCTCCGGGCTCGCTCGCTCGAAGGGCCGCGGAGGCTCACATGGCGGAGTGCGAGAGCTGCAGCCGCTATGAACGAGTTGTAGCTCGAGGTGTCGACCTCCTCCGGTCGATGCCCCGAATCGACTTGGCCGAGTCCTTCCGGCCCCGGCTCGAACACCGGCTCTTCCACGTCGACCAAGACGGCTCGGCCGCTCGAACGGCGAGCGGCTCGGTGGTTCCGGCCGCAGCGGCGGTTGGGCTCGCGATCCTACTTGCCGTCATCGCCTGGTATCCCTCGTGGGGGCGGGCCACGCCCGAGGTGAGCCTTCCTGCGATCATCGTCTCGGACCCGCCGCAATCGGAGCCTTTGATCCCGACGGAGGGTATGGGGGCGCCGGTCGCGCCGCCCCTGAACCTGAGCGGCGGGCTCTGGTCCGACCCCAACACGCTGCTCTACAGGTACTCGCCGATGAGCGAGCGGTACCGCAACAATTCGGCGCTCCGACGAACGGGTCTCGATGGGATGAATTAAGCCGGTGGCAATGCGGGCAAGGCGCATCACGAGCCCCCTCCAGAGAGCCCTTGAGCAGGGACCCCTGGGCGGGGTTTTCTTCCTTTGGGGCGAGGACGAGCATCGCAAGGCGGAAGCGGTCAACGAGATCGTTGCCGCGCACCTCGAAGAGGCCACGAGGGACTTTAACCTCGATGTCCTTCGCGGCTCAGAGGTAAAGGTCGAGGACCTGGCCCGAATCGCCGCCACGCCTCCCCTCATGGCTGATTGGCGGGTCGTCGTTGTCCGCGGCGCCGAGGCGTTCGCCACAACCCCTCGGGCCCGGGACCTCGTGCTAGGCCTGGCCAAGGCCCCGCCCGCCGGTCTGGCGCTCGTCCTGACGGCCCGCATCCCCCCCAGGTCCCGAGCCAAATTCTACACCCAGCTCAAGCGAGGAGCGCGGTCGCTGGAGTTCTCTGCCATCCACCCGGACGACGTGCCGGGATGGCTCGTGGAGGAAGCGAGGTCGCGGTTCGCCACTACGCTAGAGCCTGAAGCCGCCCGGGCACTCGCCCACGGCATCGGGACCGACCTGGGTATCCTGTCACGGGAGCTCGAGAAGCTGGAAGGCCTCGCTGGCGAGGGACGGAGAATCACTGTCGAGCACGTACGGATCGCAGGAGCCGTCCTTCCCGAACAGGATCGGTGGGGATGGTTCGACTTAGTGGGCGGCAGGAGCTTCGACGAGGCCCTCGGCGGGCTCAGGTTGTTGCTCGGACAGGGGGAGAGCGGGGTCGGGCTCACCGCGGGACTCGCCACGCACCTCCTGCGGATCGGAGTCGCGTTGGAACAGGGACAGAAGGCACTTGAGCAACTGCTCCCGCCCCGCCAGAGGTGGCTGGCCTCTCGGATCGCGCGACAGGCTCGTGGCTGGAGCTCCGCAAAGATCCGGAAGGCGATTCTGGGTCTGCTCCGTGTGGATCTCTTACTCAAGACAAGCTCGCTGTCATCTGAGCACCTGCTGGAGGAGTGGGTGCTCGCGGTCATGACCCCGGAGAGGGCGGTGTCCTCATGAAGCGGAACGCTTCGACCTCGCACCGGCTCGCCCGAGTTCGGGCGGCATTGCTGAGGGCGATTCTCGCGGTGGCTCCGTCGATATGGCTGGCGGTTCCGTCGGACGGACAAGTCGCTCTGGATTCCGTAGATGCGCTGGCGCGGACTGGACGAACCGAGGAAGCCCGAACGCTTCTCGAGACGTGGTGGAACCATGACCGAACACGCTCGAGCCGTCAGGAGCGGCAGCACGCTCTGTGGCTTCGGGCGCTCCTGACGGTGGATCCGTGGACCGCGGCGCTGGACTATCAGCGACTGGTCGTGCAGTACCCCGCCGGTCCCTATTCGGACGGGGCGCTCGTGCGCTTGGCGATGATCGCCGACTTCGACGAGGACGTGCTCCGCGCGGCCGGCTACTACCGCATTCTGTTGCAGGACTATCCCCGGAGCCCCGACCAAGTCACGGCCCGGCAGTGGCTCGGGGCTCACGCCAAGGAGATCGAGGAGGCTGAGGCCGTAGCGGCTCAAACCACGGACGCCGATGTGGCTGCGGCGACGGGCGAGGAGCCGTCCGTTCAACAGCTGAACATGGAGGCGCCTTCGGTGCGAGGAGAGGCTCTGGCGCCGCAAGCACCGCGGTACGCTGTGCAACTCGGGGCGTTTTCCACAAGGGAGCGTGCCAGGACCGTCGCGGCTTCAATGCGTCTGGCGAGCTTCGAGATCCGTTTGGTCCGGGTTACGGGAAGTCCACTATTTCGGATTCGAGTCGGTCGGTTTGCAGAGCGCTCGCAGGCCGTGGGGCTGAAGGACGAAATTGTGGGGCTGGGCTACGACGCTACGGTTGTTTCGGATGCGGCCGGCGAGGAACGGGTCCGATGAGAGCGATCGGGGCCCGAGTCCGTCGGAGCCGAAGGGACCGGACCCGTGCTCCAGTCGTCGAGACGGCTCTCCGGCGGAGCCCTTGAGCCTTGGGTGCAGCGCGGGCATCAATCCCGGCCTGGATCGCCGCCATGCGCTGTAGCCTGAAGATGCCCCAAGCGGGCCACCTCGATGCGCTGCGGCGCGGGCCTCGGCGCCCCCCACCGCGCCGGCGGGTGGGTCGACGTCCCCGCCTCGCAGCCGATCCCGCAGGGCCTCTTTCGCAGCTCTCCGGGGTACTCTAGGCCGACATGGACCAGAGAAGATCCGGAGACCTCCAGGCGCCGCACGGGTCGGGCCTGCCGACGAATCCCCCCGCGGGTGGGGAGCGGGCTGCCCGTTCGAACGGTGGGACGTACCCCCGAGTGGGCTCGCAGCCGGGACCGGCAGTTCTGGAGCTGCCCGTCGATGGACTCCACTGCGCCGCCTGCGTCACCTCCGTCGAGCGAGCCCTCACGGCGATCGATGGTGTGGAGGCCGTGAGCGTGAGCCTGGCCCGAGGCAGCGCCCGCCTGAATCTGGGTGCCCGGGCGGTCGAAGCGGCGGCCCTGACCGACGCGGTCGAGCGGGCCGGCTATCAGGTGCCCGTCCTCTCGCAGAAGATCGGCATCAAGGGGATGACGTGCGCCGCCTGCGTGCACCGATTGGAGAGGGTGCTCGCAGGTGTGTCCGGCGTGGCCTCTGCTGAGGTGAGTCTGGCTGGACAGTCGGCGGTCATCCGGTACGTGCCGGGACTGCTGGAGATGGACGCGGTGCGCGAAGCGGTCTCGGCCGCGGGCTATGCGGTGGATGCGGCCGCCGAATCGGAGGACCTCGACGAGACCCTGAGGCGCCGGGCCGAGGAGCGGGTGGCACAGGCGCGGGACCTGCTGAGGCGGTTCTGGGTGGGAGCCGCGCTCGGCCTCCCGGTTGTCGCCGTCGGGCACGCTCAGTTCATTCCGGGCCTCCAAGACGCCCCGATGGAGGTCATGCGGTGGCTCTGGGCACTGAGCGGCGTGCTGACCGTGCCGATTATGGTGTACGTAGGGGGTTCCTTCTTCGCGGGCGGGTGGGCGGCCTTCCGGAGGCGCAATGCCAACATGGACACTCTGGTGGCTCTTGGCACCGGTGCCGCTTGGCTTTACTCGACCGGAGCCATAGCCCTTCCGGGCCTCTTTCCCGAGGGCACGGCGCATCCATTCTACGAAGCCGTGGCGGTGGTGATCACCCTGGTCGTGCTGGGCCAGGCCCTCGAGGTCCGGGCCAGAGGGCGCACGTCAAGAGCAGTGCACCGGCTGATGGATCTGCGCCCCCTGGTCGCGCGCGTGATGCGGGCCGGGTCGGAGGTGGAGATCCCGGCGGCCGATGTCCAACTCGGCGAGATCGTCGTTGTTCGGCCCGGCGAGAAGGTTCCCGTCGATGGCGCTGTCCTCGATGGGCGCAGCTCGGTCGACGAGTCGATGGTCACGGGCGAGAGCATGCCGGCGGAAAAGGGGCTTGGCGATAACGTCGTTGGGGGCACGATGAACAGGTCCGGGGTGCTGCGTTTTCGCGCCGAGCGGGTGGGCCGCGACACCGTCTTGTCGCGGATCGTGAGCACGGTCCGAGAGGCGCAAGGGGCCAAGCCACCGATCCAGCGCGTGGTGGACGTCGTGGCCAGCTACTTCGTGCCCTCGGTGATGATCGTATCGGTGATCACGTTCACGGTGTGGTATACCTTCGGTCCAGAGCCCGTCCTGAGCCACGCGGTGGTGGTGGCCGTGGCCGTACTCGTCATCGCCTGCCCCTGCGCACTGGGGCTCGCCACGCCGATCTCGATCATGGTCGCGGTGGGTAAGGCGGCCGAGCACGGTATCCTGATCCGGAACGGAGAGGCTCTGCAACGCGCCCGCTCGGTGGACACGATCGTTCTCGACAAGACGGGCACCGTCACGCACGGAACGCCCGTCCTCACCGATGTGAGACCGCTGGACGGGGTTTCGGAGGAAGAGCTCCTGCGGTTGGCGGCGGCTGCGGAGCAGGGTTCCGAGCATCCCTTGGCGCGGGCGGTGGTGCAGGGAGCCCGTGCCCGGGATCTCGATTCGACGGGGGGTCGCGCCGAGTCCGATCGCATATCCGACTTCGAAGCCGTACCCGGCCTCGGGATCCGGGCCAGCGTGGGCGGTCGGTCCGTCCTCGTGGGCACGGCGCGTTTTCTCGCTCAATGCGGGGTCGAAACCGAAGTGCTCGGGCCGTCCGCCTCCGAGCTTGCCGGGGCGGGGCGGACTCCGGTTCTGGTATCCTCCGAGGGACTGCCCTTGGGAGTGCTCGGGATCGCCGATCCGGTGAAGAAGGAGGCCGCCGCGGCGATCTCCCGGCTCAAGGAGATCGGCCTGCAGGTGCTGATCCTCACTGGCGACCACGAGGTGACTGCACGGGCGGTGGCACGGGAAGTGGGGGTGGAGCGGGTACTCGCCCGGGTCCTGCCCGCCGACAAGGCCCGCCACGTCAAGGGCCTTCAAGAGAAGGGGCATACCGTAGCCATGGTCGGAGACGGCATCAACGACGCTCCGGCTCTAGCTCAGGCAGACGTGGGCGTCGCGATCGGCACGGGAACGGACATAGCGATCGAGTCGGGTGACGTGACGCTCATGGGCGGCTCCCTCAAGGGCGTGGTCGAGATGATGGAGATCTCCGCGGCCACCTTCACGAACATTCGCCAAAACCTCGTGGGCGCGTTCATCTACAATACTCTGGGCATTCCCGTGGCGGCAGGCGTCCTCTATCCGTTCGTTGGAATCCTCCTCTCGCCGATGATCGCGGGTGCCGCCATGGCGTTCAGCTCCTTGACAGTGGTCAGCAACGCCAACCGGCTGCGGCGCTTCACGCCCAGGGGCGTGGAGGCATAGGAGTCTTGGACTTGGATGTCGTTGTAGTGAACGTCGGGGCCGTCGGGGCCGTCCTATGGATCATCTGGTACTTCTGGCTGTCGGGGGAAGGGCGGTAGGGCCCTCCCCACGAGAGTGAAAAGGAGCGATTCCGGTCGCGGACCCTTGCCGGACAGGGCCGGAGATGCCGTCGCAATGGGCTGTCACGGCCGCGTGGTGCGACACGACATGCGCGGGGTCAGCGGCGGATGGTGCGTCCGTCCCAGCGCTGTGGCGAGGAGGACCGATCCGAGCCGAGCTGCGGAAACGTCGCGGGGCCGACGGACGCAAGTCTCGTCATGCGGGGCTGCCCCTTCAAGTGAGGTCTGTTGATCGGGTTCCGGAGGGCGGGTTATCCTACGATGCGGGCCCCCTCCCGACGCTCAACACGGCCACGCCAGTCCCCCACCCCGCAAAATGCCAACGGCTGACGATACGCCACTGATGCGCCAGTGGCGAGAGGTGAAATCCCACCACCGGGACGCCCTCGTCTTCTTCAGAGTGGGGGATTTCTACGAGCTCTTCTACGGCGATGCCGAAGTCGGCTCGCGCTTGCTCGGCCTTACGCTGACGTCCCGCAACAACGGGGCGGCCGCGCGCGTGCCCCTTGCCGGTGTTCCAGCCAGGGCCCTCGACGAATACGTCGCTCGTCTGATCAAACTGGGCCAGAAGGTGGCGATCTGCGATCAGATCGAGGATGCAGCGGAAGCCAAGGGGATCGTGCGGCGCGCGGTCACCGAGACGGTCACGCCGGGAACCGTGCTCCAAGACACGCTGCTGGCCGCAACGCGAAACAACTTTGTCGTGGCTCTTACGGAGGCGACAGAGGAAGGCGTCGGCATGGCCACCCTGGACCTCTCCACCGGCGAATTCTCGGTTCAGGCCGTGCCGCCCGACGAGCTGCGCGCGGAGCTGAGCCGATCCGATCCGACTGAGCTGCTGCTGCCGGGGTCTCTCGAGGGGGTGGCAGCGAGCGTCGACGCAGCACGCCCCGCCGAGGCCACCCGGAAGGGAGCGGGCAAAGGGGTGCCGGGGTCGGCCGAGGGGGGCGAGAGCTCCTTGGGCGATGCCTCGACCGACGTGCTCTGCACCTACAGGGACGATTGGATCTTTGGCTACGAGGCGGCGGCCGAGGAGATCAAACGTCACTACGGAGTGCAGGGTTTGGGCGCGTTCGGCTTCCAAAGGGACGATCGTGCGATCGTGAGCGCCGCGGGAGCTCTTCTCTCGTATGTCGGCGAGATCCGGCCGGGAGGCGCAGAACATGTGCGTCCGCCCCGCATCCTGCGGCGCGGCAGTGCCATGCTTTTGGACGAGATGACGTGCCGGAATCTCGAGCTCGTGGAGCCGCTACGGGCCGGCGAGGAGGGCGGGACCCTCATCTCGGTGCTCGATGAGACGGTCACGGCTATGGGGGCCCGCGCGCTTCGTCGCTCTCTGCTCCATCCGCTCGTGGACCCCGAGGCGATCTGGAGTCGACAGGATGCGGTGGAGGAGCTTCTCGACAAACCGGACGTGAGGAGACGCCTTCGCGAGGCGTTGAGCCGCATGACCGACCTGGAGCGGTTGGCCGGGAAGGTCGGTGCCGGGCGGGTCTCGCCCCGCGAACTCCTGGGCCTGGGCCGCACCCTGGCGGAGCTGCCCACGCTGCGCGCAGTAGGCGAAAGCGCTGACAGTGCTCTTCTGCAGAGCCTCGTCGGGGAGATCGACTTGCTCGAGGACGTCCTCGGGCTCGTGGAGGCCGCGATCTCACCCGACGCTCCGGGTGGACTGCAAGAGGGTGGCGTCATCCGTGCGGGTTACTCTGCCGCGCTCGACGAGGTCCGTGCGACGAGGGACGGGGCCAGGGACTTCATCGCCGCGCTCCAGGCGCGGGAGCGGGCCCGCACGGGCATCGCGTCGTTGAAGGTCGGATTCAACAGGGTCTTCGGATACTACCTGGAGATCACGAAACCGAACCTCGATCGGGTGCCCGACGACTACGTGCGCAGGCAGACGCTCGCCAACGCCGAGCGCTATTTCACGCCCGAGCTGAAGGAGTGGGAGGAGAGAGTCTTCGAGGCCGAGGACGGCGTGGAGAGGCTCGAAGCCGAGCTCTTCAAGGAAGTGCGCGGCCGAGTGGCCGACGAGGTGGCTCGCGTTCAGGATGCGGGCCGGAGGGCTGCACGCCTAGACGTCCTCACGGCCTTGGCCCACGTAGCCGAGCGGAGGCAATACGTCCGGCCGGAGCTGCACACGGGGTTCGACGTAGAGATCGTAGCCGGCCGGCATCCCGTTGTGGAGACGATGATGCCCGCCGAATCGTTCATCCCCAACGACCTCTCGCTCGATGACGGCGGACGCATCGTCATCCTTACGGGGCCCAACATGGCGGGGAAGTCGACGGTGCTGCGACAAGTGGGCCTCATCCACCTCATGGCACAGATCGGCTCGTTCGTGCCCGCGAGCCGGGCGAGCCTCCCCGTCTGTGACCGCATCTTCACTCGGGTCGGCGCCTCCGACAACCTGGCCCGCGGGGAGTCGACGTTCATGGTCGAGATGAACGAGACGGCCTCGATCATCCACGGGGCGACCGCTCGGAGTCTGGTGCTATTGGACGAGATCGGGAGGGGGACGAGCACCTACGATGGCGTCTCGATCGCCTGGGCCGTCACCGAGCACCTTCACGAAACAGTGGGCTGCAAGACCGTTTTCGCTACGCACTACCACGAACTCACCCAGCTTGGCGATCTGCTTCCCGGCGCGAAGAATATGAACGTCCTCGTCCGAGAGGTCGGCGAACAGGTCGTCTTCCTGCGTCGACTCGAATCGGGCGGAGCGGATCGCTCTTACGGAATCCAAGTGGCGCGCCTCGCGGGACTGCCCGCTGACGTCATCGCCCGCGCCACGGAACTTCTGACCGAACTGGAGGGAACACATTCGAGTGGAGGGCAGGGATTGGGCCGCTCTGGGGCGTATCGACCCACGTCCGAGCCGCCACCCGATCAGCTGTCGCTCTTTGCGCCCGCGGAGCCGTCGATCGCGACGCGGCTCCGCGGGATCGATCCCGAAGAAATGACGCCGAGGCAAGCTTTGGAACTGCTGTTCGAACTCAAGGCCGAGTCCGGAACGCGAGACGTCGGGTGAGCCGCATCTCCCTGAACCGACGGCGCTGGAGGGCCGCCGCCGTTTGCCGGGCCCGATGGGCGGCCGCCCTTCTGGCCCCCGGGATCGTGGGTTGCGGGAGCGAGCCCGAGATCGAGGGCCCCTCCCCCCTTTCGACATCGATTCGGATCCAGTATCCCCTGGAGCTCTGGGATCAAGGCATCGAGGGGCGCTCTGTCCTCAAGGTGCGGGTCACGGATCTGGGTGGTGTTGACAGCGTCGTGATCCTGGAATCGAGCGGGCACGCGGCATTCGACTCGGCCGCCGTCCGCGGGGTCCGGGCCCTCAGGTTCACTCCCACCCGGAGGGACGGAAGGGCGATCGAGGCCTGGGCTCACGTCCCCGTTGAGTTCTCGAAGGAACCACGCCTCTAACACGGCGCGGCTCCGTCCGGAGACCGAGGTGCTGCAGGTCCTGCAACAGGACATCGATTGATATGAGCGAGATCCACTCCCGCCCCTACGGCAACGTCACCGAGGTGGTGGGCCGGACGCCGCTCATCCGGCTGAACAGCGTGGCCCGGGGCGTCCCCGGCACGATCTATGCGAAATGCGAATTCATGAACCCCGGGGGATCGGTCAAGGACCGCATCGGCCTCGCCATCGTTGAGAAGGCAGAGCGGGAAGGGGCGCTCAGGCCCGGGGGCACGATCGTCGAAGCCACGAGCGGCAACACGGGAGTCGCTCTGGCGATGGTCGCCGCCATCCGCGGATACCGCTGCATCTTCACAATGCCGGACAAGATGAGCCAGGAGAAGGTCAAGCTCCTGCGCGCCTTCGGTGCGGATGTCGTCATCGTGCCCACGGCCGTCCCTCCTGATCACCCGGACCACTACACTCGGAAAGCGGCCAGCATCGCCAGCGAGATCCCCGGTGCCATTCTCGCCGATCAGTTCTATAACCCGGCCAACCCCGAGGCCCATTACGAGACCACGGGTCCGGAAGTGTGGGAACAGACGAACGGAAGCGTCACGCACTTTGTGGCCGGGGCGGGCACCGGTGGAACGATCACCGGAGCGGGACGCTTCCTGAAGGAGCGGAAGCCGGACGTGGAGATCATTGGCGTCGATCCGATGGGCTCGATCCTCAGACACTACTTTGAGACAGGCGAAGTCGGGGAAGGTGAACCGTACAAGGTGGAGGGGTTGGGAAGCGACAAGATCCCCGGAGCGCTCGACATGAGCGTCACCGACCATTGGGTCACCGTACGGGACGCTCGGTCGTTCGCCATGGCGAGGCGCTTGTGCCGGGAGGAAGGGCTCTTCGCCGGGGGATCGTCGGGGCTGCTGGTGCATGCGGCCGTTGAGATCGCCAGGGAGGCCGACGATCCCGATGCCGTGATCGTCACGATGCTGTGCGACTGGGGCGAGCACTACCTGACCAAGCTCTACGATGACGACTGGATGCGCGAAAACGGCTTCCTTCGGCGCTCGCACCGAAGCGTCCACGAAATGATTGCGGAGAAGGGGGAAGAGGGACTCGAACTCGTCAGCGTGCAGCCCGCGACTCCCATACGAGTCGCGCTCTCCGCGATCACCTCGTTTCATATCTCCCAGCTGCCCGTCGTTCTGGAGGGCGAATGCGTGGGCTCACTCACGGAAGGCGATCTCATGGCGAGGGTCATCAAGGATCCCAATCTTCTGGACCGGCCCGTGGAGGTCGTGATGGACGCTCCTTTCCCGGTCGTGGACAGCCACCTCGACGCAGAGGAGGCGGCCCGGCTGCTCACACGAGAGAACCGCGCAGTGCTGGTGCGCGAGGACGGTGAGCTTACGGGGATTCTGACCCGCTACGATGTCGTGCGTGATCTGACGATGGCGAGGCACTAGATGGATGTGGGCGCGGTCGGCTCCGCGAAGGCGTGGTCCGGGAGGTGGGCGCTGAGGACGGGGGCGCCCCGCCGAGCGCGGGCCGGGACGGACCTCCGATGAGGGTCGTCGTCCTGCTCGGCGGCGACTCGCCGGAACGCGATGTCTCACTCGTTTCTGGATGCCAGGTCGCGGACGCGCTGCGCCTCGCAGGCCACGATGTCGTGTGCCTGGATCCTGCAAGAGGCTTGATCAGCGAGCTGGGCGAGCGGGTCATCTTGGTGTCCGGCGTCAAGGCCCTTCCGCCGTCCGAGCTCGTGGGACCGGGGGGGGATTGGGTCTCCGGCGCCGCCCTGGCGACCCATGAGGAGATCGCTCGCGCCGACGTTGTCTTTCCAGCGCTCCACGGCGGCGTGGGGGAGGACGGCACGCTCCAAGCTCTGCTCGACGTCGCCAGGATCCGCTACGCGGGAAGCGGGATGCTCGGATGCGCGCTTGCGATGCACAAGGACGTCGCCAAGTCCCTTCTTCGGGACGCCGGGATCGGCACGCCGGACTGGCGGGTGAACCCCCAGGCGGCTGTGGAATTGGAACGCCTCGGCTTGCCTATGATCCGCAAGCCGGTCGCGGGTGGCTCTTCGGTGAGCCTGTCGATGCTCCAAACGGACTCCGAGGTGGCCTCCGCTGTGGCCGAGGATGTGGCCTCGCCGATGATCTACGAGCGGTACGTCGAGGGCCGGGAGTTCACCGTCGGAGTCCTCGGGGATCGGGCCTTGCCCGTGGGTGAGATCGTCGCCGAGCACGAGCTCTTCGACTACGAATGCAAGTACCAGGCGGGGATGGCCGAGGAGGTCTTTCCTGCCGACATTCCGAGGGAGCTGACCGAAACCCTGCAGGCCCAGGCCCTGGAAGTTCACCGGCTTCTCAGGCTGCGCGACTTCTCTCGGGTGGACTTCATCGTGGACCGGGGCGGCGATCCCTGGTGCCTGGAAGCCAACGCTCTGCCGGGACTCACGGGCAACAGCCTGTTGCCGAAGGCTGCCCGGGCCGGGGGCGTGAGCTTCCCTTCGCTGTGCGACCGCATCGTTCAGATGGCCCTCAGCCGGGCGGCGATCCCGGCGCCGCACTGACGGACAGCGCGTCCCTCGATCCGTACATCTCTTTATGCGGGTGCGGCGATTCGACTCACCCTCCGGGGGTCGGTACCCTAGCCGGCGCACGGGCCTGCGGCAGCGCTGCGGGAAGGTCCGATTTCAGCGGTTCCGGATCGGCTTCTTGCGTTTCGATACCCCGAACCGCATTTTTTCGCCGCGGACGGAGTGGAGGAGGGTCGGAGGCGGGTAAGGCGTTAAGGTCCGCGGGAGGAACCAGGCGCATGAAGACGCTGGCCGTTGGTGTCGCCTTTCTCGGGGTCCTCGTTGCCGCCAGCAGCGAGAGCCAGAAGGCCGGAGTCGGGGCGACCGAGCCCGGCTGGAGCGCGCCGAGTGCTGTGTCGTCCGAGGCCTTGACCGCTGTCGTCAGGCAGTATTGCTGGGTGTGCCACAACGATTTTATGCTGACCGGGAATCTCTCGCTCGAGGGGTTTGACGTCGACGCGGCCGATGAGAGGGCGGAGACGGCGGAGCTCATGATCCGCAAGCTGCGCGCGGGGATGATGCCGCCGCCCAATGCGCCCCGGCCGCCCGCGGACACGCTGCAGGCTCTGGTCGAGACACTGGAAAGGGTTGTGGACGAGGCTGCCGCGGCCAACCTCAATCCCGGCAGCCGCCGGTTCCAGAGGCTGACCCAGAGGGAATACGAGCAGGTCGTCGAGGATCTGCTGGACCTCGAGATCGACGCCAGCAACTGGCTGCCCTCCGACACCTACCTCGGTAGCTTCGACAACCTTTCGGCTGCGCAGGGGCTGTCCACCACGCTCTTGGAGTCGTACTTGAGGGCTGCCGCGGAGATCAGTCGTCTGGCGGTCGGCAATCCCGGTGCCCAGCCGTCTACGACAACGTACACGCGGGCGCTCGAGGCATCGCAGCACGCCTGGGACCACGTGGAGGGTGCACCCTATGGCACCCGAGGGGGGGTGGTCGCCACCCACGACTTCCCCGTCGACGGTGACTACACCTTCGAAGTGGAGACATTCCTCGGCCGGGGCACGGCGTTCGAGGACGTCGACATCTCGATCGACGGAGAGGGCGTGGCCCTTCTGGCGATCGAGCACAACGGCGTCTCGACGGTCCCCATCCGGACGGAGCCGATCTTCGTTCGCGCGGGCCAGCGCCGTGTTTCCGCCGCGTTTATCAAGAAGATCGAGGGCCCCTACGAGGACCGGCTGAGCCCGCACGGATGGTCTCTGGCGGGGGGCACGGATTCCGACAATTGGGCCAACTACGGCATCACCGTTCTGCCGCACATGAGGCACGTGCAGATCTCGGGGCCCGTCAACCCGACCGGCGTCTCGGAGACCGCAAGTCGCCAGAAGCTGTTTTCCTGCTATCCGACGACACCCGGCGAGGAGCGGTCCTGCGCCGAATCGATCATCCGTAGCGTGGGAAGCCAGGCGTTCCGGCGACCTTTGGAGCCCGAGGAGATGGCCGCGCTGGTGTCCTTCTACGAGAGCGGTGGCGAGGAAGGGGGCTTCGAAGTCGGGATTCGGACGGCCTTGGAGGCGATCCTCGCGAGTCCATCGTTCGTCTTCCGCTTCGAGGAAGCGCCCGATGGCATCGAAGCGGGCCAAACATACTTGCTGAATGACTTGGATCTGGCGTCCCGGTTGTCCTTCTTCCTATGGGGCAGGCTCCCGGACGAAGAGCTTATCGACGTCGCTTCGCGGGGAGAGCTGACCCGGCCGGGCGGCATCGAGAAGCAGGTGGAGCGTATGCTTGCCGACCCCCGGTCCGAGGCCCTCGCCACCCGGTTCGCCGCGCAGTGGCTTCGGCTCCAGGACTTGGATGGAGTTCAGCCTGATGCCTATCTCTACCCCGACTACAGCCGTCAGCTCGCCTCCGCGATGAGGCGCGAGACGGAACTGCTGTTCTACGACATCCTACGCAACGGCCGAAGTTTCCTGGATCTGTTCACGGCGGACTACACGTATGTGAACGACCGGCTTGCTCGGTACTATGGCCTTCCCTTCGCTGGAGGCGGAGAGTTCCAGCGCGTGCATCAGCCCGATGGGCAACGAAGGGGTGTGCTGGGTCAGAGCAGCATCCTCGCGCTCACGTCGCTGCCGGACCGGACGTCGCCGGTGCTGCGGGGCAAGTGGGTCATGGAGGTACTGCTCGGGACGCCCCCGCCGCCTCCCCCTCCGGACGTGCCGGCGCTCGAAGAGATCGACGAAACCGAGGGCGGGGTGTTCCTCACGACCCGCCAACGCATGGAGATACACAGGGCCAACCCCGTCTGCAACGCCTGTCATCAATTCATGGATCCGATCGGGCTGGCCCTCGACAACTTTGACGTCGCCGGCCAATGGCGGAACCGGGAAAAGGGGAGGCCGCTCGACACGGGGGGCACCTTCTACGACGGGACGCCGATCAGCACGCCGTCCGAGCTCCGAGCGGTGCTGCTCAAGCGCCCGATCCCACTTCTGAGGACGTTCACCGACAACCTGTTCGCCTACGCGATCGGGAGGCGAGTGGAGTATTTTGATCAGCCGACGATACGGCAGATCGTAAGAGAGGCGGAGGCGGACGACTACCGGCTCTCGAGCTTCATCATGGGAGTGGCGACAAGCGACGCATTCCGGATGAAGAGATCGGAGGTGCCCGTTGCCGAGGAGGCAGGGGGCGGGGAGAACTGAGTAAGAAAAGGATACCGGGCTATGGAATTCATCACCGGAAAGCACATCCCTCGCCGCACCTTCCTCCGCGGCGTGGGCGCCTCGGTGGCGCTACCGTTCCTCGACGCGATGGTGCCCGCCGGCCGTTTCCGGGGGGCGAGAAGGGCGGAGGGGAAGCCGACGCGGCTCGTCTGCATCGAGGAGTCGATGGGGATGGCGGGGGGGAACGACTGGGGGGCGAGTCTGAACTTGTTCGCTCCGGCGGGCGTGGGTCGCGACTTCGAGTTGCTTCCCGAGAGTCAGCTGAAGCCTCTCGAGGCGTTCCGGGAGTACCTGACGATCGTCAGCCAGACAGACTGCCGCATGGCGGAGCCCTATCGGCCATCGGAGATCGGGGGTGACCACCACCGCTCGACAGCGGTGTTCCTGACCCAAGCGCACCCGAAGCAGACGCAGGGCTCGGACATCTTCGTCGGAACATCCCTCGATCAGCTGCACGCAACGCGCTTTGGCCAAGACACGGCCTTGCCGTCGCTCGAACTGATGATCGAGGACGTGAACCGGGGCGGGGGGTGCAACTACAACTATCACTGCGCCTACACCGACTCCATCAGTTGGGCATCTCCGAGTCAGCCCCTCCCGGCGATCCGCGAGCCGCGCGCCGTCTTCGAACGGCTCTTTGGGGCGGGGGACTCGGCCGAGGACCGGGCTGCCCGCCGACGCACGTCTCGGAGTGTGATCGACTGGATCACCGAGGACGTGAGGCGTCTGAGGAGGTCCTTGGATACGGTCGACCGGCTGGCGATGGATCAATATCTGGACCAGATCCGCGAAATCGAGCGTCGAATCCTGATCGTTGAGGAACGCAACAGCTCTGGTGAGGAGAGGGAGATGCCTGAAGCCCCCACGGGCGTTCCGGACTCGTGGGAGGAGCACATGAAGCTGATGTTTGACCTCCAGCTGCTCGCGCTCGAGGCCGATATCACGCGTGTCATCTCGTTCAAGACGGGGCTCGATCTCTCGAACCGCGCTTTCCCCGAAAGTGGCGTCCAGAAGTCGTTCCATGCAGCCTCCCACCACGGAAACCAGGAGGAGGCGGTCCTCGACTTCCACAGGATCAACACCTACCGGCTGGGAGTCGTCAGGTACTTTTTGGAGAAGCTGAAGAGCACGAGGGACGGGGATACGCATCTGCTCGACCAGACGGCGGTCATCTGGGGCTCGCCGATGGGCGATCCGAACCTCCACAACCACCGCCGCTGCCCACTCCTCCTCATGGGGAAGGCGAACGGCGCACTCGAAGGCAATCTGCACATTCAGGCGCCCGAGGGGACGCCGATGGCGAATGCGTTCGTGAGCTTGCTCCAGGGGCTGGGGCACGACATCGAGTCGTTCGGAGACAGCACGGGAGCGCTCTCGTTGGGGTACGCCAGGAGCGCCGTCTCGCAAGGCGGGGAGTGAGACCATGAGATTCCACTCAGCTGTACGTCCGGCCGTCGGGCTGGGCCTGTTCCTTGTGCTCTTGGGGGCTGTCGCCCCGCCCTCGCCCGTCGCCGACGCAGCGATGCGGGGTGATCGGGAGCGGGTCAAGTCGCTGATCGACGAGGGTGCCGACGTGAACGCGGCCCAGGGAGACGGCATGACCGCGCTCCACTGGGTGGCGGAGCGCGGCGACATCGAGATCGCCAAGCTCCTGATCTCTGCGGGAGCGAACGCGAAGGCAGGGACGCGGATCGGTGGTTATACCCCGCTCCACCTAGCCGCCAAGCATGCCCACGGCGGGATCGCAGCCCTGCTTCTCGGGGCGGGCGGCGATGCGGATGTCCTGACCCTCAACACCGGAGCGACACCGCTTCACCTCGCCGCCTCGGCAGCCGGCGGTGAGGAAGTGGTCTCGCTCCTCATCGAGCACGGAGCGCATGTAGACGCCCGCGAGAGATCGAGCGGGCAGACGCCTCTGATGTTTGCGGCGTCCTACAACCGGGCTCTGTCGATCGAGCGCCTGCTGAACGGCGGAGCCGATCCCGCCCTGACGACCCGAGTCGTGGACGTCATCGATCGGGTTTCGGCGGACAAGGCGGCCACCAGTTACATGACGGAAACACTCATGAAACTGCGGGGGGCCCAGGGTGCCGACTCGGGGTGGGAGCCGACGCCGGCCGAGGTTCAGATGGTGATCCGCGGGCAGCGCGAACTGCTTCGCTCGGATGCGCCCAAGGAGCGCTTGCGGCCTGGGATGGGCGGTGCATACGTCGCCGCCGAGCTCATCGAGGACGAGCGGCACGCCGGCATCAGGGAGACTCTGGTCGGCTACACGGGCGGGATGACCGCCCTCTTGCACGCCGCCCGGGAAGGCCAGGCCGAGGCGGTGGTCGCTCTGCTCGGCGGGGGTGCCGATCTGGACCAGCCGAGCGCGGGCGACGGGACCAGTCCGCTCCTGATGGCCGCGCTGAACGGTCACTTCGACGTCGCCCTCCTCCTGCTTGAGCGCGGCGCCGATCCCAACCTGGCCGCGAACACCGACGGAGCGACCCCGCTCTTCGCCGTCCTCCAGACGTACTGGGCGCCCAAGTCTCGCTATCCCCAACCGCGTGCCCAGGAAAACCAGAGGGCGGAGTACCGGGACGTGATCGAGGCGCTGCTCCAAGCGGGCGCGGACCCCAACGCGCAGCTCAAGACGCACCTCTGGTATTGGGAGTACGGACGCACGCGGATCGGCATCGACATCGCGGGCGCGACGCCCTTCTGGCGGGCTACGATCGCTCAAGACCTCGGGGCGATGAAGCTGCTCGTAGACTACGGCGCCGATCCGAACATCCCGACTCGCCTTCCGCCCGTGAACATGCGAGAGAAGCGACAGCAGGACGGTCGGCTCGAGGACGACTCCGGGCTGCCGCCCGTCGCCGCGAATGAGCCGGGCTACTACTCGATTCACGCCGCCGCAGGCGGCGGGTACGTGGGCCTGGGCGCGCACAGCATCCGTCACGTTCCGGATGGGTTCATGTCGACGGTGAAGTACTTGGTGGAGGAGCACGGCGCCGACGTGAATCTTCCCGATTTCTGGGGATACACACCCCTGCACTACGCCGCGATCCGGGGCGACAACGATCTGATCCGGTACCTGGTCTCCAAGGGCGCCGACGTCACGGCCAAGACCCGGCTGGGTCAGACCACGGCCGACGTGGCGCGTGGGGGACGCGGGGGGTACTTCCAGCGTGTGGAGTTCCCCGAAACGGTGGAACTCCTCGTGAGCCTCGGCTCCGAGTTGCGGTGCCTTCACACGCACTTCCGGGGCACCGGGGACGTATGTCCGGATGCCGGGAAGGGGGATTCCTACACACCCTCGGTCACGGAACCCTTTTCCAGCAATCCCCCAGCGGGAGGCCCGGACCCGCGCGAGTGAGCGATACACTCCGGATCCCCTTCTCCGCACCCACGGTGCATTCCCTCCTCCCTTTCCGGTTGAAGAGGGAGTGCGCCCGTTCGGGACGCCTGATGCCTTGAGGCCCAACTCTTGGTGCGGGCACGTCCCACGACACCCCAACAGGCCAAGGAACCGAGCATGACGACTGCCGAGCGGGCTCAAGAGCCGGACCTGACTCCCGTCCAGAAGTTCGGCGAGGTGATCGCCGACCGGGTAGAGCGGTGGATGCCGAGCCCGTTCCTCTTCGCGATCCTATTGACCTACGTCGCCGCAGCCGCTGCGGCTTTGTCGGAGGGGGCGAGCGCGACTGAGATTGCTCGCTCCTGGCATGGGGGCTTTTGGGCGTTGCTGCAGTTCGCGATGCAGATGGTCATCATTCTCGTGACCGCTAACGTCGTGGCATACCACCCGCGGGTGCGGAGCGTGATCCTCGCCCTCGTGCGTATCCCGAGGAACGGCCGCCAGGCCGTGGTGCTGGTGGGGATCGGTTCGATGCTCACGGGTTGGATCTCCTGGGGCCTCGGACTCATCTTTGGAGCGATCCTCGCGCGGGGAATGGGGAAGCACGCGGCCAAGAACGGCATGCCCGTCCACTATCCTCTCCTGGCCGTGGCAGGCTACATGGGGATGAGTCTCACGTGGGGTTGGGGCCTATCGAGTTCAGCAGGCCTGCTGCAAGCCACCGAGAACAACGCGCTCATGCAGATGGGGTTTGTGGATCGTGTGATCCCTTCCACGGAGTGGGTCTTCCACCCTTATCCACTCACGCTGACCGCGCTGTCGCTCGTCGTCGGCTCCATCCTGCTCTTCCTGCTGGCCCCGCCTGACGAGAACTGCAGGGAGATGTGGCGTTACGTGGACCTCGACGATGACGATACCGGATCGACCCCCGACACCGGCGGAACGACCGAGGAGCCGGCAGCCGTAACGAGCCCTCAGGCGGAGGTCGTTAAACCGACGCTGGCGGACCGCATCGACAACAGTAGGATCCTCGGCGGCGTGATCGCGCTCACAGGCACCGTACTCTTCCTGCGAGCGTTCTTCACCGAAGGCCTCGGCGCGCTCGACCTGAACAACTTCAACTTCGGGTTTCTGATGATCGGGATGCTGCTCTTCGTAAGCCCGACCAACTACCTGCGCGAGTTCTACGATGCCGTCCAGGGAAGCGCGGGAGTGATCCTGCTCTTCCCCTTCTATGCGGGGATCATCGGTATCATGACCGGGACCGGACTCGTCGACACGATGACCGAGTCTTTGCTCTCGATCGCCACCACGGAGACCTTTGCGGTGACCGCCTGGATCACGGGGGGCGTGCTCAACATCTTTGTGCCTTCGGCCGGCGGAGAGTGGGCGATCATCGGCGGCCCCATGATGCTGGCCGGCGCCGAGCTCGGAATCCCTCACGGGCAGACGATCGCGGCCTATGCCGTCGGGGACGCGCACACGAACCTTCTCAACCCGTTCTGGGCGATCCCACTCCTCGCGATCACGGGGCTCCGGGCTCGCGACATGTTCGGCTACGCGATCACCGTGATGATCTTGCTCACCCCCTACCTAGCCATCGCGTTGTACCTCCTGCCGTACTAGGGTTGGGCCGGATCAGTGGCTGGCGCGTGAGGGTGTTTGCCCGCCCGCTCAGTCGGCCGACGTAGTCCGAGAGGAGGGCGTCGTTGAAGATCGAACGCGTGACCGCCCATCACCTTCGCCTCGATCGGGTACGGAGCGTCTTCGACGGGACGCAGGACGTGCTTGTCGTCGAAGTCACCACCGACTCGGGCCTCACCGGGCTGGGGGAGGTCGTGTCGGCGTCGTATGTCGCCAAGTCGATCATCGAGGCGCCGCGCTCAGGAGCTGGCCGTCACGGGCTTGGCGAGGTCCTGGTCGGCCTGGATGCGCGGGACGTCGAGGCGGTCCGTCGACGGATGCTCAAGGAGACCCTCTGGTTCGGCCGTCGCGGCGTGGCGATCCACGCGATGAGCGGAGTGGAGATGGCGCTGTGGGATCTCAAGGGGAAGGCTGAATCGACCCCGGCCTATCGGCTGCTGGCGGAGAACAAGCTCTCGGCTCCGGCTCCGATCAAAGCCTATGCGAGCGTCCTCTGGGACGAGGCCCTCGGGGATACGGTCCGCAGGGGGCAGGCTCTTCTCGACCAAGGCTTCCTCGCCCTGAAGTTCGGCTTCGGCAGCTTCGGTCTCGGAACGGTCGCCGAGGATGCTGAAACGTTGGCGACGCTCAGGACGGCCTTGGGCGAGGATGTCGAACTGATGGTGGATGTGGGGAGAAAATGGAGTGTCGACCGAGCGATAGAGGCATGCTCCGCCCTTGCCGACTTTGGGTTGACCTGGATCGAAGAGCCACTCGATCCAGACGACCTCGAGGGGTATGACCGCCTCTGCGGCGCCTCCCCGGTCGCGATTGCGGGCGCCGAGACGGAGGAGACCGTCGAGCAGTTTGATCGGTATCTCGACGCCGGCCTCAGCGTCATCCAGCCCGATCTCGGGCGTTGCGGACCGGGCACGGGGATGGCGCTCAGCCGAATCGCCAGGGAGCGCGGGCGCCGGTGTGTACCCCATTGCTTCGGAACCGGGATCAACACGGCGGCCGCGATCCACTGGATGGCGGCGGCGGGCGGCGACTTGGTGGAGTACCCGATGGGGGACTCTCTTCTTCGCCGGGATCTTGTGGGGGGCGTACCGAGCCTCGAGGACGGCTGCGTGAAGCCTTCGGAGAGACCGGGGTGGGGCATCGACATCGACAGGAAGATGCTTGAGAAGCACAAGGGGCCCCTTGCTTGAAGACGAAGCGGGGGGCGTCTGATGCCTTCCCGGGAGCTTCGCCTTCCCGGCGTGCGTCGCGGCAAACCCGTCCGCTTCACCTGCGACGGCGAGGGCGTCGAGGCCTTCGAGGGCGAGAGCGTTGCGGCGGCTCTGCTCGCGTCCGGTCGACACGCACTCGGGGTGTCGCCGAGACGGGGCGCGCCCCGCGGCTTGTTTTGTGTCATGGGGGCGTGCTTCGACTGCACCATGACGATCGACGGGCGCACCGGGAGGCGGGCCTGCATGACGCCGGTGCGCGCAGGCATGGCGGTAGAGGTCGGCCGGTGGGGAGACGCGGTCTCCGGTCCGGCCCCGGGGTCCGGCGAGCCGGACACGGACCCCGCGACCCCTGTGCGGCAGCTTGGTGACCCGGGACGTCCGGACCCAGCGACGGGTGGCGTCGAGGAAGCCCGTTCCGAACCACGCGCGATCGTCCCGGACGGCGAGCTCTTCGCCGGCCCGCAGCCGTCCGCCCGCTGCCCGACCGAGGTTGAGCTCGTCGTCGTCGGGGCGGGTCCCGGAGGCCTCAGTGCCGCGGTTGCAGCGGCTCGGGCCGGGACTCACGTGCTTGTGCTCGACGAGAATTCAAGGCCGGGCGGACAGATCTACCGCCAGATGCCGAAGTCCTTCGTCGAGGAGGGAGATGCGCCCCATAGCCTGATCGCCCCCACGGGGCGGGACCTTCTCGATGAGGCCCGCGCCGTCGGCGTCGAGATCCGGCGCGATACGACGATCTGGGGCTCCTTCGAGTCCGGGATCCTGGAGGTCGTAACCCGGGACCGGCCTGAGCGGATTCGACCGCAACGCTTGGTTCTCTCCACCGGTGCCCACGATCGGCCGGCGCCGGTGCCGGGATGGACGCTACCCGGCGTCTTCACGGTCGGCGGAGCGCAGGCACTCCTGAAGAGCCAGCGGATGATCGTGGGGAGGCGGATTCTCCTCTGCGGGGTGGGTCCCCTGCTCCTCGTCGTAGCGGCTCAGATGGCGGAGGCGGGCGCGCATGTCGTGGCGGTCGTCGAGCCCGTCTCGCCGTTGCGAGCCGCCCGCATCCTTCCCGCGCTCCTCCGTGAGCTGCCTCTCGCACGAGAGGGATTCGAGTACGGCTGGTCCCTTGTGAAGAGGCGCGTCCGCTGGCGCGGCAGGAGCGTGCTGACTCGGATCGAAGGCGACGGAAGGGTCGAACGAGCCGTGGTGGCGAGGGTCGACCGTGACTGGAATCTCCTCCCCCACACTCAGGCGTACGAAGTCGATGCCGTGTGCCTCGGCTATGGACTCGTCCCTTCGATCGAGTTGGCCGCGATCTGTGGATGCCCGATCCGGCTCGACCCACAGACCCGGACCTGGGTCCCCGCCCTTGGTGCCGACCTCCGCTCGGAGGCTCCGGGAGTCTATGTCGTCGGGGATGGGGCGGGGATCTCCGGGGCTCAGGCTGCCGTGGTCGAAGGCCGGATCGCCGGCTTGAGCGTCGCTCGCGAGCTGGGCCACCTCGAGCCGGCTCGAGCCGATGCACGGCTCGGGCCGCTCCTCGCACGGAGAGCCGAGCTCAACCGCTTCGCTCGGGCGCTGTCGCGCACCTATCGCCTCCGACCGGGCCTTCTGTCGCTCGCCCAGGCCGACACCACCGTCTGTCGTTGTGAGGAGGTCTCACTTGCAGAGGTGGACCGGGCTATCGCCGAGGGGGCGGACACTCTCGGCCTGCTGAAGGCGTGGACCCGCGCGGGTATGGGGTGGTGCCAGGGCCGGATGTGCGGGTCGTTCCTCATGGAGCGGCTCGCGAGCCGGCTGCAACGACCTCTGGAGGAGGTCGGGCGCTTTGGACCCCGGATTCCCTCCAAGCCCGTCATATCCCTGGGTTCGGTGACCCGACGGCAGCCGCCTCGAGGGGAAGGCCCAGGCCCTCCAGGAGCTCGATCATCTGATTGACCTGGCCTTCCATGAGAGGCAACAGGGGCGAACGGGGGTAGCCACCCGGACGACCCAAGAGGTTCATCGCCGCCTTTAGGTTGGCCGGGAAGGTGCCGATTAGGCGAGCACCCTGGTCCAGGGCGAGCGTCCTCAGCTGGAGCCTCATCGCTCCCTTGGTGTCTCCGTCCTTGACCACATCGTACATCTCGACGGCCTCTCCTCCCATGATCTGGGATTCCAGGGAGCTCACCCACCCGTGGGCCCCCATGACGACGGCGGCGACACCGCGCTCCGCCGAATGGCCCGTAAAGACCTGGATCTGGTCACCGAATCGCTGGACGAGTGTTTCGACGCGGATGAATCGGTCGCCGCTCTCCTTGATCGCCACGACCTGCTCCACCTCGACCAGCTCCTCGAGGAACTCCGGCGTGAGGTCGACCCCCGTCCGCTTGGGGATGTTGTAGAGGAGGATGGGGGTCTTCACCGCGTCCGAGATCGCCGTGTAGTGCGCGAGCAGCTCCGCGTCTCCGGGCGTACAGTAGTAGGGCGGAAGCACCATGATGCCCTGACAGCCGACACCTCGAGCCCTCTCGCTCAGTGCGATCACGTCCTGCGTGGCGATCCCGCCCGTACCCGCGACGACGGGGACCCGGCCGGCGACCGTGTCCACTCCGAGCTCGAAGAGTCGCAAGCGCTCCTGTGGGCTGAGGGCCCAAGCCTCGCCGGTGCATCCCGAGACGATGATCCCCTCCGCGCCTTCGTCGAGGAGTAGAGTGATGTTCTGACGGAACGCCGCTTCGTCGATCTCTCCAGATTCGCTGAACGGCGTCACCACCGCGACAAAGTTCCCCTCCCAGTCCACCTTACCGTCGTTCATCGGTCCGTCTCCTTCTCGAGTCGTGTGTCGTCTCCTGAGCTCTTGCGCAGACCCTGGGGCCCGCCCGCTTCTCGGCCACGGAGGAATCGGCTTACGCGGATCCCCTCCGAAGATAAGGGTGAGTCCTCGCCCGCCACCCGCGCGGCAAGCAATTCGCCGCAGGCTGGGGCCAACGTGAATCCCCCGGCCGCGCAGCCCAGCACGTAGAGTCCCTCCGGCTTTCCCACGCTCCCGACGACAGGAAGCCGGTCCGGGCTTCGCCCCTCGGCGCCTGTCCACGCCCTCAGGAGACGCGTGCGCGCCAGGGCCGGGATGATGCGTAGCGCGAGAGCCAGGTTTCCGGCGACGCTGTCTCGGCGTAGCCTGTGGCGGGCCTTCGTTCCCTCGCCGAGCCAGCCGCCCCCGATCAGCACCTTGCCGACCTGAGGTTGCTGCTTCACGGTGAGCCTCCCCCCGATGTGCGTCACGATCGCGGGGAAGAGGGCCGGGGCCGGGGTCGTAATCATCACCTGCTGGATCTTGGTGTAGAGAGGAAGCTCGACGCCAAGCGGGCGGCAGAGATGCGGAATCCAGGCTCCGGCGGCCACGACCACGGCGCGGCACACCGCGTCGAGCCCGGCTGCCCGCACCGAAAAGGATCCGTCCGATCGCGGGCGGATCGACTCCACCGGCGTGTCGAACTCGAAGGCCGCTCCTGAGCGTCGGCAGGCTGCCACGTACGCCCGGGTCGCGAGAAAGGGATTCGCCATTCCGTCGTCGCCGCAGTAGCTCGCCGCCAGGATGTCACGGGAAAGAAATGGTGCGCGCTCGAAGAGCCGCGGGGGATAGACCATCTCGACCTGCACTCCGAGCTCCTGCTGGGCGCGCGCGGCCGATTCTAGGGCACGCACCTGGTCGGACGTCTGTGCGACGCGATAGCCGCCTCGCTGTTCGTACTCGAGGTCGGTCTCCAGCTCGGCGGAGAGGGTCTTCCACCTGCGCACGGCTTCGAGGGCCAGGTGGATCGACTCGAGGCGCTTGTTCTGAATCGCCAGCGTGCCGGCGTTCGATCCGGAGGCCTCGGCGCCCGGCTTTCCCCGGTCGAGACAAAGCGTCGAGATCCCGCGCTTGGTGAGCTCCCACGAGGCAGAGAGGCCCATGATGCCTGCACCGATCACGCAGACCTCGGCTTCGACCGATCGCCTTGCGGGCACTACCGGTCCCGATCACCGGTCCCGGCGAGCGGGGTGTCCGAGCGCCGCCTGCCTTCCAGCCTCTGCTTTACGTGCAGCGCGATGAGCAACATGGCTCCCGCGCCCATCAGAAGTGGGCCGGGCCCCAGCAGCGCCAACTCCTCCCCGCTCCGAGTTGTGAACGCGGCGGAGATAAACGCCAATCCGGCGAAGGCACCGACAAGCCGCTCCCCGACGCCGAGCCGGCCCAGATAGAACCCCGTGGTCACGACCGGGAACATGAGAAGGAAGAGCAGGCCGCCCGCGCCGGCGAAGACCATCACGGGCCAGCTGCCCGACAGGATGCCGGTGAAGCCGAACATGATCGGTACGACGTAGAGCGCCTTTCCGACGCGGAGCGCTTCGAAGCCGGTTCTCATCGGCCTGGCTCTCGCGATCTGCGCCGCCACGAACGCCGTCAGGCAGATGGGCGGAGTAATGGTGGCGCTCTGCGCGAACCAGAAGATGACGAGGTGAGCGGTGAGGAGGGGAAGGCCGAGTTCGATGAGCGCCGGCGCACCGAGCGTGGAAACGATGATGTAGGCGCTCGTGATCTGCAGGCCCATGCCGAGTACGGACGCGATGATCGCGACGATCACGATGCCGAGGAGGATCGACCCTCCGGCAAGGGTGACCATGAACGACGTGGTCTTCAACATGACGCCCGTGAGACTGATCACTCCG
Organism: uncultured Gemmatimonadaceae bacterium; assembly: GCA_964572045.1. Classification (GTDB taxonomy): domain Bacteria; phylum Gemmatimonadota; class Gemmatimonadetes; order Longimicrobiales; family Gaopeijiaceae; genus CBDCKR01. Next base: position 40,380 of record CAZNEI010000004.1, read on the forward strand.
ACGATCATCGCCGCGGTCGCCATCGTCGCCGAAAGCCCGACGGCCCCGTGGGTCGTTGCCTGAAGTCCAGCGATCAGCGTTCGGAAGCTCATGCGCGTGTGAGACCTGAGCGAGCTCACCGCGTACAATCCGACCACAGACGCCGACGCGGCGAGGAAGGGGCTGTAGTCCCGGATCAGAAGGTAGATGAGCAGGACGATGGGGGCCGCGAGGTGGGCGCCACCGAGGAGCGTGCGCCACACGGAGGGGGGCTCGCCTCGCTCGTCGGTGCCCTCCAGCCTCAGCCTGGCCAGCCCCCGCTGGCGCGCCTTCACGTGCACGTATCCGTACAGGCTACCGAAGAAGAGCAGCGCCGGGATCAGCGAGTACTGCAGGATCGTAAGGAGCGGGATCCCGGTGATCTCCGCCATGATGAACGCTCCGGCCCCCATCACCGGAGGCATCAAGGCCCCCCCGGTGCCGGCGGCCGTCTCGACCGCTGCGGCCTCGTGCGGCTTGAGGCCCGAGCGCTTCATCAGCGGAATCGTGATCGTTCCCGTCGTCACGACATTGGCGATCGTGCTCCCTGACACCGAACCCATCAACGTGCTCCCCACCACTGCAGCCTTCGCCGGCCCGCCGACCCATCGGCCCGACGCGGCCACCGTGAGATCCATGAAGATCCGATCCCCTCCGGCGACCCGGAGGAGCGATCCGAAGGTCAGGAAGACGAGGAGGTAGGTGGCCATCACCCCGGTGACCTGGTTGAAGAGGCCCTCGGGCACCATGTACAGCTGCTCGAGCAGCAGCGGGAGGCTGACACCCTTGTGCTCGAGCATGCCGGGCATCAGGGGGCCCGCCAACGCATAGGCGATGAAGGCGAGGGCGACGACCACCAGCGTCATCCCGAGCGTGCGGCGCGTCGCTTCGAGGACAAGAGCGACGGCTAGGGTCGAGAAGATGAGGTCGGGCTTGGTGAGCGGATCGATGTAGACGAGCCGCCACATGATCCGCTCGCGATCCACGAGCATCCATGCGAATGCGCAGAAGGCGGCGAGAGCGAGCCCGATGTCGATCCGGCTCACCCTCCCTGTGCCGCCCCGCCGGGCCGGGAAGAAGAGAAAGACCAGGGGGATGGCGATGGCGAGATGCCCGGCCCGTCGGGTCACGGCGTCGAACCAACCCGTGAATGCCAAGAGAATCGTCAGGGGTGGGAGGGCGATCGCGGCCCAACGGGCCAACTGCCCGACCCGCCCGGAGACCTGTCTCTGCCCGGGGATCAGGGCGCCTTCGGGTGCCCCCGATGAACTCGCGCCCGAAGGCTCTACTCGATCCAACCGCGCTCCCTGTAGTAACGCAGGGCTCCCGGATGCGTCGGGACGCCTGCGTTCTCGGTCATGTTACGGGGTACCCAACTCCGGAATCCGGGGTGCACCGTATCAAGGTACGCTTTGTCCTCGGCGACGGTACGAGTGACGTGGTAGACGATGTCTTCCCCCAGGTCGGCCGTGGTGAAGATGCCGAAGACAAGCCCCACCGTCGGGACGGCCTCGGCCTGGTTGGGGTAGGTGTGGGCCGGGATGTCGAGCACTCTCACCTGCCAGTCGCTCTCCAGCCCCCGCCGAACCTCGTCCGAGATCGAGAGGAAGCGGGTGGGACGGGTCAGCGTGAGCTGAGTCACGATCGCCGCAGGCTCGTTGATGTTGAAGACGATGAGATCGATGTGGCGGTCGCGGAACTGATCGGTGCGCTCGACCGAACCCATCAGGTCGAGCCGCCCCCCCCAGTCCCGGATATCGTCGTAGCTCACACCGTACCCTCTCAGGCTCTCGCGCAAGAGGAATTCCTCGCCCGAGCCGGGCGGTCCCGTTCCGATTCGGACGGCCAAGCGGTCGCGGTTGAGGTCCTCCAAGTCGGTGAGAGGCGAGTCCTCGGCGACGATCACGTGGAACTTGTTCCGAGTGAGCGTGGCGACGTGGCGCAGGTCAGCGAACGCCTGCTGGTACGGAGGATCGCCCCGGTAGGCCGACCGCATGAAGGGCAGGAAGGCCATGCCGAAGTCCCCCGGAGCCAGTCCGACCCGGGCCGGGTTCGAGATGCCTCCGGCCCCCGGCACCGCCGAGATCGGGTGACCCTCCAGCCCTTGATTCGCCCGCTCGGCGATCGCGGCTCCGATCCGGTACCAGCTGCTGCCGGTGCTGCCCGTGATCAGATTCATGCGGGGAATCCCGGCCGAGCCCGCGTCGTAACACGCGGTGAGGGCCATCCCCGAGAGGAACGCTACCGCTCCGGGGGCAGCCATACGCTTCAATCGGCGGCGCGGTCGGCCAGCCTTGGACGAAGGGTTGAGAAGCACTATCGCGCTCGCCGTGTTGGGGTGACCCGAAGGTGCATTGAGCCGTGAAGGAACTCCGGGCACGACCATAATGCACCCTCCCTCGCTCACAGGCCAACGGCGGCGCGGACCTCCCTCTGCCGCTTGAGCACGGAGCGAGAGGCGACTGCCGCGAGCGGGGCGAATACCGCAGGCTGCGGACTCTACCAGTCGACAGGCACGCCAAGGCGATCCGAGCGCGTCAGCCGAACCTTCGGGAGCCTGTGGGCCGGAAGGGCGTCTGGCCGTCTCGGATCTCTTCTCCACCCGCCCCGGAAGGGGGGAGCGCGGTCCGCGGACCTTGCTGTCGGGTTCGACGGCTCAGTAGGATCGACACAGGCGACAGTCGAGGACCCAAACGGGAGAGAGGTCATGGTGAGAGTGGTGCGCAAGAGAGGCTGGGTGCTGCCCTTAGCGCTCGGGTTGGCATCCGCCTGCCAAGACTCCACGGGCGGCACGCGGCCCGGCGGGGTCGAGGCAAGCGGCCCGGCCGTGGAGGCTCTCGATACCGGACTCCGGGTGATCACCCCCCGGCTCCTCAAGAGCCACGTCCGCTTCCTCTCTCACGATCTCCTGCGGGGCAGGGACACAGGTGACCCCGGTTTTGAGATCGCGAGAGAATATGTGGTTGCCCAGTTCGCCCGCATCGGCCTGGCGCAGCCCGAGGGGTTGGAAGGATACCTGCAGCCCTTCGCTCTGTTGGAGGCCGTGGCCGACTTGGGAAGTGAGCTCGAGGTTGGCGAGGTGAGGCTTCGGGAGCCCGAAGCGCGCTTCGAGCCGGCGTGGCTCGAGAGCTCGGTGAGTTGGACGGGCGAGGGCGTCTACGTCGGCTACGGGCTGGCGACCCACGGACGCGACGACTACATGGGTGCCGACGTCGCGGGCAGGGCGGTCTTCGTGCTCAGGGGTGAGCCCGATGATTGGGCGGCCGACCGGGACCGGGCGCGAGCCGCGAACGCCACGGTGGAGATCGCCGTGCGGAGGGGAGCGGCCGTGGTCGTCCAGCTCCTCGCGCCGCGCGATCCCGAAACGCCCCAACCCACGCAGCCGCCTGGGAATCCTAGGCGGATCATGGCCCTCGCGGACGGGACGGCACCGAGGGTCAGACCGCACGCAGTAGTCGCGGCCGAAGGTGCATGGCGCCTGTTCGACGCGTGGGGGGTTGACCCCGACAGCGTAATCCCTCGTGCCGACGGGGGAGAGACGCATCCCCGCCCCTTAGGGCGGGTTACTCTCGTCCGGAGGCACCGCCTTGAGCCCGTCGAAAGCTGGAACGTCGTCGGTATCGTGCGCGGCTCCGACCCCGAACGCCGGGACGAGTCGATCGTCTTCACGGCGCACCTCGATCACGTCGGGATCGGACCTCCGAATTCGGAGGGTGACTCGATCAACAACGGCGCACACGACAACGCGCTCGGGACCGCGAAGCTGATCGCGTCGGCCGAGGCCATGGCCCGTCTTCGGCCGCGCCGTTCCATCGTCTTCGCCGCCGTGGGTGCGGAAGAGCGGGGGCTCCTCGGCACGTGGCACTACGTCCGGAACCCCGTCCTGCCGATCGACCGTTCGGCCGCCAACATCAACCAGGATGGCGGTAGGGAGGGCGTGATGACGGAGGACGTGATCGACAATGCCGCCGACCTCTCCGAGCTTCACGGTATCGTCCGCGAGGTCATGGGCGAGGTAGGCGTGGGCGTCATGGACCGCGATCGCGCGCTCACGAGCCTCGTCGGCTTCTCGTCCGATCACTATCCGTTTCTCCTGGCCGGTGTTCCGGCGATCGACCTCAAGCCGGGCCACACGGTTGACGGGGATCTTCAGATCGGACTCGCCGAGCGCCTTCGGTACTATGACGAATGGCGTCATCGGCCGGCCGACAACTTCGACGAGGAGACGTTCACGATGGAGTCGGCGGCTGAGATGGCGAAGCGAGCCGTTCTTCTGGCGTGGCACCTCTCGGAGATGGAGGGCATGCCGACGATCGACAGCGAGCATCCGATCTACCGCAATCGCGGCCGGCCGGATAAGCCGTACTACTTCGGACCGGAGTTCCGCCTCGGCCGGTAGACCTTCGCCGCCGCAGAGGGGGATGAGGCGGCGGGTCGCTCTGGACGGGCCTGCGACGGTCGGGTTGAGTTTGACGAGCCCTCTAAGAGGGGCTCATGATTGCCGTTCGGGATCATGAGCGCGGGTCTGCCCCAACGGACCTTCTCCCTATCCCACCACGGGGGGAGGGAGGCCGGATCAAGCGCCGTCCCAACCCGGAACCTGCTCGCCCGGGCTGGGGTTTGAGGTCAGGGTTGGAGGCCGTTGTTTCACCGCACGTTGGAGAAAGTGCCCGTGAGAAGCACGAGGTACGTCGTCGGCGGTGGTATGAATCTCAGTTATCAGCTCACCCCTTGGGTCAAGCGGTTGCTGATCGCCAATACCGTCGTGTTCGTCCTCACGATGATCATCGGCCGGGAGTTCGTCTTCGGCTGGTTCTCCTTCCGCCCCGCCGAGATGTTGCTCCGCCCCTGGGGCGCCGTGACCTACATGTTCCTGCACGGCGACTTCTGGCATCTCTTCATGAACATGCTGGTGCTCTTTTTCTTCGGGCCTCCGCTTGAGTCCAAGTGGGGATCCCGGGCGTTCATCAAGTACTACGCAATCTGTGGGCTTGGGGGTGTCGCCCTGAGCTTCTTCTTCGTCTCCTACTCGATCATCGGTGCGTCCGCAGCGGTCTACGGCATTATGCTGGCCTTCGCAGTGAACTGGCCGGACGCGCCGATCTACGTCTGGGGCATCTTCCCGGTGAAGGCCAAGTGGTTGGTGGCGTTCCTCTGCGTCGTGACCTTCACGAGCGCGTTCGGCGGGACGGGCGGAGGTGTGGCGCACTTCGCCCACCTAGGGGGCTTCCTCGCGGGCTTCCTTTACCTGAAGACCGATTGGAAGGCCGCCAAGCAGCTCCAGAGGATCGGCAAGGCGGCGCGCTCCCGACGCTTTGCCATCGTCCCGAGCAACCCGAGCGATGACGGCGCCAGCGAGCGGCGCAGTCGGCGTGACGTCACGGCCGAAGCGAGTGAGAGTTCGGTTCTGGATGCGGTGGACAGGGTATTGGACAAGATCTCCGCCGAGGGGATGGGCTCACTCACCGAAGACGAGCGACGGCTCCTCGACGAAGTTTCCAAGAGACGGCGGACGAACTGAGAGGGTTTCCCGCTCGCCGAGGTCTCGCCCCCCACGACCCCAAGACGTACAATCACCGGCCCGCCGGCCGGCGGCAGCCGCTCCCAAAGACTGAACACTCATGAAGGAGGTGTGATGGCGTCCGCCAATGAGTATACGACGGAGAAGATCAGGAATGTCGTGATTCTGGGCCACGGCGGCGCCGGCAAGACCAGTCTCGTCGACTCCCTCTGCTGGGCTGCGGGGACGTCGAGGCGGAAGGGCGATGTGGACGAGGGTCACGCCCTTACGATGTGCACGCCCGAAGAGGTGGCCCACGAGATGTCCCTGCAGTGCACGCCGGCGTACTGCGAGTACATGGGGACCAAGATCAACCTGATCGACACGCCAGGGTTCATGGACTTCGTGGGCGAGACCCTGGCGGCGATCCGCGTCGCTGACTCCGCGGTCGTTGTCGTGAGTGCCACCTCCGGCGTTGAGGTGGGCACGGAGACGGTGTGGGAGCATGTAGAAGACCGGGGCATCCCCCGGTTCTTCTTTGTCTCGATGATCGACAAGGAACACGCCTCCTTCGAGCGCGCCTGCGAAGAGATCAGGCAGACTCTGACTGCCAAGGTCCTGCCGGTGGAGATTCCCATCGGCGAGGGCCCCGACTTCCGCGGGGTGATCAACCTCTTCACCGGGCGCGCCCACTTCTACAGGAAGGACGGGGTGAGGGGTGAGTACGACGAGGGCGATGTCCCCGAGCAGCTTCAAGGTCGGTTTGAGGAGCTGGAGAACGAGCTGCAGGAGACGCTGGCCACCACGACCGAGGAACTGCTCGATCGATACCTTGAAGGCGAGCCGATCAGTCCGGAGGAGGCAATCGAGGCGATGGCCCTCAGCGTCGCCAGCGGTGAGGTGGTCCCCCTCTTTTGCGGTTCGCCCGTTCACTCGCACGGAATGCAGGAGCTGCTCCAGAAGATCGTCGAGCTTTGTCCCAGCCCGGCCGAGGCGGGCGGCGAACTCGCCACACGCGTCGGCATGGACGAGGAAGTCCACCTCGCCCCCTCCGACGAGGAGACCTTCGCGTCACTCATCTTCAAGACCGCGACCGAGCCACATGTCGGCGAGCTCTCCTATTTCCGTGTGGTGAGTGGAAGCGTGGCCAACGGGGCGGCGGTGAAGAGCGAGCGGGGGAGCACGGAGAAGCTGAACCACCTGTCGATCGCCCTGGGCAAGGAGAGAGTTGAGGTCAACCGGCTCCACGCCGGTGACCTCGGGGTGGTGGCGAAGCTTAAGGACGTTCACACGAACGACACGCTCTCCGATCCGGCGCGCCGTGTGGTTCTCGAGAAGATCAGCTTTCCGCAGCCCGACATCGCGGTGGCGATCCGCGGCTTGGCACGCCAGGACGAGGACAAGCTGGGGGTGGTGTTGCCCAAGCTCCACGAGGAAGACCCCACGTTCGTGGCCGACTACAATTCGGAACTGAGCCAGACGATCGCCCGTGGGCTCGGCGAGTTGCACCTTGAGGTGCAGCTCGAGCGGATGGAGCGCAAGTACGGTGTCCGTGTGGGGACCGAGCAGCCGAAGATCGCCTACCGCGAGACGATCACGAAAGGAGGCCAAGGCCAGGGACGCCATAAGAAGCAGTCGGGCGGACGAGGCCAGTTCGGCGACTGCTACGTCCGCCTGAAGCCCTTGGGGAGGGGTGAGGGATACCAGTTCGTGAGTTCCATCAAGGGAGGAGTCATCCCCACGAAGTACGTGCCCAGTGTGGACAGGGGCATCCGGGAGGCGGCCCAGCGCGGCATCCTGGCGGGCTTTCCGTTGGTGGACTTCGAGGCCGAGTGCTACGACGGCTCCTACCACTCGGTGGATTCGAGCGACATCGCCTTCAAGCTCGCCGGGTCGGTGGCGTTCAGGAACGTCGCTCCGATCTGCGGTCCCGTGATCCTCGAGCCGATCATGGAGGTCGCAGTCACGACTCCCGAGGATTTCGTGGGTGACATCATGAGCGACATGAATCAGCGTCGCGGGAAGGTCCTGGGGATGGACCCCGGGAAGGGCCGTACGACGGTGAAGGCGCTCATCCCCGAGGCGGAGCTCTACAGGTACGCGACGTCGTTGCGCTCGATCACACAGGGGCGGGCGCATCACACGCGGAGCTTCTCGGGGTATGAGCCCGTTCCGCACTACGAGGTCGAGAACGTGATTGCGTCGACGAAGAAGGCGGACGAGGGGAATTAGGCTCGGAACCGGGCCATCACCGCCGAGCCGTCGGATCGGGGTGTCATGAAGGGGCCGGTCCTTGAGGAGGGGGACCAAGATGCTTGGTGACCCTTCTACGTTTACCTTTTGGCGACCCAAGTCGGGAATCGTCGGGAGGAGTCGAGGTGTCGGGACACAGCAAATGGTCTACCATCAAGCGCAAGAAGGCGGCGACTGACGCCAAGCGCGGGAAGATGTTCACCAAGCTGATCCGGGAGCTCACCGTGGCGGCCCGGGATGGTGGGGGCGACCCCGACTTCAACCCACGCCTACGCTTGGCGGTGGAAAACGCCAAGGCCGGCAACATGCCCACCGACAACATCGTCCGGGCGATCAAGAAGGGCACCGGCGAGATCGAGGGCGTGAGCTACGAGGAGGTCTCCTACGAGGGCTACGGCCCGGGAGGCGTGGCTCTCTTTATCGAGTGCCTCACCGACAACCAGAAGCGCGCTGTCGCAGAGGTCCGCCACCTGCTGACCAAGCACGGCGGAAGCCTAGGGACGACGGGATCGGTGGTGTGGCAGTTCGATCGCAAGGGCCAGATTTTTGTAGACGCAGGCCGCCACGATGAGGACGCCGTGCTCGAGGCGGCCCTTGAGGCCGGCGCCGAGGACGTCACCAATGAGGGTGATGAGTACGTGGTGACGACCGGCGTCAGCTGGTTCCACGAGGTACAGGGCGAGATGAGGGGCGCCGGGGTCGAGTTCGAGAGAGCCGAACTGCAGTGGGTGCCTCAGAACGAGGTGAAGGTGGACAGGCAGGATGCCGCGAGGCTCCTTCGGCTGGTGGATGCGTTGGAGGACAGCGACGATGTGCAGCGGGTCTCCTCCAACGCCGATATCGACGCCGAGATCCTTGCCGAAGCCATTTAGCGGGGACGCTAGCGGACGGCAGGTGGACTCCGAAGAGCTCATTCTGGGAATCGATCCGGGAACGGCGGTGACCGGATACGGCCTTGTCGCCAAGAGGCGCGGGCCTGCCGTTTCGTTGGTGGAATGCGGGGTCGTGCGGACGTCCTCGGGGGAGCCTCTCCCTGTGCGAATCAAGGAGATCTTCACCGAGCTCACAGAACTCATCGACCGCTTCTCTCCGGTAGCGATGGCCGTGGAGGATGTCTTCCAGGGGAGGAACGTGAGGAGCGCGCTCACGCTCGGACACGCGCGCGGAGCGATCCTGCTCGCCGGGGCGCTGCGCGGGATCCCGATCGCGGAGTACACGCCCCGGGAAATCAAGAAGGCTGTGGCGGGGACCGGGAACGCGACCAAGGAGCAGGTGGGCCATATGGTGCAGCAGCAGCTCCGGCTCAAGTCGCCTCCCACGCCGTCCGACGCGGCCGACGGCGTAGCCGCAGCCCTCTGCCACTTCATGGCGGGGGTGTTCCCGATTCTGAGAGCCGACCCGTGATCCGCCGCCTGAAGGGCAGGCTCGTCGCCCGCGAGCGCGACCATATCGAGGTCGAGACCACGGGGGGCGTCGTCTACGAGGTGCGGGTCCCGCTCTCGATCCTGGAACGGCTCCCCACGCCTCCCGCCGAGGACTTCGAGATCCAGACGCTCCACCTGGTGCGAGAGGACTCGGCGACGCTTTACGGATTCGTCGACGCCCACGAACGCGACCTGTTCCAGCGTCTCCTCGGTGCGTCTGGCGTGGGGCCACGAGTGGCTCTCGCGATGCTCTCCACCTACACGGCCCACCGACTCGCACAGGCGCTGGCCGAGAAGGACGTGACTGCGCTCAGGCAGGTCAACGGTGTGGGGAAGAAGACCGCGGAGCGGATCGTCTTTGACTTGGCCGACAAGGTTGGGGACCTGGCAGTGGGCAGCAAGGGCCTAGGTGGAGCCTCGCCGCCCGGCGTCCAGGAGGCTGTAGCAGCCTTGGTCGCTTTGGGGTACGGGGTGGCCGAGGCGAATGCCGCCGTCCGGGCTGCTCTCGCCGACGTGGGCGGCGAGAGCAGCGCCGAGCTGATTCGGCGGGCGCTGGCGAGGAGGTGAGGGAGCGCCGCGCACGAGGCGAAGGAATCGAGATGCCATGATCCAACGACGCGAGATCACCACCCCGGAAGCGCTTGGGGACGACGGGACCGTCGAGCCCTCGTTGCGGCCTCGGTACCTGGCCGAGTTCATCGGTCAGGAGAAGATAAGAGAGGCGCTCTCGATCGCCCTACAGGCCGCCAGGCAGAGGCAGGACCCCTTGGACCACCTCCTTTTCCACGGTCCGCCCGGGCTGGGGAAAACGACTCTCGCCTCGCTCATTGCCCGCGAGATGGGAGTCGGCTTTCGCGCTACGTCCGGGCCGGTACTGGAGAAGCCCGCCGATCTCGTCGGCATGCTCACCAACCAAGAGAGGGGCGACGTCCTCCTGATCGACGAGATCCACCGCCTACGTCCCGTCATCGAAGAGTTCCTCTATCCCGCCATGGAGGACTGGCGGGTAGAGATCCGCCTCGGCGATGGGCCCAAGGCCCAAACGATGAGGATGGATATTCAGAGGTTTACGCTCGTCGGGGCCACGACCCGCTTCGGGCTCCTCACTGCACCGATGCGGGCACGTTTCGGTATCGTCCAGAGGCTCAACTTCTATCCACCCGAGGAGCTTGCCGTCATCGTCGCTCGGAGTGCGGAGATCCTCGACGTGGAGTGCTCGACCAACGGCGCCCACATCTTGGCACGCAGGGCCCGGGGAACCCCCCGGGTCGCGATCCGCCTGCTCTGCAGGGTACGGGATTTCGCGCAGGTAAAGGCGAACGGCATCATCACCGAACAGGTGACCGAGGACGCCCTCGCAATGCTCGACGTCGACGAATACGGACTCGACGAAATGGACGCGCGGGTGCTCAAGACGCTGATCGAGAAATTCGAGGGCGGACCGGTCGGTCTTCAGACGCTGGCTGTGGCGCTCGGAGAGGATGCGAACACGCTGGAGGAGGTCTATGAGCCGTTCCTCATCCAGGAGGGGTTCGTCCACCGGACCCCTCGGGGTCGGGTGGCCACGGCAAGGGCCTACCGGCGCTTCGGTTACGAGGCGCCGAGAGAGGAAGGCGAGGGCGGGCAGTCGAGCTTATTCGAATAGGCGACGGTGCGGTTCGGCGATCCGGACGTGGCTGCGGAGACCGACCTGTCGTGCGCGGGAATCCGCCTCGGTCTCGGGCGGACCGGTCGGGACGCCGCTGCCGACGATGTCGGGAGGGCGCCGGATGTCGCGGTCCATGCGTGACGTAGGCCCGGGGCGCGCGACTTGACCAGGCGAGTCGGGGACGGAACGAGCGTGTCCGACTACGAGTACGGTCTTCCTGCGGGGCGGATCGCGCGATACCCCGCCGATCGGAGGGACCGGAGTCGGCTGCTGGTCGTCCCCAGACGGGGCGGTCCGTTTCGGCACCTCCACTTCTCCGATTTGACGGCCCTCTTGAATCCCGGAGACGTGCTCGTCGTCAACGAGAGCCGGGTGGCTCCGGCCCGGCTCCTCGGCCGCAAGCCCACCGGTGCGCCTGCGGAGATTCTGTTGCTTCATCCGCAGGAGCCTTGGGGTGGCGGAGCGGCTTCGCGCGATCCGGACGCCGAAGAGTCCCCCATCTGGGAAGCACTGGTTCGGCCGGGCGGAAAACTGAAGCCCGGACGGACCGTCAGAATCGCGCCCAGCTTCGATGTCGAGATCCTCGACGGGACGAGCCGGGGCACACGCATCGTGCGGCTTGCCGTTCAGGGCTCGGTCCGGGCGGCGCTGAAGAAGCATGGGCGCGTGCCCCTGCCGCCCTATCTGGAAAGGGAGGACGAGCCATTGGATCGCGAGCGCTACCAGACCGTGTACGCTCGCGTGCCGGGATCGGTGGCCGCACCCACCGCAGGGCTTCACTTCACGACGGAGCTGCTCGAGGCGATCGAGGCAAAGGGGGTGGAGCGGGTGGCGATCACGCTGGACGTGGGGCCGGGGACGTTCCGGCCTGTGCAGACCGACGATCCCGCCAAGCACCACCTACACGCCGAAGCATACCACGTGCCGGCAACTGCGGCGGAGGCGATCAACACGGCGCGCGCAAGGAGGCGACGCGTCTGGGCGGTCGGTACGACCGTCGTGCGCACGCTCGAAAGCGTTGCGCACGACGGGCTCGTGGAAGCGGGCAGCGGGGTGACGAAGCTGTTCGTCCGGCCGGGCTTTCGGTTCCAGGTGGTCGACGCGCTCGTCACGAACTTCCACCTGCCCAGGTCCACGCTCCTGATGCTGGTGGCGGCGTTTGGCGGCTACGAGAGGGTGATGGAGGCGTACAGGACGGCGGTCGAGGAGGCGTACCGCTTCTACTCGTATGGGGACGCCATGGTCGTGGCGTAGCTTGGGGTTGGACGCCCGTCCCGATCCGCGGGTGCCGTGGCACCACAACGCTTCGGGGCGCGGGGGCGCGGATCGCTCGATGCCGGGGTGCCGCTGTTCGGCTCGGACCCCCAGACTCTTGGCCCGGATCGACTTCCGTGCAGGACCTTGCGCAATCCGCGGCAGTCCCGAATTGTCCGTGTGCTCATGGGGGCGCTGTGACGTCCGCCTCCCGGTTCCAGATGCCGGAACCCGAAGCAGCAAGTCGAACTGGACAGGGGCTACCACGATGAGGAACGACGCGCGCGATTGGTCTCTCATGCTCTTTGCCGTCGTCTTGCCACTCGGCTCCATGGGGCTGGCGCTTGCGGCTCCTGACGAGGCCGGAGCCCAGGGGCCCGGAGTCGAGAACGGACAGTGGACCTACCTCGGCGGGGACGCCTGGCACACCCGTTACACGCCCTCGGATCAGATCAACGCCTCGAACTTCGAGGAATTGGAGGTGGCGTGGGAGTGGGACGCTACGAGCTTCGGTCCGAGCACCTCTCGCGCGACACCGAGCTATGTGGACGGCAAGCTCATCACAGTCACCGGGGATCGCCGACACGTGGTGGCCCTCGATCCTGCCACGGGAGAGCTTCTCTGGAGCTACTCGGAGCCGAGAACCGCGCGCTGGGACTATTCGATGCGGAAAGGCTACGGGAAGGGAGTCTCCTACGCCGAGGTCGAGGGGCGCGGCGTCGTGTTCATCACGACTCCCGCATTCTTCCTCCACGCGATCGACGCCGATAGCGGGCTGCCACTGGACGACTGGGGCACACCCGTTCCTCTCGAGGGCTTCCCCGGGACGGGCGTGGTGGATCTGATCCCGCCGCTGGTCGAGGACTGGGGCCGCTGGTTCGAGCACGAGGAGCCCTACGATCCCGACCAGGGGATCCCGCTGGAGCTCGGCTACATCACGTCGTCGTCTCCGCCCGTCGTGGTCGACGACGTCGTGGTCGTGGGGAACTCCGCCGAGCAGGGCTACAACCAGACCCGCATCGAGAACGTCCCCGGCGACATCCTCGCCTTCGACGCGAAGACGGGGAACTTCAAGTGGAAGTTCCACATCATCCCGAGACCCGGTGAGTTTGGTCACGACACCTGGGAGAGCGACGCGTGGCAGTGGACAGGTGACGTGTCGTCGTGGGCGCCCCTCTCGGCTGATCCCGAGCGGGGGATCGTCTACGTCCCGACCAACGGGGTGACGATCGATTACTACGGGGGCTTCCATCCGGGCGACAACCTCTACAGCACGAGCCTCATCGCCCTCGATGTTCAAACGGGCCAGCGCGTGTGGCATCAACAGCTCGTCCGCCACGATATCTGGAATTACGATACGCCGACCGCTCCTCTTCTGATGGACGTAACGGTAGACGGTCGTTCCATCCCGGGCGTCTTCCAGATCACGAAGCAGGCATTCGTCTATTCCTTCAACAGGGAGACCGGAGAGCCTATCTGGCCCTTTGAGGAGGTCGCCGTCCCTGAGTCGAAGGTGCCCGGCGAAAAGCTCTCTCCCACGCAGCCGTTCCCAACCAGACCGGCACCGTTCGATCTCCAGGGTCGCACCGAAGAGCATCTGATCGACTACACCCCCGAGATCCGTCGGAGAGCCCTGGAATATGCGCGGGAAAACGATCTATTCGTGCCCTTCTTCAATCCGCCCACGCACGTGGGCAATTCCGAGGGCGCCGGCCCGGCCCTCATTTGTCCGGGCGGAGGTGGGGGCGCAAACATCTACAGCCCAGCCGTGGCTGATCCGATCCAGGGCATCCTGTTCGTGGCCTCAGGCAGCGGGTGCACGTTCGCAGGTCTGGAGCCGGGTGCCGTGTCACCGATGGACGGACCTCACCAGACCGGGACGACGCATTCCGACTGGGCTCGGGCTGTCGAGTTCGAGGGTGGGGCACGCGCCGACCAAGCGACCCTTGACGGCCTCTCAATCTGGAAAGGACCCGTCAGCCGCATCTCGGCGATCGACATGAATACCGGAGAATACCTGTGGGTCACCCCCAACGGTGACGCACCGGATTCGGAGCAGGAGGCCATCAGGAACCATCCGTTGCTCCAAGGCGTCGAGGGGGTTCCGACCAACCCGGGACGCCGCGGAACGGCGGTAATGGTGGCAACGCCTACCCTCCTCCTCGCGTCCGGCCAGACCGGCGATGGAACACCGCACCTGTTCGCTATAGACAAGCGCAGCGGTGATCGCATGGGTCAGGTCGAGATCCCCGGCCCTACCCGCTACGGGATGTCGAGCTGGACTCACGAAGGAAAACAGTACGTGATAGTCCAGCTCCGGGACGGACTGGCGGCGCTGTCACTCCCGGACTGAATCGTAGACGCCGGGGAGCGGGCCCGAGCGCCCCTCGCCCCGATCCCCCCGCACCGGGGGTCGCTGAGGATGGTCCGTGCGGCCCGATGATCAGGCCCGCGTCCGCCTCCCTGGTACCTCTCTTCCGGCACCGATGCCCGGTCGCTGGCGTTTCGCCCGGATCGCCGAGCAAGGTTCCGGCGAGTCCGGAATGCCGGGGGAGCCGATTGGACCCGCACGGCTGAGCGTAGGCTCGTCGGTCGAGATCGCACGGTCCGCCCGTGGAGCCCGTCAGCAGCCGAGGCACTGCGCCGGGTCCGGGTCTCTCGCCGACGCGGACGGGGCAGAGGCGCGGAGCTCGCCCAACCGTGGTGTGCCGTCCCCACACAAGAGCTTTGGCCGCGAGGCGCCGAGCTGTGACTCGACGTGGAGCGATCCGCTAAGAGAGGTCACCGAAGAAGCTCGAGACGCTCGGTGCCGAAGCGGGCGCCCGGGACGCCGCCAGCGGAAGGCGGGGATCTGCGGGGCGCATCTCACTAAACCGCTCGATAGCCCGCTCGACCATGCGCTCTCGCGCTGCCTCGTCGACCTCCAGCGACCACACGCCGCGCTCCCTCGTGGAACCGAGCGCGATGCCGTCGGAGCGCGGCATGCACCCGTAACGGTAGGTCACCTCAGGCTGTGGGACCAGGAAGGTGAGCTGTCCCCTCACGGGGATGAGATCCTCATCATCGAAGAGTGACCGCGCGCCCAGTCCTGTGCAGTTGACGATGATGGCCTGCTCCAGCGTCATCAGGTCACGCGGTCGGTCGAACCTCCTGACGACGACGCGTCCACCCAACTGGCGGAACTCTGCCAGCATGGCGTCGAGATAGATCGAGGGCTCAATCCGAATCGTCGCACGGCGCATCGCATAAGGGGTCGGAAACGGGTGCTCTCCCGGGTAGAGGATGTCGCGCCCGGGCCGAAGTTCGGGTGGAAGAAGAGCCGCCTCGCCCAACTCCCTCCGGTCCGTTTCGGTGGGGAGTTCTTCGGACGTGTTGTAGGCATCGATCCACGAGACCCCGTACTGCCGCCCGACCATTGACTGGAACTCGCGGTAGGCGATCTCGGCCGCCTTCCTGAACTGGGCGGTCCACTCCGGTGACGGATCGTCGGAAAGCAGCCCCGAGGCGGGGGTGAAGCCACCCCAGGCCTTGTTCGACGTCGTGTCGGGAGGCAGCGCCATGGCGTAGATCACGACATCGAAGCCACGCCGTTGCAGTTGTCTTGCGGTGCCCAGGCCTACGGCTCCGCAGCCGAGGACTGCCGCGGTTCGGTCCTCGTGCTCCAAAGCGATGTCGGCTGCGATCCGGCCTGTTCCGAGAGAGAGAGAGAGGCCCGCTCCACCGTGGCCGTAGTTGTGGATCACGGTCTTTGCGTCCAGCCTCTGGGCCCGCAGGACGAATCCTGAGGGCCGATGGGGGCGCAGCCCGACCGTGGTCCGCGTGACGCGGTCCCAAGAGGCGTCCACCCGAGCCAGATTCACTCTGGGCCCGCGGGGCCTGCCCACCGTCCCCCCGACACAGCCGGCTAGCCCGAGCCCCGCTAATGCTCCAGTCTTGAGAATTCTGCGCCTGTCCATCGAGCCCTCCCAAGAGGGGCAGCGTATGGTATGCCCCGAGCGGCAGGCCACCACTCCGTGGTTGCAGGTCTGGGTTCCGGGCCGCGATCCATTGCGGGTCCCTACAGGTTCAGCCAGTAGTTCATCTTGACGAGGAAGATGTTGTCGGGTGGGAGGCCGAAGAGCGTGTCGGTGTCGTATCCCAAGTCGAAGGTGCCGACCCCGTTGTAACCCGCCCGATCGAAATCGGAACCGACGACGCGGTGGGATCGGCTCTGCTGCCAGACGAGGAACAGGGTTGAGCCTGGGCTCCACTCCCAACGCAAGACGGCGTTGCCGAGGAGGCTCCGAAAGTTGAAGTCCCGGTCCCTCACCCCGAACGTCCCGGCCTCGCCAGATCCATCCGGATCGACGTAGTAGTAACCGTCCGCGCCACGCGTGAGTGTACCAGCGTCCACTCCGTAGTCGTGGAACTCCAGGGTTCCCGGCGCGGCAAACTCCTTGAGCCTGCCGTAGTCGCCGCGCGACAAGAAGGGCTGCGCGAACATCTCGAACGTCAGAGTCGGGGAAAAGGTGACGTTCACGCGAGTCTCGAGCGACACGGTCGTCTGGTCGATGGGAGCGAAGATGTAACGGCGCCCGAACGTCGGCCGAGCGAACTCGTCACTCACCGAAGCGACGTACTGGGACTGCGTGAAGGTGCGCCGGAACGCGGGTCCGAGGCGGATCTCCACGTTCTCCCCCGACTTGTAGGTAAAGTTGATGCTCGCCATGTGCATCCACGAGCCGTCGTCCTTGGACTCCCAGCTGTAGCGGGACCATAGACTGAGGGCCTTCCGCGAGTCCGAATTGAGGCTGACGTTGCCGCCCCAGCTCCCCGGACGTCGCGCCATAGGACCTCCGCGCGTAAGGCGGTCGTCGGACGCCTCCCATTCATGCTCGACACGGACAAAGCCGCCCCAATAGTTGAGAAGCTGCCACCGGAAGTTCGTGTTGAAGTTGGCGAAGACGAGGTCGCCGTTGGTGTTCCACTTTGCGTCAGGGCTGCCCCAGAGCCGCCAGCTTCGGAACAGGCTGCCTGGACGGGGCTCGTTGTACGACAGGTCGGTGTCGATGATGTACCGGTCGGTCTCGGTCTGGAACCCTAGATCGTTCACCTCGTAGCCGGGGCTCAGCGACGCCAGTGCGAGCTTCATCTGGACGGACCCGGCCTGGCGCGTGAGGTCCAGCATGGCGTAGTGGCCCGACATGGAGGTCGCGGCCGAATCCACCCCAAGATCCGCCGCGTCGGGCCTCTGGTAGTAGCGGGCCGAGGAGCGTTGGGCGAAGATCATCGCGTCCCGGCTCCCCTGAACCAAGCTTGACGCAAAGGCGCCACTGAGACGCCAGGATCGGTCCGCCCACTCGTGCTGGAAATCCAACCCCGTCGTGTATGCGCCGCTGCGCAGACGCTCTCGGAGGGCGTCGTCCTTGAGGTCGCGGTTTACTGCGGTCACGAGGGCGCCGAGCCGTGTCTGTCCGGATCGCATGTCCTTGCGGAGGCGTCCTAAGAGGTAGTTCGAACGTGGCTCGATGATCGCATTGCGGTTCACGCCCTCGGCGTCGATGAAGGCGGCCGACTCTCGGCCCGTCACCGCCTCCATGACTCCGAGCGACCACCCGTCGCCCACTTTTCCGGTGATCTTCGCTGCACCCAGGATCGTCGTTTCCATCGGTGGGTCGGCGTACACGGCGGCTGGCGAGACGCTGCCCTGCGGTCGTCGGCCGATCCGGCGAGAATAGATGATCTGAGGCGCCCGGCCCGTACTTCCACCGGGACCGCCGGCTCCGAACCGGAAGATCTCGGTGCCCTCCACGAAGAAGGGGCGCCGTTCGTCGAATCGGGTCTCGAAGGCCGTAAGGTTGATCACGGCCGGGTCCACTTCGACTTGACCGAAGTCCGGGTTCACCGCAGCGTCCATCGTGAGGTTCGACCCGAGGCGGTATTTCAGATCCATCCCCGCCCGACTGAAGTAGTCCGAGCCAGAGCGGAACGGGTTCGAGAAGGCCAGGTCGGGGTTGGGATCCTGCCGGATGTACTCGGCTCTGATGCCTACGTAAGGCAGGAGCTCGAGCTTCTTGCCGCGACCGATGTCGCGGATGCCAGCGAGGTGTCCGTACCGGGCCACCCCGCCGCGTTCGAGCTTAGGCGTGAAGGAAAAGTCTGCCCGCTCCTGCCTCCGGCTGATGACGCGCTGCACCTGAAGGCCCCACGTCTGGTCTTCGTCGGTACTGAAGCGCATCTGGCTGAAGGCGATCCGCATCTCCACGAACCATCCTTCGTCCGTGATGGTGGTAGCCACGTCCCAGACAGGATCCCAGGACTGGTCTCCTCCGCCGAATCCCCTGCCGCCGAACCGCCGCCCTGTCTCCACCTGGTCCCTCTTCATCCCCGAGGGGTTCGTCGCGAAGCGATAGGCTGTCCGATGGTCGTGGTAACTGTCGAACGAGACGACGAAGAAATCCGAGTCCGAGACCCACGCGTCGCGACGGGCTAAGCGTGTGGTGACGGGCTCGGAGTCGTACAGCCAAGCACCGACGTAGATGGCGTCGTCGTCATAGAGGAAGCGGACCTCGGTCCGCTCGCTGACGGGCTCGCCCTCGTCCGGATCGTTTTGAAAGAACTGCGTGACGGGCGTCGCCCCGCCCCAGGCGGCCTCGGTGTGGCGACCATCCACGCTGATACTCGTCGTCGCCCGGACCGCTACGGCTACGGGGGCTTCCGCGTGAGGGAGCAGCTTGGCCTCAGGGAGTGCCGAGCGGGCCTCTGCGCCCTGGTCGGAGAGCTGAGCCGAGACCTGTGCCATGGCGGGCGTGGCGGGGGAGGAGATCGCCAGCGCCAACAAGGGCGTGGTGAAGGAGGCAGGTATGCGCAAGCGGTACCTATGTCCCGACGATTGTCGATCTGCGGCTAGCACGCGGGCCCCGCAGGCTAACCCGTGGACGGGCGTTCAACAAGAAGACTAGAACCGAACCCGTCACGGGGAAGAGGATCGGCGGGATCGACGAGCTCGCAGATCGTCCGTGGAAGACTGGCCAGTCCGGTCAGCGATCCCCCTGGCTGGGGACTCGCAAAGGCCACGATCCCGCCATCGCCAGGGGAATTCCATCATCGGGACACGGAATCGCCTTGCGTGCGGGCACCTCGGGTTGCTTTTGCAGTGGCGTGGAGGTTCGAGGTATATTCCCGTCTACGAGTCAGGTGTGACCTTAGAGCACCTCGGGAAACCAGAAAGGAACGCAACCATGATTCGAGCCATGTCCGTCTTGGCCGTGACCCTTGTTCTCCTCCGGCCCGCAGGCGCCCTTACCGCACAGGATTCGAACGGATGGGTGCCCACCGGATGGGAGATCTCTCCCTACCTTGGCGTCTTCGACGACGTGCCGGAATTCCATCCGAGCGGCAGCAGCTCCATCTTTATCGACCCGGCCCGGAATCTGACGGGCGGTGCGCATATCGCCTACAACTTCGCCTCCGGACTCTTCGCCGACTTCGAGGGCGGGTACATGCCGTTCGACATGAGGATCCTGACGCGGGGTACGGTGGACCTGGACATGGTCTACTTCGGTGCGGGCGTGGGCTACAACCTGCCGCTAAGCGATCAGATCCAGGCCTACGGCGTGATTGGCCTCGGGGGTGCCAATTGGAGGCCTGAAGAGCTTGCCGCGGAGACCGATCTCGGACTCGCCTACGGTGGCGGCTTTCGGCTCCGCGTGGCTCCTCGCCTAGGCCTGCGGGTCGAGGCACGGATGCACCAGATACCGGATGCGCTTGCGAACACGGCGGCTGAACTTGCCGGCGCGACGGCCCCTTCGGAGACCTTTTGGGGTTGGGGGCTTACGCTCGGGGCGTCGTACTTTCTCGGAGGAGAGCCCGAGCCCGAGCCTGAACCCGAGCCAGAGCCCGAGCCCGAACCCGAGCCTGAACCCGAGCCAGAGCCTGAACCGGAGCCCGAACCCGAGCCTGAACCCGAGCCCGAACCCGAACTCCGCTTCCGCGACGTGCACTTCGCGCACGATTCCGCAGAGCTCGACAGTGAAGCGAGCTCGATTCTCGACGAGTCGGGAAGTGCGCTCAGGGACCCCTCGGACGAACGCGTCCTCGTCCTCGGTCATGCCGACGCCACCGGCGAGGAGGACTACAATCTGGAGCTGAGCCTGCGTCGGGCCCAGGCGGTCCGTGACTACCTCGTCGGGAACTTCCCCGAGCTCGACCAGGATCGCTTCCGGATCGCTGGTGCGGGTGAGTCGCAGCCCGTAGCCGACAACGCGACCGCAGAAGGACGGGACCAGAACCGTAGGGCCGAGATGATGGTTGCGGCCGAGGCTGCCTTGGGCAACGTCAACTTTGCGCACGATTCCGCGGAGCTCGACGATGCGGCGTCGTCGGTCCTTGATGAGTCGGGACGCAGGCTCGGGGACCGCGTGAACGAGCGCATCCTCGTCGTCGGTCATGCCGACGCCACCGGTTCGGACATTCACAACCTTGTCCTGAGTCTGCGTCGGGCCCAGGCGGTGCGGGATTATCTGATCGCCAACGTGCCAGGGCTCGGCGAGGATCGCGTCGAAGTTGCAGCGTCGGGTGAGTCGCAGCCCGTAGCCGACAACGCCACGGCAGACGGACGGCGCCAGAACCGGAGGGCCGAGATCCTGTCCGGCGGTACCAGATAGCATCGTCCACGGAAGACTGGGTAACGCCCCGGGGCGGGGGCGCGCTGAATCCCTCCCCGGGGCGTTGTCCGTAATCGTTCCCTCTCTCCTGAAGACTCGGGACCCGTGCCGATCGTGGCGTCTTCGGGGCCTGATCGACAACCCTCGCGTGGAAGCTTTCGGCTCTCGCGCATGAGACGGCGCCGGAGAAGGTGGGCGGCCTTGCGGACGAGCGACCTGCGGGCACGAAACTGGTCGTGATGCTGGTGGAGCGCCTCTCTTGGCACACCGTGCTGCCCCGCATGCGGCCGGCCCACACCCCGCGCCCACACTCATTGCCGGTCGCCGCCCTTTTTCTCAGGATTAATGGCGATCGGATCACCCTCCCTGCCGCCAACAAGCAGGGAGCCGTCCGCCCGTCAGCCGCAGTGGGGACCTTCGGTGACGTAGTGTAGGCGCTGCTCGTGTCCGCCGCCGACACTGGTCTGCGGCGCCCTCCGGTTGGTGGCGTGGCGTCGGCTCCTGCCGAAACTCAGATGTTCGAATTCACTCTCCACGCCACCGATGGACCGGCTCGTGCCGGGACCTTCACGACTCCGCACGGCGACGTGCCGACACCGCACTTCATGCCGGTGGGCACCGTCGGCACGGTGAAGGGGGTGTCGCCTGAGGAGATCGATGGCGTAGGGGCATGCATGATTCTCGCCAACACCTACCACCTCTACCTGCGGCCGGGTCACGAACTTGTCCGTGATCTGGGTCAGATCCGTTCGTTCATGCGCTGGGACGGGCCGATCCTCACGGATTCGGGGGGCTTCCAGGTCTTTTCCCTCGCCAACACCAGGGAAATCCGGGACGAAGGGGTGGTCTTCCGGAGCCACATCGACGGGTCGAGGCACTGGTTCACGCCCGAATTGGTCATGGACATCCAGCGGGCTCTGGGGGCCGACGTCGTCATGGCCTTTGACGAATGCCTCCCGGGGGGTGTGGCGAGGGCGGTCGCCAGGGAGGCCAACCGCCGCACGTTGGACTGGCTCCGGCGGTGCCGGATGCGATTCAAGGAGCTCACCGCGGAAGACCCGACCGCCCGCCAGAGCCTCTTTCCCGTCCTTCAGGGCAACGTCTTCGAGGATCTCCGCCTGGAGCAGTTGACGGCGTTTCTCGATCTGGGCGAATGGGACGGGATGGGGATCGGTGGCTTGAGCGTCGGGGAGGACAAGCACGAGATGTGGCGAATCCTCGACATCCTCGACCCGGAGATTCCTCCTGGCATGCCGCGGTATCTTATGGGTGTCGGCTACCCTGACGACCTCCTTGAGGCGATCGCGCGCGGCTGCGACATGTTCGACTGCGTCGCCCCGACGCGGAACGCCCGACATGCGACTGCATGGTCCGCCTGCGAGGGACAGTTGAACCTGAAGGGTGCCCGCTTCGTGCGGGACAGGGACCCGATCGACCCCGGTTGCGACTGCTACACCTGCAAGCGGTACGACCGGGCATACATCCGGCACCTGTGCGTCTCGAGGGAGCGTTTCGGCGAGCGCCTGGTGTCGATCCACAATCTGCGATTCCTGGTCCGGCTCGCCGAGGAGTCCCGAGAGCGCATCGGGAATGGTACCTTCCATCCCTGGGCTCGGAACTGGATCGAACGGTATCGGACCGGCCTGGGCGACAGGGGTCGTGCGGAGTGACCCGGGGGGGATGCGTGGCTGCGCGGCAGCCCCGACACTGACGACATCAACGGAGACGTGCTTTGTTTGAGGCTCTAGGGGTAGTCCTGATGGCTCCCAGGGAGGGCGCCGGCGGAACGTTCGTGTTCTTCCTGAACATGGCGGCCGTGATTCTGATCTTCTACTTCATACTGATCCGGCCTCAGCGGAAGGAGCAGAAGAAGCACAAGGAGATGATCGCGGCCCTCGCGAAGGGTGACGAGGTGGTGACGACGGGCGGCATCATCGGTACGGTGATACGAGCGGAGGAAGATCGCCTGATCGTCAGGACGGCTGGCGACACCAAGATCACCGTCGAGCGGGTCAGGATCGCCCGGAAGATCACGCGGGAGTCGTAGTGTACGGGTGCCCGAGGCTCGCGGGCAGTCGAGGGTGCGGCGCCTCCGCGCACTCGGCGTTCCGGCGCTGTGCCGCAGCGGAAGCTGCGCCGGTGCGCCTCTCCGCCGCCAGAGGGCGCCTCGCCCCCTCTGGTGTCCTGCCAGTGCCAACCGCGGAACGCTAGCGGTGCCCATTCGGGATCTCGTCCTCCTGGGTGAAGAAGTGCTCCGCACGTCCGGCGAGGAGGTCAGCTCTTTCGACGAGGAGCTTCGCACGCTGATCGAGGACATGTGGGAGACGATGTACCACGCCGAAGGCATCGGGCTGGCCGCTCCGCAGATCGGTCTGTCCCTCAGGATTTGCGTCTTGGATGTCCGCGACGAAGACGATCCCGGACCCGGGCGCCTCGCACTTGTGAATCCCGTGATCGCGGAATCCAGCAGCGAAACAGACAAGGCGCGAGAGGGTTGCCTGAGCATCCCGGGACTGGAGGAGTTTGTCACGCGCCCCGCCAAGGTGACGGTGGAGGGCTTCGACCCACATGGCCAGCGCGTGAGAGTCGAGGCGGAAGGGCTGCTCGGACGGGCGCTCCAGCACGAGATCGATCACCTGAACGGGATCCTCTTCATCGATCGCGTGAGTCCCCTCAAGCGCCGTATGCTCCTCAAGAAGTGGAAAAAGCTCCAGGAGGAGGAGTAGGGGCTGGGTGAGGATTTTATTCTGGGGCACCCCGGCGTTCGCCGTTCCGTCGTTGCTCGCCATAGGCGACCAGGGACACGAGATCGTCGGCGTCGTGACTCGGCCTAGCCAGCCGGCCGGCCGTGGGAGGCACCCCAGGGCCTCTGCGGTTGGAGCGGCGGCCCTGGAGGAGGGCCTCACGGTTCTGGAGCCGGAATCACCTCGGGGAACGGTGTTTCTGGAGCAAGTCTCCTCCCTCGAGCCGGAACTCTCGGTCGTCGTGGCCTATGGACGGATCCTCCAGCGAGAGGTCCTCGACCTTCCTGCCGCCGGCTCCCTCAACCTCCACGCCTCGTTGCTCCCGGCTCTTCGCGGGCCGGCACCCGTCAACTGGGCGATCGTGCGCGGAGCGGCGGTGACCGGCGTCACCGTCATGCGCATGGTTGAAGAAATGGACGCCGGCCCCATCCTCCTTCAGAGCGAAGAGCCCATCCTGCCCTCCGACACGGCTTCGGACCTCACGGCTCGGTTGGCCGAGATAGGGGCCGGGGCGCTCGTCGAGGCCCTGGCGCTCTTGGAAACCGGTGGCCTTGACGGGGTGGAGCAGGACGAGGCGGAGGCCACGTACGCGCCCAAGGTGACGCGGGCGACAGCGCGCATAGACTGGAGCGCGCCAAGCTCGAGCGCGGCCAACTTCATCCGGGGCATGGATGCCGTTCCGGGAGCTTGGTCGGAGCTTGTGGGCCGCCCGGTAAAGCTGTTCCGTCCCCGCGCCGAGCCCGACCTCGACGCCCAGGCACCGCCAGGGACCATCTTGAGTGCGGATTCCAGGCAGGCACTGCGGGTCGCGGCCGGAAGCGGCGCGGTCCGGATCGGCGAGGTGCAACCCGCCGGTAGGAACCGCATGACCGCACGGGAGTGGGTGCTGGGCCGAGGAGCCGGGGTCGGCCAGCGATTCGAGTGATTCCGCGGCTACACGTCGTCACCGACGACAGGATCATCGCTCGGAGGCAGTTTGCCCATCGAGCGGTCGAGGTCATGGAAGCAGGTGGCCCGATGGCGCTCCACTTGCGCGGTCCCCGCACGACGGGCCGCCGCCTCGTGGAACTCGCCGAGCCGTTGCGGGACGTCGCGGCCGGCGGAGACGCGAAGCTACTGGTGAACGATCGGGTGGATGTCGCTCTCTGTCTGGGGCTCCATGGCGCTCACCTGGGCCGTCGTTCACTGCCGCCGCCGGAGGCGCGGAGACTGCTGGGCCCCGAGCGTCTGCTTGGAGCTTCGGTCCACGACGTGGGAGAGGCGGTGGAGGCGGCTCAGGGCGGAGTGGATTTCCTCTTCGTGGGGGCTCTATGGACGACCCGGTCGCACCCCGGACGAGCTCCGGCCGGGCCCCGGATCGTCGGCGAAGTCGGTGCGGCCGTCTCGCTGCCGCTCTTGGCGATCGGGGGAGTGACGCCCCGCCGAGTGCGAGAGGCCGTCGGAGCCGGGGCGCACGGCGTGGCCGTTGTTCGGGGAATATGGGACGCCCCCTCCTCAGCCACCGCCGTGCGGGCTTATCTTCAGGCTCTAGCGGCGTCGCCACCGAGCCCCTCACGCGAGCCGCGGTGATCGACAAGGGACGTATGGGCGCACAGACGATTCACGTGCGGGTCAACGGGAAGGAGATTGAGATCGAATCCGGGCTCTCCGTGCAGGAGTTCGTCGAGTCGCTGGATCTGGATGCGCGGCTCATCGTCGTGGAGCTCAACCGGCAGATCCTCAGCCGCGACAGCTTCGGCGATGTGCGGGTCTCCGGGGGAGACCAGGTAGAGCTGGTGCACTTCGTTGGCGGAGGGTAGGAGGTTGGGAAAGGGATTCGCGCGCGACGGCCAAGCCGGCGCTCACGTGCGGGGATGAGCGAGATGATGCCGACGCATATCGAGACCGGGGCCATCCGGGATCCCCTGCGAGTAGGGAATCGGGACTTCAGCTCCCGCCTGATCGTCGGGACCGGAAAATATCCCGACAACGACACGATGGTGAAGGCCGTTCGGGCCTCCGGCGCCGAAATGGTCACCGTCGCGGTGCGCCGAGTTGACCTGGATCGTTCGAGAGAGGAGGGAATCCTCTTCCACCTGGATCCCGAGGAGTTCTTTCTCCTTCCGAATACCGCAGGATGCTACACCGCCGCCGCCGCCGTCCGGTACGCGCGGTTGGCTCGTGCGGCGGGATTCAACGAGTGGGTGAAGCTCGAGGTGATCGGCGATCAAGCGACGCTGCTTCCCGACACGGTGGCCACATTGGCGGCTGCGAAGACGCTCGTGGACGAGGGGTTCAAGGTCATGGCCTATACCAACGAAGACCTGATTATGGCCCTTCGGCTCGAAGATGCCGGCTGCGTGGCGGTGATGCCGCTCGCCAGTCCCATTGGCAGTGGCCTCGGTGTGGTGAACCCCTACTTCATCCGCGAGATCAAGCGGCGCTGCGACGCCCCGATCATCGTCGATGCGGGAGTCGGAACGGCTTCCGACGCGTGCATCACGATGGAGCAAGGAGTCGACGGTGTGCTCATGAACACTGCGATCGCCGCAGCCGACGACCCCGTTGCCATGGCCCACGCGATGAGGCTGGCCACCCGCGCGGGTCGCCTCGCCTATTTGGCTGGCCGTATGGAGGCCAAGGAGATCGCGGTCCCGTCTTCGCCGACCCGCGGGATGCTGGAGTGATCATCCGCGCCCAGAGTCGGACGGGTGCCGAGCCGTTGGGTTCTGCGGGAGCAAGCGTGGGGTGACAGCGGGGCGGCAGGCTGCGCTGCGAATCCTCCGGCAGGTCGAACGCGGTCGCCGCCTGGACCGCTCTTTCGCCGCCGGGGCGGAGGGCCTCGACGGCCGGGAGCGCTCGTGGTGCCGGCGTCTGGTCTACGGGGTGCAAAGGCTTCGCGGCAGACTCGATCACCTCTTGGGCCGGAAGGTGAAGCGGGGCCTTGAGTCCGTAGAGGCTGGTGTACGGGAAGCGTTACGTCTCGGGCTCTACCAGATCTTCTACATGGACAGGGTGCCGACATACGCGGCCGTTTCTGAGACGGTGGATTTGGCCCGCTCCGTGGGGGGCAGAGGCGCGGCGGGCTTCGTGAACGCCGTGCTCCGCGCCGCCGCCGGCGACGGTCCGGGAAGGGAGCATTTCCCCGGCTTCGACGAGGATCCTGCGGCGTTCCTGTCCACCTGGGGTTCCCATCCGTATTGGATCGTCGAGCGCTGGCTCGCCCGTTGGCCTGCGCGAGAGGTCAAACGTCTCGTGGAGGCGAACAATACCGTTCCACCGATCTATCTGACGTGTCTGCAGGACACGCCCGAGCAGGCTGTGGAGTGTCTTGCGGGTGCCGGGATCGCGGCGGAGGCGGCGGGTTCTGGCACGAACTCTGTAGTACTCCTCGGGGAGTCCTCGCCTGTGGAGGCGATCGCGGCCGTGGCCGCCGTGGTGCAGGATCCGGCGGCGGCGTGCGTGGTCGGCTACGCAGGTCCGGAGCCTGGAGATCGAGTGGTCGATCTGTGTGCGGCGCCCGGGGGCAAGACGATGGGAATGACAGCGCGCGGGAGTCTCGTGCTGGCAGCGGACCGACACCTTGAGCGCCTCAAGCTGGTGCAGGAGAACGTGGAGCGGCTCTCGGGAGTAGCCCAAAGCGATGGAGGCTCCCGCGTGACCGCAGTGCAGGCGGACGCCCTAGCCCCTGTGTTCAGGGGCGCCGACATAGCTCTGCTCGACGTGCCGTGCACGGGGACAGGCACGCTGCGCAGGAATCCGGACGTGCGCTGGAAGCTCACCCCGGAACGGTTGGATGAGATGGCGTCACTTCAGGAGCGGATCTTGGAGGCGTGTGCCGGCGTGGTCAGGAGCGGTGGCCTGTTGGTGTATTCTACGTGTAGCTTGGAGTCGGAAGAGAACGAAGATCGGGTCGCTGCGTTTCTGGAGCGACATCCGGATTACCGGTTGGAGCCGGGCTCTGGCGCCGGCCATCCTCGCCTCGACGAGCGGGGCTGCCTCTACATGTTGCCCCAAGACTCTGGATTCGACGGCGCGTACGCGGCGCGGCTGCGAAGAGCGTAGAATGAGACTGGGTAGCTCGATCCGACGAAGGCGTCGCAGAGGTCGGCGGCGCGGAAGGTCGAAGGTCCGTGCTCCGCGGAAGTCGCGCCGGGGCCGTTCTGGCGGCGGGTTGGGTGCCGTCGCGTTCGTGCTGGCTGCCGGGGTTGCGTTTGGCTACTTGTGGTCCACCCGGGTGCTGTTCCCCGTTCCTCCGCGGCCCCGAGACCTGCTCGAGGTTCCGGACGTCGGGGGCGTCGAGCGCGCCGACGCGCTGGAGGCCATTCGCGCGGCCGGGCTCCGCGCGGCCATCGTGGATTCGTTCAGTCACCCCACGGTCGAGCGGGACTGGGTGCTTGGCCAGAGCCCGATCCCCGGGCAACTTTCGGTGGCGGGCGACACGGTCGCCCTCACCCTGAGCCTCGGACCGGTCCGTCGCCCCGTGCCCGATGTGGGCCGGCTGCGAATAGGGAATGCGCGCAACGTGCTCGAAGCGAGCGGGTTCATCGTCGTCGTCGATACGCTGACAGCCGATCTTCCGGCTGGCCATGTCGTCGAGGTCGCTCCTGAGCCAGGCACGGAGGTGGACTTGCCCATGGAGGTCCGGATTGCCGTAAGCACGGGACCGGCGATGGTGGCTATGCCTCTGGTTCTCGGAATCGAGCAGGCCACGGCCGAGGCGATGTTGGACTCCCTGGGGTTTGTGGTGTCCGAGATCCTGACCCGATTCCGCTTCGGGCGAGACCAGGGCCGAGTGGTCGCGCAGGATCCGCCGGCCGACAGCCTACTTCCTCCTGGAAGCCCTGTTCAACTCGTCGTGGGACGGCGATCGAGTGCGCGCAGGAACCGTAGGAATCAATTAGATTTCCAGCCGTAGGAAGTCATACACCACGGGCCGGCGATGACATGACTCCGGACGACACCTCCACGCCGAGATTCTCTCGCCTTCCTTACGCCTTCGCGCTTCTGGCTATCACCCTCGTTCTGGTCCTGGCCTGGGCCAATCGGGGGCGACTGCATCCGGTGACTCCCGGATCTGCTGCCCCTGAGTTCGCCGTGGCCGATCTCGACGGCGACGTCATCCGTTTGAGCGATTACAGCGGGAACGTCGTGATGGTCAGCATCTGGGCGACTTGGTGCGCACCGTGCCGGTACGAAATGCCCTCTATGGAACGCCTTTACGGGGAACTTTCCGACGAGGGCTTTGAGATCCTTGCCGTAAGCATCGACGCGGAGCTTGGGGCCTTCGATTTCTTCGGACGCCCAGGGGGCGACATCCAGGCGTTCGCGGACTCGCTGGGGCTGACCTTTCCCCTCCTTCATGACCCATCGGGCGACATCCAGAGGGTGTACCAAACCACCGGGGTGCCCGAGACGTTCTTGGTCGGAAGGGATGGGATCATCTACAAGAAGGTCGCTGGAGGGACCGAATGGGACGCTCCGGATCATCAGGAGTTGATCCGCCGCCTCTTGGCGGTTACGGAGTGACCAACCGCCCCGATCCGGTGACGGCACACTAGCGCTGTGGGTTCCGGTTTCTTGGACGGATCGCTGGCCAGCAACTGGCGGCTCAAGGCTGTGGCCTTCGTCATGGCTCTCTTCCTGTGGGCCCTCGTCCGCGTGGAAGCGCCGGATCGGCGCGCGGTCTCCGTCCCGGTCATCGTGAGCTTGAACGACCCGGATTGGATGCTCATCGACGATCCATTGCCGTCGGAGGTCGAGGTACTCTTCAGCGGTTCTCCGGCCGAGATCTTTCGGCTGACGGCCCTCGACGGCGTCGCCATCACTGTTCCCGTCGCCGAGGTCAGGGATCGGGAGATGGTGATTGCGCTACAAGACGCATGGATCCCGGTGGATGGCTACGCCGGCGTCACCGTGGAGGACATCCTGCCTGGCACGGTGCACGTACAGTTCGATCACGTGGAAACGGTATCGGTTCCCCTCCGCGTCATCACCCGCGGCAGCCTGCCGGAGTACCTAGCCCTTACGCGGTCACTGTCGGTCACGCCCAGCTCCGTGCGGATCAGCGGACCTGCAAGCATCGTGCAACAGCTGGATTCGCTGGATATCGTTCCGGTCGACCTGGGCGAGGTCGACGAGCAGGGGGCCGTGCAAACCGCGGTGGACACGACGGGTCTGACCCGACTCACCGTGGTTCCGAACGACGTTACCCTCAGGGTCCCCGTCGAGGAGTCGGTCGATCGGGTGCTGGCGGCGGTTCCGGTGCTGGCGGATCTTGGAGCCGAGCTTGAGGAGTTCGGCGGAGCCCTGGAGATCCTTCCGGCGACGGTAGAGCTCACACTCAGCGGTGCCAGGACGCAGGTCGCGACCTTGGACGTCGGACGCGTGAGGATCGTCGTGCCCGCCTCCGAGCTGGCCGGTCTCGCCGAGGCCGAGGAACGGAGGGTGCCGATCGTCGTAGAGGGCCTTCCCCCTTACGTTTCGTCGTCTTCTCCCGTCGATACCGTGCTGGTCCGCCGGGAGGCGCAGCCATGAGCGGACCTGTCATCCTGGGTCTCGAGACGAGCTGTGACGAAACAGCTGCGGCCGTGTTGGCGGCGCCCGACGCCGTGCGCGGCCACGTCATCCTCTCCCAGGACCAGCACGCCCTGTACGGAGGCGTTGTTCCGGAGATCGCGGCTCGGGCACATCTGCAGCGCATCGACGAAGTGGTGAGGGAGACTCTCCGGGAGGCAGACTGTGAATTCGGCGATTTGGATGCTGTGGCGGTCACGGCGGGCCCGGGCCTCATCGGAGCTCTCCTGGTGGGAGTCTCTTGGGCGAAAGCACTGGCCTTCGCCCTCGGCAAACCGCTCGTGAGCGTCCACCACATGGAGGCCCACCTCTTCGCTCCCGTGCTTGAGGACCCGGCCGCCGAGCCGCCTTTCGTCGCGCTTCTCGTCTCAGGTGGCCACACCCTCCTGCTGCACGCGCTGGCGTGGGGTGAGTACCACCTGCTGGGCGAGACGAGGGACGACGCCGCGGGCGAGGCGTTCGACAAAGTAGCCAGGCTGCTGGAGCTACCCTATCCGGGCGGACCCGCCATCCAATCCCTCGCCTGCACGGGGGACGAATCACGCCATCGGCTGCCCCGTCCGATGCTCCGCTCGAATCAGTCGCCCGGTGATGACGACTACTACGACTTCTCCTTCAGCGGCCTCAAGACGGCGGTGGCGACGCTCGTGTCGGAGCTCGACGCCTTGGGGACGCTCGGCAAGGAACGGGCTCACGTCGCCGCGTCGTTCCAGGCGGCGGTTGTCGACGTGCTGGTGAGCAAGACGCTTCGAGCCGTGGAGGAAACGGGTTGCCCGCGGGTCCTGTTGGGTGGTGGGGTCTCCGTCAATGCGCCCCTCAGAGACGAGTTCGCGCGACGGCTCGGCCCAGGCCGGGCTCTGTTCCACGCATCGCCCCGGCTCTCGCTCGACAACGGCGCCATGGTGGCGAGGGCCGGAGCCTATCGGCTCGAGCGCGGCGACGTAGCGCCGCTTCATGCTTCCCCACATCCCAGCCTCCCGTTTCCCGGGTTGGTCCGAGCCACGGCATGAGAGGACACTAGCGTGTACCCCATTTTCTTCCGTCTTCCGGAATGGTTTCCCTTCATAGGCGGGGAGCCGATCACGTCCTTCGGCGTGTTCATGTTCCTGTCGTTTCTGACGGCCGGAGTGCTGCTCAAGCCGGAAATGGAGCGGGCGGAGTTGGACGGCGAGGCCGCCTGGGACCTGCTTCTGATGGCGGTCTTGGGGGGCATCGTTGGTGCAAAACTCTACTATGTGCTGCTTCACTATCCGAGGCTGTTGGCCGATCCCGTAGGGGCCATCTTCTCGCGGGGAGGCATGGTCTGGTACGGCGGATTCGGAGTGGCCACGGCGCTGGTCGTTTGGGAGATCAAGCGCAAGAAGCTTCCGCTGGGCAGGACGGCTGACGTCATCGCGCCGATCCTGCCCCTCGGATACGCCATAGGCCGTATGGGCTGCTTCTTGGTGGGTGACGACTACGGGCGCCCCACGGGCTCTTGGGTAGGGATCGCCTTCCCGCGCGGGACCCCCCCGACCCGGGTCGATGTGCTTGAGAACCAGTTCGGGATCGTGGTCGATCCCGAACTGGTTCAGGAGTTCGGACAAGTCGTCCCAGTCCACCCGACGCAGCTCTACGAGGTGACGCTCGCCGCGCTCGTGTTCTTGGTCCTCTGGCGACTGCGGCGTCACACGCACGGTGCTGGCTGGCTGTTTTGGTTGTGCCTGTGCTTGCTCAGCGTCGAGCGGTTCCTCGTGGAGTTCGTGCGGATCAAGGACGACCGCTTTCTGGGACCGATTTCGCTTGCCCAGCTGATCGCGATGTCCCTGGTCGTCCTCGGTGTATGGGGGGTTCTCCGTGCCGCAAGGGCGGGTCGGGAGGCGCGGAGGCGCCAAGCCTGACTGGTGAGTGAGCATGCTCACGATTGTCCACGGGTCGGACCTCCACTTCGGGAAGCCCCATCTGCCGCGGGTCGCCTCGGCGTTCCAGGAGGCGATCGGGCGGGTTGCCCCCGACGTGATCGTGCTCGCCGGGGACCTCACGCAGCGGGCCAAGGTCCGCGAATACCGCCAAGCCCGCCGGTGCCTCGATTCGCTCCCCGACGTCCCGGTGATCGTCACCGCCGGCAATCACGACATACCGCTCTACAGGGTTCACGAGCGCCTCTTCGACCCGATGCGCAACTACCGACGATACATCTCGGACGACGTCGACGGAGTCACTCGGGTCGCTGGGGCCGTCTTCGTGACCCTCTGCTCGGCTGAACCCCATCGTGCGATCGTCAACGGTCGGCTCAGGGGCAGACAGCTCGATTTTGCGGCACGTATCTTTCAGGAGTGCCTCCCGGAGGAGGTTCGCATCCTAGTGACGCACCATCCGCTGGCTCGTCCGCCCGACGGCGGCGGCGACCGGATTCTCCCGGGGAGCCAAGAGTTGCTCGACAGCTTCCGGGAGATGGGAGTCGAGCTGATCCTGAGCGGACACCTCCACCGAGGTTACGTCGTGCACCGGACTCCGGGTGACCCGGCGATCGTCCACAGTGGCACGGCCACGTCGAACCGGGGGAGAGGGGCCGAGAAGGGAAGGAACACGATGAACGTGCTTCGCGTCTCTGCCGGCGAGATCGCGGTGACCCCATATTGGTTTGAGGAGGACGACGGTAGTTTCGTCTCCCGCGAGCCCACATTCATCCGGCGACGCCTGTGACCTGCCGCGACGCACGCGGGGAGGTCGGTTCGCGAGAGGACCTGACCGCCCCTGCGGTGGCCCCGGCCACGGGGGCTCCCCTCTCCTACCCGCAGCGGGTTGCGGTCGCGGGAGCAAGTCGAGCAGCAGGCTGCGAAGTGTCTTCCGAAGACTGCCAGCCCGTGCGCACGGACGCATAGCGTCGGCATGCGCACCGCCGGCCTCCCGCTCCTCCTGGCACCGCTGGCTGCGCTGGCGTGCTGCGCCTTGACTGTTCAGGCGGCCCAAGTCGAGCTCACGAGCATCGACTTCGCAGGTAACGCCTCATTTCCGGACGATTCCCTTTCCCAGGCGATCTTCAACCACGAGACGCGGTGCCGCTCGTTCCTCCTGTATCCGTTCTGCCTCTTGGGCGCCGGCTTCAGCATCGACGACCGGAACCTCAACGAGCGCGAGCTGCCCGGCGATATCCTCAGGCTGCGAAGCTACTACAGCAGGCGTGGCTTCAAGGAGACGCAAGTCGACACGGTCATGATCCGCCCGGATGAGGACCACGTATCGATCCTCTTTCGGATCGAAGAAGGACGCCCCGTGCGTGTCTCGACCCTGGAGGTCATCGGCCTTGAGGAGTTGGAGGATCTTAGGGCCGATGGAGACCTTCCCATCCAGGAGGGCGATCTGCTCAACTCCATCGACCTCGACGCGGCTCGGGACACGCTCATCCAACGGCTTCAGAACCGGGGCTATCCCCACGCGGACGTGTTGCGCACGTCGCGCATTCCGGCCGGCACCCCCTACGAGGCGCGCGTGACCTTCGATGTGGACGCCGGCCGTCGCGCCCTGTTCGGACCGATCACGCTCGCGGGCAACCAGAGGCTCTCCGACGGCGTGGTGCTCCGAATGCTGCCGTTTGAGGAGGGACAGGAGTACTCCCTCGCCCGCCGGCTCGAAGGGCAACGGAATCTCTACTCCATCGAGATGGTGCTGCACGCGTCGATCGACGAGGCCGCAGACGCCACGGGATCACTGCCCGACACCATCCTGCCCCTCCGGGTGACGGTGACCGAAGGCAGCACGCATCGCGTACGAGGTGGAGTCGGGTGGAGCTCGTCGGACTGCTTGAACACGGAGGGTCGCTGGGCCAGCCGGAACTTCCTTGGAGGAGCCCGTCGCCTGCAGCTTCGGGCACGCCTGTCCAACATGGCGTCGGAGCAGCTTCACGACGGACCATGCTGGCAGTCGGGAGTAGGCGACTTCGGCGGTCTCAACTGGCTGGTCTCTGCCGACTTTACGCAACCTTGGATTCTCGACCAGCGCTTCGCTCTCGGCGGGAGTCTTTTCCACGAGCGGCAGAGCCTCAAGGATGTGTACGTGCGGCAGGCGGTCGGGATCGACCTCTCCGTGTCGCGCACCCTGGGGCCCTATACCTCGCTCGTCTTCGCCTACAGGCCCCAGCTCGCCCAACTGGAGGCGGCCGAAGTGTTCTTCTGCACGACGTTTCTCGTGTGCACGCCCGAGGATGTCGCCGCACTTCAAGACCCAAACTGGCTCGCCCCCCTGGCCTTCAACTTCGCCCGCGATCGCGCCAACAGCCTCCTCAATCCGACCCGGGGGTATCATCTGCTCTTCAACGCAGAGCACGCCTCGTCCGTCACCGGATCGAACTTCAGCTACAACCGGATCGTCGCGGGCGCCTCGCGATACTTCGGGACAAGCCAAGGACACGTGCTCGCCCTTCGGGTCCAGGCGGGTTGGGTCAGCGCCGGCACGTTCAGCCTGTTGAGCGGTGGCGCCGACATCGTCCATCCCCAGAAGCGGTTTTATGCGGGTGGCGCGAACAGTGTCCGTGGCTTCGCTCAGAACCAACTCGGGCCGCGGGTGCTCACGGCTGACGTCAGCCGGCTGCTCTCCGACGCGCCCGATGGTGGCGGACCCCTGTGCCTTCCGACCGAGGTGATCGATCTCAGCTGTGACGCGAACGCGCTCCCCGACGCCGACTTTGGGACGCCCAGGCCCACCGGTGGGCGGATGCTGTTGGAGGGGGGGGTTGAGTACCGCGTGCCTCTTGGACCCCGCGTCGAAGGCGCGATCTTTGCCGACTTCGGCCGAGTGTGGGAGGAGGAGGCCGTGGGCGCGAGCCGCTTCGAGGTGGCGCCAGGGATCGGTGTGCGCTACGTAAGTCCCATCGGGCCTGTCCGTATCGACGTGGGCTATCGCTTCCGCGGGGCTGAGCCGCTGCGGGTTGTCACGTCGCAGGTCCGCAGATTCGATCCGACGCAGGACGAGCTGTCCGACAGAATCACAGTGAACGACGCGACAAGAACCCTAGACTTCGTACTCGTCGACGAGCTGGCCGTGCTCGCTCCTGCCGTGGAATTCGGTCCCGGCGACGGTTTCTCATTCGGCCGCCTGCAGCTCCACCTCAGCATTGGGCAGGCGTTCTAAGGTGGCTCGCGGCCGGGCGCCTCTGCGGATCGCCGGGATCGTGATTCTGGCGCTCGCGGGCGGCGCGATATCAACGTTCTTGCTGCTCACGCGTACGAGCGTTGGGCAGGCGATCCTCCTGGAGGCGGCTCTGCGGCGCGTGGAACGGGAGATCAACGGAGAGATCCTCGTCTCAGGCATTCGGTCCTCCGGCCTGCACCGAGGCGCGAGACTCCTGGGCGTCCGGGTCAATGCCCCCGATGGAACCCCCCTGCTCGCTGCGGACTCTCTCGAGGCCGAGTATTCGATGCGCGGCATCTTGCGGGGCGACATCCTGCTCGCGGGCGTCAACCTTTGGCGGCCGATCGTCACGATTACGCGCTCCGTCGAGGGCGAACCCTTCAACGTGTCGGCCTTCTTGGCGGGCACCGGCGGCGGCGAGCGGGCCCGAGCCGAGACTCGCCACGCCGTACCTGAGGAGGGAGGCGAAGGGGCCACGGCCCCGGAGCGGGGCGGCCGCGAGTCCACGCGCCCCGAAGGCGGGCGCCTTGTCCTGGAGGACCTGGCGATCCACGAAGGCAGCCTGGACGTTCGATACCCGCTCCCGGATGCTCGAGGACCCGGATCGCGCATTGTCACCGTGCCCCTCCCCGATGGGAAGGGAACGATGAGAAGCCTCGCGTTCCGCGGAATCGACACGAGGGTGGAACGCGTCAGCATCGTCGATCCAGAGCTTGAAGGCCTCCAGGTGGACGTCAATGGACTCGCGATGGAGGGCGAGGTCTTCAGAGATCCGGTTCGCGTCGAGGACTTCGTGGGACGCATCCACTGGCTCGGGGACCGCATCGAAGTCTTCGCCGAGCGCCTCGCACTTCGCGGGACCGAGGCCCGCGGGGGTGCGACGGTGGATCTTCGAGAAGGGTCTGGGCCGGAACTGACGCTCGATCTCGAGGCCGCCCGACTTGACCTCGCGGATCTGCGCTGGCTCCAGCCGACACTGCCGGACGTCCAGGGGAGCGGGGCGCTCGGGGTGACCCTGGGACCCGGCGGGCTCCAACTCCGCTCGTCAGGGATGCGGTTTGACGTGGACGGCGGAGCGGTTGTGGCGGAGGGGGTGCTCGACCGGCCTCGAGCGGGCGAGGCGTCGCTCGCGGACGTCTCGGTGGCGATCTCCGGGCTCCCGGTGCCATCCATGGCAGAGTATCTGTCCTGGATGTCTCCGCTCGGCGGAACGATCGACGGGGCCGTCGTCCTGTCGGGTCCGCTGGAGGCACTGGCTGTGCGGGGCGGTCTCGCTCTCTCGGAGCCCGCGATCGGACCGTCTCGAGGAGACCTCGAAGGCGTGCTGCACCTCCGGGGTCCCGTCGGGGCAACCGACCTGCGCGTCCGGTTTACGCCCATCGACCTGAGCATCGCGAATCGCTTGGCTGAGTGGCGTTGGCTTGACGGAGCCATGCACCTCAACCTGAGGGCGGACGGTCGCATCGACGAAGGCGTCGAGGTGATGGTGGACGCCGTGTACCTGGATCCCGACTCCGAGGAGTCGCACATCTCCGTCGAGGGCACCTTCACCCGGGGCCAGGACGATCTGTTTGTGTCTCTGGATGGGCTCATGGAGCCGTTCTCCCTCGCCGGCCTCGTCCGGGACGGGTCGCCCCTGTCAAGACTGGGCGCGGCGCGCGGAACCATTCGTGCTGAAGGTCCGCTCTCCTCGATGACCGTCACGACGACCCTGGCCACCGGTGCGGGCCAGCTCGCACTAGAGGGCCGTTTCGACGCGCGCTCGCCCCTCCGCTCCTATCGGCTTGCGGGGAGTGCACGGGACTTCGACGCATTCGAGGCACTCCCGACTCTGCCGGAGGGCACGGTGCTCTCCGGGTCGCTCGACCTGCGAGGCGAAGGAACCGATCTGGGCACGGGCACGCTGGCCGGGGACGTGCAGCTCACCGCGTCGCGATTCGCGCACCTCCAAGTGGACGCGGCTGACCTTGGGGTCCGGGTGGCCGACGGCGTGCTGACTGTCGACACGATCCAAACAACGATCGGAGGTGTCGAGATCAGGGGCGCGGGACGCCTCGCCGTGACCGGGGCCGGATCCGCCGAACAACTGCACGTCCGGATCGAGTCCGACAACATCGAGGGTCTTCGGCCTCTGCTTCTGGGACCGGACGTCACCGCGAGGGACACCCTCTCGGCCCTCGAGCTCGGCATCCTCACTCTTGAAGGCATCGATCCCGACACGCTGCCGATCCTCGCCCAGGTTCTCGTGTCGGGAGCCGTTGATGGAAGGCTCACTCTCGCGGGGTCCGTCGAGGAGCTAGACGTCTCGGGGCAAGCACGTGTCAGAGACGGCCTATTCGGCAGCAGCCGCATCGGAGAAGCGGAGCTGTCTTTTTCGGCTCCCAACCTTCTCTCGCCTCGGCCTGACGTCCAGGCCCAGATCGATGCCATTGATGTCCGTGTGCTCGAACGGGTGTTCGACTCCGTTTCTGTCCGCCTGGAATACCAGCGTCCGCGTGGAAGTGCCGACCTCCTACTCGTCACCCCGGAGGAGGACTACCGCGCCAGGATGGCGCTGGAGCGAGAGGATGAGCGACGCACGCTGCATCTCGACGAGTTGGTCCTACGCTTTCCTGGCGAGCGCTGGAACCTTGGAGGCCCAGCTACCCTTTCGTGGGATCCGGACGGAGTGACGGTCAGAGACCTCCGCGTGATTCGTCCGGGGGTGGGAGGGATGCGCGTTCGAGCCCAAGGCCGGCTTCCCTTCCGAGGGCAGGCCGACTTCGAGTTGAGCGTCGACAGACTCGATGTCGCCCGCATCGCCGATCTCCTCCAGATGAGCGAGCGCTTGGAAGGAATGGTGGACGTAGGGCTTCTGGTGACCGGAAGTGCAGAAGATCCCGCGATCTCGGGGATCTTCTCGGCTGAGGACTTCCGCTTCAGGGAGTATGAGTTCGACCGCCTGCTCGGCACCTGGGACCATGAGGACCGGACGGCCATCGGAGGGATCGAGCTCTGGAGGGACTCGGTTCAAGTGCTGACAGTGAACGGCAAGCTTCCGCTCGACTTGGCGTTCCAGGGCGTGCAGGATCGGGTACCGGACGAGCCGATCGACCTCGTGGTGGTCTCGCAACAGCTCCCTCTTTCCCTTGTTGTGGCTCCCTTCGAGGGCTATCGGGATGCGTCGGGCACACTATCGGGCCGCGTCGAGCTGGGCGGAACGCCCGAGAGCGTCGCTCCAAGGGGCCGGCTCACCGTGGCGGACGGGGCCGTCTTTCTGGCTGGCGTCGGTGTCCGACACGAGGATCTCAACGGAACCCTCAACTGGTTTCCCGACGGACGGATCGAGATCGACAGCAGCGCCCGAGCGTCGGGCACGGGGCGCGTGCAGGGGACCGTGATTCTGACTCCGGTGTCCGATCCGCGCCTGGACCTTGAGGTCAGCCTTGACGGGTTCCAGGGCATAGACCGTGAGGACGTGACCGCGCGCCTCAGTGGGGACATCCGGGTGCAGGGCTCGTACCGGCGTCCGGTTGTGTCGGGAAGCCTCCTCCTGGATGAGGGAACCCTGTTTGTGGAGGAATTCCAGAGGGCCGCCCAAGTTGTCGATCTCTCGGACCCCGCGTTTTACGACGTCGTGGACACCGAGGTCATGGACCTCCGTCCGCTCCTGGCCGGACAGAACCCCTTCCTGCGCAACATCCGCATGGAGAACATGACGTTGACGGTCCAGCGCAACAGTTGGATCCGAAGCGACCGCATGGACGTCGAGCTCGATGGCGAACTCCAGGTGCTCTATGATCGCCTCACGCAGGACCTGGCGATGATGGGGACACTGGAGGCTGTGCGCGGGTCGTATGAAGCCTTTGGCCGCCGGTTTCAGGTCGACGGAGGCACGCTCCGCTTCCTCGGAACGCCCGGAATCAATCCCGACCTGAATATCCAAGCGAGCAACCGCATCCGCTCGGCCGCGGGGGATCGCTTCACGATCTCGGCGACCGTCACGGGCAGCTTGGTCTCTCCCCGGATCGGTCTCACGAGCGACCAAGTGGGCCTCTCGGAAGACGACCTTCTCAGCTACCTTTACTTTGGTCGGCCCACCTACGCTCTGACGTCGGGTCAGGCCCAGACCTTTGGGGCGGCGGGAGCGCTGCTGGGCTCGGGGGTCACGTTGGGGCTCAGAACGTTCGGTAACCGCCTGGGGTCGGTCGTGGCCGAGGAGCTCTTCGGGGTGGACTACCTCTCGATCACCCAGGAGGACCTTTGGGCGCTGGGGGACGAGGGGTTGCGGGGGACGTTGGGCACCACGGTCGTTGAAACTGGCTTCTACCTCGCCGACGATTTCTTCGTCACACTCCTTCTCAGGCCGCTGTCCCGGCAGGACACCGGGAGCCGCTTCGCAGGGATTCGCTTCGAATGGGCGGCGCCGCACGCCTACACGATCGAGTCCTTCTTCGAAGATCGATTCTCTCAGGGAAGGGTGTTCGGCTTCGGTGAGCTCGGCATCCGGCCCGAGAAGGGCCTTGGGTTGTCGATCTTCCGCGAATGGGGGTACTAGGAACCGGAGGCTTGAGGGTGGGCGACGGGCGGCCCGCCGAGGGACGTGGATTTGCACCGGGCCGATTCTGCGAACTATCCCGGGCCGGTGTTCGGCCGGACGACTCCAGCCCCCTGGGGTTGCGCACCTCAGATCGTCAGGGCTGGCCCGGGCCCCCTCCTCGATCACGGCCCGGCCCGCCAACGACCGATAGAGCTGGCTTGGGGAAAGACGCTTGTGCGACAGTGCTGCAGGTGCTCCGCCACACGCGCGGTCAGGCTCCGGCCGGGCGGCCTCGCCGCGACCACCCCCCGCCTTTTGAGGCGCGGGCGGCGTGGGTGGTATTCTGAATCGTGACGGCCCGAGACTCTCTGATTGTTCGCGGTGCCCGGGAGCACAACCTCAAGGATTTGGACGTGGAGCTCCCCCGCCAGCGCCTCGTCGTGATCACCGGACTCTCGGGATCGGGGAAGTCGTCGCTCGCGTTCGACACGATCTACGCTGAAGGGCAGCGGAGGTATGTGGAGTCGTTGTCCGCCTACGCCCGCCAGTTCCTCGGACTCATGGAGAAGCCCGATGTCGACGCCATCGAGGGCCTCTCGCCGGCGATCTCGATCGAGCAAAAGACGGGCAGCCGCAATCCTCGCTCTACTGTGGGCACCGTCACCGAGGTCTACGACTACCTTCGGCTCCTCTGGGCGCGGGTCGGAGTCCCCCATTGCCCGGAGTGTGGAAGGGCCGTGATACGCCAGTCCGCTTCGCAGATCGTCGAACGATTGTCGGTCCTTGGGCCGGGCACCAAGATCGAGGTCTTGGCACCCCTGGTGCGGGGAAGAAAGGGAGAGTTCCGGGACCTCTTGGAGAAGGCGCTGAGGGAGGGCTTCGTCAGGGCGGTTGTGGACGGACGGACCATCGACCTGGCCGCTCCCCCTAGGCTCAGTCGGTACGAGAATCACGACATCGCCATCGTGGTGGACCGACTCGTGGTTCGCGACGACGACCGCGATCGCCTCGCCGACTCCGTCGAGACGGCCCTACGGGTAGCGGACGGCATCTTGGAGGTCATCGAGCGGAAGGGCCGAAAACGGATCCCCCATCTCTTCAGCGAGCACCACTCGTGCGCCCACTGCGGCACCAGCATGCCCGAGATCGAACCCCGGCAGTTCTCCTTCAACTCACCCTACGGCGCCTGTCCCGGGTGTGGAGGGCTCGGCACTGCGAAGAAGGTGAACCCCGACCTGCTCGTCGCCGACGGGAGCCTCTCCATCCTAAGAGGGGTGATCCTACCCTGGGGAGAGCCCTCCGGGCACCTGCGCGGATCGGTCCTGGCCGGGCTCGCAAAGGCCTACGAATTCGATCCGAGTGACTCTTGGCGTGATCTTCCGGAGGAGGCCCGCCACGCAATCCTCCGTGGCTCGGGGCGGATGAAGATCCGCTTCCCGTACCGCATCGGGGCCGGCAGGTCTACCGGATACTACGAAGACACGTGGGACGGCGTGATCTCGAACGTAGAGACGCGATACAGGGACACACGCTCTGAAGCCGTCCGGAAGCAGCTTGAGACCTACATGTCCACGCTGCCGTGTACCGCCTGTGGAGGGAGCCGGCTAAGGCCGGAATCGTTGGCGGTGACGGTCGCGGGCCGCACCCTGGGAGACGTCGTGAGCCTGTCGATCTCGGAGGCCTCGGAGTTCTTCGAGAATCTGCCTGTCAACAAGCCGGTGGGCGCCGGGCCGGACCGCCATCTGCTTCACGGAGAGGTCGCAGGCCCGATCCTCAGGGAGGTCTGTGAGCGACTGAAGTTCCTCGTGAACGTCGGTCTCACTTACCTGACTCTCGGGCGCTCCGCCGATTCGCTGTCGGGCGGGGAATCGCAGCGCATCCGTCTGGCAACTCAGATTGGGAGTCGTCTCGTGGGCGTGCTCTACATTCTCGATGAGCCGTCCGTGGGTCTCCACCAGAGGGACAATCAGCGCCTCCTCGCGACGCTCCGGACACTGAGGGACCTGGGGAATACGGTCATCGTCGTGGAGCACGACGAGGAGACGATCCGGGCGGCGGATCACATCGTGGATCTGGGACCTGGGGCGGGGCGCGCCGGAGGTCGGGTGGTTGCCCAGGGATCCTTGGATGAGATCCTCGCCGAGAGACAATCCCTCACGGGGGCGTACTTGTCCGGGAGGCGGCGGATTCCGATCCCCGCCGCCCGTCGGAGGACGAACGAGGATCGGATGCTCCGGCTCCGAGGCGCGCGGGAGCACAACTTGCGGAACTTGGACGTGAAGATCCCGCTCGGGTGCTTCGTTTCTGTGACGGGGGTGAGCGGGTCGGGAAAGTCGACTCTCATCAACCAGACGCTCTATCGGGCGCTGGCGCGCCACCTGTACCGCAGCAAGGTGGTCCCGGGTGGCTACGATGGCCTCGACGGGGTCGAGCACGTCAACAAGGTCATCGAGGTGGACCAGTCGCCTATCGGGCGCACTCCCCGGTCGAACCCGGCCACGTACACGGGCCTCTTCACACCGATGCGGGAGCTCTTCTCGAATCTCCCGGAGTCACAGATGAGAGGATATGCGCCCGGACGCTTCTCGTTCAATGTGAAGGGCGGCCGCTGCGAGGCGTGCAAGGGTGACGGGTTGGTGAAGATCGAGATGCACTTCCTTCCCGACGTCTACGTACCGTGCGACGTATGTCGCGGACGTCGCTACAACCGGGAGACGCTCGACGTCTACTACAAGGGCAAGAACATCGCCGACGTGCTGGACATGACCGTGAAGGAGGCGCTCGAGTTCTTCGATCCGCTTCCGCGCCTGCGGGCGAGACTGAAGACGCTCCACGACGTGGGGCTCGGCTACATCCACCTGGGACAGTCGGCCACCACGCTCTCGGGGGGGGAGGCGCAGAGGGTGAAGCTGGCCGCCGAGCTGTCGAAGCGGGCCACCGGGAGTACCCTCTACATCCTGGACGAGCCCACCACCGGACTTCACTTCGAGGATATCCGCGTTCTTCTCGGCGCACTTCACAAGCTCGTGGAGCGCGGCAATACGGTGGTGGTCATCGAGCACAATATGGAGGTGATCAAGACCGCGGACTGGGTCATCGACCTGGGTCCTGAGGGTGGCGGGTGTGGGGGTCGTATCGTCGCCGCTGGCCCGCCCGAGCGAATCGCCGCGGATCCGAGATCCCACACGGGCCGGTTCCTGAAGCGATTGATGGCGTCCTCATCCAGAAACGGGGATTGAGGGGGGGGCAGCGAGAGGGAAGGGGACAGTCGCGTCCAAACGACCGCTCGTGTTACACTAATTTCCCCGCAAGTGACCCCTCTGCAGGTGCTGGTGTCCAAGGAACTGGTTTCCGCCGGGTCGTAAGGGAGAGCCGGGGTCAGCTGCGATTGTCGACGGCCGGTGCGGCCGGTTGCCCTGAACACGGAGTGGATCAACATGGTGACCCGAGAGGATCTCGAGAGCCTCCTCATCAGGATGGACCTAGATTACGAAGAGGTCGGGGAGGGGATGTTCCTCGTACGAGGAAGTGAAGGGGCCGTCGTCGTTCACCATTCGGAGCCTGTCCTTCTACTGCGTCTCAACGTCATGGGTCTTCCGCGCGAAGGGGACCTGACGGACCTTTACAGGGCACTGCTCGAATGGAACGCCACCGACATCGTCCATGGAGCGTACGGCATCGAGGAGGGGGAGATCATCCTCAGCGACACCCTAGAGTTGGAGACGCTTGACTACGAGGAGCTGCAGGCTTCGGTGGAGAGCATCCAGTTCGCCGCTTCGAGTCACCTTGGCGCGATCAGGGCCCTTTCCGGCATCGATGGTGGTGCCAAGGGTTCGCCCCGGCGCAGCAGTTCGGAAGGAGAGGTCCAAGGAGAATGAGCATCTTTGCCAAGCTGTCGACCGTCATCAAGTCGAACATCAACGACCTCATCTCACGGGCTGAGAACCCGGAGAAGATGTTGAACCAGATCATTCTCGACATGCGCGATCAACTCGCGAAGGCCAAGCGCGAGGTCGCGGCGGCGATCGCGGACGAACGCAAGCTCCGTTCGCAGCTGGACGATGAGATCCGGCAGACCCGCCAGTGGGAGCATCGTGCGATGCTGGCCGTGAACGAGAACCGCGACGACCTCGCGAAACAGGCCCTCGTGAGGCAGCAGGAGCACGCCGCGCGCGCTGCGTCGCTCGAGACCACATGGCGGGCGCAGGCGGAGGAGACCGACAAGCTCAAGGGCTCACTCCGGCAGCTCAACGACAAGATCGAAGAGGCGAAGCGGAAGCGGAACCTCCTGGTCGCCAAGCAGCGGCGGGCCCAGGCGCAAAGGCGGATCCATGAGACGATGTCGGGTCTGTCCAACACGTCGGCCTTCGACGCCTTCAGCCGGATGGCCGAGAAGATTGAGGAGCAGGAGCGGCAGAGCCTGGCACAAGCAGAAGTCACGGAGGCCCTCGGGCCCGGCACCCTCGAGGAAGAGTTCAAAATGCTCGAGGCGTCAGGCGGCCCTGCCGACGTGGAAAACCGACTTCTGGCGCTCAAGCACGAGATGGGCTTGATCGCCGCCCCCGAACCCGAGGCACCGAAGCAGCTTAGGTCGGGCGACGAGCCTAAAGAACCGGCGGAGGCACGAGGAGGGGATGGAGCCGAGGACCTTTCCGAAGAACCGGACGATCCAACTTCGGAACCACGGATTCGAGAGGCCCAGCTGATCGAGGAATTCGACAAGCTTGAGCAGGAGACCTAACGAGTCCTTATCGTTAGGGGCGACGGCTAGAAGCCGATCGAAACCGAGAGCACCACGACTGGGTAGAACCGGAAGTACTCGGGCATGGCGTCTTCGATGTCCGCCACCTCGGCGGCAACGTCCGCCCTGTATTGGGCCCCGTCGACCGGATCGTCGGCCAGGGGACCGCGGGGCGTAACGGTCACAGTGGGCTTCTCACCGAAGCCTAGTCCCACGTCAAGGTTCATCCCCACGAGCTTGCCGATCGCGTTGCCGAATCCGATCCCGGCGTAGGGCTGGAAGGTCTTGAGCAAGAACTGGCCGACGAGCTCGTCACCCTCCGAGCCCGTGTAGTTGTTCCCGTTGAACTCGACGGTGCGGCCCTCGAAGGTGCCCGTGACGCCCAGCTCGCCGCCATCGGAGGTGAGCAGTCCTCCTGCGCTGAGGTGAAAGCCGCTCATGGGATA
Source organism: uncultured Gemmatimonadaceae bacterium (assembly GCA_964572045.1). Taxonomy (GTDB): domain Bacteria; phylum Gemmatimonadota; class Gemmatimonadetes; order Longimicrobiales; family Gaopeijiaceae; genus CBDCKR01. The sequence continues at coordinate 85,236 of CAZNEI010000004.1, forward strand.
GAAGTCGGCGACGAGGAGCGCGAACCTCGGCAGGTCAAGCGCCCAATCGATCTCCTCAACCTCGAGAGCGGGCTCGCCGGGAATCAGTCCGAACATGCCCCGCAGATTGACTTCTGAAGCCAATCCCACGATCACTCCGCCGCCTAGGCCCGTGGAACCGATATGACCCGATATTGCGAATCCCTGAGCCTGAGCTGGCGCAGGGACCATGGTAAGAACGGCCGCAGCCGCGAAGAGCTTTCTCATGAGATCGGTGCTCTCCTCTCGCGATAGATCGAGTACCGAAGTGTCCGATCACCTTTGGTCGGTCCCATAGAATGAAGCACCGTGCCGTTGGCGGGGCAATCTCTCGGGGTCTTGCGGGGCTGACGAGGAGAAGCCATTGAACCATCTTTCTTCGAGGTCTTCTTACTCTCGATGCTTTGGAGCGTTATGAGCACGGTATACCTCAACGGTGCCTACCTCCCCAAGGAGCGGGCGGCGATATCGGTGGACGATCGTGGCTTCCTTCTTGCCGACGGACTCTACGAGGTGACCCCAGCGTATCGGGGTCGCCTCTTCCGGTTCGAGCACCATATGGAGAGGCTTGCGCGCGGCCTCGCCGTCCTGCGGATCGATTACGACGTGACCGGATTGCTGGAGGTACATCGACGGCTGTTGGCCGAAAACGGCCTCGAGGAGCAGGACGTCGCCGTCGTATACGTCCAGATCACCCGCGGCGCCGCTCCCAGGACTCATCACTTCCCTCCCGAGGGGACTCTACCTACCGTCTACGCATCTGCGACGGCGTATCACCGGCCCGATCCGGTTCGCTGGGAACAGGGTTTCTCGGCGGTCACGGTTCCCGATCGACGCTGGGCCAGGGTGGACCTCAAGGCGATCGGTCTGCTCCCCAACGTGTTGGCTCAGCAGGCGGCCGTGGATGCCGGGGCAACGGATGCGCTGTTCGTGAAGGACGGGGTGGCGATCGAAGGCTCCCACAACAACGTGTTCGGCGTGTTTGATGGCGTGGTCACCACGCATCCGGCGACGCACGAGATCCTCCACGGGGTTGGAAGGGGATTCGTCATCGAGCTCGCTCGTGAGATCGGCATCGAGGTGGTCGAGCGCGCGATCCCGGTGGAGGAGATGAGGCGGGCAGACGAGATCTTCTTCACGGGGACCACTACCGAGGTGCGGCCCACGGTCAAGCTCGACGGCCAGCCTGTCGGGGATGGGACGGTGGGTCCCGTGGCGCGGGCTCTTTACCAGGCGTTTCAGGCTGGTGTCGTGGCAGAGGTCGCGGCCCAATAGGGCGGCTCTGCGATCGACTGCTTCCCCGCGGTCGTTGCCCCCCGCCCGATTCTGTCTCCTCGACATGCAACGGATCCGGGCGATCGCTCCGTCGACTACGGATAGATGAGGTAGGGCTGCCGCGCCTGCATGAACTCGGCGAGTTCCTCGTCCCACTCCGCCCGGACCTCCTCCACTCCCGCTCCCGACTCGATCGCCTCCCTGAGCTGATCGGTTCCGGCGAGGCGGTCGAAGTGGGACTGCAGCCACCTCCAGCGCCGACCGGACATCCGGCGTGTCTCGATCAGGAGCGACACAGCGGCCTCGGTTGGATCGTACTCCGGCCCCGTCGCGATCAGGCGCACGCCCGACACCTCGACACCGTCAAATTTGGCGTCACTGGGAGCCCGTGGAGTGAATCGGGTGGATTCGAAGCGGACGTCGCGAATCCCGTACGCGTTCATCGCCCGAGCCAGGGCCTCCCCGTCGATCCAGGGAGCCCCCACGTGCTGAAACGCGATCTCCGTGCCGCGTCCGACCGACAGGTTCGTGCCTTCGAACAGGCAGGTGCCCGGGTAGTGGACCGCGCTCTCCACGTCAGGCATGTTCGGAGACGGTTGAACCCAGGGAAGGCCTGTTTCCTCGAAGGACATGTCGCGCCGCCACCCCTCGGTCGGCACGACATGGAGCTCCACGTCGACTCCGAACTCCCCGTGCACGTAGCTCGCCAACTCCCCCAACGTCATTCCGTGGCGCATCGGAAGTGGATGGCGGCCGACGAACGTCGCGAAGCCGGGCCTTAGGATGTTCCCCTGAACCGCTCCGCCGATCGGGTTCGGACGGTCGAGGACCACGATCGGAATCCTCGCCTGCCCCGCAGCTTCCATCGCCAGCGTCATCGTTGAAGAATAGGTCCAGTAGCGGGCTCCGATGTCCTGCAGATCGCTCACGAGGACCTCGATCGCCTCAAACATCTCCTCCGTGGGTTGCCGAGTCGCCCCGTAGAGTGAGTAGACGGGGAACCCGGTGTTGGGGTCGACGCCGTCGTCGACCGCTTCTCCCGGGTCGGCGGTCCCGCGAATGCCGTGCTCGGGGGAAAAGAGCCCCACGAGGTCTACGTCCGGATGCTCGAAGAGCCGATCGATCGAGGACCGTCCCGCCGCGTCCACGCCGGTCTGGTTCGTGATGAGTCCGACCCGTTTCCCGGCGACGAGATGGAGGGAGTCGTCGAACAGCACGTCGATCCCGGGGCGCACCGGGCCTGACTCTCCTTCAATGCCTCGGTGCGAGGCCTCGGCGGCCCGGGATCCCGTGCGAGCCCCTTCTCCGTCGCCGGCAACCGAGCTGCACGCCAAGCATGTCAGCAACGCGAGCTTCAGCGAAGATTGTGACAGACCAGGCAACGCCATAGCTTGCACCATGATCCAATCCCTCGGAGCTAGTTCGCCCAACATCGAGGCCGCTGAACTCGCTTGATGCCCATCTGGAGCCCGCACCGACCCACCCTCAATAACCCGGGTGCAAGCTGCCTGATCCCGGGACCGTCGCTCGAACCGGACGGGCCCTCCCGGCGCGGCCTGTGCGGTCCGACGGGGAACCCGTAGGGCCGCCGCCGGTGCGGGGTCGACTGCTTCGCCTTTCCGCTGTCCTGGCCTTTCTGTGCGTCGGCAGCTGTACCTCGGTCGCGACACAGGAGGGAGTCGGCCCGTCGGCACTGCGCCCCGCGAGCACGTTCACGCCCGGCACGAGATCGCTGGACCCCGAGGCCCGTGCGTGGGTCGAGGAGACCCTGGCTTCGCTCACGCTTCGGCAGCGGGTGGCCCAGCTGTTCATCCAGTGGATTCCGGGGTCGTACGCCTCCACCACCAGCCCCGAATTCCTCGATTGGGCCGCCTGGGTCGAGAACGACGAGATCGGCGGCATCTACCTCTCCATCGGGCTGCCCCACTCGTATGCGGCAAAGATCAACGAGCTCCAGGAGCGGGCTCGTGTCCCCCTTCTGGTGACCTCCGACTTCGAGAACGGAGGCCCTGGGATGCGGATCAACCACTCCTACGCGTGGCCATCGATGCTGCCGCAGGGTGGTGGCACCAGCTTCCCACCCACGATGGCGTTCGGGGCGATCGGAGAAGAGCGCTTTGCGCAGGAATACGGGCGCATCACGGCGGTCGAGGCCAAGGCTGTGGGCGTGCACCTGAACTTCGCCCCGGTCCTGGACGTGAACTCGAATCCTGACAATCCGATCATCAACACGCGCTCCTTCGGCGAAGACCCGGACGCGGTCGCCCGCCTCGGAGTCGCCTACATAGAAGGAGCACGCCGTGGGGGCGTGCTGACGACGGGCAAGCACTTTCCCGGGCACGGGGACACGCGGACGGACTCGCATATCGGCCTTCCCGTAGTCCCGGCAGGCTGGAGCCGCCTCAACGCCATCGAGCTCGTGCCCTTCCGTGCGGCGGTCAACTCCGGGGTGGACGCGGTGATGACGGCTCATGTTGTGGTGTCCGGCGTGCAGGGACCCGACGGACCTCCGGCCACCCTTGATCCCAGGATCATGACCGGGCTGCTTCGCGATGAGATGGGCTTCGAGGGCCTCCTCTTCACCGATGCCTTGAATATGGGCGCCCTTGCCGGCCGCTACGGGGCCCGTGAACTGGCCGTACTGGCTCTGGAGGCGGGAAGTGACGTCCTGCTCATGCTGCCCGATGTGACTCGGGCGATCGACGCAGTTGTGACGGCCGTGGAGACGGGGAGGCTCAGTCCGCGCCGGATCGACGCCTCGGCGCGGAGGATGCTTGAGACCAAGGCCCGGGCCGGGCTCCACCGCCAGCGGACCGTGGACCTGAACGCGGTGGACGATGTGGTGGGGAGCGCAGCTCACGTAGCCTTCGCGGACACGGCTGCGGAGCGCTCGATGACCCTCCTGCGCGACCGGCCCTCGATCGTTCCCTTGGACGCGACGGCGACCCGGATCGTGCTCAGCGTGACGTACTCGCGGGTCGACAATTTGGTCGCGGGCAGGGCCTTCAATCGAGGGCTGGCCGAGCGGGTGGCCGTGGTGCGGCGTGCTCGCGTCGATCCGGAGACGCGCGAGGAGGCGTATGACTCGCTGCGCCTCCGGGCCCGAGGGGCCGACCTGGTGCTCGTGAGTGCCTACGTGCCTCCCCGGGCGGGGGCGGGGGAGGCAGCTGCCCCCGAGGCTCTTGCGGACTTCGTTCGAGAGGTGGGGCGGGAGCGCCCTCTTCTGGTCACCTCCTTCGGGAGCCCCTACCTCCTGAGGGCGCTGCCCGATGCACCCGCCTATCTGGTCGCGTGGGGAGACCGCGAGGTTTCGGAACGAGCGGCGTTGCGAGCTGTCTTCGGCGAGACGGAGATCCGGGGCCGTCTGCCGATTTCCATACCTCCGTTCCATTCGATCGGGGACGGACTCGCGGTATCTGCCGAGGCGGAAGGGGAGGGGACCCCGAAGGTCGCTGGACCCCCTGATCCGGTTGACATCACCGTCTCCGAGCTTGAAGCGGATCCGGCATCGGTCGGCATGAGTGCACGCGGCCTCCGTGCTGTGGAATACCTGGTGAGCGAGGCGGTCGCGGACGGGGCGACACCCGGAGCCGTTGTGGCGATCGGGCGCAACGGGAAGCTGGTCTTTCTCCGCGGATTCGGGCGGCTGGACTGGGATCCGGACGCCGGGCTCGCTCGCACGAACTCGATCTACGACCTGGCCTCGTTGACCAAGGTGGTGGCTACGACCACGGCCGCGATGATCCTCGTGGAGGAGGGCAGCCTCGACCTGGATGCGGCGGTTGCGGACTATCTCCCGTGGTGGGCCGCCGGGGACACGGCCAAGCTCGGGGTAACCGTACGTCACCTCCTCCTTCACCGCGGCGGCCTCCCGCCCTTCCGGCCTTTCTATCTGGAGATGGAAGGGCGAAGCGCCTATGAGAGGGCGATCGGGGCCCTCCCCCTCGACGATCCGCCCGGGTCGCGAACCGTCTACTCGGACATCGGACTCATGACGGTGGCGTTCATCGTCGAGAGGGTTACGGGGCAGGGCCTCGACGCCTTCCTCCAGGAGCGTGCGTGGGCTCCGCTCGGGATGGCCGACACGGGGTTTCGGCCGGGGCCGGGCATTCGAGCCCGCATCGCTCCGACGGAGATCGACAGGGACTTCCGGGGCGTCCACGTGCACGGCGTGGTTCATGACGAGAACGCGTACGCCATTGGAGGAGTGGCTGGCCATGCCGGACTCTTCTCCACGGCGTCCGACTTGGCCGTCTTTGCACAGATGCTGCTGAACCACGGCCGCGTCGGCGGGTGCGGTGGGCTGGAAGGTCCGGCGTCCGCCGACGGAATGATCTGCGCAGGCATGCGCTCCCAGGATGTCCGGCTCGTCTCGGGTCCCACCGTCCGCCTGTTCACGGAGCGGGGCGACCAAGCGGCGATCCGGGCTCTTGGCTGGGACACACCGGCCGGGCGATCCTCGTCCGGGGACTACTTCACCCGCCGCGCGTTCGGTCACACGGGGTTCACGGGGACGTCTCTCTGGATCGATCCGGAGCTCGATCTCTTCGTCGTGCTGCTGACCAATCGGGTCAATCCGACGCGGGACAACCTGAAGCACACCGCGCTCCGGCGAGCGGTGCACGACGCCGCGGCCCTGGCGATCTCCGATCGGGAAATCAGACGGCGTGAGCCGTAGTCCGCCGGCAGTCCACCGGCACCGCGGTCGATGAGCATCACTTCACTCGATCTCGCGGTTCTCGTTGCCTACCTCGTGGCGGTCACGGTGTGGGGCGCCTGGTTGGGACGAGGCCAGACCGGGGGTCATGACTACTTTCTCGGCAACCGGGAGCTGCCGTGGATCGCAGTGATGTTCTCGGTCGTGGCCACGGAGACGAGTACCCTCACCTTCCTTAGCATTCCCGGTGTCTCCTACCTCGGAACCCTGGGCTTTCTGCAGCTCACCTTCGGATATCTCTTGGGGAGGGTCGTCGTCGCGGCGGTTCTTCTTCCGCTCTACTACCGGGGGGAGCTCAGCACCGCATACCAGCTGCTGGAGGGCCGCTTCGGTGGCGGCGTCCGTCGGTTTGCCTCGGCCGTGTTCATGGTCACCCGCCTGTTGTCGGATTCCGTTCGGCTTTTTGCCACGGCCATTCCGCTGGCGCTGGTAACCGGTTGGGACTATCCGGTTTCCATTGGCGTCATCGGTGTGATGACGTTGGCCTACACCTACCTCGGGGGCATCCGGGCCGTGATCTGGGTAGATGCCGTGCAGATGGGGGCCTACCTGCTTGGAGCGCTCGTTGCGATGCTGGCCCTTCAGGCCGTCGTCCCGGACGGATGGACCGGCATTCTCGGAGCCGCCGCGGCGGCAGGGAAGATGACGGTCGTCGACCTCTCCTTAGATGTCGCCCTCCCCTACACGCTCTGGGCGGGTGTCATCGGCGGGGGACTTCTTACCATGGCATCCCACGGAACCGATCAGCTCATGGTCCAACGCCTCCTTACCTGCCAAGACCTGCGCTCCGCCCAGAAGGCGCTCGTGGGGAGCGGCGTCGCGGTCGTGCTCCAGTTTGGGATCTTCCTGTTCGTCGGCCTCGGACTGTGGACCTTCTACGGCGGGCGCGACTTCACTCGCGGAGACGAGATCTTCGCCAGCTTCATAGTGACCATGCTTCCCCCCGGCCTGGCGGGGCTGCTCATCGCGGGCGTATTCGCTGCGGCGATGTCGTCCCTGTCCTCGTCGATCAACTCCTTGGCCTCAGCCACGGCCTACGACTTCTGGGCTCCGTTGGCGGGAGCTGAGGACGACGAACGCCGTGTGCTCCGGGCGGGGAGACTCTTCACGCTCGGATGGGCCGCGTTGCTCATCGGCGGAGCCCTCGTCTTTGCTCCGCTCAGCGAGGGAACCACGGCGGTCGAAGTGGCGCTGGCGATCGCCTCCATCGTGTACGGCAGTCTCTTGGGGGCCTTCGTGCTCGCCGTGCTGTCGACTCACTCGGACCCGGTCAGCGTCGTCCTTGGCATGCTCGCCGGGATCGCGCTCGTTGCTTCGATCTGGCTCTTCGCACCGACGGCGGTGGCATGGCCGTGGTTCGTGCCTGTCGGCTCTTCGGTGACGGTGGCCGTGGGCTGGACGGTCGGTCGGGGGCGTTCCGTCGCAACGTCGGCGACGGGGGCCGCGTGACGCTCTTCCTCGGAGTCGATGGCGGGGGCACCCGGACAAGGGCTGTGGCCATGGATCGAAGGGGGCGTGAGCTGGGTCGTGGCATGGGCTCCGCCACGCTGATCGATCAGGCGGATCCCCGGGCCACCGTCGGTGCGATCGTCCACGCCTGTCACCGAGCCGCTGGCGCCTCCGGCGCAGCCCTCCCTGCGAGGGTCCTTTGGGCTGGAATCGCCGGCGCGGGTACCGAGCCGGCCCAGAGTGTGGTCCGAGACTCGCTCCGCAAGGCGGGTGTAGCAGACGACGTGTACGTCGAGAGCGACGCCCACGCCGCGTTCCACGATGCCTTCGGATCGGAGGCGGGCATCCTCTTGGTCTCGGGGACGGGCTCCAGCGCCCTGGGACGCGATAGTGACGGCTCCACCGCCACCGTCGGCGGGTGGGGAGGCCTGCTCGGCGACGAGGGAAGCGGCTACGCCCTGGGCATGGCGGCCCTACGGGCGTTGGTGAGAGCGGAGGACGGCCGCGGCGCGCCGACTCGTCTGCGGGACCCGATTCTCGAGAAGCTGGGCGTCGACCAGCCGGGAAGACTGATCCGTTGGATCGCCACGGCCAGCAAGGCGAGCGTGGCCGCTCTGGCCCCGGTCGTGTGTCGCGCAGCGGAAGTCGGCGACGAGGTCGCCGGGGAGATCGTCGATCGTGCGGTGCATGATCTCGTGGCCCACGTGCTCACGCTTGCCGAACGCCTCGGCCCCTGGCCCGGCCGACCGGCGGTGGCGCTTACCGGTGGACTCATCGGCGAGGACGGACCGCTGCGGGCGAGGGTGTCGGCGGGCATCGCACGGCTGGCTTGCGATGTGCATGAGCGGACGGTGGACGCCGCACGGGGCGCGGCGCATTTGGCCATACGGGCGGTTGAGCAGGGGGCTGGGTCTTGAGCGCTTTCCCTCAGCGCAGTGCGTCCTCCAGCGCCGTCGCGCCGTCCGTGGACGCGTCACGGTACTTCACGATGACGGGGGCGTAGAGATGCACCCCTCGCTCTCGGGCGAAGGCGCTGCTCACTCTCCTGGCTCCGGGAACGACGACGGCGCCCGGAGGGATGCCCAGGGGGCGGTCGGGAGTCCCCCGGTAGGTTCTTTCACGTACGAGGTCGTATACGGTCGTTGACGAGGTGAGCTGGACCCCGGGTGCCAGCACAGACTTCTCGCCCACCAGGGTGCCTTCGAAGACGCCCGCGTTGCCGCCGACGAGGGCTTCGTCCTCCACGATCACGGGGCGAAGCCCTACCGGTTCGAGCACGCCGCCCAGCTGTGCACCGGCGCTCAGGTGCACCCGCTCGCCGACCTGGGCGCACGACCCGACCAGGGCGTGTGAATCGATCATGGTGCCCCGGCCCACGTGGGCACCGATGTTCACGAAGGCCGGCGGCATGATGACCACGTCCTCCCCGAGGAAGGCGCCGGCCCGTACCGAGCTTCCACCGGGCACGATCCGGATGTTCTCTTCGACGCCGCGGGTATCCCGAAGCGGGAGCGTGTCCTTGTCGAAGAAGGGAGAGGGGCCGCCTGTGAACTCGCAGACCTCTCCTACACGAAACGCGAGCAGGATCCCGCTCTTGACCCACTCCACGGCCCGCCAGACGCCGTCCTCCTGTCGGGCGGCACGCACGCGACCCCGGCTCAACGCATGCAGGAGCCCCTCGACTGCGGCCCGTGCCTCGACAGCGTCCCCCTCAAGATCCGACGCCGCGAGCCGGAGGATCGTGGACCTGAGCGTGTCCGTTTCCACGCTCAGCCCACCCTCTCGAGTTTCAACAGCCCGGCCTCGGTCAGAGCGGACCGCAAACGGGGCTCGTTCCGCTTGTCGAGGGGCACGAGCGGCAGGCGGTAGATCGCATCGAAATGCCCCATCATTTCGAGCGCCGCCTTGACGGGTACGGGATTCGTCTCGATGAAATTGGCTTCCATGAGCGGCAGCAGCCGGAAGTGGAGAGCTCGCGCCGCAGTGTAGTCGCCGCTGAGCGCGGAACCAACCAACTGTGCCATGAGGCCGGGCGCCTCGTTGGCCACCACCGAGATGACACCGTCGGCTCCGGCCGCGACGAGGGGAAGCGCCAGCGAGTCGTCTCCCGAGAGCACGACGAATTCGGCAGGCCTCTCCCTCAGGATCGTCATGACTTGGTTCACGTCTCCCGAGGCCTCCTTGACTCCGACGATGTTGTCGACCTCGGCGAGGGCCAGCAGGGTATCGGCGCGGATGTTGGAGGACGTACGTCCGGGGACGTTATACACTATGATCGGGCAGTCGACGGCCTCGGCCAGCGCGCGGTAGTGTTCGATGAGACCCCGCTGGCTCGGCTTGTTGTAGGCCGGGCTGACGGAGAGAATCCCGTCGGCGCCCGCCTCTTGTGCGGCCACGGCTCGACGGATGACTTCGGCCGTGTCGTTGCCACCGGCACCGGCCAGGACGGCCGCGCGCCCTCGCGCGGCGTCCACGGTCGCGCGGATGACCCGCGATTGCTCGCCAGCCGACAGGGTCGCGCTTTCGCCGGTCGTACCGCAGGGAACGAGGAACTGCACACCACCCTCGGTCTGGAAACTCACGTGGCGGCGCAGGGCCTCCGTATCCACCGATCTGTCCTCGCCGAACGGTGTAACCAGGGCCACACCGACACCTCTGAACCTCTGGACCTCCATCGTCATTCTCCTGGCTGTCGTGCAGCCCTCCGCCGCGACATATCGACGGGCGCCCCTGAGCCTCCAAAGAACGGCTCAGGCGAACCGCTCCCGAAGCATGTCCTCGATCGTGAATACGCCCGACCGTCCCAAAATCCACTCGGCCGCTTCCACGGCCCCCCGGGCGAATCCCCTGCGTCCCCGCGCTTCGTGTCGCACCTCGATTCGGTCGTCGGGGCCCTCGAGCCCCAGCACGTGAGTCCCGGGCGTCTCGCCGGCGCGGTGGCTGGCCACGTAGAGGGCGTGCTCGTCGAGCGCCCCGTTCGGCGGTGCTTGAGACCAGCGGGTCTTCCGGTCCAGCTCCTCGAGCAGAACCTCTGCCAACCGCAGGGCGGTCCCGCTGGGGTGGTCGACCTTGTGGCGGTGATGGGCCTCCCAGACGTGTACGTCGTACTCCTCGACGGCGTCCGCCAGTCGTCCGGCGCTTCGCGCCAACCGCAGAAAGAGGTGCACGCCGAGCGAAAAGTTCGGAGCATGGATCAGTCCGGTCCCTCCCGCCTCGACCGCGGACGCCGCCTGCGCCATTCCAGCCTGCCACCCGGTGGTGCCCACGACGGCGTCCACACCGGCCTCGGCGACCACTCCGATATTCTGAACCACGGCGCCTGACACGCTGAAGTCGACGGCGACATCGGCGTCATCGAGGGAATCGACCGTGACTCGACTCGACTCCAAGGCCGGATCGATGCGAGCGACGATCTCGTGCCCACCCTCGACGGCCACTTCTTCGACCGCGCGTCCCATGCGTCCGTAGCCGACGAGCGCTAGCCTCATGCGCTTCTGCCCCTTCCTGGCGTGTGCGTCAATCTAGCGGCTGCCGGCGCTCGAAGCTCGGCTCGACAAGCTTCGAAGCCACCGGGTAACCAAAGCCGAACATGCAACTCGGAGGTGCGGGTCGTGTGCTCTGTGCGCTGCCGACCGCCGTCCCTCCTCATGGCCCATCTACCCCCGCTGGGGGAGGGACGCTCCACGGGATGCGCGACGACGAGCCCTCGCGCACCGGGCCGGCCCCTCGAAGGGATACGCAGGACGATACGAGCGTGGCCAGCGATCCTGCCCCGAGGGCAGGCGGTGCAGGACCCTTTCGGGCCTACCGGAGACTCGCGGGGAGACGGGGCGTGCTTGCGGCTCCACGCATTATCCCCGCGGCCACTGCGCCGAACACGGCCAGCAGGATGGACAGCACCGATGCGGCATTTGTGGCGGCGGACCTCTCCGTGCTAGCTTTTTCCGCTTCAGAGGTTATCGGGGATATGAGAGCCAGATAGGATTACTTGTTGGTACGCTTTGAAGAGCTTGTGGGCACAGGACGGCGAGTCACGCGGGGCCGGTCGCGTGCGAGCCGGAGCGCAGAGGTGACGACGCGGGGGTGTCCACACTCCTGGCGTGGGCCCGGCGACCGGCCCGGCTCGACTGTGGGCGGGCCCGCTTTGGGGAGTATCGTTGCCGTCGTGCCAGGAAGCGACCGACTCCGGGGACGGCGGGCGAAATCACCGGGGGCCTTGATCGCGACTCCCACATACCCCCGTCCCTTGTTCATTCCCGCTCGGCATCGCCTCGGTCGGCGGGCTCCGGTCCTCTTGAAGTGCGAGCAGATCTCTCAACGCCCGCATCGGCTCGTCCGGCCTGCCGTGCCAGGCTCTCCGTCGAGCGGGTCAGTCCTCCGCGCCCGCTGGATGGCACACGGGCGGCGTGAGGCTCACATGCGCCTGTGCCGGGGTCCGACGTAGGTCGCGCGATGGCTGATTCCGAGGCGTCCCCAATTCGAAAGCGCGTACTCAGCGGCATCCAGCCCACCGGGGACATTCATCTGGGAAACTACCTGGGAGCTCTCCGGCAGTGGGTCAACATGCAGGACGCGTACGAGAGCTTCTACACGATCGTGGACCAGCACGCCATCCTGGGCGACGGCGACCCCGCCGATCTGCCTGCGCGCACCCTCGACGCAGCCATCAACCTCCTCGCCGTGGGGCTTGACCCCGAGCGATGCACGATCTTCGTGCAGTCCGACGTTCCGGAGCACATCGAGCTGCAGTGGCTGTTCAACACAGTGGCGCCCGTGGGTGACCTGGAGCGCATGACACAATACAAGGACAAGTCAGCCAGGTATGAGTCGATCCCGGCGGGGCTGCTCAACTATCCCGTTCTCCAAGCCGCCGACATCCTCATCTACCGGGCCGATGCGGTGCCCGTGGGCGAGGATCAGCGACAGCATCTCGAGCTGACGCGGGATATCGCACGAAAGTGGAACGCCCGCTACGGAGACTACTTTCCCGAGCCCGAAGCGATCATCCCCGAGGTCGGGAGGGTCATCGGACTCGACGGCGTACAGAAGATGAGCAAGTCGCTGGACAACACGGTGCCCATTCTCGCCGACGAGGACGAGACTTGGACTCACGTCCGGACTGCGGTGACCGATCCCCAGCGCGTACGGAAGAAAGACCCTGGGCGGCCTGAGGTGTGCAACGTCTTCTCGCTGCACAAGCTGCTCACTCCAGCGCAGATGGTCCCCGACATCGAAGGAAAGTGCCGGACCGCGGAGCGTGGTTGCGTGGATTGCAAGCGCATCCTGGCCGACAGCATCGGCGAGACATTCCTGCCTATCCGTGAGAAGTCCCGCTACTACCACGAGCACACCGACGAGGTGCGAGACATCCTGATAGCCGGAGCTGCGCACGCCCGGTCCATCGCTCGGGAAACCCTCGACGAAGCCCGACGCCGCATGGGGATCAACTGGCCGTCTGCGGTGTGATTCGATAGACGCGCGAACTTCCCCTGTGGCGCGACGGGTGTACTTTTCTGCGGCTGCGGGGCCTACCGAGAGTGAAGTGCCAATGAATGAAGTGTCCAGAGGGTGTGGCCGCGTATGGAGGAGAGAATGGTGACCGGTTCAGGGTGCGTGATCGACGTAGCTGACGCTTCCTGCCACGCTCGTGGCATCACGGCGGGGTGCGGCACGTGAACGTGGACCTGTCCGGAGTTCTCATTCCCTGCACCACCCCATTCGATCCGGTCACCGGTGACATCGATCTCGTGGGTCTGCGGGCGAACTTGAGGACCTGGCTGGCCTGCCCGATTCGGGGGATCGTGGTGGGTGGCTCAACGGGGGAGGCGCTTCTTCTTGAGGAAGACGAGCGCGCCGCCATCGTGCAGGGTGTCCGGGATCTCATCTCCGACGATCGACTCCTGGTGGTGGGAACGGGTGCCGAGTCCACCAGGGCAGTGATCCGGCGGTGCGGCGTCGCCGCCGAGGCGGGTGCGGATGCCGTGTTGGTCCAGCCTCCCGCATTTTATCGGGGTGCCATGACCCACTCGGCCCTCCTCGATCACTACAGAGAGGTGGCCAGGGCCTCTCCGGTGCCGGTCATCGTCTATCAGGTGCCGCTGAGGCTGAGCACGCTCGAATTCTCGACGAGGCTGCTCGCCGACCTGTCGAGGGTGGACAACATCGTGGGGATGAAGGACTCACGGGGCAGCCTCGAGATGGTGGGCGAGGTGGTGTCGCGAACCCGTGAGGGCTTTCAGGTCGTGGTGGGGAGTGGAGCGATCTTCTACGGCGGTCTTGAGCTGGGTGCGGTGGGGGGCATTCTGGCGGTGGCGTGCTTGGTACCGGGGCCCTCGGCGGCCTTACACGAGGCTTTCGTCTCCGGTGATTCCGCCAAGGCCGGTCTCATGCAGGAGGTGATCGGACCGATTCACCAAGAGATCGTGGCCGGAATGGGTGTGTCCGGAGTCAAGGTGGCTATGGACCTTCTGGGACTCCGTGGCGGCGATCCGCGCCCACCGCTGCGGCCGCTGTCCGATGAGCGTCGCGACCAGGTGGCAAGCGTCCTGCGTCGTGCCGACCTGACCACGACCGTAGGATCTGCCACGTAGAAGGAGAGGGGCGGGCAGTCAATTCCACCGTTGAGCTCCCCTGAGCGCGATGATCCCGCGGTCGGCCCGAAGCGGACCCACCGGCACTCTGTCATTTGGACGTCGGCCGCTGAACACGGTGGACGGTGCCGTCGCAACGCGCCGGTGGGCCAAAGGCGGGGCGGGCGTCTTCGTGGGGTTGGCGATCCTCTCGGGTCCCACCTCTTCGGCTGCGGCAGAGCGACCAGCGGCAGCGACGACACCCTCTCTTCTCTTCGTCGAGCGCCCCTTTCCGCGCCTCGGACTGAGCACGGCCCGGCGTTCCCCCCCTGGGATGCAGGTACGTTTGACTCGATCACTCGGTCCCCCTACCTTCTCCCGGAGGAAGCACCGTCTGCGGCCCATTCCCCGGCGAATGGGCCTTTTTCGTGTCCAGGGGGTCTGTAGAGACCTTCTCCACCCGGAGAGTTCCGACCGTGTCCGGAGTGCGTTTGGACGGCCGTTGCCTCGTCGTGCTCGGCTGTCAGTGGGGTGACGAGGGAAAAGGCAAGATCGTCGATGTCCTAGCCGAAGACGCGGACGTGGTGGCCCGTTACCAGGGTGGTGCAAATGCGGGCCACACCGTCCACGTCGGTGCCGACGAGTTCGTCCTGCACCAGATCCCTTCCGGCATCCTGCATCCGAAGAAGCGATGTCTGCTCGGCAACGGCGTGGTGGTCGACATCGTCGGATTCTTCGAGGAGTACGACGACCTGGCGGATCGCGGCATCGAGCTCGACGGCCGGGTTGGCGTGAGTCAGCGTGCGCATGTCCTCATGCCGTACCATCGGGCGCTCGAGCGCGCTTCCGAGGATAGTGGAAAGCGGAAGATCGGCACCACGGGCCGTGGTATCGGTCCCGCGTATGAGGAGAAGGCCGGACGACGAGGCCTACGCGTGGTGGACTTCGGAAGTGGTGAGCGGGCGAAGGTTCTGGTCGAGGAAGGGGTCGAGCGGGCTCGCAGACACATCCGCTCTCTTGGAGGCGCATGCGGTGACCAGCTTGAAGCGGATCTCTCATCTGCGCTGGCGCTCAGCGAACGCCTTCGAGACCTGGCTTCCGACACCGGACTGGAAATCACCGAGGCGATCCGGGCGGGCAAACGCGTGCTCCTCGAGGGCGCCCAGGGCACGGCTCTCGACCTCGACCACGGGACGTACCCGTTTGTCACGTCCTCAAGCACAACCGCCGGGGGTGCGGCCACGGGTTCGGGCATCGGACCCACCGTCATCGACACCGTCATCGGTGTGGTGAAGGCCTATACGACCCGGGTAGGAAACGGACCTTTGCCTACGGCCTTCGACCGGGCGATGGACGAACGCATCCGAACCCTGGGGGCCGAGTTTGGGGCCACGACGGGGCGGCCGCGCCGGTGCGGCTGGTTCGACGCGGTGTTGGCCCGCTACTCCGCTCGGGTGAATGGCCTGACCGGGCTAGCCGTGACCAAACTCGACGTGCTGGACACGCTCGCCGAGGTCTCCATCGCCACGTCGTACAGAACCCCTGAGGGGGTCGTGGAGGAGTTTCCCGCCGATACCTGGCAGCTCGAAGGTGTCGAGCCCGTGTACGAGACACTCCCTGGCTGGCAGCAGTCCACTCAGCGGGCCCGTTCCCTGGGCGATCTGCCGACGGCCGCCCGCCGCTACTTGGACCGGATCGAGGAGCTCACTGGCGCGCCCGTTCGTATGGTCTCGGTGGGAACCCGCAGGAGCCAGATCATCCACGTGTAGCGCCGTTGAGCCCCCCGCTCGAAACCCTTACCTTTCAAAGCTGTTCCTCATCTCCCTCGACCGCTTCGAGAGCGTCAGCTACTTGGTGCGGGCCCTCCACAACGGGCGGGATTGGTCGCCGATGTTCGATGACCTCGGAAAGAAACTGGACCGCGTCCTCGGAAAGTTCCGACAGCGCGGCGTTCTGACTGAGCCCATGATCAGGGACGGGCTCCGCGATGTGCGGCGGATTCTGCTCGAGGCGGACGTCAACTTCAGGGTCACCAAGGAGTTCCTCCAGCACGTGCAGGAGCAAGCGCTGGGAGAACAGGTCGTGAAGTCCGTAACGCCAGGGCAACAGGTCGTCAAGATCGTGCAAGGCGAGCTGGCGAACCTGTTCGGCGACGCCCCAGCGACGCTTCGGTGGGCGTCCTCGGCGCCCACGATCATTATGGTGGTAGGGCTGCAGGGCTCGGGGAAGACGACGACCGCCGCGAAGCTGGCGAGGCGCCTCGCCAAGGAGGGCCGTGCGCCGTTGCTTGCTGCCTGCGACCTTTACCGGCCGGCGGCCGTGGATCAGCTGGATGCGCTCGGCGGGCAGATCGGTGTCCCGGTCCACAAGGGTGAGCCCGGAGACGGCTCGTTTGCGGTCGCGAAGCGCGCTGTCGAAGTCGCGAGGCGGGGCGGGCGGGCGGTCTTGATCGTTGATACGGCCGGCAGGCTTCAGATCGACCGACCGATGATGGATGAGCTGTGCCGCTTGAAGGCGGACCTCAAGCCACAAGAGATACTTTTGGTTGCCGACGCGATGACAGGCCAGGAGGCGGTAACGATCGCCGAAGGGTTCGACAGAGCCCTGGGTCTGACCGGGGTGGTCCTCACGAAGATGGACGGTGACGCCCGCGGGGGAGCCGCGCTTTCGATCCGCGGCGTCGTCGGAAAGCCTATCAAGTTCCTGGGCGTGGGCGAGGGGGTCGACGATCTGGAGTTGGCGGACCCGGAGCGGTTGGCCGGACGCATCCTCCAGAAGGGTGACGTCGTCGGGTTGGTCGAACGGGCCCAACAGGCGATGGACACCGGCACTCAGGCGAGGCTCCAAGAACAGATGGCCCGGGGCCGCTTCACCCTTGAGGACTTCCTGACCGCCATGCGGCAGATCCAGAAGATGGGTCCCTTGGAGCAACTGCTGAAGATGATCCCTCGGGCCCCGCGGGGGATTCCCACCGGGGGAGTCGACCCGCGGAGGATGAAGCACATGGAGGCGATCATCCTCTCGATGACGCCGGATGAGCGGCTCAGGCCGGAGATCTTGAACGGATCGCGGAGGGTGAGGATTGCCAG
Source organism: uncultured Gemmatimonadaceae bacterium (assembly GCA_964572045.1). Lineage (GTDB taxonomy): Bacteria > Gemmatimonadota > Gemmatimonadetes > Longimicrobiales > Gaopeijiaceae > CBDCKR01. The sequence continues at coordinate 102,353 of CAZNEI010000004.1, forward strand.
GGGGAGTGGTCGGCCCGTGGCCGAAGTGAACCGGCTGATCAAGCGCTTCAAGGAGACGCAGAGGTTCATGAAGCAGGTGAGGGGGATGACGCCCTTCTAACCATATTTGGCGGACGCCGGGCCAGCCGGCCCGAGGGACCAATCGAACGGACACGAAAAACATGTCAGCAAGGATTCGACTTCGCCGCATGGGTCGTAAGAAGCAGGCCCACTTCCGTATCATTGTGGCTGATTCCGCGGCCCCGCGCGACGGCCGTTTCGTCGACACGCTGGGTTACTATAAGCCGTTGACGCGGCCGGCCCGCCTCGTCGTCGACATCGACAGGGCCGACGCATGGATCGCGAAGGGTGCGGAGCCGAGCAACACGGTGCGGATGCTCCTCAACAAGGCCCGCAAGGGCGGTGATGCCCGGGTGGCTCTCGGCGTGCCGGATCCCGAGGGGGGGCAGGCCCGAAGGGCGGAAGGAAAGGCCCGCGAGGAGGCGGTGGCGGCTGCCGCCACCGAGGCGGACCCGAGCACCGCTGGGGCCGAGGAAGGCGGGGCCCCGGAGGCAGCCGGAGAGCCGTAACCGAGGCCGACGGCAGGGAGAGAAGGGGAGTAACTCCCGGAGGCAGTGGCCATGTGTAAGGCGGATGCTCCGAGACATCTCGTGGTGGGGCACCTCAACAAGGCACACGGCATCAAGGGAGAGGTCTTCGTCTGGCCTCTTACGGATCATCCCGGAAGGACGTTCGCGCCCGGCGTGGCCCTGTTCCTCGGAGACGGCGAGGGCCTGGTGTTGCCCGAGCTGACGACCTGCCGGATCGAGAGCAGCCGTCCGTATCGGCGCGGCTTCCTGGTGCGTTTCGAGGGTGTGCGCGATCGCAACGCCGCGGAGGCCCTCGCCGACCGCTACGTGCTACGGGCTGTGGACGAGGTTGCTGATCTCGAAGAAGGCGAGGTTTTCTATCACGATCTTCTGGGGATGAAGGTCGTGACGGTGGATGGGGCGAGGGTGGGGGAGGTGACCGAGGTCTACGAACTCCGGCCCGCGGATCTTCTCGAAGTGAAGGACGGCGAGAGGAGTATTCTTGTGCCGTATGTCTCTCCCATGGTCCACTCGGTGAGCGTCGACGATCAGCGGATCGTGCTGGATGCTCCCGAAGGACTGCTCGATGTCTGAGGTGGTCGCCCGCTCACCGCTGTCGATCCACATCGTCACGATCTTCCCGGATTTCTTTCGCGAGCCACTGTCCACGAGCGTCACCGGGCGCGCGGAGAGGGACGGCCTCGTGCGCTACAACATCGTGAACCTCCGGGACTTCACGCACGACCGCCGCCGCACGGTTGATGACACCGGTTACGGGGGAGGGGCCGGCATGGTCATGAAGCCCGCGCCTTTTTTCGAGGCCGTGGACAGCATCGCGCCAGCCGGGCCGGTGATTCTGCTGTCGGCCCGGGGCAAAGTCTTCGAGCATTCCGATGCCGTGCGCTACGCTGTGCAGCCCGAGCTGACGTTCCTCTGCGGGCACTACAAGGATGTGGACCAGCGAGTGGCTGACCATCTGGCCACCGACGAGATCTCGCTCGGCCGCTTTGTGCTCTCTGGCGGAGAGGTCGGGGCCCTCGCCGTCACCGATGCAGTCGTGCGGCTCCTTCCGGGGGCGATCGGAGATCACGAATCGGCGTCGACCGATTCATTCTACGATGAAGGACGATTGAGTGCGCCGTCCTACACCCGGCCCCCCGAATACCGCGGATATCGTGTTCCGGCCGTGCTCCAGACAGGCGACCACGCGAAGATCGAGGCGTGGCGAAGGGCCGAGGCCGCTCGGCTCTCGAGGGAGCGGGAGGAGGACTAAGAACTAAGGTCCCGACCTCCACAGATCGTCCGGGCGGCGGGGACGGCGAGGCGTCCTAGCCGATGACCTGTTGGGCGGGTCGTCCAGCCTTACCCAAGACGCTTCTGACATGGAGACTCATCTCCCGCGGGACCAAGCTCGAGTTCAGGCTTGTCTCTTCCATACCGTCGGGATCGACATCTCCAAGGACTGGCTCGACGCCTTCGCAACGCCCGAGGGGCGAGCCTGCTGGTTCTCGAACGATGCGGCCGGCTTCCGGAAGCTGATCGCGTGGATCGGCTCCGAGGTCGACCGGATCGCCTACGAACCCTCCGGACCCTTCCACC
>CAZNEI010000005.1:0-103185 GCA_964572045.1 uncultured Gemmatimonadaceae bacterium
TCACCCGGGAGTCCGGACACTGGAAGGGACGCAGCTTCATCCAGGGCGGCAGGCACCGGGTCCGCCGGCTGCTCTACATGCCCGCGCTGGCCGCCGTCCAGCACAATCCCGACCTGAAGCGGAAGTACGAGGCGCTCGTCGCCAAGGGGAAGCCGCCCAAGGTCGCCCTGACGGCCGTTATGAGGAAACTCCTCATCCTCGCCAACACGCTCGTGCAGCAGGACCGCATCTGGACGGCACGTCCGCCTCCGGAATACTCCTGCCCCGCCTTCCCGGTGACACCCTGCCCGGTCGGCGGCGGTCACGGATGATGGGCCGAGGAAGAAGGGAGCGTCGAAGCGGAGGCGTCGCGAAGAACCTTGCGAGTCAGGTCGCTTCGAGAAAAGGGGCCATCAACTTTGACATGGATACTCACTCCCCGGTGGAAACCGAACTCGAGCTTAGGCTCATTTGTCGTTGGATAAGACTTTCCGTTGACGCCTCCTCGCGTGGCCTCTACCTTCCGCCAGCCCCAGGTCCGCAGGGCGAGAAGCTCACGAACTCCGTCAGGACCTTGCCGGTAGCAGCGGTAAGTGCTGTGATCGTTGCTGCGGGTCGCCTGGGGCATTTCTCGCGGTATTTTGCCTTCGACTGGCCAGATGCGCTTTGCGAGGTGAAGCGTGTGGCTTCCTGCCGCACCAGTCGACTCCGGAAGCGAACACCCGTGTCCCACACAGCGCTGGCTCGAAAGTACCGTCCTCGGCGCTTTGCCGAGGTGGCGACTCAAAAGCATGTCTCGGAGACCTTGTGTCGTGCGGTCGCCACCCATCGAGTCGGGCATGCCTACCTTTTCTGCGGTCCGCGCGGCGTCGGCAAGACCACCCTCGCGCGGGTGCTCGCGATGGCGCTGAACTGTCCCCGTCGCGACGACTCGGGTGAGCCGTGCGGAGAGTGCGAGAGCTGCTTGAGAATCTGGGGAGGGCACACCGCCCTCGATGTGGTCGAGATCGACGCCGCCTCCAACCGGGGGGTCGACGATGCGCGGCAGCTTCGCGAGAGGGCCATGTACGCTCCGTCCCAAGAACGTGGGTGCAAAGTCTACATCTTGGACGAGGCTCACATGCTCACCCGAGAGGCCTGGAACGCCCTTCTCAAGATCCTGGAGGAACCCCCGCCACGGGTGATTTTCGTGTTCGCCACGACCGAACCCCAAAAGATCCAGCAAACGGCCGCACCGATCCTATCCCGATGCCAGCGCTTCGACTTTCGTCGCATCGGCGCGACGGAGATCATGGCGCGCCTTACGAGCGTGCTGGAGGATGAGGACTGCACGGCTTCTGAGGAGGCACTTCGGACGATCACTCGGAAGGCCGACGGCGGGATGCGGGACGCACTCTCCCTACTGGACCAGGTCATTGCCCTTACAGGGGGTGCCATCACCCAGGAGTCCGTACACCGAGTGCTCGGTCTAGTGGAGACCGAGCGTTACCTGGAGTTCTTCGACATTCTAGCGAAGCGGCAGCACGGTGAGGTGTTCGCCTTCGTGGAGCGACTCCTCGACGAGGGATACGATCTCGTCGAATTCTACCACGGCCTCGTCGATGCCTTGCGGACGCTCCTCCGGCTGTCGCTGGGCGGGAACACGCCCGGACTGGACCTCCCGATCCGGCAGCAGTTCGAGGCCCGCGCCGCGCCGTTTCACTCCTCCGATATCCTGCGTATGCTGTCTCTGGCCTCGGCGCTTGAGACCTCCGGAAGCCTCAGGCGCAGCGCGAACCCGCAGATCCTACTCGAGATGCTTCTGCTGCGCCTGAGCTACGTGGACCGCACGGTGGGGCTTGAGGAGCTCTTGAAGGGTCTGGGGGCGGAGTCGCGGCCTCTCGAAGTATCCCCCGGCAGTGGTCGCGACGGCAGCCAACAGGCGGTCGGAGGCCCGGTGGGAAAAGACGCTGGCCCACAGGCGGCCGAACGGGCATTGACGCCGCGGTCCGTTGTCGGCCCTCCGGCTCTCGCTGATGCGCGCGGCTCGCTCGGCAACGACCAGGGCGAGTCCGAGCAGGACGCACTCCGTGGGGAAGAGCGTCGGGTCGGGTCGGGTTCGGCGCCGATGAGCGCCACCGAAGCCTGGGCTCACCTCCTGCAGCGGGGGGTGGGGATGCCCAGCGGGATGCGGCCTTTCCTGCTGGCGGCTGGAGTGGAGCTCGCCGACGACGGGGCCTTGGTCGTCACGCCCCCCGAAGGACCTGCTCTGGAGCGCCTGAGGAACCCGGAAGTGATCTCGGCTCTGCAGGACGGGCTCGAAGCCCTCATGGACATCCGGCCCAAGATCGTCGTGAGAGCCTTGGCAAAAGCGTCTTCGGAGAACCGGAAACGGATCGGGCCCGCGGCGGCAGGCGGGAAACGGCTTCGAGAGCTTATCGAGGCGAAGCCACTCCTGGAGGGTGCGGTCGAAGAACTCGACCTTGAGTTACTTGATTGATGTTAACATATTGCTCTACAAGGACTTGACGATGACCAACCTCCAGCACCTCATGCAGTTGGGCCAGCAGCTCCAGGCGCGCATGACCAAACTCCAGGAAGAGCTGTCCGCACGTGAGATTTCCGCCTCGTCCGGAGGCGGAATGGTCACGGCCACGGTCGATGGTAAGGGTGCGTTGACGGGAATCGCCATCGATCCCACCGTCGTCGATCCCCGAGACGTCGAAATGCTCGAAGTTCTCGTGCTAGCGGCGGTGGGGGAGGCGCAGGGCAAGGCTCAAGGCCACTACGAGGAAGAGATGCGAAAGGCGGCGAGCGGCATGCCGATTCAACCACCGGGATTCTTCTAGAACAGGTGCCTGCACACCGTCGCGGCCTAGCGTCACACCGATAGTGTCAGTCATCGACAACCTCGTCTCCGAGTTTGCCCGCCTTCCGGGCATCGGCCCCAAGACCGCTCAGCGGCTCGTGTACCACCTCATGAAGCGGTCCCGCGACGAGGCGGTGCGTCTGGCCCAAGCCCTTCGTGATGTCGCGGAGCATGTGCGCCGCTGCTCCACGTGCGGGAACTTCAGCGAGGCGGCGCTGTGCGAGCTCTGCAGCGATCCGAGGCGTGACGGCACGCTGATCTGCGTGGTAGAGGAAGCATTTGAGATCCGGGCTATCGAGCGTGCGAGGGGATACAGGGGACTCTATCACGTCTTGGGAGGCCGGCTGTCGCCCCTGGACGGCATCGGGCCGGAGGAGCTCTCCGTGGGTCCACTCCTGGATCGGATCCAGAACGCCGGCGGTACCGTCGAAGAGGTCATCGTGGCCACGAATTCAAGCGTCGAAGGCGAGGCCACCGCCGTCTATCTGGAAGGGCTGATCCGTTCGATGGGTCCCCGAGTCACGCGCTTGGCACGAGGCATCCCGGTGGGTAGCGACCTAGAGTACGTGGACGGCTCGACGATCGTCGAGGCATTGACAGGCCGACGGGAGATGTAGGGGATGGACAAGCGGCTTCGAAACGCCGGGGTTGCGGTCTTGGCGGTGGCAGCGGCAGGGGCTCTGGCAACCTGGGTAGTCCGCGATCAGCTCCAACGCCGTAGCAGGGATCTGTTCAGCGCTTCCGTTCTCCGACGGCTGGCGGCGCTCGGTTACATGGCGAAGGCCAGGGCGTCGGTGGACCATATCAACCTGCTCAGGGATTTTGTGGCGTGGGAGCCGAGGCGCGCACTGAGGCGCAGAGCGCGCACGATTCTCGGACGCATGGAGCAGGAGGCCGGGCGCGCCGGCCAGCCCGCTGGGTAGCGCGATTCGATCGTGTGCTCCTGTCGAGCCTTGCACGTCCCTTTCCCGTCGGGGATGAAAGCGTCATCTTCTTCGCCGCTTGTAGACCAGGCCGGACTCCGGGCACCTGATTCTCGAGGGCAAAGGGGGACCTTTCCGCGGGATTGGCCCATGCAGACAGACGGGAACGAGTGGAGCCATTCGAGTGATCGACTGCCCGACTCCGAGGGGATCGCGGTCGAGGGGAGGAACTTCGACGAAGCGCTCAGCGCCGTCAGCGGGATCATGGCCCACGGCCTGAGCTGAGGCAGCCATGGCCGCGCGCCACAACCTTCCCAATCTCATCACAGTCGGGCGGATTGCGGCATGCCCGGCGATCTTTGTGATGGCGATGGCGTCGTCGGTGGGTGCGCGCCACGGCGCCTTTGTGCTCTTCGTCTTTGCTGGGCTCTCTGATCTTTGGGACGGATACCTGGCGCGCAAGCATGGGTGGATCACCGATGCTGGCAAGCTGCTCGATCCGATCGCTGACAAGCTCCTCCTACTCTCCACCTTCATCCCCTTCTACCTCATATCTCATCGGGGGGCGGAGGAGTGGCTCATCCCGTGGTGGGGCATGCTACCCATGTGGGTCATGGTCGTGATCTTCGGCCGCGAGCTGGCGGTGACCGTATTCAGGCATTGGGCGGCTCGACGCGACGTGGTCATCGCTGCGGGGCCATCGGGCAAGTACAAGGCGTTCATCCAGAACCTGTTCTCCGGTGGGCTGCTCCTGTGGTATCCGCTCCGAGACAGTGCAGAAGCCCGGGGGTGGGATGGCGTCTTGTGGGAAGCCTGGACGCACGTACACTCGGCGTGGATCGGCGTGACGCTCACCCTGGCGCTGCTCCTCACCGTGTACTCGATGTTCGACTACCTGTGGAGCTACCGGGCGCTGATCGGAGTCAGGGACTGACGGCTCTCGTCCCAGGGGTTGCCGACGTCGCTGGGGGCGGCGAGGCGCGTGAGCCGCTGCCTGCGATCGGCGGGCGAGCCGTCAGGTCGCGAGGGATCGAGGCGAGCGGGGCGAGGCTCAGTGAATGGCCGGGGGTCTCGGTAAGGGGCTGCCGAACACCTCGAGCCGTGCCAACAGGAACCTCTTGGCCGGTTCTTCCTGGCAAGAGGCTGACCCGTCCCGGGTCCCCAACGGCGACGATTCGGCGGAGGAGGCAACAATGGGGCCCGACGAAGCGGAGCGTGTCCGAAATGGCGGAGTGCTGCCCTCGCGCTCGTTCGACGAGGCGAGCGCGGATCTTGTGGAGGCAGTGGCGAACGAGCTGGTTTCGCGGCGGCTGTCGCTGGCCGTGTCCGAAAGCTGTACGGGTGGTCTGCTTGCCAAGCTCATCACCGACCGGGCGGGATCGTCAGCGTATTTCCGCGGAGGCGTTGTCGCGTACGCAAACGATCTCAAGAGCAAGATCCTCGGCGTGGAATCGTCAGTCCTCGATGCGGAGGGCGCCGTCTCGATTCCGGTGGCGGCGGCGATGGCCCGGGGGGTGGCGGACTGTCTGGGTGCCGAGGTCGGAGTCGGCATCACCGGTATCGCGGGTCCGGGAGGAGGTACGGACGAAAAGCCGGTTGGAACCGTCTGCTCCGGAGTGGCCCTCCACGGGAGGGTGGTGGCTTGGCGGAGCGTGTTCTCCGGCGACCGAGGGGCGATTCGAGGGCGGGCGACTCAGGAGGCTCTCCGGCGCCTCCTGGGGGTGATTCTCGGCGACCCCTGAGGCTGCTTTCCTCCACGTGAAGGGCGGGCTCGGGGACTGCTGCGGAATGCGTGGTTCGCATCGACCCCTGCACGGCCGTCCACGTGCCGGGGGGCGGTCGGGAAGCCGGCCCTGCCTCCACCCAGAGGGGCTCATGCTGGACTCGTGCACCCTGCCTCGGTGCGGCTGACCGGGAGCTGTGCTCGGCGCTCAAGTCCTCCGCCAGGAGGAGAGAACCCACGCCGCAGGGCTCCCCAATGATGATGGAAGAAGTAGATTCTCCAAGAGGAGTTTCGAAACCCACCGTTGAGACGAGAATGAGCGACAACGTATCCCGGGCTTCTGGTGGGCCCGCTGACACCAACGTGACCGACGGCATTGCGGACCCCGGCTTGGGAGATCGGGGGGGCGGGCCCGGCGATCAGGTCGATGGCGTCGCCCCAGACGTCGACGGAGGAGACCCCGGGTCCCCGGAGACCTCTGGCCGGAAGCCTCTCGGGGAGGAAAAGACCGAGGACACGTCCCTGCGCGACGCGGAGCGGCTCAAGGCCGAGTTGAGCGCCCTCAACGATCGGCACCTGCGTCTCGCGGCCGAGTTCACCAATTTCCGCAGGAGGGCGGAAGCCGAGCGGTCCCAGTCATGGGCGAGGGGTCAGGCCGATCTTCTGCGGAACTTCCTGGACGGGCTAGACGACTTGGAGCGCGTGGCAGCATGGCAACCCGAGTCCACCTCGGTCGAGGCGCTCGTAGAGGGAGTCGACCTCGTGGAGCGCAAGTTCCGGCAGGCGCTCGAGGTCGCCGGGGCGGAAGTGCTGGAGCCCGTGGGCGAGGCGTTCGATCCGAACACGATGGAGGCCATGCTCGCCGTGCCCGCGGAATCACCCGACGACGACCACAAGGTCCAAGGGGTCTTCCAGAAGGGATACCTCTTCAAGGGCCACCTCGTGCGGCCGGCGCGGGTGGTCGTCTACAAGCATGAGGCGGGCGAGAGTTCGTGACGACCGCGACCAAGGACTTCTACAAGACCCTGGGGGTCCCCGAGAAGGCGACTCAGGCCGAGATCAAGAAGGCCTACCGCAGACTAGCCAAGAAGTACCACCCCGACGCGAATCGCGGGGACGCGAAGGCGGCCGAGCGGTTCAAGGAGATCGGGGAGGCGCACGCTGTGCTGTCCGACCCCGAGAAGCGGAAGCAGTACAACACGATGCGGCGCTTCTCCAACTTCGGGTTCGGCGGAGCTCGGGGAGCTCCGGGGGGGGCGGGAGCCGGAGAGACCGGCGGCGGATTCTCCTTGGACGACCTGCAGGGGCTCGGAGGTCTCGGAAATATCTTCAGCTCGATTCTGGATCGGGGGTGGAGGGCCGGTGATCCGCGCAAGCCCCAGGGTCGGAGGACAGGCCGGGACGTCGACTACGTCGTGGAGATCCCCTTCGACACGGCCGTGCGGGGCGGAAAGATCCCCATCAAGGTGCCGATCACCGAGGACTGCGCCACCTGCGGCGGGTCGGGGGCGGCGCCCGGGACCGGCGCGAAGAGCTGTGGCGAGTGCGCTGGCACGGGCTCCATCTCGTTCGGTCAGGGCGGATTCGCAGTGAAGCGGCCGTGCCCCGCTTGCTTGGGTCGGGGACGCATCCCCGAGACGCCGTGCTCGTCGTGTCTGGGCCGCGGATCGGTGCGACAGGACCGCAGAATCGAGGTCACGGTTCCGAAGGGAGTCGAGACGGGGAGCAAGATCCGCGCGACGGGCCAGGGGGAGCGGGGCAGCCAGGGCGGGAAGCCCGGGGACCTCATCATCACCTTCAAGGTCAAGCCCCATGATTTCTTCAGGCGCGAGGGGATCGACGTCCATGTCAAGGTGCCCATCAACCTCGCTCAGGCGATGCTGGGATCGAAGATGGCGGTGCGGACCGTGGACGGGAAGCGGGTTCGTCTCCGGATTCCGCCCGGAACCCAGAGCGGAACCCTGTTCCGCATCCGGGGCCACGGCGTGGAGAAGGGCGGCCGCGTGGGGGACCAGTATGTGGAGGTCGAGGTCGAGATCCCCCAGGACCTCACCGATGAGCAGCGGACGGCGATGGAGGAGTTCGCGGCCTCATCGGGCCTGAAGCACTAAGGCTAGGGCACCCGGTTCCGCCTCCTTCGAGCGGCCTCAGGCGACGCCGGCCGTCAGCTCCGCCTCTCCCAGTGCGCGGGCGATGCTGCCGCCGCCCAGGACCCGGTCGCCGTCGAAGAACACGGCCGACTGCCCGGGGGTGACGGCGTGTTGCGGCTCCTCGAAGGCGAGGACCATGCTTGGGCCGGCCGCGAGGGCCTTGGCCGGTGCGGCGGGAGCCCGGTGCCGGATCTGCACCCGAAGGCGCGCGCCGACGGAGGGCGGATCGCCGAGCCAGTTGAGATCGGCGACTTCCGCGCCCGGCGAGACCAGTTCGTCGCGCGGGCCCACGACCACTTCGCGCGTGTCCGGGTGGATCTCGAGGACGAAGATCGGCTCGCCGAATCCTCCTCCGAGGCCCTTGCGCTGGCCGACCGTGAAGTTGGCGTAGCCGCTGTGCTCGCCCACGACTTCGCCGCCCGACCTGACGAGCCTGCCGGGCTGGAGCGCGGGGTGCGGAGCCTCGAGCCGGGATCGCAGAAGCTCCCTGTAGTCGCCAGCCGGCACGAAGCAGATCTCCTGGGACTCGGGCTTGTCGGCGGTGGCGAAGGCGAGCTCCCTGGCCCGCTCCCGCACGCGGGGCTTGGTGAGATCGCCGATCGGGAAGTGGAGCAGGGGAAGCATCTCCTTCGGCAGCCCCCACAGGAAATAGGACTGGTCCTTCGCCCGGTCGACGCCGCGGTAGAGGGCGGAGCCCTTGGTCGGCGAGTGCTCGATCCGAACGTAGTGGCCCGACGCGATGCCGTCGCAGCCCAGCGCCTGCCCTCGCCTCATCAGGTCCCGGAACTTCGTGTTGGCGTTGCAGCGCACGCAGGGGTTCGGCGTTCGGCCGCTCGCGTACTCCGAGACGAAGTTGTCGATCACGTCACGCGTGAAGTCCTCCTCGACGTCGAATACGTAGTGGGGGATGCCGAGAGCGTCCGCCACGCGGCGGGCGTCTGCGATGCCCTCGAGGCCGCAGCACGTCTTCGAGGGCGCCTCCGTCCCGGAGTAGCAGAAAGTCCTCATGGTGGCGCCGACCACCTCGTGTCCGGCGTCGACGAGCAGGGCCGCCGCCACGGACGAGTCGACACCGCCCGACATGGCGACCAGCACGCGCGCGCGTCTCACGCCGGGACCGCTCCGCCGTACGCCGCCGAGACCACCGACAGGGTCGCGCCGGCCGCCCGCCGGACGTCCTCGCCGGTCGTGTGCCGGCCCAGGCTGAAGCGGATCGCCGCCATGCCGTCCATCGGACCGTAGAGGGCCTCGAGCACGTGGCTCCCGCCCCTGCCTCCGCTCTCGCATGCCGAGCCCGCCGAGACGGCGATCCCGTGCATGTCGAGTCCGGCCAGAAGGAGCTGGGGGTCCACGGAAGGGATTCCGACGTTGAGGATGTGGGGGGCGCGGTGCGCTCGTCCTCCGTGCACCCTCAAGCCGCTGAGGCCTCCGCGCAGGCGGTCTTCGAGCTCCTCTCGCAGGCCGCCGAGCCTCTCGGCCTCCGACTCTTGCTCGCCCACCGCGAGCTCGAGGGCGACCGCCATACCCACGGCTCCGGCCACATCCTCCGTGCCCGGCCTCAGCGCCTGCTCCTGACCTCCGCCGTAGAGCAGGGGCGACACCTCCACGCCGTCCCGCACGAAGAGCACGCCCGTGCCCTTGGCCCCGTAGATCTTGTGTCCGGTGAGCGAGAGCAGGTCGACCGCGACCGAGTCCACCCGCACGGGGACCTTGCCGACGGCCTGAACCGCGTCGGTGTGGAACGTCACGCCGCGGCTGTGGGTGCGCTCGGCGACGTCCTCCACGGGCAGGCGGATGCCCACCTCGTTGTTGACCGTCATCACCGACACCACGGCGGGACGGTTCTCGAGCGCCCGCTCGAGCCCGTCGAGGTCCAAGGTGCCCTCGGGTCGGACGGAGAGCAGGGTGCGCCGCCCTCCCCGCTGCTCGACGATGGCCGACGCCTCGAGGATCGCGCGGTGCTCGATGGCCGACGCCACGACGTGGACGGGCTCCCGGCGGGCCCTCACCGCCTCGGCCCGACCCAGTATGGCCAGGTTGTCCGACTCGGTGCCGCCGCGCACGAAGTAGATCTCGCGCCTGCCTGCTCCGAGCGCTCCGGCCACCCGCTCTCGAGCCTCCTCCAGGCGAGCCGATGCCCGGCGGCCCCAGGCGTGCGGACTCGACGGGTTTCCGAACTCGCCCTGCAGGATCGGCAGCATCGCATCGCGGACCTCGTCGCGGAGGGGCGTCGTGGCGGCGTTGTCGAGATAGATCGGATGCATCGTGCGTCTTCGCGGCTGTTCGGAGGTGGGGCATCGGCGGACAGGAGGTCGCTCGACCGGCTCCGACAAGATATTCAATCGCGCCGCGGCGGTGAACCTCGCCGCCGCCTCACGGCCGGCCTCCGGAGAGCCGGGGACCTACTCGTAGCGCAGGGCGTGGATGGGATCGAGGCGTGAGGCCCGGTAGGCGGGCACGATCCCGAAGAGGATTCCCGTCACGACGGCCATGCCCAGGGCGACCACGACGGCCCACACGGGCACGGCGGCCGGCATGGGCGTCGATGCCGCCAGCACCTTCGCCGCCACGATGCCGAGCACCGTGCCGCTCACGCCTCCTACCAGCGTGAGGACCACCGACTCGACCAGGAACTGCCAGAGGATCTCGCGGCGGGTGGCACCCACCGCCTTACGCACGCCGATCTCCCGGGTCCGCTCGACGACCGAGATCATCATGATTCCGATGACCCCGATCCCTCCGACGAGCAGGGCCACGGACGAGAGGGCGAGCATAACGAGGAAGAAGATCCCGGTGAACCGGTTGAACGCTTCGAGCAGCTGGTCGGAGCGTAGGATCGCAAAGTCGTTGTCTTCCCTCGGCCGCAGCCCCCGCAAGGAGCGCATGGTGCCGATCACCCCGTCGATCACGTCCGCCTGATGCGTGGAGTCGCGGGGCACGATCCAGATGCCCGCCTGCCAGTTGGACGCCTTCAGCCTCTTCATCGCGGATCTGTAGGGGAAGATGGCCCAGTGCTCGATGGCGGCGCTGAAGATGTTCTCCTCGTTCTGGAAGACGCCCAGCACGCGAAAGGCTTCGCTTACGCCTCGGTTGCCGGCCGTTACCCGGATCCTTCGGCCGATCGGGTCGAGGTCGCCGAACAGCTCCTTTGACAGCGGGACGGAGAGGATGACGACGGGCCGGGACTGCCGAACTTCCTGGGGCGTGAAGTCGCGACCGGCGACGAAGCGCCCCGGCGTGTAGGCGGGCCAGCCCGACGAGTAGCCGGACGACTGCACGTCGTTCACGCGGCGGCCGTCCACCGACATCGTCGAGTTGAAGCTGAAGTTGTACAGAGCCACCCGGACGTCGGGCAGGCGCGCGACCCGCTCGGCCTCCTCCGGCTCGATGCGGGGCTTGTTCCACCACGGAGGCCGGCCGCCGGGGCCTACAATGCGCACGCTCGTGAAGTCGAAGCGGGTCACCGAGAAGTTGTCCGGACCGGCCGACTCGAAGCCCACCAGGATCGACTCTCGGACGGCTGTGACCATGGCCGCGATCATCATGACCACTCCGACGCCGATCGCGATGCCGAGAATGGTCAGACCGGAGCGGACTTTGTTGGCTCGAATCGAGTCCAGAGCGATCGAGGCACCTTCCTCCAGGGTGTGCTGCAGGCGGCTCACGTCACTCGTACCTGAGCGCGTCGACAGGATCGAGCTTGGCGGCGCGCGACGCGGGATAGACGCCCGACGCGATGCCCACGGCGACGCCGAGCGATACGCCCAGGGCCATCCACTTGGGGTCCGCGGCCGCGGGAAGCGGGGAGAAGGTGGCGACCAGGTAGGTGAGCCCGACGCCGACGCCGACGCCCACCAGGGCGCCGACGCCCGACAGGGTGACGGACTCGATGAGCACTTGGACGAGGATGTCGCGTCGCCGGGCGCCCAATGCCTTCCTCACGCCGATCTCCCGGGTCCGCTCCATCACCGAGACGAGCATGATGTTCATGATCACGATTCCGCCGACCACGAGCGAGATCGCCACGAGGCCGGGCAGCGCCAGGAAGAGCACCTGCGAGATCCGGTTCCAGAAGCTCAGCGTCTCGTCCGCCGTCTCGACCGAGAAGTTATTCTCCTCGGCGGGCCTGAGGCGCCTCCGGCCGCGCATGACACCCTCGATCTCCGACTGCAGACTCCTGACCTCGGCGGGGTCCAGCGCCTGGGCGACGATCTGGTCGACGATGCCGTGCGGGTTCGACACGGCCTGGATGGGAGAGCGCGCCGGCGCGAGCGCACGGTTGTCGAGCGAGATGCCGAAGAGGCTTCCCTGCTCCTCGAGGACGCCGACGACCCGGTAGGGGAAGCCCCGGATGCGCACTCGGCGGCCGATGGGATCGAGCGTGCCGAAGAGCAGCTCCGCGGTGTCGGCGCCCAGGATCGCGACGGCGGTCCCGCGCTCGGCCTCCCGCGGCGAGAAGGGCCGTCCGTTCTCGACCTCGTAGTCCCGGATGCCGAGGATCTCGGGCGAAACGGCGGAGAGGCGGACGTTCTCCACGCTTCGGCCGTTGTCGGCGACGACTTCGCCGCCGGTCTCGCTCTCCACTCCCACGAGGGCCGGCACCGTGATCTGATTCTGCACCGCCCTCCAGTCCTCGTAGGTGAGGCGCGGCCTGCGGGCTCGCTCCCGTCGGCTGATGCCGTCGGAGTTGGGCCCGTCGGGCACCCTTCGCAGGATCACGGTGTTCACGCCGAAGACGACCGAGGAGAGATCGTCGCGAATGTAGCGGTCCATGCCCTCCACCACGCTCACCACGACGATGAGGAACATGACGCCCACGATGACGCCCAGGAGGCTGAAGGCGCTCTTCAGCTTCTCCGTCCGGATCTGGGAGAGCGCGAGCCGTATCCCTTCGGCGAAGTGCATGAAGCGTGTCTCGGCGGTGGGCGTCGGGCGGACCGGAGCCGCGACGCTAGTTGGAGTCGTCGTCCCGGTCGGATTCGATCTGGCGCACAGCGTCGTCGTTGGACAGCTGGCGGATCTCCTGATACGGTCCGGCCACGATCGTATCGCCGACGGTGAGGCCGTTCAGGACCTCGAAGTGCTCCTGGCCCGCGATTCCGATCTCGACGGGCGTGAAGGTGACCGTTCGGTCCACCACGACGAACACGCCTTCGACGTCGTTCTCGCGGGCCCGCCCCACGGGGCCACGAGGCGCTTCGTCCGCGCGGAACTCGTCCTCGTCGTCCTCCGGGGCGTCGCCGCCGCCCTCCCCGCCTTCGTCTTCGGCCCTCACGGTCAGGGCGATGATCGGCACTGAGATGGCGGCGTACCTCGTGGCCGTCACGATATCGGCCGTCGCGGAGAGGTCGGGGCGGACGCCGCCGGGCGGGTCGTCCATCGTGATGACGACCTCGAAGTCGATGGCGGCGCTCTGTCCTGTGCCCGCCGTCGAGGCCGGCGGGCGGATCGCGCTGTTCCCGATCTCGGTGACGGTACCGCTGAAGAGCCGGTCGGGGAACGCGTCGAGCTCGAGCACGGTGCTGTCGCCGACCTCGATGTAGGGAATATCGGTCTCGTCCACCTCGACGACCGCCTCCACGCGCGACAGTTCGCTGATCGTGAGCACCAGGCTCCCCGGGTTGTTCATCGTGCCGACGATGACGGTCTCGCCTTCCTCGACGCTGAGGCGCGTGACCTTGCCGGAGATGGGGGCGGTGAAGACCGTCTTGCTGAGAAGCTCCCTCGACTCCTCGAGCGAGGCCTCCGCCTCCGCGACGGCGAACTGCAGTGCCTCGAGTTGGCGCAGGGCCAGCTCCATCTCCGTGGCGGCGTCGTCGAGCTGCTGCCTGGCCACCAGCACCGAGTCGGTCTCAAAGAGGCTACGGAGCCGCTCGTGATCTCTCCTGGCCCGCTCCAGTGCGGCCTGCTGCTGCCGCTCCTGGGCCTGGGCCTGGTTGAGCGACGCCCTCGCCCTCGAGACCGCCGCCTCGAACTGGGTGGGGTCGAGGCGCAGCAGCAGGTCGCCGGCCTCTACGTCGTCGCCTTCCTCGACCAGGAGCGTCCGCACCCTCGCCGAAACGTCGGAGCTGATGTCGACCACCCGGCCCGCGCGGATGTTCCCGCTCGCGGTCACGGTCTCCACGAGGTCCCTGCGGATCACTTCCTCGAGGCGGACCTCGACGCCCCTGTCCCGACGCTGCCAGGCGAAGAGGCCGGCGCCCGAGCCGAGGACCGCGACGGCGGCCACCCCGATCAGCATCCTCCGGTTCGTCGTCATGAGAGTGTTCCGTGCGTCACTGTGTGGGTAGGGACGTCCCGATCGCGGCTTCAAGAGCCGCCAGCGAGTCGTGGTAGGCGAAGATGGCGGCAATCTGCTCGCGGTCGGCCTCGACCTTCAGCGTCTCCGCCTCGAGCAGCTCCAGGAAGTCGGCAAGCCCCACGCTGAAGCGCTCCCGTGCGAGCCTCAGCTGCTCGTCGGCCACGATCTGGTTCTGCGCCTCGATGAGCGCGGCTTGATACGCGGCGCGAAGCGTCGCCAGCGTCGCCGTGACGTTCGCCCGCAGCGCCAATTCCTCCTCGCGCAGCGTGTAGTCGAGATCTTCGAGCCGGACTCTCGCCTCCGCCACTTCCCGGTGCCGGTTCAGGCCCTGGAAGAGCGGCAGGCTGAGGACCATCGAGGCGGTGGCGGGATTGTCCGTGAAGTCGAAGGGAAAGGTCCGGTTTCGCTCCTCGATCGCCCGTGCCATGTCGTCGGTGAAGGCCAGCGACGTGCAGTCGCGTGGCGGCAGCGGGTCGGCGAGGCGCCCGAGCAGATCGTTCGTGAAGCGGCAGCCTTCCACCGAGCCCTGCGCCCGGGCCTCGGCCTGCTGGACCTCGAAGTCCGTGCTCGACGCCCTCCGCGTGAACCCGCTGAGGCCGGCGGAGAGGCGAAGCGTCGGCAGATACGTGCTCTTCGCCATCCTGATTCCGTAGCTGCCTGCCGACCGGCTGGCCCGAAGCGACCGCAGCGTCGGGTTGCTCTCCACGGCGAGGCCGTAGAGCTCGTCGACGCTCCACGAGGGCTCGGACAGCATGAACGGAGTCGTCGGAACGAAGGGGCTCTCGAGATCCACACCCATCCGCTGGAGCAGCACGATGCGGGCTGTCTCGAGAGCGTTCGTCGTCTGGAGCACCGTGACCTCCGCCCGTCCGAGCGCCACTTCGGCCTGGGCCACGTCGACGGCGGTCGCGGTGCCGACCTGGAGCTGAGCCTCGGCGAGCCTGAGGTTGAAGCGCGCGCGTTCTCGCTGCTGGTCGGAGACGCGGACCTCCTCGGTCTGCCGCAACACGTCGATGTAGCCCTGCGTCACCTCGGAGACGAGCCTGGCCTCGGCGGCCGACACCTGGGCGCGCACGGAGCGCCGATCGGCCCGGGCCTGACCGGGCGCGAGCAACCTCGTGCCGTCGACGGTATAGTCGACGCTGAGCCCGTAGCGAGAGAACACGAACGACGGCTGGTTGGCGAAGCCCAGCTGCTCGGCGGTCAGGCTTCCGAATACCTGCTCGCCGGCGCCCTGCCAGGAAACGGCGAAATTCGTCGACGCCGACGGGACGAGAGCCCCGTAGGCTGTCCTCACCGCCCAGTCCGCCACCTCTTCGTCGTTCCGCGTCGCTCGAAAGCCTGGGTTGTTGGAGCGCGCGATCTCGATGGCCTCGTCAAGGGTCAGGGTCACGGGCACGATCTCTTGCGCGACGAACGCACCGGGGGCGAGGAAGGCGGCGGCCAGGATCACCTGGCCAAGCAACGATCGGCTCAGCACGGCAAGCCTCCGTGTGATTGGACGGCCTCTAGGTTGTTCATGCGTCTCGAGCGGACCGCAAACGGACCGTCGAGAGAGAAGGTGGCCGAGTTCGCCTCCGACTACGTCGGCCGGCGCGCGACGGTTTCATGCACCCCATGACCGAAGGTGGGGTTTGTGGCGCGGACCGAACCCGCCGGGCGCAGGGGCAATCCATATGGAGTCCTGGCGGCTCCTCATTGTCGTCTCGCCCCCGCCACAACGATAAACAGGGGTAGAGAGGAGATAGACGAGGAGTTCCCGAGGAGAATAGAGACTGCACGAATCGTGCCCCGCGTTCATCTGTGAATTCGGAAGGGAAGGGGGATCGAACCCCCTGGGCCCGTTAGGCCAAACCAGTTCCTGAGAGTGGCAGTGCTCCGGTGCACGCTCCCCCTTTGTACCCCGGAGTCGGGGTCCTATTCCCGGCTCCGGGATCTTTTTTTCGAACCGCCCAGGGAGCGGGGACTGGGGGTTTGGGAAGGAAGAGGGAGGACCAGCGGAGCGAGTCGAGGGTTGACTCGCTAGGTCCGCGCCGGTTCTCGTGGCCGTGTGGGGAGCGAGCAGCAGGGCTGTCCATTCGAACAGACGAGCTACAGACCCGCCGTCCGGAGACCTTCGTCTCCATCGGCTTCTTCGACCATCGGTCGACCTGTTGACGGGTGCGTTAAGGCGGTCCCATGTGGCTTCCGGACCGAGGGGGCGCAGAGCCTCCTCGTCACGCACCCCCGCGCGGGCCGTCCGTCGCGCGGGGCGGCTCCCGGTTCCCCGGCCGGCGGCTTCAGTTCGGCGGATCGCGCCGCAGGGCCACATACTCGTCGCCGGGAATCTCCACCCGGAGCACCCGGCCCCGAGCGTCCACCCATATGTCGTGAAAGGCCCCGCCCAACACGAGCTGGAGCCTCTGCGCACGTAGCTCCTCGTCGCCGATCGCGAGCGCTTCGACCTCCCCGCTCCGCAACACGGCGCGAACTTGGCTGCCGGGCCTGGGACGCACAACCAGGATCGGTGCGTCCCCGGGCCTCTGGTGCGGTGTGAGGAAGAAGTAGTGATGGGCGAGCATGTGATCGAGCAGCACGGTAGGTGTTCCGGGGAGGGCTCGGCGGTAGATGCGTTCCTCGACGGCCTCCTCCGACGTCGTCTCCGCGACGATCCGGTCGCCCCGCCACTGGAGGAACACCTGCAGGGCTCCCGGCCCCGACACCTTCGCCTGATAGGCGTCAAGCGACATTCGACGGCCGAGCGTGGCCAAGGCGGACTCAACGATCCGCTCGCCGCCCTCCACCTCGAGCTCAAGGCTCCCCTGGGCGATGACCTGGGCGTTGTCCGCTAGACCCGCGCGCCCGATGCGGAACGTCTCCATTCCGACCGTCCTTCCGGCGATGCTCACCACGAACGATCCCTCGTCGAGCAGGACGGCCTGCGCGTAGACGCGCTTCGGCGGGAGCGGCGAGGCGGCCGCCAACAGAAGGATCGCCGAGAGGATGCGCATGCCTCGCACTACACCGGGTCGCCCGGCGCGGTTCGGTTGCCCGGCTCCGGGCCTCCTGCCCGGGCGTATCGGCCCGGCAGCGCAGCCGTCACGTTCCGGGCGCGCGCGAACCTCCGGCGATCATCGGTGGTTCAAGTCTCATGAGCGCGCCGAACGATCCGTCGAATCCGATGCTCCACTCCGGTCCCTGGCCCGCGCTCGGTCGCATGGGGCTGTGGATCGGCGTTCTCGGACTCGCGGCGTGGACGCGCTGGCCCTGGGTGGGCTGGCTTGCCTTCTCCGCCGTCTCCGCCTTCGCCGCCCTCACCGTCCGACCGAAGCGGGGAGCGGCTCGCGCGGTCGCCGGCCTCGTCGTCCTCGCCGCCATCGTCGCCGCCTCCTACGGCCACTGGGTGAGCCGACGGGTCTCGCTCGACTTCGACGCATACTGGGAGGCGCGCGACGCCCGAGCCGAGGCCGCGCTGGGCGACAGGCTGGGCCGCCTGCTGGACAGCGGCAACGACGCGGTCCGGCGTATCGGAGATCTCTGGGCGAGCGGACCGGACGTCGACCTGCTGGAGGGCCTCCGTGACGTGCGGCGCCGAACCGGCATGGCCGCCGCCGCAATCCGCGCGCCCGACGGTCGCTTCTTGGTCTGGGACGGCACGCACCGGGGGGCCGTGCCCCCCGAGCTCAGCGGCGGGACCCTCGGGTACCTCTACCGCGATCGTCCGCTGTTCAGCTACCTGTATTTCACCGGCCCGATTCCCGGAGGCGGATCGGCGATGGCGGCCGCTCTCGTCAAGGCCAACCTGCCCCGCAGTATCGAGTCCGATCCGGGCGACTTCGTCACCTCCTTCCGCGAGGGAGTCGGCGAGGGACTCCGGATCCTCGGCCCCTCCCGGGCGGGAGAGGACGACGTGCTCGGCCTCCCCTGGGACGGCGAGCCGCTCTTCAGCGTCTCCATCGTCCGCCCCACTCAGGAGCAGCGGCTGCTGGACGTGCACACCTTCTGGTCGAGGATCGTCGGAGCCCTGGCGGTCGTCGCGTGGCTGCTCCTCGCCACAACGGCCGGAGCGGGGAAGGGAGATCGGGCGGCGGCGGCTCTCACACCGCTCGGCCTCGCGTTTCTGATCCCCGTGGGCGGGATGATGGGGTCGCTGATCCCGATCTACACCGCGGCCGATTTCACCCTTCCGGGGCCTCTGCCTGTGACCTTCGAGCGCGTACTCCTCCTCACGGTCGCCGGCGCCGTCGTGGTGGCCGCCCACCCTCCGCCCTCCGCCCGTCTCGGGCCCCTCGCCACAGGGCTGGCCGTGCTCGTCGCGTTTCCGCTCGCGTCGGAGCTGCTGGTGAGGGGGGCGGGACTCACGCTCCTGTCGGGAGGCGAGGGGAAGTGGATCGTGTACCAGCTCGGCGTCGCGCTTGTGCTCACGCTGCTCTGCCTCGGCGCCTTCCGGCTCGGAGAGCGGGCCCGACGGCCTCCTCGCGCGGCCCTCGTCCTCGCGGGGGCGCTGGGGCTTGCCCTGGGCCTCTTGGCTGCGGGTGCGGCGTGGACGAGGCTCCAAGGCGTCCTGCCGGCGCCGAGTACGGCCGCATGGGTGCTTCCCGCCGCGCTGGCCGGCTATGGGCTCTCGGGCGTGCGGGGCTGGCGCAGGATCTGGACGGCTTGGGGATCGGCTGCGGTGCTCGGGGCCTCTGCCGCCCTCGTCGTCGCCTGGAGCGCGCGCGTCGAGTCCAGGATGGACTTCGCCGAGCTTCAGCTCGGCCGGCTCGGGACCCCGCCCGACGCCGGTCTCGAGGAGCTCCTGTACCGGTTCGCGGACGCGGCCGATTCGCTGGACGCCGAAGGTGCAGGCCCTGCGGAGCTTGTCTACGAGAGCTGGGTGAGCAGCGGGCTCGCGGAGGAGGGTTCAGGCGTGTGGCTGACGCTCTGGAGCCCGGACGGACTCCCGGAATTCGAGATCGCGGTTGGCGTCGAGGGGGAGAGGCCGGAGCGGGCCGGAGACTCCTCGGAAGCGGCGGGCCAGGCTGTGGCGCCGTTCGTGCGCCGCCTCGCGGAAGCGGACGCGAACTACGTGGTGCAGGTTCCCCTGAGCCGCGGCCGCGCGCTGACCGGGGTGGTTCCCCCGCGCCTGGAGTTGCCCAGCACGACCCCGCTCGGCGCGGTCTTCGGGGGGCTGACCGCGCCGACCGAGAGCCCGCTCACCCTGGTGCCCATCCTCCAAGGAGATGAGGCCGGCCCGGAGAATCAAGTCGCGTGGGCCCGCACCGAGGACGGCTGGGAAGCGCGGCAGAGCGTCGCGTATCCGGACGGGGGATTCGACGCCCAGTACACCGTGGGGCTGGCCGGCCCGCTGCAGGCGAGCGCGCGCGGAGGCCTGCTGATCCTGGGCGACGTCGCCCTCATCCTGGTCCTCTGGGCGCTCGGGCGGTTCATCCTCGTGGGTCGGCGCCCGGCGGTGCGAAGCTGGAAGAACCCGCTCGCCTCGTTCCGGACCCGGGTGACGTTGGCCCTCTTCGCCTTCTTCGTCCTTTCTGCGGCACTCTTCGGCAGCCTCGCGTTCCGCACGCTCTCGGACGCGACGGTTCGAGCGGCTGCGGCGATCGCCGCCCGCATCGCGGCCGACGCTGCGGCCTTCTACTACGAAGCGGGCCGCTCGATGGCCCTGCTGTCGAGCCGGGTAGGCGCCGACCTGCTCGAGTATAGGGCGGGCGAACTGCGGGGCGGGTCGGTCGACGAAGCCGTGGAGATGGGCCTCTACGACGGATGGATTCCCTACGAGGTGAACCAGAAGCTCGAGAGTCGCCAGGAGCTTCTCGAGACGGCTCTCGGGAGCCTCGGCCGGCGGCAATACCTGATGGCGTTCCGGCGGCTGCCGGACGGAGACGTCGTAGCTACGCAGGTGCCGTTGCAGGCCGGTGCCACGGCCCTACGGCAGAGGGAGGTCGCCGAACTGGTCGCGTTCGTAGTCCTCTTGGGCGCCGGACTCTCGCTCGGCCTCGCGATGCTCGCGGGGCGGACTCTGACCTCTCCGATCCGCACGCTGCAGGTTGCCTCGGAGAGAGTCGGAGACGGCAACCTAGCGGTGCGGCTTCCCGAGGCGCGTGCCGACGAGTTCGGGGCGGTCTTCCGGGCCTTCAACCGGATGGTCCTTCGCATCAGCCGGGCCCGCCACGATCTGGTGCGCACGACTCGTCGGACCCAGGCTATCGTCGACGAGGCGGCCACTGGTGTCGTCGCCCTTGACCCGGCCGCCAGCGTCACGCTCGTCAACCCGCGGGCCCAGACCGTGCTCGGAGGTCTGGTCGAGGTCGGCACGCCGCTCCCCCGGCTCGAAGGCACGCGAGGCGAGCTGGTGGAGTGGATGGAGCAGCGCCTTCGGGACGGGCTCCGGGAGGCGGCCTCCGAGTTCCAGGTCGGCGAGCGGCGCATACGAGTGCGCTCGCGCGAGATCTCGCGGCAGGGACCGGGCGGCGTAGTGCTCTCGATCGAGGACGTGACGGATGAGCTTCGCACGGAGCGGATCCTGGCGTGGGGCGAGATGGCCCGTCAGGTCGCGCACGAGGTCAAGAATCCGCTCACGCCCATCAAGCTGAGCGTCCAGCACATCCGCCGCGCGTGGCGGGATCGCCGCGGGGACTTCGAGCCGATCCTGGATCGCAACGTCGGAGCGATCCTCGGCGAGATCGATCGCCTCGCCGAGATCGCGAGCGGGTTCTCGCGCTTCGGGGCCCCGGCAGCGGCCGGCGAGGCCCCCTTGGAGCCCGTCGACGTCGGCTCCGTGGCGCAGGAGGTCCTGACGCTCTACCGGGTGGGCGAGGAGGGAGGCGTCCGCTTCGAGTCGAGGGTGTCCGACGGCCTTCCGCCCGTGAGCGCCCGGCACACGGAGCTCAAGGAGGTCCTCGTGAACCTCCTGGAGAACGCGCGGGTCGCGATCAAGGGCGCCGGCAGCGTCGTCATCGAGGCCGAGTCAGGGCCGGGCGAGGTAGAGGTTCGAGTGCGCGACGACGGAGTCGGCATCCCCTCGGACGTGCTCGCGCGCGTCTTCGAGCCACAGTTTAGCACCCGCTCGGCCGGCACCGGACTCGGCCTGGCGATCGTCCAGAAGCTGGTCCGGTCCTGGGGCGGTGAGGTGACGGCCGACAGCCGTCGTGGAGAGGGCACCGTGATCTGCGTGCGGATGATGCCTTGGGGGGAGTCCCACGACCAAACTGGCGACGGAGCAGGGGATTCAGCACTATAGAACTCCCTTCAAGGCATTCGTCGACCTCGTCTTTGGAGGACCGTAATGGATTCTGTCGCAGAGCGGAAAGGGAGCCCGACATCGACGCCTGCGAGGTCGTCCGTCCGCCCGTCCGGCGACCGCCAGCTCGAGAAGTGGCTCCACAGGCAACGCGACTTCCTCTCGCGTTACTGGTTCGACGAGGTGTGTCATCGCGGGAGTCTCGCGCCCGAGTTCGAGCCGATCCTGAGGCGTTTTCTCGAGGTCTTGACCGCGATGGTTCCAGAGGCCGTCGGGAGCCATCAGGCGCACGTGGCCCCGCTCTGGAGGGAGGCGGCGGAACTCTACGGCTCTATGGGGGCCCAGCGGGGATTGGCGGCCGGGGACATCGTCGAGGAGTTCCAGATCCTGAGGGAGGCCGTGATTCGTCTGTTCTTCCGCGCACCGCCTGCCCGCCCGGGAGGCGCGTTCTCGCTCTCCGACGCACTCCGTCTCAACCGCTTCCTCGACGCAGGTGTCACGCACGCGAGCATCGGGCACACCGACGCCCTGTTCTTCGCCCTCCTCCAGGGGAGCGGGGTTCCCAAGGTGCCGACCGCCGAGTTGGTAACCGATGTGGAGGAGCAGCTCCGGAACATCAAGGAGGAGCTGTCGCTCCCCCGTCGCTGATGCCGCTCGATCGCCCGTGACCTCGCCTCGTCGTCATGACGAGGCTCACTCCGGCCGCCAGGGGGGCGTGCGGGCTACACATGTCCCCTGAAGCGTTCCGCCGGTAGGGACACCGAGTCGTGGACCGGGTCGCGAACTGCCTGGGGGACTTTGGCTTCTCAAGGCCGCCGCGAGGGTGGCGGGGAAGGCCGGTGCAGCTCGCCGGGCCTAGACGGCCCGCGGTCGCTCCGCGAGGTGAAGGCCAGCCTCGACCCCGCGACTCGGCCGGGGGGGGGGGGGAGCGCTCCCGCGCTTGGGGGCCCGAGCGCCCTTGCGCTCAGGCGTCCCTGACCTCCTTGACGAGCTCGGCCATCGACGGCTTCGCGTCGCCGAAGAGCATCATCGTGTTGTCCATGTAGAAGAGCGGGTTGTCGATCCCCGCGAAGCCCGGTGATAGGCTGCGCTTCATGATGATCACGCTCCTGGCCCGCTCCACGTCGAGGATCGGCATGCCGGCGATCACGCTCTCGGGGTTGTGCGCCTCGGGATTCACGACGTCGTTGGCTCCGACCACGAGCGCGACGTCCGTCCTGGCGAAGTCGTCGTTGATCTCGTCGAGATCGTACAGCTGGTCGTAGGGGACGTCAGCCTCGGCGAGCAGCACGTTCATATGGCCGGGCATCCGCCCCGCCACGGGGTGGACGGCGTACTTCACGTCGACGCCGCGCTCCTCGAGGTTGTCCATCACCTTCCGAAGGTCATGTTGGGCCTGCGCGACGGCGAGCCCGTAGCCCGGCACGACCACGACGGACTGCGCGTACGCCAGAATCATCGCCGCCCCTTCGGGGTCGACCGAGCGCGCAACCCTGTCGCCCGCTCCGATCTGCGCGGCTGTCGCGCCCTCGGCGCCGAAGGCCCCGAAGGCCACGTTGGCCAGCGAGCGGTTCATGGCCTTGCACATGATCATCGTCAGGATCAGGCCCGCCGCGCCGACCAGGGCGCCGCTGATGATGAGCACGTTGTTGCCGATGACGAAGCCTGCCGCCGAGCCCGCCAAGCCCGAATACGAGTTCAGGAGCGAGATCACGACGGGCATGTCCGCTCCGCCGATCGGGATCACCAGAAGGACGCCCAGCAGCAGGGCGATCGCCGAGAAGAGGGCGAACGTGAGCAGGGACGAGAGGCTCCCGATCGCGAAGAGACCCATCACCGACGCGCCCAAGGCCAGAAGGGCGGCGAACAGGAGCGCATTGAACGACTTCTGCAGCGGGAAGGTCACGGGGTTGCCCGTCACGATCCCGTGCAACTTCCCGAACGCGACGAAGCTGCCCGAGAAGGTTACCGTGCCGATCAGGCAGGACAGCGCGATGGTCAGCCCGTCGCCGAGAGCGAGGTCCTCACCGGTGCCCTGGATGCGCACCAGCTCGGCTGCAGCCACCAGCGCGGACGCACCGCCGCCGAAGCCGTTGAAGGCTCCGACCAGCTGCGGCATGTCCGTCATCTTCACCATGCGGGCCAGCGCGCCGCCGATCAGGCCGCCCAGGATCATGCCCCCGGCGATTCCAGTCCAGCTCGCCGCCTGATTCTCCGCGAGCGTGGCGATGATCGCGATGAGCATCGCGAGGGCGGCCAGCCGGTTGCCCGCGCGCGCGGTGGCGGGAGACTGCAGCTGCTTGAGCCCGACCACGAAGAGAACGGCCGAGAGGAGGTACGACAGCTCCACCCAAAGCGAGGTGTCCATCGGTGTGCTCCTTGGAGTGGGCGTCTATTGCTTCTTGAACATCTGAAGCATGCGATCGGTGACCATGAAGCCCCCCACCACGTTGATCATGGCCATGACGATGGCGCCGATCCCGAGAATCTCTGAGAGTCCCGAATCGACCCGCGCCGAGACGACCAGGGCGCCGACGATGGCGATGCCCGAGATGGCGTTGGCTCCCGACATCAGCGGAGTGTGCAGCGTCGGGGGCACCTTGCTGATCAGTTCCCGGCCGGCCACGGCGGCCAGGACGAAGACGTAGAGTCCTATGAGCATCTCACCCATCGGGGCCTCCTGTGCGATGTGCTGAAAGTGCCGGGTGGGCCGGGCGTTCGGCCGATCGGGCTCGCTCCTTGTCGACCCGAGCCCATCAAGACCCGAGACGCTCCCTCGTGGGGCCGTGCCGCACCTCGCCCCCGTGCGTCACGCACGTGGCGGTCAAGACTTCGTCGTCGAAGTCCAACGACAGGGCACCGTCGCTCACAAGCTCCTTGAGGAGCGTCGCGACGTTCTTGGCGAACATCTGGCTCGCGTGCACGGGGATGTCGGCGGGCAGGTTGGACGGTCCCATGATCTTCACCCCGTTGTGCACGACGGTCTCGCCCTCGCACGTAAGCGCGCAGTTGCCGCCCGAGGAAGCGGCCAAGTCGACGATCACCGACCCGGGCCGCATCGAGTCGACCATGGCTTCGGTGATGAGCTCGGGCGCGGGACGGCCCGGAATCTGGGCCGTCGTCACGACAAGGTCGGCGCTGGCGATGTGTTGGGCGATGAGCTCGAGTTCACGCTTGTGCTGCTCTTCGCTCATCTCCTTCGCGTAGCCGCCCTCGCCCTCGGCCGCCAGCTCGTGCTCGGTCTCGAGAAACGAGGCGCCCAGGCTCTCGATTTGCTCCTTGACCTCGGGGCGAACGTCGAACGCCTCCACCTTGGCACCCAGGCGCCGCGCCGTCGCGATCGCCTGCAGCCCGGCCACGCCAGCGCCCAGAATCAACGCCTTGCCCGGTCGGATAGTGCCCGCGGCGGTCATGAGCATGGGAAGAAACTTGCCCAGGGCGTCGGCCCCGAGAAGCACGGCCTTGTAGCCCGCGACCGTGGCCTGCGAGGAGAGCACGTCCATGCTCTGGGCGCGGGTGATGCGGGGGATCAGCTCGAGTGCAAACGCGGTCACGCCCGCCTTCGCCAGACGCCCGATCAGCTCCGGATCGGTGAGGGGCGACAGCAGAGAGATGAGCACCGCCTCCTCGGGGAGCTTCTCGATCTCCTCATCGGTCGGAGCCTGGACCTTCAGCACGACCTCTGCCCCCCGCAGGGCCGCTGCGGCGTTCGGGGCCACGTCGGCTCCCGCGTTCCGGTACTCCGCGTCTGCAAAGTGCGACCCAAGCCCGGCACCCGAAGCGACGGTGACGTCGCACCCGATCTTGGCCAGCTCACCTACGGTCGACGGAATCAGCGCAACACGGCTCTCTCCGAGTGCGGACTCCCCGAGGACTGCAACCTTCATCGAGCGCTCCCGCCGTGGGTGCTAGTTCGAAGTGTAGCATGACAATCTACCATCTCCCCGGGTGGGGTGGTACGGGTAGCCGTATCCAACGACAAGTGAGTATCCATGTCAGAGTTGATGGCCCTTTTTCTCGGAGCGACCGGACTCGCAGGGTTCTTCGCCACGCCTCCGCTTCGACGCTCCCTCGTCCTCGGCCCCGTCATCCGTGACCGCTCGCGACCGGGCAGGGTGTCGCCGGGAGGGCGGGGCAGGAGTATTCCTGTGCCAGACGTGCCGCCCAGATGCGATCCTGCTCCACTAGCGTTTCGTTGAGGCCGTCGAAGGTTGTTCGGGCTCGGCCGTCCCGGTAGCTTTTCCCCGCAACGCTCCGCCCGTGGAGGCTTGCCCGGGCAGGAGTGGGACTCACCCTCTCGCGTACGCCCGTTGGCCACCTGCGCGGGGCAGACGGGCCGTGGGAGCGGGGCGAGGATGCCTTGGCCGAGCCCTCGGTCGCGAGAAGGGCGAACCCCGCTCCGGGGGCGCGCGAGCCATCGTCCGTCGACCGTAACGAGAGGTGTAGCCGGCAGTCATGCGTCTCTTCTTGGCACTGAACTTGCCCAAGGGGGAGAAGGGCCGAATCCATCACGCGGCTCGAGCGCTCCGCGAGTCGGAGCTTCCGGTGCGCTGGGTGGAGCCCTCGAAGTTTCACATCACCCTGAAGTTCCTTGGCGATCTGTCGGAGGATCGGATCGAGGCCGTGGAGGAGGCGGTCGGTCGGGTCGCCGCCGCCGCGGGCCCGCTCGACCTCTCGCTCGGAGGGTTCGGGGCATTCCCGACGCTGCGCCGCCCCCGGGTGATCTGGATCAAGGTCGCGGCGACGCCCGCGCTTCGCCGCTTGAGGGAGGACCTCGACGGGGAGCTGACCGCCTGTGGATTCGAGCGCGAGACCAGGGTCTTCCACCCTCATGTGACCTTGGGAAGGGCGGCGGGCCGCAATGGAGCGGGAGCGTTCCGCGGCCTCGACAAGATCGCGTCGGGCCTCACCTACGAGGGCCGGATCGCCGTCGGGAGGCTCGACCTCATGCGAAGTGAACTGTCGAGGGCCGGCGCCCGCTACACGGTACACCAGAGCTGCCGTCTGGAGGGGTGAGCGATGCCGGGAAGCGGCTGCCTGACGAGTTGCGTGAGCAAGATCGTGTTGGTGGTCCTCCTCCTGGCCGCTGCCGTGGCGGGATGGAAATGGGGGCCGATCGTCTTCCCCCAGGTTCTCACCTGGCTCTCAGGGGCGGAGGAGGCCGTTCAGGAGGCCGCCGGGCCGTCTCCCGAGCTCGCGGCGGCCACGGTCGATCGCTTCGAGGCCCTGCGACGGGGCGAGGGCGGGACGGAGCTGGCGCTCAGCTCGGCCGAGATCGAGTCCGTGCTCCTCTATTCGATCCCCGACATCGTCCCCGACGGAATCAGTGAGCCGAGGGTGCAGATCGCCGACGGCGTGCTTACCCTGACGGCCCGTGTCGCGGTCGATGCCTTCCCGAGGCTTCCCGACCTCGACCCTCTGCTGGGCTTCCTCCCTGACACCATCGACGTGGCGGTCGAGGGGACCCTCGTGCCGCTCGAGGAGGAACGCCGGGAGGCCCTGGTGGTTCACGGTGTGAGGACCGCCCTCGTCCCGCTTCCTGATCGCGTGATTCCCGAGGTCCTGGTAGCGTTGGGACGAGAAGACGCGGCCGCCCTCGCGGAGGACGCCATCGCCGTCCCGCTCCCCAGCGGGCTCCGGACCGCCTACGTCCTTCGTGACAGCCTGGTGCTCGTGAGCAACCGCTGAGCGACACGACAAGCCGAACCGCCCATGGCACGAATCCTCATCGTCGACGACGAAGAATCCATCCGGAACGCCCTTCGGCAGGTCTTCGAATACGAGGATCACGATGTGTGCCTGGCCGCGGACGGCCCGGAGGGGATCGAGCTCTTCAAGTCGTTCGCGCCCCAAATCACGTTTCTCGACGTGAAGATGTCGGGGCTCGACGGCCTCGAAGTGCTCTCCCGCATCCGCAAGTTGGACCCGAACGCTTCGGTCGTCATGATCAGCGGCCACGGGACCATCGACACCGCCGTGGATGCCACGCGGAGAGGCGCATTCGACTTTCTTGAGAAGCCCCTGGACACCGGTCGCCTGCTCGTCACGCTCCGGAATGTCCTTGAGCTCCGCGGCCTTACCCAGAGCGTCGAGCTGCTCCGTAGCGAGGCTGATGACCGACACCGGATCGTCGGGGCGTCGGAGTCGATACGGGAAGTGTTGGGGCGGATCGAGCGGGTGGCGCCCACCGACGCGCGCGTCCTCATCACGGGTGAGAACGGCACAGGCAAAGAGGTTGTGGCTCGCGGGCTTCACCGCCTTTCGGCGCGACGCGACGCACCGTTTATCGAGGTCAATTGCGCTGCGATCCCCTCGGAGCTGATCGAGTCCGAGCTGTTCGGGCATAGGAAGGGGTCCTTCACCGGTGCCATTTCGGACCGTGCCGGCAAGTTCGAGCAGGCGCACGAGGGCACGCTGTTCCTCGACGAGGTCGGAGACATGTCTCTTGCGGCTCAGGCGAAGGTGCTGAGAGCTCTCGAGGAGGGCGCCGTCACGCGGGTAGGTGGATCGAAGGCGATCCGAGTCGATGTGCGAGTGATCGCGGCGACCAACAAGGACCTTGCCGTGGAAATCGCCGAGGGCCGGTTCCGGGAAGACCTCTTCTATCGCCTCAACGTCGTTCCGATCGTCGTGCCCCCGTTGCGCGAGCGGTCCGAAGACATCCGGCCGCTCATCGCACACTTCGTCCGTCAAGCGGTTGGCGCCACGAGGGTGGCACCCAAGATCCTCGAGGAAGGGGCCCTCGCCCGCCTCGAGGCACTGGAATGGCCCGGCAACGTACGAGAGCTGCGGAACACGGTGGAGAGGCTGCTGATCCTCTCCCCCGGCGAGGCGGTGAAGGCTGGCGACGTGGAGGCTCTCGTGTCGGGTGCGACCGCGGCGGAGGGCCTGGGTGCGGCTCTGCTGGGAGTCGACACGTTCGGTGAGTTCAAGCACAGGGCGGAGCTTGCCTACATTACCCACAAGCTTCGCGAAAACGAATGGAACGTCAGCGAGACGGCGCGCCAGATCGGCATGCCGCGCTCCAATCTCTACAGGAAGATCGACAAGTACGGGCTGACGCGCGAGGACTGACACCGGGGCCGCGCGCCCTTCCGGTTCGCACCGGGGCGCGTGCCCGCGTCCGGCGAAATCGGAGCGGGGTGGAGAGCCGGGGCGGGGTCGGACGCGTCCACTCCTTCGCGTCGCGGGTTGGGGCGGTGGCCCGCGATACGCCCTCGCACCGCGCCGACTACGGTGCCGTCCCGGCTGTGATGCCGTCCCAGGGCTCCTCCCGCTCGTCGGACGTTGTTCGGTCGGACGTGAGGGCGTGGCGAAGGTCCGGCCTTGCCGCCTGACCCGGGGACGCGGAGTCCGCAGCAGCATCTTGGGATTCGGTATATGGGCGACGAAGCGTACGCAACTCGCACGTCACGGCGACCGGGGCGCCTCCGCAGTCTCTGGAGCGGGACCCGGTCTCTTGTGTTTGCCATGCTGCTCTTCCTGTCGGTTCGCACCTTCTTGGTCGAGGCCTTCAAGATCCCCACGGCCTCAATGGAGGAGACGCTGCTGGTGGGGGATTTCCTTCTGGTCAACAAGGCTGCGTATGGTGCCGAGCTCCCGCTGCTGGGGATGAGACTGCGCGGGCTGAAGACCCCCGGCCGCGGAGACGTCGTAGTCTTCAACCCCCCGCACGATCCGATCAAGAACTATGTGAAGCGGGTGGTGGGGATCCCTGGGGACACGTTGGAGATGCGCGACAAGATCCTCCTCGTGAACGGCATCGCGAGCGAGGAGCCGTACGCGCGCCATAGCGAAGACGGGGGTGCCGACACCGTTCATCCGATCATGCGGTGGCAGCGGAACCATGTGCTCGCCAGCTTGAGCGAAGGCCGTCGCTCAGAACGCCGCGGCTATCATCCTTCGCGTGACAACTGGGGCCCCTTGGCCATTCCTCAGGACCGCTACTTCGTCTTGGGCGACAATCGGGACAAGAGCGAGGACTCCAGGTATTGGGGATTCGTTGATAGACGGGCCATCCGTGGGCAACCCTGGATCGTCTACTTCTCGTTCGACGCGGTCGGATCGGGTCGGCCGTCGTGGGTGCGGTCGGTGCGCTGGGATCGGCTGGGCGAGCGGATCCACTGAGGAGAGGCGTCAGGGATGCTCGAGGGCTCTGGGGCTCTCGTTCTCACACTCGTGTTGCCGATCCCGGGGGCATCGTTGCCGTGCGTCGACGCTTCCCCCTGTTCGGATAGGCGGTCGCGGCCACCGGGTGATCGAGCGGTCGATGCCCCTCGCTCCGCTCGGCTCGCTCCGGGCGGGACTGGTAAGCGGACACATTACGTGCTACCAAAACCGGACATGTTCATTTGCTTCCGACACGAGTTCCTTTTCCGGTTGACACTCCTGAGCCTCACGACTACGATAGACAGCTATGTCGCCCAAGACTTCGCGGGAGCGCAGTGAAGACATATACGCCCAAGTCTGACGAGATCGAGCGCGCTTGGTGGGTCGTCGACGCCGGGGGACGGCCTCTCGGGCGCCTCGCCAGCCAAGTTGCGAGGATCCTCCGAGGCAAGCACAAGACGATGTACACGCCTCACCTGGACGCGGGCGATTACGTGGTGGTGATCAATGCTCGGAACGTCGCATTGACCGGCAACAAGGCGGATCAAAAGACGTACTTTAGGCACTCGGGTTACATGGGCGGGGAGAAGCATATCCCCTTCCGCCGTATGATCGAGAGGTACCCGGAACGGGTGATCGAGCTGGCGGTCCGGGGGATGCTCCCCAAGAACAAACTCGGGCGTCGCATGAGGCGCAAGCTGAAGGTATACGCGGGTGCAGAGCACCCGCACCAAGGTCAACAGCCGCAAGCTCTCGAGATCTGAACGGGACTCGAAAACGATCGATGGCGGAAAGCAACATTCAGTCCGTTGGCCGACGGAAGGCCGCTGTGGCCCGTGTCGCGCTCAGGCCCGGCAAGGGCGAGTGGTCGATCAACTCCAGAGCCCTGGTGGAGTACTTCCCTCGGGCTGCCCATCAGAAGCGCATCGAGCAGCCGCTACTGACCGCAAGGATGGAGGGGCAGTTCGATATACGGGTACGCGTTCGGGGCGGAGGTGCCACGGGCCAGGCCGATGCGGTCCGGATGGGCTTGGCCCGGGCTCTCGTGAAACATGACCAGGCCCTGCGCCCGTTGCTTCGGGCGGAAGGTTTCCTTACCCGTGACGCGCGGAAAGTAGAGAGGAAGAAGCCCGGTCGCCCCAAGGCCCGCAAGCGTTTCCAGTTCTCCAAGCGTTAAGCATCGAGACACAAGGGAATAGATGCAGCAACAGCAAGTCGGCCTGAACGAACTCTTGGCAGCCGGGGTCCATTTCGGGCACCAGACTCGCCGTTGGAATCCGAAGATGCGCCAGTACATCTTCACGGAGCGCAACGGCATCCACATCATCGACCTGCGGAAGACCCTTGATCGGCTGATCGAGGCGCAGAAGGCCGTCCGCGATGTGGTCCTGAGCGGTGAGCGTGTGCTCTTCGTCTGCACCAAGCGCCAGCTTTGCGGGATCATCGAACAGGAGGCCCGTGCGTGTGGCGCGCACTTCGTCACCGAACGCTGGCTCGGGGGCATGCTCACCAACTTTCAGACGGTTGGGAAACAGATTCGTCGGCTAAAGGAGCTCGAGCGGGGTCAGGAGGAGAGTGCCTTCGAGTTCTTTACGAAGAAGGAGCGCCTCCTGCTCGACCGTGAGAGGCTCAAGCTCGAAAAGTACCTCTCCGGCGTGAAGGACATGACACGGCTGCCCGGGGCCGTGTACGTGGTCGATGTGAGGCGCGAGGCCATCGCGGTCCGTGAGGCCCATCGTCTTGGAATCCCCGTCATCGCCATTACCGACACCAACGCGGATCCTGACCTGGTCGAGTATCCGATCCCGGGAAACGACGACGCGATCCGCTCCGTGGGCTTGATCACCAGGGCGGTCGCGGAGTCGATTCAGATCGCGAGTACCCAGGTGCCTGAGGATAGGAAGCGGGCTGTCAAGGAGGCTCAGGCCACGACCTATTCGACCGAGACGGGGGAGACGACCGAAGTGCCGGCTCGCCCCGCTCCCAGGCGGCGCCCCAGGCGGCATCCGCGTCCCCACGTGATCGCAGCCCGGACTGGCGCCAAGCCCGTGGTGCGGCGGCCGAAGGGCTCGGGGGTTCGCCCGGGTACGAAGAGCCCACCGTCACCGGTCGGCGTGAGACGTGCTCCGGCAGGCAAGGCGCCCGGCGTGAAGCCCGGTGCTGCGGGGGACGGGAAGGCCGGCGGGGGCGCGGCGGACTCAGGGCCCCAAGGATCCGGGTAGGCACACCCCCGCGCTTTCGGGTTCGATGGAGGCGGAGCCGGCAAGAGCTCCCGCCTCCTTCGTATACATGGGACATCAATTCTCAAGTGAGACAGACTGGATCATGTCGATTTCCGCGAAGGATGTGAAAGCCCTCCGTGATCGAACCGGGGCGGGCATGATGGACTGCAAGAAGGCGCTCGTAGAAACCGCCGGAGACTTCGAGGGCGCGATCGACCTCCTGAGGGCCAAGGGAGCAGCCAAGGCGGCGAAGCGTGCCGGAAGGCGTACCAACGAGGGGACGATCGGGTCGTATGTGCACTTCGACAACCGCACCGCCGTGATCGTCGAGGTGAATTGCGAAACGGACTTCGTGGCCAAAACGGATGATTTCAGGAGACTGGCCAAGGATCTGGCTCTCCACATCGCTTCGTCGGCACCCTTGGCCGTCCGCCCCGAGGACCTTCCGAGGGAGATCGTCGATCGGGAGCGGATGGTCTACCGGGAGCAGGTCAGGTCGGAGGGCAAGCCGGACCACCTCACCGAGAGAATCGTTGAGGGGAAGCTCTCTAAGTTCTTTAAGAAAAACATCTTACTACAGCAGTCGTTTGTGAAGAATCCTGATCAGACGATCCAAGACCTGATTACCGAGACATCAGCCAAGACCGGTGAGAAGATTCAGGTCGCCCGGTTCGCCCGGATGAGGGTCGGCGAGGGCGGTTGAGGGGCGAGCCGAGGATGACGCCGGAAGTACGATACCGGCGGGTTCTCCTGAAGCTCTCGGGCGAGGCGCTCGCGGGCGATCGGGGCTTTGGTATCGAGCCCTCGGTTGTGGACCGCCTCACCGAAAAGGTGAAGACGGTCCACGAGATGGGCATCCGTCTCGGCCTGGTGATCGGGGGGGGCAATATCGTCCGTGGATCCCAGGCGAGCCGGCAGGGGATGGACCGCGTGCAAGCGGACTACATGGGGATCCTCGCGACCGTGATCAACGCGTTGGCGGTGCAGGACCTTCTCGAGCACAAGGGAGTGGCCACGCGCGTAATGACGGCGATCCGAATGGAAGAGGTGGCGGAGCCGTACATCCGGCGCAGGGCGCTGAGGCACATGGAGAAGGGTCGGGTCGTGATTTTCGCCGGGGGCACCGGCAATCCCTACTTCTCCACCGATACTGCGGCGGTGCTCAGGGCGATCGAGATGGGCGCCGACCTGCTGATCAAGGCGACCAAGGTTGGAGGCGTCTACAGCGCCGACCCTGCACATGACCCCTCGGCAGAGTTCATTCCGGCCATTACCTTTCAGGAAGTTGTCGCGCGGGAACTTGGCGTCATAGACGCCCCTGCGGTCTCTCTCTGTAGAGAGAACGACCTGCCGATCATCGTTCTCAACCTCGGGGATCGAGAGGCCGTTTGCGCCGCCATTCGGGGTGAGCCCGTGGGAACCCTGGTCTCCTCGTGCTCTGAATGAGGCGCGGCGCCGGCCGGCTCCGGGGAAGTCGCACGTGAAGAGGTCCTTTATGTCGCTGGAGGAAGCCAGGTCAAGGATGGAGGCCGCCATCGAAGCGTTGCGCCGAGAGTTTGCCACCGTGCGCACGGGCAAGGCCACTCCCGCACTCCTTGACACCGTTCGGGTGGATGCCTACGGATCCAGGATGCCACTCAACCAGGTGGCGAGCGTTTCGACGCCGCAGGCCTCCCTTCTCGTCGTGCAGCCGTACGACAGGGGGCTCCTCGGCAACATCGAGCGGGCGATCCAAACCGCCGACCTGGGCTTCAATCCGTCCAACGACGGGAACCTCATCCGGGTTCCGGTGCCGCCTCTCACCGAGGAGCGGCGCAGGGAGTACGTCAGGCTTCTCCATAAGATGGCCGAAGAAGGCCGGGTCTCGATCCGGCACGCTCGCAAGCTGGAGAACGCCGACATCAAGAGGGCGATCAGGGACCACGAGACCGGAGAGGACGAGGGTCATCGTCAGCTCGACAGGATCCAGAGGCTCACGGACGAGTACGGCCGGACGATCGACGAGATGCTCCAGCTCAAGGAGAAGGAAGTGATGGCGATCTAGCCGGTTGGCCGGCTCCTGCCGGAATCCCGGCCTCGAGGCCGTCCCTCGCTATGGTGCCTTCGGAACTCCTACGCAAGATCCGCGTCCACGGACGCATTCCTCGGCACGTGGCCATCATTATGGATGGCAACGGAAGGTGGGCGAAACTGCGCGGTCTTCCACGCGCGGCCGGACACAAAGAGGGGATGAAAGCGGTCCGGGAAGCGGTGGAGGGATCGATCAGGGCGGGAATCGAGATCCTCACCCTCTTTGCATTCTCCACCGAGAACTGGCAGCGACCACGCCACGAAATCTCCGCTCTGATGAGCCTGCTGCGCTTCTACGCAGCACGCGAGCGGTCGGAACTCAAGGAGCAGGGCGTCGAGGTGCACGTGCTCGGCAACGTGGATGCGCTCGATGAAACAACGCGGGGCTCCGTGGCCAACATCGTCTCGGAGACCTCGGGTGGCATGAGCCTCCGCCTCAACCTCATGATCTCTTACTCCGGCCGGGAGGAGATCCTTCGCGCCTGCCGATCCCTGGCGGAGCGGGTGGTGGCGGGTCGGCTGGACCTGAGCCGAATCGATGAGGACGCGTTCGCCGGTGGTCTCTTCACCGGGGGGCTCCCGGATCCGGATCTCCTCATCCGCACGTCGGGGGAGCTCAGGATCAGCAACTTCATGCTCTGGCAGCTTGCCTACACCGAGTTGCACATCACTCCCGTGCTGTGGCCCGATTTCTCCAGGGCTGATCTCTACCGGGCCCTCTCCGACTTTCAGGAACGCGATCGCCGGTTCGGTCGCGTGACGGTGAGCTAGCACCGCGGCTCATGCTGAGAGGAGAACTTGCCAACCGGCTCATCGTCGCGGCCGTTGGAATTCCACTCGCGGTGATGATGATCTACTGGGGAGGATGGTATCTGGGCGTCCTCCTCGCGGCCGTCTCGGGCCTTTCGGCGAACGAATATTGCGTCATCGCGGCAAAGGGGGGATCCGATCCCATCCGGTGGCTCGGCGTCTCGCTCGCCGTGCTCCTGCCGCTCATCGCGACCGCTCATCCGACCTACCACGGGTTTGCGGCTGGCGCGTTCGGAGCCCTCGTGATCGCTACGCTGCTGGCGCTGGCCTTGGTTCTGTGGTCGCGTTGGCCCGGGGGTCGGCCCCTCTCGGCCGCGGCCGCGACGATCGGGGGAGCTGTCTACACCGGCGGTACGTTGTCCTTCTGGGTCCTCCTGAGAGCCCTTCCGGAGCAGGGTTCGGCGGCGGCCAACGCGTATCACGGCTCCGTCCTTCTCATCTTTCCGATCTGGGTGACTTGGCTCGGCGACAGCTTCGCCTATGGACTCGGCAAGCGCTACGGAAAGGAGAAACTCATTGAGGCCGTGAGCCCCAAGAAGACGGTGGTGGGAGCGGTCGCGGGTATCGGGGGCGCAGCCTTGGTGGGCGCCCTGTATTCATGGCTCTGGCTCTCGGAAGTCCCAGTATACGGGTTGTCCGCCCTCGCCGCCGCCGGCCTGAGCCTTCTCATCGCGCCCGTCGGCCAGATCGGTGACTTGGCCGAATCCGCCATCAAGCGGGAGGCGGGCGTCAAGGACTCGAGCAACCTGCTCCCCGGGCACGGCGGGATGCTCGACCGTCTCGACGCACTGTACTTCACCGTGCCGTTCACCTATGCGGTTCTGATGCTCATGCGACACGGATCGTGAGACGCATCGCCATCCTCGGGTCGACTGGCTCCGTCGGCCGCGCCACGCTATCGGTCGTCCTCCGTCATCCCGATTGCTTTAAGGTCGTCGCGGTGTGCGCCCGTCGGTCTGCCGACGAGCTCGCGCGCCAGGTGGCCGATTACGGAATCCCACGCGCCGTGCTCACCGATCAGGCGGCCCTTGGCGATCCGGACCGCCTCCCTCGCGCGGACTGGAGGACGGGCCCGGACGAGGTCATCGAATTGGTGGCCGACCCGGAGGTGGATGTGGTCGTGAACGCCATTGTCGGATCCGTGGGGCTCCGGGCCACGCTCGCGGCGCTCCGGGCCGGGAAGCGACTCGCCTTGGCGAACAAGGAGTCCTTGGTGGCCGGAGGCCCCCTCGTCATGGCAGCAGTGCGCGAGGGGGGAGGTGAGCTGATCCCGATCGACAGCGAACATTCGGCGATCCTGCAGTGCCTCGCGGGATGCGAGCCCTCTTCGGTGGTCCGGCTCGTGCTGACAGCGTCCGGAGGGCCCTTCCGCCGCCTAAGCCCCGAGCAATTGGCGAACATCGGCCCCCGCGAGGCTCTCCGTCATCCGACCTGGAGCATGGGCCCCAAGATCACGATCGATTCGGCGACCCTGGCGAACAAGGCCCTGGAGGTCATCGAGGCCCGGTTCCTCTACGACATCGCGTACGACCGGATCGAGGCGGTGATCCACCCTCAGTCGGTGATCCACTCCCTAGTCGAGTTATGCGACGGCTCGGTCTTGGCCCAGTTGGGGTTCCCGACGATGGAGGTTCCGATCCTGTACGCCCTGTCGCATCCCGACCGCATCCCCGATCCCGCTCTCAGGACGTTCGACCCGGTCAAGTCTTCCCCGCTCACCTTTGAGCAGGTCGATCCGGAGCGCTTCCCGCTCTTCGCCCTCGGCGTACGAGCCGGTGAGCAGGGTGGCACGATCCCTTCCGTCTACAACGCGGCCAACGAAATCGCTGTCGAGGCCTTCCTGAGTGGCGAGGTCAGATTCCTCGAGATGGCCGACGTCGTTGCCTACGCCGTCGACCACGTCCCGCGACGGAACGTCGGGGTCGTCGACGACGTACTGGAGGCTGACGCGGCCGGCCGGGCGGCGGCTCGCGACTACATATCTTCGCTGCGATCCGTGGCCTACGGGCCGAAAGGAATGCGGGCGGCGGAGTGAGGGGCGCAACGTAGGGCGGTGCCCACCGGTCGGATACTGGAGACCGAATGACCATCTTAGCGACGATCGTCGTACTCGGCGTCCTCATTTTCGTCCATGAGCTGGGCCACTTCTTGGCGGCGAAATCCGTGGGTGTCGAGGTACAGCGGTTCTCGATCGGCCTTGGCCCCACCATCTACGGATTTCGCAGAGGTGAGACGGAATACGTATTGAGCTGGATTCCGCTCGGCGGCTATGTGAAGATGCGCGGGATGGACAACGAGGTCGAGGAGCGCCTGGAGGGCGGACCGACGAGGGCGCCCCGCGAGCCCTCGTCACGAGACTTTGACGCGAAGCCGATCTGGGCCCGGACGTTCGTGATCTCGGCCGGTGTGGTCATGAACATGGTGTTTGCGTTCGCGGTCTACGTTGCGGTAAACGCCGTCTGGGGCATGGCCGAGATCGCCGAGACGCGCATCGCCCGTGTGCAGACCGACCTGCTGCCTGAAGGCACCGAAGGCCTCGCAGGGCTGGCCGAGGGGTCGCGCATCGTCCGCATCGGTGCCGCCGACGTCGTGCACTGGGGCGATATCCAAGAAGGCATCATGGACGCTCCTGCCGGGGCGCTCGAGGTCGTGACACAGGAACCGGACGCCGTGATCACAATCGACCTCGACCCCGACCCGGACGCGCGACTGCGTCTCTCGCGGTCCCTGCAGTTTTGGGCTGACGCGGAGGTTGGGGCCGTGAACCCCGGCTCACCGGCCGACCGTGCCGGGCTCGAGGCTGGGGACCGGATCTTGGCTGTCGACGGTGCGCCGATGGATCACTGGTACGACTTCGTCGACGCCATCGAGGAGCGGCCGGGGACGCGCACCGAGCTGTCGCTGGAGCGGAGAGGCCGGCCCCTCACTCGATATGTGACGCCGAACGAGGAGACGGGAGAGGACCCCGTAACCGGTGCGACGGTCCGGGTCGGCAAGGTCGGAATCTACCAGCCCAGGACCGAGCTGGCGTATCAGCCCGTAGGGGTGGGGCGGGCAATCGGGCTCGGATGGGCCGAAACGATCGGCGTGACAGCCCTGATCCTGGACTTTCTTCGGGACTTGGTGACCGGCGGCGTCTCCCCCCGGTCGGTGGGCAGCATCGTGACGATCGGGACGGCCTCCGGGCAAGCGGCCCAGATGGGGCTGGACACGTTCCTGCGTTTCATGGCGCTCTTCTCGGTCAACCTTGCGATTCTCAACCTGCTGCCCATTCCGATCCTAGACGGGGGGCATCTTGTCTTCCTGGGCGTCGAGGCCGTGCGTGGGCGTGCGCTCTCGGTCGAGCAGCGCTTGCGGTGGAGCCAGGTCGGATTCCTGGTCGTCGTCGGACTGATGCTCTGGGCGCTCTCCAACGACATTCTCAGGCTGTTGGGGCTGTAGCGGACAACGGCTCCGAGCCGGCATGCCCCTCCGACGCCGGGACGCCGGATCTCCTGGCTGGCCGACCGAATTCCGACGCTGGGCGTTCGGGCGACTCGGGAGTCCGCGAGCTCAGAGGAGAGTGAGCTGTGCGGGTCCGATCCGGCGACGCAGCTCCTCGATGTCGATGAGCTCCGTCGGACGGTCTTGTGGAGCGACACCCAGGAATCCCTCGTAGCCTGCGGCGCGCAGAGCACTTCCCACCACGGCTTCCGCCAGCTCGGGCCGATTGCACTCCGAAGAAAGGTGGGCCAACAGCACTCCGGCCAGCCTTGGATGGAGGAGTTCGCATGCGAATCGCGCCGCCGCACGATTCGAGAGGTGACCGTGGCTCGATGCGATTCGCTGCTGCACCGGCCACGGATAGGGTCCCGTTCGAAGGAGCTCCTCGTCGTGATTCGCTTCAAGGATCAGGAAGTCCGCTCCCGAAAGAGCCAGACGGATCTGCGCATTCGGCCGCCCAAGGTCGGTGGCCACACCGACCCGCGTTTCTGTGGTCGTGTCGACGAGAGCCAGCGCCACTGGATCCGCGGCATCGTGAACGGTAAGAAACGGCTCGACCCGAATTGCTCCGATCTCGAAGTGCCTGCCTACTCGGTACGCGACGATCGCCTCGGTGCCACGGAAGACGCGCGAGCACGCCGCGAGTGTACGTTCGGTGAGGTAAACGGGCGTCCCATGCCTGCGGCTGAAGACTCCGGCGCCCCTTACGTGGTCCCCGTGGTCATGGCTGATGACGATGGCGTCGACGATGTCAGCGGCCAGGCCGACGAGGGCGAGGCGCCGCTCCAGGTCACGCCCGCTGAAGCCGGCGTCGACCAGGACGCACGTCCCGTCGGCTTCTACCAGCGTCGCGTTGCCGCCGCTACCCGTGCCGAGGACACAGACCTTCATGAACGATTCGGGCGTGTCTTCTCCCACGCCTTGGCCAGGAGGCTCCGGGTGCCGTCGCTGAGCGGCACGCCCCGGCGGCTCATGACCCGCGCGGCCACGTCGAGAAAGCGGTCGAGGTCGTATTCTTCAAGCGCGGCGCCGGAGCACCAGCTGAAGGCAGGTACGCAGCGCGGAGTCAGCACGCCGCCGAACACGTTGCTGCCGGCCCCC
This sequence comes from uncultured Gemmatimonadaceae bacterium, assembly GCA_964572045.1. Taxonomy (GTDB): domain Bacteria; phylum Gemmatimonadota; class Gemmatimonadetes; order Longimicrobiales; family Gaopeijiaceae; genus CBDCKR01. The sequence continues at coordinate 38,936 of CAZNEI010000005.1, forward strand.
ACGACGCTCCCTGTCGGCAGCAGGGTGCCGATCCCGGTCTTGGCGTGATCACCGATCAGGCAACCGACCTTCAGCATGCCGGTGTCCACCAAGCCCTCGGGAGTTGGCACACGCACGGTCCCGTAGTTGTTCTTGAGGTCGCTGTTCGTGGTCAGCGCGCCGAGGTTCACCCATCTCCCCAGATAGGAGTGTCCCAGGTACCCGTCATGGGATTTGTTGGAATACCCGAGCACTACGGAGCTGGCCACCTCTCCTCTCACCTTGCACGTAGGCCCGATGCTGACGCCCTGGAAGGCGCCGCCCAAGAGCTGTGTGTCCGGACCGACGAAGGCGGGGCCGGCTAAGCGTGTAAACGCCATCACATGCACGCCGTCGGAGAGGCGAATCGGCCCGTCGGTGGCGTCGAGGTGTACGCCTGCCTCGAGCTGCACGCCCGCGCCCACCGAGATTCGCTCGGTGCCGGAGCAGTGGACGCCTTCGGGGAGCGTAAAGCGGCTCTCGGGGAACACGGCGGGGACGTCCAGAGCGACCTGAGCTCCGTTCCCCGCCATCAGTTCCCACGGCTCGTCGAGGAGGCGTCCGTCCAACTCGACGTCGGAGGCCGTCCACGTCGAGGCGTCGGGATCGAGGAGATCCCCCGCGTCGGGGAAGGCGTGTCCGGGTGGCAGGATCCACCCCGCAGTACGGCCGTCGATGACCAAACGGGCCCGGGTCTCGTGTGGGGGCGGGCTACCGATCGCGGGGACCGCCCGGGACGAGAAAAAGACCGCCGGCTCGTCGTGAGGCGCGGGGTGGCGGTCGACGAGACGTGGAGACCCGGCCTCGTCGAATCCGGCCAGCGTTGGGTCGGCGAACTGGCCCGAGCAACGTGTTCTCCAGAAACGCTCTGCACGTTCCCGCAGCAGCATGCAACCGAAGAGAAGCTCACCCGCCGGCCGGGTGATGGCGAAAGGCGCCCATGAGCGGGCGCGGGCGTCGTCAAAGAGGTAGAGCTTCATTCACCGCCCGCCCCCTCCGGCAGCGTGAGCCCGTCCCGCAGCGGTCCGGGAAGGCTCTCGACGAGCTCCTTCAGCTTGGGAGCGAGGTCGCGGCGCGTTACCAGCGTCGCCTCCGGGGCCTGCACGATGAGGAGATCGTCGATCCCGTACGCCACCACGGTGCCTCGCCCCGAGTACACGACGTTGTCGGAGCTCTCGACCATATGGCCGCTGCCGATAAGGAGGTTTCCCGCTTTGTCGGCCTTTCGGCTACGCGTCAGTGCCTCCCAGCTGCCCACGTCATCCCACTCGAAGGTGGCGGCGACCGAGGCTACGCGACGACTCCGCTCGAGCACGGCGACATCGACTGTCATGATCGGTGTCCGGGTGAAGAATTCTTCGACCCTGTTCTCGTCCAGAAGAGCGAGGTGACTGGCGATCTCCGGAGCCACGGCCCGCACTTCCTCCAAGAACGTAGCGGCCTTCCACACGAAGATACCACTGTTCCAAAGATGGCCCCGGCTCAGGTACCGGTCGGCCGTCTCGGGATCCGGCTTCTCGGAGAAGGACGCCACGCGGAAGGCACGGACACCGAAGGGCTCTTCGATCGCTTCACCGGGCTCGATGTACCCGTAGCCCGTCTCGGGACGGGTCGGCTGGACGGCCACCGTGAACAGCAGATCTTCTCGCGCCGCAAGGGCCGCCGCGGAGTGGAGAAGCTCTACAAGGCTCTCCTCCGGGTGGATGATGTGATCGGCGTGGAGCGATACCAGGACCGCTTCCGGGTCGCGCGTCGCGATCTCCCAAGCCGCCCAGGTGAGCACCGGCGCCGTACCTCGCGCCTCGGGCTCGATCATCAGACCTCGCTCGCTCGCCTCCGGGAGGAGCTCGCGGAGGGAAGGGGCCAGCGCCCGTCCGGTCAGGATACGGATTCTCTCCTCGCTAACGACGCTCCGGGCCCGTTCGAAGGTGTCCACGATGAGTGGGCGGGGCGAAGCAAGCGGAAGAAGCTGCTTGGGTCGAGCGGGGATGCTGAGCGGCCAGAACCGGCGCCCGCTGCCTCCGGCCAGAATCGTGACGTAGAGGTGGGGCTGGAGGTCCTTCGAAGATCTCATCGAGTCGGGCAAGGAACCTCTTGGGCCGAAAGGCTGGTCCGGGAGGTCGTCCCGGGGCCGGCCACGCATGCTCGTCGGTCCGCATCCTGCCGCTTCAGGGCAAGGATGGCAACCGGTCTGTCCCACGTCACGCCGGCCTTCCAGAGCGGCTGCGCCTCCTCGGAGCCCTCGCCTCGGGGGGCGCAACGGCCGGGAGAAGAGCGATCCCTCGGGTGCGTCGCCTTCGAGCGCTACGAAGGCCGCGCGGCCGGTGGCCGGCCCGTCGAGTCTGAGGGGGCGGAGGCCGGGAACCTCCCCGTCAAGCAGTGTAGAAGTTACGGGACTCCGGAGACCTGGGGATTTGAGTCACCCCGGAAAGTCCCGGCCCCCCCGCTCCCGACCCTGTTATGCGTTCGTGAACAGATACGTCCTTGCTCGGCGCGCGACCCTCGGCGCGGCGATCCCCGTCCTCAGTCTGGTCCTTGCCTCGTGCGAAGCCCAGGATCCCTTTGACATCGGGTGGATCCAGTCGCCTGATACGGCGCTGCTGTACTCGATCGCGCGCCCGGAGCTGAACCGTCCCTCCGCCTTCGACTTTCATCTGGGCGTGGCGCGGATCGTGGAGTCACCGAATTCCACGGGCCTCTGGGATGTGGTTCTCGACACTCGAGACGATCAATTGGTGTTTCTCCTCCCTGCCGACTTGGGGATCGAGAGCGAGGCCAGGGTCCTTGAGCTTCCAGGCCAGAGCTTCGACGACGTGGCCGAAGCCCCCGCCGACACGACGGCTTATTCACGCGAGGGTCCGGTGGCTCTCGCGCTCGGCTCGGTCTACGTCGTGCGAACCCACGTGGGCCGGGATCAGTTTGGCTTCAACTGCATGTTCTTCGGGAAGATGGAGGCACTCGAGATCAACGTTGCCACGGGGACCCTGCTCTTCGTGCACGATACGAACCCGCTCTGCGGTGACCGGGATCTGATTGCTCCGGGCAGGAACTGACGTGCTTGACATCCGGCTGATCCGGAACGATCCGGATGAGGTCAAGGCCGCCCTGGCGCGGCGGGGATCGGGCGGTCTCGCGGGGCCCGTCGATGAGATCCGCGGGTTGGACCAACGTCGGCGCCTGCGCCTCAGCGAGGTGAACGACCTCAAGGCCCGTCGGAACGAGGCTTCCAAGACGATCGGTGCGCTCAAGAGGAGGGGCGCCGACGCCGTGGACCTGATTGCCGATATGCGAAGGGTTGGCCGGCGCATTTCCGAGATCGACGCCGAGGTCGCTGAAGCGGATCGCCGCATTCGCGAGCTGCTCCTGCTTCTGCCGAATCTTCCCCTCGACGAAGTCCCTGAGGGAGGGTCGGAGTGCAACGAGATCGTTCGAGTTGTGGGCGAGCCGGCGAAGTTCGATTTCGAGCCCAGGCCGCATTGGGAGCTCGGAGCCGACCTCGACATCCTCGACCTGCCCCGCGGGACGAAGGTCTCCGGATCGGGCTTCCCCGTGCTCAAGGGTCTCGGAGCTCGGCTTCAGCGGTGCCTGATCGACCATATGCTCGATGTCCACACTCGCGAGCACGGCTATACCGAGGTCCGGGTGCCGTACCTCGTGACGCGCGACGCGCTCCAGGGCACGGGCCAGCTCCCCAAGTTTGCCGATGAATCGTATCAAACGGAGAGAGATGACCTCTGGCTGATCCCCACGGCCGAGGTGCCGGTGACCAACCTCCACCGAGACGAGCTCTTGCCGGGCGCGGAGCTCCCCCTGCGATATACCGCCTACAGCCCCTGCTTCCGCCGGGAGGCCGGCGCGGCGGGGGCGGACACGCGGGGGCTTCTGCGCGTGCACCAGTTCGACAAGGTTGAGTTGGTGCGGTACGAGACGCCCGAGCGAGCGAGGGTCGCCCTGGAGGAGCTCACTGCAGAGGCGGAGTCGATCCTCCAGCGGTTCGATCTCCATTACCGGGTCGTGACCCTGGCGACGGGGGACCTCGGGTTCTCCGCCGCGATGACATACGACCTCGAGGTCTGGGCGCCCGCCATCGAACAGTGGCTCGAGGTCTCGAGCTGTAGCACCTTCACGGACTATCAGGCCCGTAGGGCCAACCTCCGCTATCGGCCATCGGCCCGGGAGAAGCCCCAGTTCGTGCACACGCTCAACGGTTCGGGCCTGGCACTTCCGAGGCTCGTCGTGGCCCTCTTGGAGACGTATCAACGGGCGGACGGCGCGGTGCAGGTGCCCGGGCCGCTCCAGGAGCGGCTCGGCGTCCCGATCATCGGGGCGTAGTGGGACCGGCGTCCCGTGCAACGGGCGCAACCGCGTCCCCACGAGTAGCGGGCTACGCGGGAGGACCTGGACCATGATGCGCATCAAGTGGCCCGTGGCTCTCGCGACGCTCTTCTTCGCGCTTCTGGCCTGGTACCTCCTTTACAGCAAGAACATCGTCGACGGGCTACATCGCAACCAGGAACTCATCACCGAGGTCTTCACGCTTGCCCAGGAGCTCATCCAGGACCCCCGGGACTCCGAGACGGTGAACCTCAGGCAGGGCACGCGCGATGCGGGCCGTTTCGATCTGGCCCTCTTCGAATTACAAGCCATCGTCATCCGGTCTGGCATTCCCCTGATCATCACGGATGCGGCCGACAGCGTGCTCTCGGTCGAGAACCTGCCCTTCGAGGCCGATATCTACACTCCGGAGGGGCAACAGCTGGTCCGCGCGTTCGTGGGGCGCCTGACTGCTTCGGGCCACGAGCCGATCGCCGGGGCTGGCGACAACCGACTTTACTTCGGCGACACCCCGGAACTCTCCGGGCTCCAGTGGATCCCGTACTTTCAGGCCAGCGGGCTCCTGATCACGGTGCTGATCGGCTTTCTCGTCATCCGATATCAGCGCCGCGCGGAGCAGGAGAAGGCGTGGACGGCGATGGCCCGGGAGCTGGCGCACCAGCTCGGTACGCCGATCTCCTCCCTCCAGGGGTGGTTGGAGCTGCTCAGGCTACCGGTATCGGAGAGGCCGGGATCGCTGGGGGCGGATACCGTCTCCGGCGAGATCGAGGAAGACCTTGCGCGCCTAGAGCGGATCAGCCACCGCTTCGAGCTGATCGGGCTCGATCCCGAGCTTGAGCCCCTGAATATCCGGGAGGTCGTCAGGGATCTGGAGGGTTACCTTCAGGTGCGCCTGCCGAGGCTGGCGAGCGGGATTCGCATCGTCGTCGACGTGCCCAAGGGCACGCCCCAGATCATGGGAAATGAGGTGCTGCTCTCGTGGGCTCTGGAGAACGTCGTGAAGAACGCATTGGACGCGATGGCGGGGCGGGGGGGGGAGATTCGGCTCGAAGTAAGGAGGGGCCGCCCCGGTTGGGTGCATCTGAGGATCCGTGATACCGGCCCGGGCGTGGATCCCGAAGTCCGCGACAAGATCTTCGAGCCAGGCGTTAGCGGAAAGGAGCGGGGTTGGGGCGTCGGCCTCACGCTGTCGCGTCGGATCATCGAATTCGGCCACAACGGTCACATCTTCCTCTTGGACACGGAGGGCGCAGGAGCCACCTTCGAGATCCGCCTTCCCGAAGCTGTCTCCTGAGGGAGCTCGGGCCCTGAACGCCGCGCAAGCGCGAGGGGGCCGCGCCCTCGCACCCGACGCCTACCTTGTCCGGCTCAACGAAGCCCAGCGTGAGGCCGTCGTACACTTCGAAGGCCCGTTGCTCGTCCTGGCGGGGGCCGGATCGGGGAAGACTCGGGTCCTCACCACTCGCATTGCGCACCTGATCCACCATCAGGGCGTTCCGCCCGACCGCATCCTCGCGGTTACCTTCACCAACAAGGCCGCCGGCGAGATGCGCGACAGGATCGCCGGGCTCTTGGGCGAGGAACCCCGGGGGATGTGGATCGGCACGTTCCACGCTCTGGGCGCTCGCATCCTTCGCCGGCACGCGCCGGACCTGGGATGGACGCACAACTTCACGATCTTCGATGCGGATCAGAGCCTCCGGATGGTGAAGAAGGTGGCCGGGGCGACGGGTCTCGACACCCGTCGCTGGAGCCCGAAGGCGATCCGCGCACGTCTCGGCGCCGCCAAGAACCAGCTCGTTTCTCCTCGGCAGTTCGTCAAAGAGACCGAAGGGGCCGTCGACATCTTCAGCCGCCAGGTGGCCCGCGTGTATCCGGCCTACCAGGAATCGCTGCGAAACCAAAACGCGTTCGACTTCGATGACCTGCTTGTCAAGCCCGTCGAGCTGTTCGAAGCGGACCCGGACCTGCTCGATCGATACCGACGACGCTTCAGCTTCGTTCTCGTCGACGAGTACCAGGACACGAATCATGCCCAGTTTCGGTTCGTGGAACTCCTCGCCTCCGAGCACCGGAACCTCATGGTCGTGGGCGACGACGACCAGAGCATATACGGGTGGAGGGGAGCCGATATCGGGAACATTCTCGATTTCGAGAGCTCCTTTCCCGGAGCCCGCATTGTGCGCCTGGAGCAGAACTATCGTTCCACGTCCGTCATCCTCTCCGCGGCCAACGCGGTGATCGAGCAGAACGTACGGCGCAAGGGGAAGACCCTCCGCACCGAGAGAAGGGGGGGGGAGCGGATTACTCTCCTCACGTCCGCTGGTGAGGCTGACGAGGCCCGGTGGATCTGCGATCAGATCGAGAGTCTGCTCCGGACGGACCCCCACCTCGTTCGCAGCGATGTGGCGATCCTCTACCGCACCAACGCCCAGTCCCGGGCCTTCGAGGACGTATGCCGCCGGCGAGGGATCCCGTATCAGATCGTAGGCGGCGTCCGGTTCTACGAACGCCGCGAGATCCAGGACTTGCTGGCCTACCTTCGACTCATCTCGAACCCGCTGGACAGCGGGGCATTCGAGCGCATCGTCAACTGCCCACGCCGCGGAATCGGCGTTGTAACGCTGGAGCGTCTCGCACGATGGGCGGAAGCCCAAGGGATCCCGCTCCTTGAGGCCGCGTCACGCGCCGAGAGAGTTCCCGCGATTCCGGCGGCCGGTGCTCGGAGTCTCGTACGGTTTTCCGTAATGATCCGGCGCTACTCGGCGCTTTCCAGCCAGATGCGTGTAGGCGAGCTGCTGCAGAGCCTCGTGGAGGAGGTGGAGTTCGTGAAACACCTCCAGGATGGCGGGCTGGAGGGAGAGGACCGGGCGGACCATGTGCGCGAGCTCATCGCGGGAGCACTCGACTACAACGCGGAGCTGTTGGGGGAGTTCGAGGACGGCGAACTCGAGGGCTTCACGGACCTGGATCTGTTTCTCCAGCAAGTCGCGCTGGTAGCGGACGTCGACCGCCACGACCCGCATGCGGAGGCCGTGACGTTGATGACGCTCCACAACGCCAAGGGGCTGGAGTTTCCCGTGGTCTTCATTTCGGGTCTCGAAGACGGCCTCTTTCCCCTGCGCCGCGCCTACGACGAGCCCGCGGAACTCGAAGAGGAGCGCCGCCTGTTCTACGTCGGCATCACGCGGGCGGAGCGTAGGCTCGTCCTCACCTACGCCCGGCAACGTCGCCGTGCGGGCGACATGATGTATGGACGGCTGACACCGTTCGTGGAAGCCATTCCACGCCGCCTCCTAGACGAAGTCGAGACGGCACTCGTGCGAGCCACCGGAGGCTACGTGTCGCAACGCGGCCGCCACGACGCGGTGTACGAAGCGCCCGCCCGGGCCGGGGGCCACCGGGACCCCGATCTTGACGCCTCGCTGAATCAGGATCTTCCGCGGTTCATCAAGGGCGAGAGGGTGGTCCATGACACTTTCGGCTCGGGCACCGTGGGCGAAGTGACGGGTTTCGGAAGGGACTTGAAGGTGACGATCCACTTCGACTCCGTGGGCAGCAAGACTGTGCTCGTCCGCTACGCCGCCCTCCGGCGCGACTTCGACTGAGCGGGGACGGTGACGGCAAGCCGAGAAGACATCGACCGGACCGCCGAGCTCGCCCGCCTCCGCGTGTCCGAGGCCGAGGCGGAGGAGTTGCGAAGGGTCTTCAATGCCATCCTCGACTACGTGGACACACTCGGTGCCCTGGCTCCGAACGAGCCCGGCGCCGGAGACGCGGGTCGGGGGCGGACCCCCGAGCGGGCTCCCGGCGAGCGCGGACCGGACCCCTTGACGGCCCTGCCCGCCGAGTATGCCCCCGAGTTCAAGGACGGCCTCTTCGTCGTGCCGTCTCCTCCGTCCCTCGGCGACCACGGCGGGGCCACGAGCAGCCCATGAGCGAGATCGCCTCCATCGGCCAGGCGGTCCGGGCGGGGCTCGTCCCACCCCTTGAGCCGGCCCGCGGCGCGCTGAAGCGTCTCGGAGAGAGAGAGGCGGGCCCCAGGCCGCTCAACGCTTTTCTCGCAACCGTTGCGCCCGACGCGCTGAAGCTCCCCGGAGCCGGAACCAAGGGAGTGGAAGGGCGGCTCGCGGGCGTTCCGGTGGCCGTGAAGGACAACCTGGCCACGACCGACGGGCTCCCCACGACGTGCGCTTCAAAGATGCTGGAGGCCTACCGGTCCCCCTACGAGGCAACCGCCGTGCGACGGCTCCGCGATCAGGGGGCGATCGTCGTGGGCAAGACGAATATGGACGAGTTCGCGATGGGATCGTCGAGCGAGAACTCGGCGTTCGGACCGGTGCGCAATCCCGTGGATCCGACACGCGTGCCCGGTGGAAGCTCCGGTGGGTCGGCAGCCGCGGTTGCGGCGGGGTTGGTGCCGGGCGCGCTCGGCTCCGACACCGGGGGGTCGGTGAGGCAGCCGGCGTCGTTCTGCGGCGTGGTCGGTGTCAAGCCGACCTACGGCCTCGTGAGCCGATACGGGCTGGTGGCATTTGCGTCGTCTCTGGATCAGGTCGGCACCCTCGGGCGGACGGTGCGAGATGCCGCGGCGCTCCTGGAAGTCATCGCCGGGCACGATCCTCTGGACTCGACGTCGGTGGACCGTCCAGTGCCCGACCTCCTGGCTGCCTGTGACGAGGGTGCGGAGGGGCTACGGGTCGGGGTACCGCGCGAGTACTTCGGAGAGGCGCTGTCGGAGGGGGTCCGAGCCCGCTGTGCGGGGGCCCTGGACGCGCTTGAGGAGCAGGGAGCCAGGGTCAGCGACGTGTCGCTTCCGAACACCGCCTACGCCCTTCCTGCCTACTGCGTACTCGCGATGGCCGAGGCGGCGAGCAACCTGGCGCGCTTCGACGGAGTGCGGTACGGCGCCCGGGCGGAGCACCGCCGCCGCCTGAGCGACATGCTAGAGAAGACCCGCACATCGGGTTTCGGCGACGAGGTCAAACGGCGCGTCCTATTGGGGACCTACGTGCTGCGGGCCGGCTACTATGAGCAGTACTACCGGCGGGCTCAGAGGGTGCGCCGACTCATCTCGGCCGACTTCCGCCGTGCCTTCGAGACCGGGCTCGATGTGCTCTTCACTCCCACATCGCCCACGGCCGCGTTTCCCCTCGGCGAGCGGATCGCCGATCCCCTTCTCATGTACCGGTCCGATGTCTTCACGGTAACGGCGAACCTTGCCGGGCTGCCCGCCATCTCGGTGCCGATCGGTGAGGAGGATGGCGGACTGCCCGTGGGCGGGCAGCTCGTTGGTTCCTGGTGGGGAGAGGCCGCGCTCTTCCGCGCCGCTGCGGCCCTAGAGTCGGCACGGGGCGGCGGCTGCCCGCTGGAAGGTGAGGGGGGGTGAGCTGGGAGAGGGTCATCGGCCTCGAGGTGCACGTACAGCTCGCCACTTCGGAGAAGCTGTTCTGCGCCGATCCCGCGTCGTTCGGAGCGCCGCCGAACACGCACGTCTGTCCGGTCTGCCTGGGACTCCCGGGGGCGCTGCCCGTGTTGAACAAGGAGGCGGTCGACCTGGCCGTCATGGCTGCCTTGGCACTCGGCTGCGAGGTGCACCCCCACAGCGTCTTTGAGCGCAAGAGCTATTTCTATCCCGATCTGCCTAAGGGCTACCAGGTCACGCAGTCCCGAGAACCTCTCGCAACCGCGGGATCCCTCGCCGTGGGCACGGTGCCCAACGGCCGTTCGATCCGCATTCGCCAGCTCCACCTCGAGGAGGACGCCGGCAAGTCGGTCCACGACCGCTTCTCGGAGGGGACGGGCGTGGACCTGAACCGGGCAGGCGTCCCGCTCATCGAAATCGTGACCGAGCCCGACCTCCGCTCGCCGACTGAGGCGAGGGCCTTCCTCGGGGGGCTCAAGCGCACGCTGCAATACGTCGAGGTGAGCGACTGCAACATGGAGCGGGGCAGCCTCCGAGTGGATGCCAACGTGTCCCTCCGGCCGCGGGGGTCGGCCGAGCTTGGGGTGAAGGCGGAGGTGAAGAACCTCAACTCCTTTTCTGCAGTGGAGAGGGCGCTCGAGGGAGCGGTCGAACGGCAGGAGGAGGCCCTCGAAGCGGGAGGCCTGGCGATCCGTGAGACGCTCCGGTGGGACGAGGGCTCCGGCGCGCTTCGGGCCCTGCGATCGAAAGAGGAGATCCACGATTATCGCTACTTTCCCGATCCCGACCTTCTGCCCCTTCGAATCGATGTCGAGAGGGTTGCACGCGCCCGCGACGCTCTGCCGGAGTTGCCCCTTGAGCGCCAGGAGCGCTTTGTCAGAGACTACTCCCTCCCGGAGACGGATGCCGGAGTCTTGACCTCTTCCCGGGCGCTCGCGGATTACTTCGAGGAGCTCGCTTCGCACGTCGGAGATGCAAGCCTGGCGGCCAACTGGGCCCGGGGCGCCCTGCTCAGGGAGGTGAACCGGGTCGGTCGGGGTGTTGCGTCCCTCGGCCCCGCCCCAGCGGATCTGGCCGAGCTGGTCGGCCTTGTCCGCGACGGCACACTGTCGCATGCCATGGGGAGCGCTGTTCTGAGACGCATGGTGGACTCGGGCCGTGGCGCGCTTGAGATCGTAGAACGCGAAGACCTTGCCCAGGTGCGGGAAACCGGCCAGCTCGAGAGGTGGATCGACGGAGTGCTGGCGCGAAGTCCTCAGGAAGTCGAGAGATACCGCCAGGGCGAGGCAAGACTCCTCGGGTATTTCATCGGTCGCGTGATGCGGACCTCGGGGGGGCGTGCGGACCCGAGATTCGCCAGTGAACTCCTCAAGAAGCGGCTCAGTCGCTGAGAGCCATTACGGCGTTGCGCTCGGGACGATGGACGAGGGCGCTACCGGGCAGGGGGAAGAACTCGTCGGCGCTCCGGAGGAGGTAGGATGGGTCTCCGGCCCCTCCCCGGGCCATCGTGAGGCGTCTCACCTTCTTCGCCAATCTCAAGTTGACTTCGCCGGTGGGGTCGAGCCGGGCCGGGCGCGAGTCTCCACGGGCGACCAGGTAGTCAACGGCGTACTGGAAAGAGAGGCGATGGTAGCGTTCGACGACCGCTTCGGGCAGGTCGAATCGTGACCGTTCGAGGACGCGCTCGAACACAAGCTTCCAGCGCTCGTAGTCGCCGAAGCGGATCATACCACGGAAGATCCTGCGGTTGGTCTGGAAGCTGAAGATCGTGCGACTCAGGACTCGGTCGAAGAGGGCGTCCGCTTCGGAGTGGTCGTGTTCCATGACGAGATGTTTCGCCTTGGTCAGGAACTCTTCCCCCACGCGCATGTCCATCCGGTGTTCCCAGTACGCATGACCGAGCGCTTGCGTGGTACTCGTGGTGAGGAGCTGTCTCGGCAGGAAGAGGTTGTGAGCGACGGTATCGGCCGCCAGGTGCGCCAGGTACCCGTAGCCAACGGCCTTCAGAGGCGGACTGTCCGCGGTGGCCAAGATCTCCTCGCCCACGCCCCAGTGATGGCAGTGTCTGCCTTCTGGCACATACTTCTTGGCGAAGGAGATGTCGGCGGCGATCGACCCGTACAGGAAGTGCAACGGGTTTGACCCGATGACGGCCCGCACGGCCGGAGGGAGGAGATGGAGCGAAGCGAGCAGGGTCTCGCCGAGCCCGACGTGCGTGCCAGGCCCCCAGGCCCAAAGGGGCTCGGGATCGAGGACCGTCCACCCAAGCGCCAGCGAAACGGCTCCGAGGGCCCTCACGCGGTCTCGGCGTCTCCCTCGGCCGCGGCGTCCGTCCCCTCGCCCGGCCCGTCCGGCGCCAAAGCCTCGGCCGATTCGACGCCAAGCTCGCCGGAGGCGACAGCCTTCCCGATCGACTTCGCTCCCGCTCTCACCCCTTCAACCGCGGCGGCCGCGTCAAGCAGCACGGCCTCGGCCTCGTCTTGAACCACGTCCATGAGGGCGTTGAACTCTTCGACCCGTTCCTCCATCCGTTCCGACGCGCCCTTGAGCCGGTCCGCGAGCCCGGCCACCGACGAGTGGACCAGATCGACATCCTCCCGTACGAGCGTGGTGATGTACTCCACGTTGTCAGCGGCGGCGCGGGTCCGGTCGGCGACTGTGCCGATCCTGTACTGAAGGTCTGCGAGCAACTTCCGGAGCTGCACAAGCAGCCCCAGCACGGCCAGCAGGAGCAGCGCCGACACCGCCGCCGCCACGACGGCCGAGATATCGGCCGCCACCTGGAGACCTCCGGGCTGCACGAGACCCTCCATAACCCCCTGCAACGGTAACGTGGTCGAGTATGAGAGGCGATGACCCATGGCTGCCGTCGCGGCGACACAGGATCGATCGACGGGGCCTAGCATAGACCGAATGTAGGCGATCCCTTGTATACTTGGCCAATGGCTCGCGAACGTTCGATCGGGCGCGCGGCCCGCCGGGGGGGTGGTGGCGATGCCCGGGCCGACACGGCCGGGAGCCTCGAACACGGACGGCCACCCTGCGCCAAGATTGTGGGGCGTGGGGCCGTCGCCTCGGGAATGCGGGACGGGTCGTAAGCTGCGGTAGGCTGATCGAGCGCCGATTGCTCGATGAGGGCCCTGCGGAATATGTTCGTGAGCCGCGCAGGACGGTGCCCCGAGCGCAGGGAGCTCGCCCCCCGGATCCGGAGATCGAGAGAAGGACATGTCCACCTTCATCGTAGAGGGCGGTCGTCCCCTCACGGGGACGCTCCGACCCTCCGGGAACAAGAACGCCGCCTTGCCCGCCATCGCGGCCACCGTTCTCGCGTCCGAACCCGTTACGCTGGGCAACATCCCCCGCATTCGCGACGTCGAGACCCTGCTCGAGCTCGTTCGCTCGCTCGGGGCCGACGTGCGATGGGACGACGAACATGTGGTCACCGTCGACGCCTCGCGCGTGCACTCGGCGCAGGTTGAGCGCGAGCTCGCAGAGCGTATCCGGGCGTCGCTGCTCCTGGCGGGACCTTTGCTCGCGCGCTTCGGAAGAGCCAGTCTGCCCCCGCCTGGCGGTGACGTAATCGGGCGGCGGCGCATGGACACCCACTTTCTGGCCTTCGAAGCCCTCGGAGCCGACGTGACCCTGAACGGGGGCTTCCGGCTCGAGGCGCAGAACCTGAGGGGGACCGACGTCTTCCTGGACGAACCTTCGGTCACGGGGACCGAGAACGCCGTCATGGCCGCGGTGCTCGCGGACGGGACGTCATCGCTGCGGAATGTGGCATCCGAGCCCCACGTCCAGGATCTGTGCCACCTCCTCAATCAGATGGGCGCCCGCATCCAGGGAATCGGCACCAATCGCCTCCTCGTTGAGGGAGTCCGGCAGCTCGGCGGCACGTCCTTCTCCATCGGGTCCGACCACATCGAAACCGGGTCGTTCATAGGCCTCGCCGCCGTTACCGGGAGTCGGCTTGTGGTGGAGAGAGCGCCTGTCGAGCATCTCGACTCGACTCTGTTGAGCTTCGCCCGGCTCGGAGTGGAGGTCGAGGTTGAAGGAGATTCCCTGACGGTGCTCGGAGACCGTGAGTGCCGGATTGCGAGCGACGCATTCGGGGCCGTGCCCAAGATCGACGATGGCCCCTGGCCGGCGTTTCCGGCGGATCTCATGTCCATCGCCGTGGTCACGGCCGCCCGATCGACGGGCACGGTGCTCCTACATGAGAAGATGTTCGAGTCGCGTATGTACTTCACCGACAAGCTCGTGGCGATGGGTGCCCCCATCATCCTTTGCGATCCGCACCGGGCCGTGGTGGCAGGGCCATCGAGGCTCCGGGGCACCACGTTGGAGAGCCCTGATATCCGGGCAGGGATGGCCATGTTGATCGCAGCCCTTGGCGCCGAAGGGACCAGCCGCATCCAGAACATCGGCCAGATCGAGCGCGGCTACGAGCGTATCGACGAGCGCCTCCGTGCCATCGGGGCCCGGATCGAACGATTGGAGCCGTAACGCCGCTCCCGATGCCGCCCTTCCGCTCCGGTGCCGGTCTGCTCCCCGGCCCTCTCGCCGGCTTCTGCCCGTGACATCAGGCGTCGGGGCGGCGCCGTCGATCCCGGATTGGGGCCGACCTCCTGTGGCCCCTCTCACGAGCCCCTGGCAGCGCCCAGGCGGGAGACCCCTCTCGGAGGGGGGAGGCCGCTCGAGACTGGTTGTGAAATTGATCCCTCCCGTCCTCTGGTTGGGTAGCTGGCCCTTCCAGATGCGGCTAGGATAGAGGGCCACAACGGCCACCTGACAACAAGGAAGAGCGGCGCGATGGCTCAAGACAGCACCCCTGGAGGCAGGGGCCCGAAGTCGGGGCGGGAACGAGAGGAAAGGGACCGAGCCGACGCCATCAGGGGTGGCATTCGCCAGGGCATGAACCTGCTGGGTGCCATGAGGGACGCGATTGAGGAGACGGTACACGAGGCGAGGGAGCGGGGTGACCTCAGCCCCGAGCGGGCGAAGGACGTGATCCGCTCGACACTCGAAAGGGCTCAGACCAAGGCCGACGAGGCGAGAGAGGCATTCGACTTCGTCAAGCAGAAGGAGTTCGATGGCCTAGAGGCGGCTGTCGACGGGCTGAGAGAGCGGATTCGGAGCATCGAGCGGTCGTTGGGGCTGGAGGTTGAGGAGGAGGGCGGAGCCCGCGGAGACACAGGGCCCGAAGCGTGAACGCCTGAGCGCGGTCCCGGGGGGTGTCCCGCGCGTGCGCCACCCGGGGTCGAGTCTTGAGATACCAAGGTGTTGCCGTTATATTTCCGTGTCCGGGCCGCCCGCGGGGCGGCCACTTTTGTGAGTGGGGGAGTTGGTAGCCCCCGCTTTTTTGTTCCCGGGGGTTTGCGCGGACCGGCACCCGGACAGGGGTAGACAATGGCAGTCTCGCGGCCCGACATCGATCAGGAGCTGGAGGAACGCGTCGCGACTCTCGGCTTTGAACTGGTGCTGTTGGATTGGGCCGGGAGCCGGAATCGGCCGATTCTGCGGATTCGCATGGATCGACCGGACCGGGCCTTGGAGTCCTCGGTCACGGTCGACGACTGCGCGAGAGTGAGCCGCGTGCTGGAGGTCTGGCTCGACGAGCACGACGACATGCCGGAACGCTATGTGTTGGAGGTTTCGTCTCCTGGGGTCGAGCGGCCGCTGGTCCGGCCACGTGACTGGGAGCGTTACGCTGGCAGAGCGGTCGCGGTCAGGGGCCACGAGGTCCTCGCCGAGCGATCGACCCGACTCGAGGCCGAGTTGCTGGGGCTGGACCCAGAACCGGAGCCGACGGCACTGCTCCGGCTACAAGACGGGACCGAGGTGGGCGTGCCGCTGACAGACATCAAGGACGCGCGGCTCCTGTTCAACTGGAAGCAGGCTTGGGGGTGAGCACAACATGACGGATGCCGACCAGATCGTCGCAGCGTTCAGAAATGTGGCCGCGGCCAAGAGCCTTTCGCCCGATGAGGTGAATGAACTTCTCAAGGACGGCATACGGGCGGGTCTGTCCCGCATATTCGGCCCGAACGTACAGGCCGAGATTACCATCGATGACTTGGCCGGGGGCTTTGACATCGTCGTGCTCCGAAGGGTCGTCGATGAGGTCGAGGACCCGTCGTCCGAGGTCAGCCTCCAGGAGGCCCGGTGGGACGACGAGGGCTTTGAGATCGGCGATGTGATGGAGATTCCTGTCGACTTCGAGGAGTTCGGCCGTAACGCTGTGATGGCCGTGAAGCAGCGCATCGTCCAACTCGTGCGAGAGAACGAGCGGGACCGGATTCGCCACGTGTACTCCGACCGGGTCGGAGAGCTGCTCTCGGGCGAGGTACAGCAGATTGAGCGGGGCAAGATCGTCGTCATGCTCAACCGATCTCCGGATGCCGACGCCATCATTCCCTGGAAGGAGCAGAACGGAAGGGAGAGGTTCCGACAGGGAGACCCGATCCGATGTGTGCTCAAGAAGGTGGAGGAGGCCCCCAAGGGCCCCCGGCTGATCCTCTCGAGGGGGGATCCCCTGTTCGTGGCTGCCCTCTTCAACCTTGAGGTGCCGGAGATTCCGCAGGGGATCGTCGAAATCAGGGAAGTCGCGCGTGAAGTCGGAGGACGCACCAAGATCGCCGTCTACAGCCGAGACGAGTCCATCGACCCGGTCGGGGCGTGCGTGGGCCTTAGGGGCTCTAGGGTCCAGGCCGTGGTTCAGGAACTTGGCGGAGAGCGGATTGACATCGTCCCCTGGCACGCCGAGCCGGAGGTCTTCGCGCGCCGTGCGCTCGCACCCGCGCGCGTCGCCAAGGTGATGAGCGATCCTGACCGGCAGGTGATTACAGCTATCGTCGACGAAGACCAGCTGTCACTCGCCATCGGCCGGAACGGTCAGAATGTGAGGCTGGCCTCCCAGCTCATCGGGTGGCAGATCGACCTGTACGGCTCGCGAGAGTGGGTAGAGCTGGGCGCAGATCTGTCGCTGTTCCGGGAGACGGCGGAGGATGAGTACGAGACGTCCGACTTCTCGCTCTCCGAGCTGGACCTTCCGGCCGAGCTTCTGGCGGCTCTTGAAGCCTCCGGATATAGTACGTTTCTGCAGATCATAGACTTCGAGCGCTCCGACTTCCTGGCGATCGGAGGGCTCACGGAAGCCGATGCGGACCGACTCTTGGCCCTTATAGACGAACTTACCGTAGTGGCGGATCCGTCCACGCCGGTGAGCGAGGGCACGGGGGATGCTTCGCTGACGGCCGACACCGTCCCGTCAGATGCCACCGGAGGCGTAGCCCCGGACCTTCGGGATCCGGCGGCTCCAGGAATCAGCCGCCGGCATGAGAGGGGAGAGGGGTGACTCCAGAAGAATACGCGGTCCCGACGGGGCTGGCTTCGGCCGAGACGACTCGGTCGAAGGCAAGGGCGCTGGCACTGTTGGGGATCGCCCGGCGCGCGGGTGCTCTGGAGCGCGGGACTGGGTCCACGCAACGGGCTGTCAGGGACGGTCGGGCTCGATTGGTTTTGCTGGCCGCCGACGCCTCGGACGTACAGACGGAGAGGGTGCTGAGGCTTCTGCGGCATCGGGACACTCCCAGGATGACGCTGGGAAGCAGGCACGAGCTGGGTGCCGCCGTGGGAGCCGCTCTGATCTCTGCCGTGGCTGTGACCGAGGCGGGACTCGCAGGTCGCTTGGTGGACCAGTTGTCCGGACAGCCGGGCACGAGCATTGAGAGCGATAGGGGGAGGTAGGCAAGGCAGATGCGGGTTGTTGAGCTAGCCGACGATCTCGGCGTTGAGTCCGGGATTCTGCTCAGCCTCTTGAGGACTTTACGCATCCTCGTCCCCGACGAGGATGCCGTGATGGCCGATGAGGAGGTGTCGCTCATCCTGGCGAGGCTTGAGCGGGAGCGTCGAGCCGGGCACCGGGACGTGACCCGGGCGATTCGGGCCGCGATCGAAGAGGCCAGGCCGATCGCCGGCCGTCGTCGTCGCCGGCGTGCGAGCCAGTTGCCGCCGAGACCCCAGCCGGAGGCTCAGGAGGCCGAGGCTGCCGTCGAGCCGCCTGCTGGAGCCGTGGCCGAGAGTCGGGGCGCCGATGCGGAGCCACGGTCAGCGGAAGCCGTGCCGGTTGCGGAGCCGAGCGGCGACGATCCGGTAGTTGCGGAGGCTTCAGCGGTGCAGCCTCTGACCGATGAGCTCCGCGCCCGGGGGCCGGAGGTTGGTGAACGCGCGGCGCGGCGTGAGGATCCAGGGCCGGCGGTGGTTGAGGAGCCGGTCGTCCCGGAGTCCCCGCAGTCGGTGAAGGCCGCCAGGACGGAGGAGACCGTGGAAGCGACTTCCGCGCCCGGACCGGCTGCTCCCGAGCCCGTGCGCCACGCTGCGCCCGAGGGTCCGGCTCGCGTCATCCGACGCCCACGGCCTGCGGCCAGCTCGGGCGCGGCTGGGCAGGTGCGCGTCCAGGCCGAAGGGTATACGCCGGACGGCCAGAGGCGGAAGCGCCATAGGAAGAAGGGTAAGAGGAGGCAGAGGGTCGACCAGAGCGCTGTCCAGGAGAACATCCAGCGGGTCATGGCCGAGCTGAAGGGCGGAGGCAGGAAGCGCCGCCGGAAGGCTGCAGCTCCGAAGAAGGAGCAGCGCGAAGCCGCCCAGGAGGAGGCGCGCCAAGAGAAGGAGAGAGACCGGACGACGGTTCGGGTGAACGAGTTCCTGACGGTATCCGAGCTCTCCGAGCTGGTGGACGTGGGCGCCATGGAGATCATCGGCTCAGCCTTCAAGAACCTGGGTCTCATGGTCACAATCAACCAACGGCTCGACTTCGACCAGATCGAGCTACTCTTGGACGAGTTCGGATTCACCGCGGTACGCGAGGAAGAGTACGGCTCACCGGATGCCGACGAGAGCGAGCCGGATGCACCTGAGGATCTCGTTCCGCGTGCTCCCGTGGTCACCGTGATGGGCCATGTCGACCACGGCAAGACGCTTCTCCTCGACAGGATCCGGAGCACCAACGTTGTCGCCGGAGAGTCGGGGGGCATCACACAGCATATTGGCGCGTACCACGTGAAGCTGAGCGATGATCGAAGCATCACGTTCTTGGACACGCCGGGACACGCGGCATTCACCGCCATGCGGGCTCGGGGAGCCGAGGTCACCGACATCGTGATTCTCGTCATTGCTGCGAACGACTCCGTGATGCCTCAGACCAAGGAGGCGATCAGCCATGCGCGAAGCGCGGGCGTGCCGATCGTCGTCGCGGTCAACAAGTGCGATCTTCCTTCCGCCGACCCGATGGCGGTGAAGCAGGCACTCCTGCAGCACGGAGTACAGGTCGAGGACTTCGGCGGAGACGTCTTGAGTGCCGACATCTCGGCGAAGACCGGAGAGGGCATCGACGACCTTCTCGAAAAGGTCCTCCTCCAGGCCGACCTCTTGGAGCTCTCCGCGAACCCGAATCGGGATGCAGTCGGGATCGTGATCGAGGCGAGGCTCGACATCGGGAAGGGGCCTGTCGTCTCTGTGCTTGTCGAAACGGGCACGCTCAATGTCGGAGACTCGTTTCTGGTCGGGCTCTTCGAGGGTCGGGTGCGGGCGATGCTCGACGAGCGCGGCCATCCCGTCGCGGAGGCCACTCCGGGCCTCCCCGTCCAGATCCTTGGCACTGCCGGGGTCCCGCGCGCGGGAGACACGCTGCAAGTCATGGCGGCCGAGAGGGCCAGCGAGATCGCGCAGAGCCGGATGCGACTCGAGCGAGAGAAGCAGCTCCGCATCAAGGAGCGCGGCGTCAAGCTGGGAGACTTCTCCGACCTGCTCGCTGCAGGGAAGGCCGACACGCTCCCCCTCATTATCAAGGCGGACGTGGACGGATCGGTACAAGCGCTTTCGGACGCCCTCGAGCAGATCGGCACCAGCGAGGTGAAGGTCCAGATCGCCCATCGAGCGGTCGGGGCCGTCAACGAGGAAGACGTCCTGCTGGCGGCGACGTCGGGCGCCGTCATCATCGGATTCCGCGTGCGGCCCAACACCAACGCTCGAAAGCAGGCGGAGAGAGACGGCGTGGATATCCGTGTCTACGACGTGATCTACGAGGCAGTCGATGACGTCCGGGCGGCGCTTGAGGGGATGCTGGCACCGGAGAAGAGGGAGAGCGTGGTCGGCACAGCCGAAGTCCGCGAGCTCTTCAGGGTCAGCAAAGTCGGGACGATCGCCGGTTCGTACGTGCTCGACGGGATCATTGACCGGCGGTCGCCCGTTCGGCTGATACGGAACGGGATTGTCGTCTACGAGGGCGAGATTTCCTCACTCAAACGCTTCAAGGACGACACGCGAGCCGTACGCGAGGGCTTCGAATGCGGCATCGGCATCGCCAGATTCAATGACATAAAGGTCGGTGATGTGGTCGAGTGCTACTCGGTTGAGGAGGTGGCACGCACGCTCACCGGAGCCGCGGGGTAACGGGCCGGGGAGCGACGGGTGCGGGTGGCTAGCTGCTCATGGGAGCTTGCGCTTCCGGGGTGCCGCTCCCTCAAGGAGAAGCGCCGCGTGATCAAGTCCCTGAAGGACTGCCTCCGCAATCGGTTCAACGTCTCGGTGGCGGAGACCGGCCATCAGGACGCATGGGCACGCGCCCGCCTGTCGGTGGCACTTGTCACCATCGATGGCCGCCTTGCCGACTCCCTGCTCGCGAGAGTGGATCGTCTCATTGAAGGGGAGACGCGTGCCGTGATCCTCGCCAGCAAGAGGGAGTTCTATTGAGCGGCCGTCCGTTGTTTAGTTCCGCCCCCCAGGATCCATGCCCAACCGACGCCTCGCTCGTCTGAACGAGCAGTTGCGGCGAGAGATCACGGGGATCTTGCTGCAGGGCGTGAACGATCCTCGGGTGGGGTCTGTGTCGGTCACCGACGTGTCTGTTACGTCAGATCTGTGGCTAGCCCGCGTCTACGTCCGACTCGACGGAGGGGAACTGGAGAGGCGGGAGGCCATGGAGGGACTTCGGGCTGCTTCGGGGTTTATCCGGAGGACGCTCGGATCCATGCTGCATGTTCGCCGGGTCCCCGAGTTGCGCTTCTTCGAGGATCAGACCCTGGATCGGGTCGCCCGCATCGAGGAAATCCTGAGCGAGATCGGCCGGGAGCAACGGCGCCGGACGGCCGACGGTGAAGGCCAGGGGGAGGCGAGTGACGACTAACGCGTTCCAGGTGTGGGAGCGGGGTGGCGCGCTCTTGGTCGATAAGCCGGAAGGACCGACGTCCCATGACGTGGTTGCCTGGGCTCGCAAGGGGTTGGGGACGAGACGCGTCGGCCATACCGGGACTCTGGATCCGTTCGCGTCCGGATTGCTGATCCTGCTCGTTGGCCCGGCGACTCGTCTGGCGGAGTACCTGTCCGGCCTTCCTAAGGCATACACCGCCACGGCCCGCCTCGGCGTCGCCACCGACACGCACGACTCTGCGGGGCGAGTGTGTGGGCCGCGGGAGGAGTGGAAAGCGATCGGCGCGGAGGACGTGGCGCGCGGGCTGGCGCACTTTCACGGCCGCTTCGATCAGGTTCCCCCGCAGTTCTCTGCCAAGAAGGTGGGCGGCGAGGCGATGTACAAGAAGGCCCGGCGCGGCGAGAGGGTCGAGCTGAGTCCCGTGCTGGTGGAAGTCTCCGAGATTCGTCTCACCGAGTTCTGCCCTCCGTACTTCACCTTTGGCGTCGTGTGCTCGGCGGGCACATACATCCGGGCTCTCGCGAGGGACGTCGGCCAGCGGCTCGGTACGGGAGCACACCTCACGGAGCTTCGGCGCACGCGGGTGGGAGACTTTTCGGTCCGGCGAGCGATGGGAGCCGAGGCGCTGCGGGCGGGCCGTCTTCCCACGCCGGGACAGTGGATCGAGGCCCGAGAGGCCCTCCGGCACCTCCCCGCTGTGAAGGTGCCCCCGGATGCGGCGCTGCGCCTTCGGCAGGGACGCAGGATTCCTCTGCCCGACGTATCGGTGAATCGGGAGCAACCCGTGGCTGTGCTCGATGGGAAGGGCCTTGTCGGGATCGCGGAAGTGCGGCACGGCGAGCTTGCCCCGAGGAAGATACTCCGGGGTTCCGCCACGGCATGAGCGAATATGCCTTCGACCCGTCCCTAGCGTCCGCTCTCCCGCCTGACGGGCGCGGCACGGTTCTCACAATCGGCACCTTCGACGGCATACACCGGGGCCATTGGCGGGTGCTGTCCGAAATCTGTCGGAGAGCGGAGGCGACCGGACGTCGCAGCGTCCTTGTCACCTTCCCCCATCATCCCCTCACCGTCCTCCGGCCGGAAGCGGCTCCTCTCATGCTGACGACGCCTATAGAGAAGAAGGAGATTCTGGCTGAAACGGGACTCGACTACGCGGTGTTCCTTCCGTTCACGCCAGCGCTGGCCGCATACTCTCCCCGCCGTTTCGTGGAGGAGATCCTGGTGGGACGCTTCGGGGTGAAGGAGCTCGTGGTAGGGTATGACCATCGCTTTGGGCGGGGGCGAGAAGGGGACACCGACACCCTTCGCTCGCTTGGGGCCGAGCTGGGATTCGACGTTGACGTGGTCGATCCGGTCGGGGCTGGAGAGCGGCCGATATCGTCCACGGCTATTCGGCGGGCGCTGCTCGACGGTGACGTGAGATCGGCGGCCGAGGCCCTCGGGCGGCCCTACTCGCTTCGTGGCCGGGTGGTGGATGGGGATGGACGCGGACGCACGCTGGGTTTTCCGACGGCCAACCTCGAGGCAAGACGGGGGAATGCCGGACGGAAGCTCGTGCCTCCCCCCGGCATCTATGCTGTCCGGGGCATACTGCGATCGGGGGCTCATGGGGGAGCGCTCCATCTGGGGCCCCGGCCGACATTCCCGGGCTCGCCGGCAACGATCGAGGTCCACCTACTTGACTTCGAGCAAGACCTCTACGGTCAGGAGATCCGTGTGGACTTCATCCGCTACCTCCGCGGCATCCGTTCCTTCGATTCGCAGGACGCGCTGCTGAGGCAGATGCGGCAGGACGTCGCAGAGGCGCGTGAGGTGCTGACGGCGCGTTGAGGGCAGCGGGACGGATGACGCCCAAGGGCCCGGGGGGTCGGCCCGGCGTTTGCTTCCGACACAGGCAAGGCAGGCTGTTGCTTGGCCTAGGTCTCTCAGCTATCCTAAATGGCTGCCCACAGGAAAGTCCACGAGCGTTTATCGACGCGTAGACTCTTGCGCAGGTACTCCGAGACGTGACGATCAGCAGACCAGAGATCATTGCGAAGCATCGGCTCCACGAGAAAGACGTCGGGAGCGCCCCAGTCCAGATCGCCATCCTCACCGCCCGCATCAACGACCTCAGATCACACTTCCGCAACCACAAGAAGGACCACCACGGTCGACGAGGTCTCTTGAAGATGGTTGGACGCCGCCGCCGACTGCTGGAGTACCTAAAGCGCACGGACCTTGAGAGTTATCGCCAGCTTATCGGAGAGCTGGGGCTCCGCCACTAGGGGCGGACGAGAAGTAGTGACGATCGCAGGGTCGATCGTTGTTCGCCATCGAGCGACAGGGTCTCTTGAGAATCGGCCTCACCCACTGGCTGCTTGATCGGGGCACACAGTGCCTCGCGCTGCGGCGGTCGATCTCTCTTCGGAACCTGTTGTCCGGATCCGGTCGGGAGGGCCCCGACTGGCAACATGATGTTGGGCGGGGAAGGCCCGCTCGAACGAAGAAGAGAAACGAGTAATGATCCAGAGAATCGAACGCCAGTTCGCGGGGCGTCCCCTAAGCCTCGAGTTCGGGCGGGTCGCCCGGCTCGCGCAGGGCTCGTGCCTCGTCCAGTTTGGAGACACGGTCGTGTTGTGCGCCGTCACGGTCCGGGACCGACCGACTCACCTGCCGTTCTTCCCGTTGACGATCGAGTACCGGGAGAAGAGCTACGCCGCCGGGAAGATCCCAGGAGGCTTCTTCAAGCGAGAGGGGCGCCCCGGAGAAAATGAAGTTCTCGCGGCGCGTCTGACCGACAGGCCCTTGAGGCCTCTTTTCCCCGCGGGATTCATGCACGAGACGCAGATCGCCTGCTTCGTGCTAAGCGCCGACCAGGAAAACTCGGCCGACATCGTGGCAACCCTTGGAGCCTCGGTCGCCCTCAACCTTTCCCCTGTTCCGTTCAACACTCTGGTCGCCAGCGTGCGCATTGGTCGTATTCGGGACACCTGGGTGCTGAACCCCACCTTCCAGCAGCTCGAATACTCCGATGTGGACATCGTCGTGGCCGGGACCGAGGACGCGATTCTGATGGTCGAGGGCGGTGCCGTCGAGGTAGGGGAAGCCGATATCCTGGAAGGCCTCGACATCGCCCACGAGGGTATCCGTGACCTCATTGGCATCCAGAAAGAACTGATCGAGGGGCACCGGGTGCCGGACATGGAGTGGTCACCGGTCGAGCCTGAGCAGGACCTGACGGCCCGCGTGACGGAGCTGGCGAAGACCCGCCTCGAGGAGGCGCTCGGGATTGCGGACAAGACCGAACGCAGCCGAGCCATCGACTCGGTGGCCGAAGACGTGATCGAGCGCATGGTCGAACAGGATCCGGCCTACGCCGAGCGCGAGGGGACGCTTCGGGACGTGCTCGGCCGCATTGAGAAGACGTTGATCAGGGGGCGGATCCTGGAGAGAGGTGAGCGCCCCGACGGCCGGTCGGTCGACGAGGTTCGCCCCATTACCTCGGAGGTGGTAGTCCTGCCTCGGACCCACGGCTCCGCTCTCTTCACCCGAGGTCAGACTCAGGCCCTCGTCGTCACAACGTTGGGAACGTCCAGGGACGAGCAGCGCATCGACTCGATCGACACCGCCGAAGAAGTCACAAAGTCGTTTATGCTGCACTATAACTTTCCGCCCTTCTCGGTCGGCGAGGCGAGGCCGTACCGCGGTACGTCGCGCCGTGAGCAGGGCCACGGGGCACTGGCCGAGCGGGCCATTCGGCCGTTGCTGCCGGCCTACGACGATTTCCCCTATACGATCCGGCTCGTGTCGGACATCCTAGAGTCGAACGGCTCTTCCTCCATGGCGTCCGTGTGTGGGGCCTCTCTGGCACTGATGGATGCGGGCGTGCCGATCAAGGGCGCATGCGCCGGGGTGGCCATGGGACTCGTCAAGGAGGGGGATGAAGTCGTCATCTTGACCGACATCCTGGGCCTGGAAGACTCCTTGGGGGACATGGACTTCAAGGTCGCTGGGACGCGCGAGGGGATCACGTCCATTCAGATGGACATCAAGATCGACGGTCTGACCCGTGAGATTCTCGAGGCGGCTCTCGAGCGCGCGCATCGGAGCCGCATGCACATCCTCGACGCTATGGATCGGACGTTGTCGGAGTCGCGTGACGATTTGTCGCCGTACGCACCCCGCATCGTGTCGATCCGGATCAACCCGGAGAAGATCGGCGACATCATCGGACCGAAGGGAAAGACCATCCGAGCGATCCAGGAGGAGTCGGGGGCGAAGATCGACGTGGACGACTCCGGCGTGGTGAAGATCGCCGCCGTGTCGGGGGAGGCGGGAGCGCGGGCCCGCGAGATGATCGAGGCTATCGCTCAGGAGCCCCTCCCCGGCCTGATCTACGAGGGCCCAGTGAAGAACACGACGTCATTCGGTGCGTTTATCGAGATTCTCCCCGGCGTAGAGGGGCTCTGCCACATCTCCGAGCTTGAAGACTTCCGGGTGGGGAAGACCGAAGACGTTCTCAAGACCGGCGATATTGCCAGGGTGAAGCTTCTGTCGATCGACGAGAAGGGGCGGCTTCGGCTTTCGCGCAGAGCCGCCATGGCGGACGATGCGCTCGCTGCCGAGTCCGAGGAGGTGGTTCGCTGACCGGTGGCGCCAGCGCGCCAAAAGGGGAGGCCATACCCCCCCTCCCCCGGCACGTCTGCATCGAAGCTCCCGCCGCGCATGCGTGAAAGCCGGCTAGACAACGGCGTCCGGGTGGTGACGGAACCTGTAGCGGGGGTGCGCTCGGCGGCTATCGGCGTGTGGGTAGCCCAGGGCTCTGCGCACGAATCCGGGAGCCAGCTTGGCATCAGTCACCTGCTTGAGCACCTCGTGTTCAAGGGAACTGAACGACGCAGCGCGCGCGATATCGCCCTCTCTCTTGAGTCGTTGGGTGGCGGGCTGGACGCCTACACGACCCGTGAGCATACGAGCTATCAGGCGCGGGTGTTGGACGAGCATTGGCTCGACGCCCTCGACGTGCTCGCCGATCTCGTACTCGCCCCCCGCCTAGACCCCACGGACCTGGAGCTTGAGCGCGCCGTCGTGTTGGAGGAGATTGCCAGCGTGGAGGACCAGCCGGACGATATCGTCTTCGACCTCCACGGGGAGCGTTTTTGGCAGGGCCACGCCTACGGGCATGCGATTCTCGGCACCCGCGATACGGTCGCTGGCATCGAGGTCGACGAGGTAAGGGGCTTGCACGTCGAGCGGTACCGCGGGGGGAACATCCTCGTGGCCTGCACGGGCAGCATCCACCACGATCTTCTGGTCGAGCATGCGGATCGGCTCTTCGGGGGGGCTCCGGCGAGAGACCGTCGGGCGGAGGTCGAGAGGCCGGGGAACACCGCCGTGGGCCGGGACCATGTCCGGCGCGACACGGCCCAGGCCCATCTGGTCGTTGCCAACCGAACGCCCCCCCACACCGATCGGTTGCGTGACGCTCTCATCCTCATCCAAGGTGCTTTCGGCGGCGGCATGAGCTCGCGCATGTTCCAACGGATCCGGGAAGAGATGGCACTGGCGTACTCGGTCTATGCCTATCAGTCCTTCTACAGCCGGGCCGGGACGGCCGGCGTCTATGTCGGGACCCGCCCCGCAGCCCTGGCAGAGGCGATCGACGCCGTGTGGAATGAGTATGGCCTGCTTCACCGCGAGGGTCTCACGGCGGCCGAGCTCGAGCAGGCCAAGAGCCAGGGGAAGGGGCAGATGCTCCTCTCCATGGAGTCCACCCTAGCCCGGCTCCTCCGCCTTGCGGGATATGCCCAGCGCGGCGAGCCGTACCGTTCGGTGGAGGAGTCTCTGTCACGGATGGACGCCGTTTCGCTGGACGATGTGAACGAAGCGTGTACACGCTTCTTTGATCCGGAGGATCAGTACGTTCTGAGCTTGGGCCCCTGAGGGTTGCGCCGATCCTCCGCGGGGCCCCGAGCCGCTCTCGGAGGGTCGCAAGGGGTGCGCCAATCCGATACGTTTTCCGCACGAACGACCGAGAACATTCGCGACGACCGCATCTATCATGCTTATCGGGGTACCCAAGGAAGTTAAGCGCGAGGAGTACCGTGTAGCCCTGACACCTGCGGGAGTCGAGGCGCTGACGCGAGAGGGTCACGGGGTGCTGTTCGAGGCCGGAGCCGGCCAGGGCAGCGGCTTTGCGGACGACCTCTACCGGGCAGCCGGGGCTGAGCTCGCGCCCACGCCGGACGCGGTCTGGGCCAGGGCCGAGATGGTCGTGAAGGTGAAGGAGCCGATCGAGCCGGAGTGGGGAAGGATCCGCCAGGACCAAGTTCTGTTCACCTATTTCCACTTCGCGTCTTCCGAAGATCTGACACGCGCCCTGATCGACTCCCGGGCGGTCGCGATCGCCTACGAGACCGTCGAGCTGCCGAGTGGTGAGCTGCCCCTCCTGACTCCGATGAGCGAGGTCGCCGGCCGCATGGCCGTGCAGGAGGGTGCGAAATACCTGGAGCGCCACTCGGGAGGTCGAGGTGTACTCTTGGGCGGCGTGCCGGGTGTGCTGCCCGGCAAAGTGGTGATTCTGGGGGGAGGCATCGTAGGAACGCACGCCGCGCTAATGGCGGCAGGGCTGGGTGCGCGTGTGGTGATCTTGGATATCTCCCTCGCCCGCCTCCGTCGCCTCGAAGGAATCATGCCGGCCAACGTCAACCTTCTCTACTCGACCCGCTACGCGATCCGGAAGCAGATCGAAGACGCGGACTTGGTGATCGGGGCGGTGCTCGTGCCCGGCGCGAAAGCACCCAGCCTGGTCGTGAGGGGAGACTTGAAGGCGATGAGGCCCGGCTCGGTCATCGTGGACGTGGCGGTAGATCAGGGGGGGTGTGTGGAGACGATTCGACCCACCACCCACGACGACCCCATTTATGCGGTGCATGACGTCATTCACTATGGCGTGGCCAACATGCCGGGCGGCGTGCCCAGGACGAGCACTCTCGCTCTGACCAACGCCACGCTCCCGTATGTGCTTACCTTGGCCTCAAGGGGCTGGCAGGCGGCCTGCCTGGCCGACCACGCGCTTTCGCTGGGAGTCAACATCGTGAGCGGACACGTGACCTACCCCGGCGTCGCGGACGCCTTCGGGCTGACGTGTTCGGACGTGCGGGACTTCCTCCATTTGGCTCCCCAGGTGTGAAGACCCTTGAAGCATCAAGTGCGCTTTCGGCGTCTCCCGAACAATCCCGACCTCCCGTTGCCCAGCCCCGCCACCCAACAGGCCGCGGGCTACGACGTACGTTCTGCCGAAGACGACTTCGTGCTGCAGCCGAAGGAGATCCGGCTTGTCTCGACCGGCCTTAGCCTGCAGCTGCCACCAGGGTTGGAGTGCCAGGTTCGACCACGGTCGGGCTTGGCGCTGAGGCACGGCATCACGCTACCGAATAGCCCGGGAACGATCGACCCCGACTATAGGGGAGAGGTGCGGATCATCATGCAGAATCACGGTGTCGAGCCGGTGCGGATCGAGCGAGGCGAACGAATCGCACAACTCGTCTTCCAGCACTTCTCCACGCCGGAGATCGTCGAGACAGAGGGGCTCACCGACACGGCCAGGGGCTCCGAAGGATTTGGAAGCACGGGCCGGAAATGACGAGCTTTGGGGACGCCACAAATGACAGCTTCGCAAGAACTTGACGTATACTCCTTGCAGGTATCTTGAGGTGATTGTAGTGTCGGGCCTTCAAGACACTCAGACAGGAGAGGATCCAGATCGTCCGGACGTCTAGGGGTCGGTTCGGAGCTGGCCGATTGATCGCCGCCAACGACATCGCTGTCGATCTCGGGACAGCCAATACTCTTGTCTACGTCAGAGGTGAGGGAGTCGTCCTCAACGAGCCCTCGGTCGTGGCAGTCGACAGGAGATCGGGCCGGGTGAGGGGTGTCGGGCTCGAGGCCAAGCGGATGGTCGGCCGCACGCCCGAGGGGATCACGGCCATTCGGCCCTTGCGGGACGGTGTCATCGCCGACGTCGACGTGGCCGAGATGATGCTCCGTCACTTCCTTAAACAGGTGACTGCCAAGCGGATCTTCCGCATCAAGCCCCGGGTCGTAGTGGGAGTGCCGTCAGGCATTACCGAGCTGGAGCGGCGGGCCGTGCGCTCCAGTGCGATGGCGGCGGGTGCCAAAGCGGTCTATATGGTCGCAGAACCGATGGCGGCGGCGATTGCGGTCGGACTCCCGGTCGAGACTCCCACGGGCGACATGGTCGTCGACATGGGCGGAGGCACAACGGAGATCGCGGTGATCGCACTATCCGGGATCGTGTCCAACACGTCGATACGGGTCGGCGGGGACGAGCTGGACGAGGCCATCGTAACTTTCATCCGCAAGAACTATAACCTCCTGATCGGAGAACCCACGGCCGAAGCGATCAAGATGCAGATCGGGTCGGCCTTCGAGTCCGGAGAGGAAAGGGAGATGGACGTGAAGGGGAGAGATCTGGTGAGCGGTATCCCCAAGACCGTCCGGGCGCACTCGCAGGAGATCCGAGAGTGCATCCAAGAGCCGATCCAGTCAGTGGTCGACGCCGTGAGGCGTGCGCTTGAGATCACTCCCCCGGAGCTCGCTTCCGACATCGTGGACCGCGGTATCGTGATGACGGGGGGTGGAGCCCTCATCCGGGGCCTAGATCAGCTTCTCCAGCACGAAACGAGGCTGCCCATTCACGTGGATGAAGAGCCCCTGACATGCGTTGTGCGAGGCGCCGGACGCATCTTGGACGACATCCGCAGGTACCGTGGCGTCCTG
Organism: uncultured Gemmatimonadaceae bacterium; assembly: GCA_964572045.1. Taxonomy (GTDB): domain Bacteria; phylum Gemmatimonadota; class Gemmatimonadetes; order Longimicrobiales; family Gaopeijiaceae; genus CBDCKR01. The sequence goes on from CAZNEI010000005.1 coordinate 68,710, forward strand.
ACGACATAATGGGCGACCGGGCGTAGAACGCGGGGTGGTGAGGCTGGCCACCCCACAGGCTCAAAGGCTCGGGAGCACCGATGGGAACGTACGGGAACGACACCAACAATGACGAACCGGGCCGAGGCGGGTGGGTCGCACTCGCCTTCTGTGTCCTTTCGGTCGTCGCCCTCTCCCTTCCCGACGGAGTGCACCGGCGGCTCGCCTCGTTTACGAGGGCGACTGTCCTCCGGCCCTTCGTGATGACTCAAGAAGGCCTCGTGCGCCTTCGCGTACACGGTGTAGAGGCGGAGGCCCTGCAGCAGCAGTTGGACTCCCTCGCGTCGGTTCTTTCGGATCGGACCACGCTGCGGGAGGAAAACGCACGGCTGCGCCGCCTCCTGGACCTCTCTACGCGACTCTCGGCGGATTGGGTTGCGGCCAACGTGATCCGGCCGGGAATCCCAGGCTCTGAGAGCATGTTCCTGCTGGACGCCGGGAGCCGTCGGGGCGTGATGACGAGTAGTCCCGTGATCACGGGACGAGGCCTGCTCGGGGTGGTCCGGGAGTCCAGCCCGCGCAACTCCATCGGCATCGACTGGACACACCCCCAGTTCCGAGCCAGTGCGATGACTCCAGACGGCTCCGTGTACGGCTTTGTGCAGGCCGTACCAGGACCGTTTCGGGAAGCAGACCGGCTCCTCTTGGACGGGATCCCCTTCCACCAGGCGTTGGCCCCCGGGACGGTTCTCGTCACGAGCGCCCTCAGCGGAGTGTACCCCCGAGGTATTCCGGTCGGCTCCGTCATCGAGGAAGCGGAGTCGCGAGCCGGCTGGCGGCGCTCCTATTGGCTCCGTCCCTTCGTGTCTCCCGGAGAAGCCACACATGTGCTGGTTCTACTCCCGAGCAGCGCGGAGTTCGACGATGCCACAGAGGTTTGGGCGCGAGGCGGGCCGCGGGAGGCGGCTCCCCTCCCGCCCGTACGTGAGAGCGACGGCGGGCATCAGCAACGTGATTCGGTTGAAGGGCCGGGTCGGTGAGGAGCGCGATCCGCGTCTGGACGGTCGTGGGCGTGCTGGTCATCCTTCACTTTGGTCTTCACCTCAGCCTCGCCCTGGGTAAGAGCGCTCCAGACCTGCTCACCGTGGCGCTTCTTATCGCCGCGAGAGAGGTAGGGGTGGGCGGCGGCGCGGGGCTGGGCTTCCTCTTCGGCCTCCTTGAAGACGCCTTCTCCGTAGTGGCCTTTGGAGCCAACACCCTTGCACTTACCGTCGCCGGCGTGTTGGGTTCGAAGGCGCGAGATCTCTTCGTCGGCGATTCGCCCGTCTTCACGACCTGCTATCTCCTTGTCGGAAAGTGGGGCCGGGATTGCCTCTACTGGGTCGCGCATTGGGTTGCGGCGGGGGAATCAATGGGAGAACCTTTCATTGACGCGATGCTCATCAACTCACCTCTGGCGGCGGTCTACGCCGCCCTGATTGGACTCGCCGTGGTATTCGTCGCCGGCCTCGGGTGGGAAACGGTACGGTGAGGGCGCAGCACCCGCACCGGAAGAGAAAGCGGGCTCAAGGGGCGATCGCCCTCGCTGCCGTCATGCTCGCGATCCTCGTCTTCCAGTTCTTTCGAGTGCAGGTACTCCGCTCGGGCGACTACGTGCTGCGTGCGGAATCGAACCGCCTCCGGCTCCTTCCCGTGCCAGCGCCGAGAGGGACCGTGTTCGATCGCTCGGGCCGGGTGATCGCCGACAACACGCCAGGCTACGCGGTCTATGTGCTCCGGGATTCCCGGAGTGCCACCCGGGAGACGCTAGAGCTGGTCAGGCCGCATCTGGGCCTCTCGGACGAGAAGGTCGAGAGCCTCATGCAGGGCGTCCGCCGTCACGAGCCCCTGCTCGTCGACATCGACGCGGATTTCTCGGCCGTCGCAATCCTTGAGGAGCTTCGCGGGCACTTTCCGGGCGTGTACACCGAGATGCGGCCGAAGCGTCGCTATCACGCGGGAGAGGCGGTCGCCCACGCTCTCGGTTACGTGGGCGAGGTGACGAGACAGGAGCTCGACACAGAGCAATTCTCCGCATATGAGCAGGGGATGCTGGTCGGCAAGGCCGGGATCGAGCGCCAGTATGAGGAGGTTCTCCAGGGCCGCCGCGGAGTCCGTTATCTGGAGGTTGACGCGAGCGGGCGGATTGTCGGTTCTCTGGCGGGTATCGAGCGGGACCCGGGTGAGCCGGGCGAGGACCTTCAGCTTGCGCTCGACCTTGATCTGATGGAGTGGATCCACCGGATCTTTCCAGATTCTCTGCCCGGCGCGGTGGTCGCGTTGGATCCGGCCGATGGCGGCGTCCTGGCCCTGTACTCGGCGCCTACCTTCGATCCCAACCAATTCGTCGGAGGGATGTCGGCGGAGGACTGGGGCGTCATCGGCAGGAACCCCTGGAAGCCCATGCTCAACCGAGCCGTGATGGGCTTGTATCCGCCCGCCTCCACCTGGAAGCTGGCTGCGGCGGGGATCGCTCTGGAGCTCGGCGTCGTGGGCCCCCACGAGGAGATGCCAGTGCCGTGCACGGGAGGGCTCGTGTACGGAGGGGAGTACCGGGCGTGCTGGCTCCCCACCGGGCACGGTTATCTTGATCTCGCCGGAGCGATCGGGCAGTCGTGCAACGTGTACTTCTACCAGCTGGGCATGCGGATCGGCCTGGACCGCATCTTGGAGGGGGGCACGAAGATCGGCTTCGCAGAGCAGTGCGGAATCGACCTTCCCCAGGAGAGCCGAGGGATCTTCCCCGAGGAGCGTGCGTTCTGGGAGCGACGGTGGGGGTATCAGCCTCTCGAGGGAGAGGTCCTAAGCCTGGCCATCGGCCAGGGGCCGAATTCCCAAACCCCGCTCAAGATGGCGCAGTTCTACATGGCACTGGCCCGAGACGGATCGGCGCCCGCACCGCACATTCTGCGGGACCCGACCCCGCAGGAAGGGTGGCGCCTCAACCTCTCGCGCGAGAGCATCGAGCAGCTTCGGGACGGGATTCGGCAGGTCACGTCTCCGGGAGGCACGGCGTACCTCTCCTCGCTGGAGTACTGGGACCTCATCGGGAAGACCGGAAGTGGCCAAAACCCCCAGGACCCGGAGCGTGCGCACGCCTGGTTCTCGGGAATGGCGGGCCCCTGGGGGGCGGAGCCGGAGATCGTGGTGGTCGCGTTGGTCGAGTTTGGTAGGAGTGGGGCTGCGACCGCAGCCCCACTCGCCGCCAAGACGGCGGACTTCTACCTGCGGCGCAAGCACGGGATTCCCGTGGACACGATCCAGACCCTCGGCGAGCACTGGAGGACTGGGAGGTATGCACCTTGGGCTCGTTGACCGGCGCCCCCGATACGGTGCGGGCAGCGGCCGTGTGCCGCCCCCCTAGGCACCGCGCCGACTCCTAGGCCCGGACGTGCTTCACAGGGCGTTTTTCCGCTGGGCGGGAGACCCCGCGCTAGTTCTGGCCGTTCTGCTCATGACCGGGTTCGGAATCGCCATGATCTACTCGGCGGGCGTGCTCAACATTCCGAGTCCCGTGACGGAGCACGCGTGGGTTCGCCAGGGACGGTGGTTCGCATTGGGGCTCACCGCGTTCACGACCGTGCGTTACATGCGTGCGCCCTGGTTCGAACGGATCGCGCTGCCAGCGTACGCCTTTAGCCTCGTCCTCCTGGTCGCTACGCTGATCCTGGGAACGGGGGGAGGCGCGGTCGTGGGCGTGAATAGCTTCCTCGATCTCGGCTTCATCCGGTTCCAGCCGGCTGAGTTCGCCAAGCTTGCCACCATCCTCGCGCTGGGCCGCTACGTCGCCACCCGTGCCGAGGATCCGACGAGCCTCGGTGCCCTGCTGGTTCCTTCCGTCATCGCGGGTGTACCTCTCGCTCTGGTAATCCTGCAGCCCGACCTCGGGACGGCGTTGGCCTTCGTGGGGATCCTCTTCGCCACCCTCTACTGGGCGGGCACGCCGATCGGCCTCCTGCTCCTCCTGGCGAGCCCGGGGGCGGCGCTCGTCTTGAGTTACGACACCAGAATCTGGGCCGCGTTTTTCGTCGCGCTCGTCGGCGCCGTCTACTTCTACCGGTACCGCCTCCTGGTCGTCGAATCGCTGGCCTTGGTCCTGGCGAACCTCGCGGCGGGGACCATCGCGACTCCGCTCTGGAACTCTCTGGCCGAGTACCAGCAGAACCGCATTCTTGTTTTCTTGGACCCGAACGTCGATCCGCGCGGGGCGGGATACCATCTGATTCAGTCGATGGTCGCGATCGGAAGTGGCAGGCTCGTCGGGAAGGGATTCACGCACGGGACTCAGAAACGGCTCGATTTTCTTCCCGAGCAGCACACGGACTTTATCTTTTCCGTCATCGGGGAAGAGCTCGGTTTTCTCGGCACCTCGCTCGCGTTGGCCCTCTTCATGTTCATTCTCTACCGCCTCGTCAAGCTGGCGGCGGAGGCCGACGATCCATTTGCGGGCCTGGTGATCCTCGGTATCTTCGGAGCTTGGTTGGTTCATATCCTCGTGAATGTCGGCATGACCGTCGGCATGGTGCCGATTACCGGAATCCCTCTGCCCTTCGTCAGCTACGGCGGCACCTTCCTCCTGATGTCGTGGATTGCGGTCGGGGTAGCCGTGCGGGTCTCGGAAGACAACTGATGGCTTGGTTTCGCAAGGACAAGCAACCGCTCAAGGCCGAGGACAAACGAGACGTCCCCTCGGACGTCTTCGAGAAGTGTGAGGGATGCGGGGACATCCTGTACCGCGAGCGGCTTGCCCAGAACCTTAGGGTGTGCCCGACCTGTGGCCACCATCTCCGAATCGCCGCGGAAAGGTACGTGGAGATTCTGCTCGACGCCGGATCGTTTAAGGAGATGGACCGCGAGATGGCCAGCGCCGACCCTCTGGAGTTTCGGGACCTGAAGCCGTATACGGCTCGGCTAGAGGCCGCTGAGTCGAAGGTAGGCCGCAGAGAGGCGGTGTTGGCGGGAGCGGGCACGATCGACGGTCGAGCGGTGATTCTCGCGGTCATGGACTTCCGGTTCGTGGGAGGCTCTATGGGCTCCGTTGTGGGCGAGAAGATCGCACGCGCGGCGCGTCTGGCCCTTGAGCGAAGAGCGCCACTTGTAGTCGTCAGTGCCTCGGGTGGAGCCCGGATGCAGGAGGGTGTCTACTCCCTCATGCAGATGGCCAAGACCGCCTCGGTGCTCGCACGCCTTCACGACGCCAGCCTCCCCTACATCTCGGTGATCACGGATCCTACCACGGGAGGTGTGACAGCGTCGCACGCCATGCTTGGGGACGTGAACCTTGCCGAGCCGGGAGCCCTGATCGGGTTTGCCGGCCCTCGCGTGATCGAAGAGACGATCCGGCAGGAGCTTCCCGAGGGCTTCCAGAGGTCCGAGTTCCTGCTCCGGCGCGGGATGATCGATCGGGTCGTGGACCGGCGGGAGCTGAAGGACACCGTCGCCCTGCTCCTCCGGCATATGGTCGGCTGATGGAGGGACCCGATCCCGCGCCGGGTCCCTCAGCCACCCTCCCCTCCCCCGGCTCCGGGGGTTCCCCTGAGCCACCCGGCGCCGAGGCGCTCTTTCTCCGACTCCCCCAGGGTGTGAAGTGGGGCCTGTCGCGGATGAACGCGTTCCTGGCCGCCACGGGCCAGCCTCAGCGGTCCTACCCCAGCATCCACATCGGAGGGACGAACGGGAAGGGGTCGGTGGCTGCCACGGTGGCATCGGTGCTCCAACATGCCGGCAACAGGGTCGGCCTCTACACGTCCCCGCATCTGTGCTCGTTTGCTGAGCGATTCCAGGTGGCGGGGCACCCGGTGGGTGAGCGCGAGCTGCAAGAGCTCGCAGGGGAGCTGTGGTCGGACATCGAGAGGGAGCAGCTGAGCTTCTTCGAGGCCGCTACGGCTCTGGCGTTCCATCTCTTTGAGCGAAGAGGTGTGGACGTGGCGGTGATCGAAGTGGGGTTAGGGGGGCGACTCGACGCCACCAACGTCGTCTCTCCGCTCATCACGGCGGTGACGAACGTGGCCATGGACCACTCGGAGTACCTGGGCGAGACACTCGTCGAGGTGGCCCGGGAGAAGGCGGGCATCGTCAAACGTGGCGTGCCCCTTCTTACCGCGGAGACCGATCCCCGCCTGCTTCCGGTCTTCGCCGAAGTCTGCGGCCGTCACGGGGCTGCCTTCTTCCCCCTCGGGATCGAGACGGAGTCCATGGCTCTGGATATCGCGGAGGACGGCACGACCTTCACCGTCCCGACTCGGCGTTGGGGGCCGCTCCGGCTTCGCACCCCGCTCGTGGGCGAGCATCAGGCGCTCAACGGTGCGCTGTCCGTCGGCATCCTGGAGGGCCTGCCGAAGTCCCTCCGTCCCGATGAGGGCGCCCTGCGGGCCGGCATCGGGGGGGTGTGCTGGCCCGGGCGTGCCCAGATTACGCGCACCGGCGGCCGGACATGGGTCTTCGATGTAGCCCACAATCCGGCAGGCGCAAGCGCCCTCGCCTCGGTCCTCGAGCGCCTCACGCTGCCCCGGCCGGTGGTGCTGCTCGCCGCCGTGCTCGGCGACAAGAACTGGCGCGCCATGCTGCCACCCCTCTTCAAGGAGGTCGACCGCTCCGTTCTCACCCAGGCGCCCTCCGCTCCTCGCGAAAGGCGCTGGGACCTGGGAAACGCCGCCGAGATCGTGGCCGGTCTGGATGCGGTGATTTGCCCCGACTTCGGCGAGGCGCTCAAGCGTGCCGGTGAGCTGGCGAGCCGGGGCACAATCGTCGTGACAGGCTCGAATCACACCGTCGGGGATGCCCTGAGGCTCCTCGGTCTTCCACTCTTCTAGCCGCCGCCGGCCATTCCCCCCGGCCGAACCCGGGAGGGGGGCAGGCCTCCCACTGTACATTTGAGGTGACCCGCTTACATTCGCGCGCATGTCGAAGCCGATCTTCTCACGCCTTCCAGGGTTTCGCGACTTCATCCCCGAAGAACTCACCTTCCGGGAACACATCCTGAATGCCTGGCGCAGGGTCTCCCGCCGATACGGCTTTCGGGAGTACGACGGGCCGCCGCTCGAGCCCCTCGGGCTGTACGTCGAGAAGAGCGGCGCGGAGATCGTCGCCCAGCTCTACAGCTTCGAGGACAAGGGGGAGCGTCAGGTCTCGCTACGGCCTGAGATGACCCCCTCGCTCGCCCGCATCCTGGCTGATCATAGCCGCTCCCTGGCCAAGCCGATTCGCTGGTTCTCTGTACCGCAACTCTTCCGCTACGAGCGACAGCAGAGGGGTCGGTTGAGAGAGCATTTCCAGTGGAACGTGGACATTGTGGGGGAGGCGGGCGTGAACGCCGACGCCGAGGTGCTGGCCGTGGGGCTGGACGGGCTCCGGGAACTCGGCCTCGGATCGGGCGACGTTCTGGCCCGCATTTCGGACCGCCGCCTGCTGTCTTCGGTTCTCTCGGCCCTCGGCGTCGCTTCCGAGCGCCTTCCGTCTGCCTTCGCCGTGATCGACAAGCTTGAGCGCGAGAATGCCGACCGGTCCTTGCAGAGGCTCCGGATCGAGGCGGGCCTGAGTGAGGAGAATGCCCGTGGGGCGTTGGAGCTCTTCGAGGAGGGGACGCTCGACGGAGTTGCCTCTCGCCTGGGCGACCGAGAGGAGATTGCCCCCGCACTCGGGCGCCTCGAAGAGTACTTCGGTCAGCTCGAAGCCATGGGCCTGGGAGCCTACGTCGAGTTCGACCTGAGCATCGTGCGCGGCCTGGCGTACTACACGGGCATCGTCTTCGAGCTGTTTGACCGGAGGGGGGAGCTTCGGGCCATCTGCGGGGGGGGACGCTACGACCGACTCCTGGAGCTTGTCGGCGGGGATCCGCTTCCGGCCGTAGGATTCGGTATGGGCGACGTGGTGCTTGGTGAGCTTATCCGTGATCGGGGTCTCGCACCCGAAACGAGGCCGCGAGTGGATTACTATATTGTGATCATTGAGGAGCAGCACAGGGAACTCGCCCTTTCGGTGGCTCACACCCATCGAGACCGTGGCTCGAGCGTGCTCTACGGGCTGCGAAAGCAGCCGGTGCGCAAGCAATTCGCGGCCGCCGGAAAGGCGGGAGCCCGGGAGGTCATTGTCCTCGGCCCCGACGAGGTGGCCCGCGGTCGAGCCGTGGTCCGCGATATGGCCTCGGGCAGGGAGAGGGAAGTACCCCTGGAGGAGATGAGGTGACCTCTGCGCGAGGCCCCCACGCCGAGACACGTCGGATGATGGAGACGGCCATTCGCCGTCTCAACACCCTCGAATACGTGATCCTTGCGGTCGCGATGGCGTTAGCTTTGGCCGCTGGCGCCCTCGCGGCGTGGATGCTGCATGGTGCCACCGGCGCCTCGTTCAGGGTCTCCTGGATCGTGTCGTCGCTCCTGTTCTTCGGGGTGCCCGGGCTCTTGGTGCTCCGAAGGGAGCGCCGGGCCGTGGGGGCGCCCGACACGACGGAAGCCGAAGAGGAACCGACCGCCGAGGGCAACGATGGCTGACCGAAAGAAGCTGACGCCCCGAGACACCGACTTCGCGGCTTGGTACAACGAGCTGGTGCTCCGGTCCGAGCTCGCCGACTACTCCCCGGTTCGCGGCAGCATGGTCATTCGGCCCTGGGGATACACCCTCTGGGAGAACATGCAGCGGGCGCTCGACGACATGTTCAAGGCCACGGGCCACGAGAACGCATACTTTCCGCTGCTCATCCCTCTGAGCTTCATCGAGAAGGAGAAGGAACACGTCCAGGGCTTCAAGCCCGAGCTGGCCGTCGTCACCCACGCCGGCGGCAAGGACCTAGAGGAGCCGTTCGCGATCCGGCCCACGTCCGAGACCGTCATCATGGCGATGTATGCGAAGTGGATCCAGAGCTACCGCGATCTTCCTCTGCTCCTCAACCAGTGGGCCAATGTCATGCGCTGGGAGCTTCGTACCCGGCTGTTCCTGAGAACCAGCGAGTTCCTATGGCAGGAGGGCCACACGGTGCACGCGACGGCTCAGGAGGCGGAGGAGCACGCCCGCCGCATGTTGGGCGTGTATCGGACCTTCATGGAAGACTGGATGGCCATGCCTCCGGTGACGGGGCTCAAGTCGGATACCGAAAAGTTCGCCGGAGCGGTTCGGAGCTATGCGTGCGAGGCCATGATGCAGGACAACCGGGCGCTTCAGGCCGGCACGTCGCACTTCCTCGGCCAGAACTTCTCTCGGCAGTTCGAGCTGACCTTCCAAAGCGAGGAGGGTAGGGAGGAGTACGCATGGAATACCTCTTGGGGCGTCTCGACCCGCCTGATTGGGGGTCTGGTGATGACGCACGGAGACGACCAGGGCCTCGTCCTTCCGCCGAAGCTCGCTCCGGTCCAGGTGGTGATCGTCCCGATTCTGAGGGGTGACGATCACGGACCCGTCCTTGAGAAGGCTGACGCCGTGCGAGACGCCCTTGTTGCCCAGGGCGTGAGGACGAAGGTCGATGCCCGCGATTTCCTGAGCGTCGGCAGCAAGTTCTACGAGTGGGACAGGAAGGGCGTGCCTTTCAGGATGGAGATCGGACCCAAGGACATCGCGTCTGGTCAGGTTGTGCTGGCGAAGCGGGTGGCGTCGGGCGAGGGGCCCAGGAAGGAGTTCGTACCGGAGCCCGAGGCGGTCGCCACGCTACCCCGCCGGCTTGACGACTTCCAGCGAGAGCTCTTGGCCGGGGCCACGGCCCGAAGGGAAGAGCATTCCTACCGGGGAATAAACGGCCTGGGCGAGCTTGGCGAGATCATGGACGCCTCGGGAGGATTCGTCTACACAGGGTGGAGTGGGGACCCTGCCGTGGAGACCCGGATCAAAGACGAGACCAGGGCGACGCTACGCTGCGTTCCCCAGGAGGAGTTTCAGTCCGCTGAAGCCCCGACGCGCTGCATCGGCGGCGAGGGTCGCTCACGAGTGGAAGTCTGTTGGGCCAAGGCGTATTGACCGCCTGTCGTCGCCGAAGGCCGTGATCCAAGCGTTTCCGCGGCTCCATGGTGAGCTTTGCGTTGGAGAGCGCACGGTAGCCGGGCTTGCGGAGGAGTTCGGAACGCCCCTTTACGTCTACGACGCTCAGGTGATGTCCGAAGCCTACCGCCGCCTCGAGTCGGCGTTCCGGGGGGGGCGAGACCTCCTGCTGGCATACTCGGTTAAGGCCAACGGGAACCTGGAAATCCTCCGGCGTCTCGCGGCGTTAGGAGCCGGAGCGGACATCGTGAGCTTGGGGGAGCTCCACCGATGCTCGACGGCCGGGATCCCTCCCGACCGGATCGTCTTCTCAGGCGTGGGAAAGACCAGGGCGGAGATGGAGGCCGCGCTCGGAGCCGGGATCTTGGCCTTCAACGTGGAGAGCGAAGGGGAGCTCCGCCTGCTCGACGCCGTCGCCCGCCGGATCGGGAAGCGGGCGCCTGTTGCCGTCCGCGTGAACCCCGATGTCGTTGCCCACACGCCACACGAGTACACGAGCACGGGACATGGTGAATCCAAGTTCGGGATCGCGCTGGACAGGGTCCTGGATCTGTATCGATCGGCAGCCCGACGATCTGGTGTCGAGATCGTCGGAATCGATGTCCACCTCGGATCACAGATTCTGCGCCCCGATCCGTACGTGAAGGCTCTCGACGAGGTGTTGGCGCTTACGAGTGCGCTGAGTCGCGCGGGGATCGAGCTCCAGTTCGTCGACCTCGGAGGAGGCTACGGTGTCAGGTACAACGACGAGGAACACATGTCGGTCGAGGGGCTGGCCGCAGCGGTTGTTCCCCGGGTGAGGGACGTGGGCCTCGATCTCATCCTCGAGCCCGGCCGGTTCATCGTGGGAGAGGCGGGCCTTCTGGTGACCGAGGTGCTGTACGTCAAGGACGACGGACCGAGGACGTTTGTCGTCACCGACGGCGGGATGACCGAGCTGATCCGCCCCAGCCATTACCAGGGCTTTCATAGGATCGAGTCGGTGCGACTCCGCGACGACGCTCCCGAGACGATGGTGGATGTCGTCGGTCCCATCTGCGAGAGCGGGGACTTCCTCGCCAGGGACCGATCCCTGCCGCTACCCCGCGAGGGAGACCTTCTCGGGGTGCACACCGTGGGGGCGTACGGCTTCTCCATGGCATCCAACTACAACTCCAGGCCCCGCTCGGCCGAGATCGTCGTCGATGGCCGGGACGTCGTTCTCGCCCGACGCCGCGAGACGCTCGACGACCTGATCAGGGGAGAACGGCTCCCCGACGGGAGCCTCTCGGCGTAGCGTCCGACGGACGGTCCCGCACAAGAGCTTCGCGGAGAGCTCGGCCGCTGCCGTGCGCGACCGGGACGTAGTACCGCTCCGATGAAACGACAGCAGCTGACCAACCGGCTCCCATTGGACTCCGCTGAGCTCCGCCGATGCTCAGCGATCCCGACGGGGTCCCTCGCCGTGCTGTTGCAGCATCAGGGAGATCAGGGATTCGGCTTCGTTCCAGAGATCGCGCATCAGCTCCGCGTCCCCGTGGTGGACTTCGAGGAAGAGACGAAGATCCTCCTCGGCGACCTCATGCACCGCCAGCACGCTGTCCCGCTCTGTCGCGTTGACCGTCCCATCGGCGTTGCGGAGAGCCAAGTTTCTGAGATCCACGTAGACTTCGAGGAAGGTCTGCCGCTCGATCGTCTCAGGGACCGGGTCGGGCGCCTCTTCGACACACGCGTCCAGGCACCCGAAGAGCAGCAGGCCAAGGGCCGCGCTCCGCAGGCGGGGACGGGAGGCCCGGCCTGGGCCCCAACGCCCGAACGTGCACTTGACGGTCTCACGAGTCGGCATCAACCGAAGTTTAGCAGCTCTCGGCTCGCCGTCCATCGCGCGGGCCTGCACGGTCTGGCGCTCTGCCCCCGCAAGAGCCTTCGGAGAGCGAGGGGCTTGACGGACGGTGGCTCGCGGGACCCTACCCTCGGAGCCTCTTTCGCGACCTTCGCCCCGCTCGCATAGTCCCGGCCAGACAACGTCCTCGGAGCAGGAGGGAGCGCGGCATGAGGTGGCGGTACTGGACGGCACTCTTGGGGGCGGGCGTGATGGGAGTCACGGCGCGGGCGGAGGGTCAAGTGGCCGGGACTTGGGTCGGCGGCACTCAGGGGCCCGGCGGAATGGGGACCGTAACGCTGGTGCTCCATGTGGAGGGAAGTGTGCTGACCGGCACCTTCGGCCGGGGCGGCCGGGAGACGGAGATCACCCAGGGATCGGTCGAGGACGGCGCCGTGACCTTCCAGGTCATCATGGGCCGAATGGGCCGGGGCTTCTCGATGAACTACGCCGGTGAGTTGGTTGGCGACACGCTTACCCTCACGCCGAGCTTTGCCGGTGGGCCGGCCGGCCCACCGGGTCCGCGCCGGGGACGGGGTCCGGGTCCCCGGGGAACGCCGCCCCCACTCAAGCTGACGCGCAAGTAAGGGTTCGGTGCCCCCATCGGGACGCGCCTCGATCCGGCCTTGGGGAACCCAGCCACCGCCTGAGCACGATCTCGACCCAGATCAATCGAGGAAGACCGCACCCTCCCGTCATCGCCCCCCCCCCGGCGCCGAGGGCGACCGGGCGCCCCCGCGCCAAGGCGACGGGGATGACATGCGATTCAACGCGGAGATGCTCCTCCCCGCCCGGTTGGCGTAGTCCGAGGGACCCTTTTGCGCTCGTGACCGAGGCTTAGGAATCGGCAGTGCGATCCCTTGAGGGACTGAAGCGCCGGGAAGGGTGTGATCATCGATCTCTTCAGCGGCGTCGGCCCCTGGGCACGGTATGCCGAAGGAGAGAGGGCCTTCGGTGAATGGGAGGCTGTCGCGGTTCCTTTCGCGTCCCCGCTCAGCCGCCTGCCTGCCCCGGCTCCGGTCTTCGGGTCCTGGACCGATTCGAGGAGGACATCCACCACGACTCACTACGACGCGTCACTCGTGTTGCCCGCTCACGGGACTCCCGGCGATAGCCATTGGCCGGCTTGCCTGGTCAGGACGCGTCCGGGCTCCGGTGACCACTGCGGGGCCACGACGACACGACGATGCCGGCGACGATCGACTTGGCGAGGCCGCCCCAGAGAAAGGGAGCGGTTCCGCTAGCGAATGCCTCCCAAGGTCCGAGCGACCACGCCAGTCGGAGCCAGCCGAGACCGAGAATGATGACGTGGCCGCCGACCATCACGATCACGGCCGTCCTCAAGCGCGCCGCGTAGCCCCGGTCCACCATCCGGCCTACGATCGCCGCGGCGAGTACGAACCCGGTCAGGTAGCCACCCGTAGGCCCGACGAGATGTCGCCAGCCGAACGCCCCATCGGCGAAGACCGGCAGTCCTGCTGCTCCCGAAAGTAGGTAGAGTGCCAGCGCCGATGCACCGTCCCGAGCTCCAAGGAAGGCTCCGACCAAGACGACGGCCAGCGTTTGAGCGCTCTGAGGCACCGAGGTTCCCGGGACACTGATCGAGACCCTCGCACAGACGGCGATGCAGCCGATCGCTAACGCATACCTTCCGAAGCTCCGACTCACGACCCAGACGTCTCCATGCCTTGCCGCCTCCACGGTTCCATGACTTAGGCCGAGCACCCAACCGCCAGAAGATCCCCCCTGGATGGTGGGAGGTTCCTCACTCCGCGCTCCGACCCTATCGGCCTCACCCGAACGGGGGCCGCCTGCCTCCGCGCCCGACGTTCCTCGCCCTTCTCGCTCGCGAGCGCTCGCTCCGTACCGCGCCGGTGGTCCTGGGTCCCGCCCCCGAGCTTCGAGCGCCCGAGCCGAGCCGCGGGTGGCCCGGATCTTGATCATCTTAACGATGGAGAGACTTCCGGGGGCGAGCCCCCCGGCCGGATTGGCGGGGAGCGTGGACCGGAGGCGCACGGGACGGTCCGAGCCTGTCAAAAAGGCGGTATTCCAGAAGAGAGGTTCTAAGGATGCTCAGCTTCGATAGACTGACGGTACGAGCCGGAGAGGCGATCCAGGCAGCGGCAGCGAACGCCCGTAGCTTTGATGCCCCCGAGATCGAGGGGGTGCATCTCCTCGCCGCACTGCTCGATCAGGAGGGTGGGATCGTCGTTCCGGTCCTGCTCAAGCTCGGAGTTCCCGTCCCCCTGGTGAGGGAGCGAGTGTTGGAGGCCTTGGAAGGACGTACTCGGGTATCGGGCGGGGTGGAGGCGGGCCTGGCCCGTGACCTCGGCCGAGCGTTCGACGAGGCCGAGGCTCAGGCCCGGGCCCTCGGGGACGAGTACGTCTCCACGGAACATCTCCTCCTTGCGCTCTCGGCGGAGACGGGGGACGCCGGGCGGATCCTCCGGGAGGCGGGCGCCACCGAGGAGCAGGTACTCAAGGCCCTGAAGGCTCTGCGAGGGTCTCATCGCGTGACCGATCAGAACCCCGAGGCCAAATACATGGCGCTGGAACGGTTCAGCCGGGACCTGACGGCCCTGGCTCGGCAAGGTCGCCTAGACCCCGTCATTGGCCGCGACGAGGAGATCCGGAGGATCATGAAGGTTCTCGCCAGGCGAACCAAGAACAATCCCGTCCTCATCGGAGAGCCGGGCGTGGGGAAGACGGCGATCGCTGAAGGGCTCGCCCAGCGCATCGTCGCGGGAGACGTGCCCACCTCCCTGGCCCACAAGAGGCTGCTGGCCCTCGACATCTCGGCCATGCTCGCCGGCACGAAGTACCGAGGCGAGTTCGAGGAGCGGATGAAGGCGGTTCTCAAGGAGGTGACGGAAGGCGAAGGGCGCTTCGTCATATTCATCGACGAGCTCCACACGATCGCCGGTGCCGGTGCCGCCGAGGGGGCGGTGGACGCAAGCAACATGCTCAAGCCGGCGCTGGCCCGGGGCGAGCTCCGCCTTGTCGGAGCTACCACGCTGGGCGAATACCGCAAGCACATCGAGAAGGACCCGGCGCTGGAACGGCGTTTCCAGCCGGTGTTCGTGGCTCCTCCGTCCGTGGAGGACACGGTCGCCATCCTCCGGGGCCTAAAGGAGCGCTACGAGGTCCACCACGGTGTGCGCATCACCGATGACGCCATCGTCGCCGCTGCGAGGCTCTCGGACCGGTACATCGGCGGGCGGTTCCTGCCCGACAAAGCGATCGACCTGGTCGACGAGGCCGGAAGCCGACTCCGCATCGAGATCGACTCGATGCCACAGGAGATTGACGAGGTGGAGAGGCGCATCACGCAACTGGAGATCGAGAGGCAGGCGTTGGCTCCGGAGACCGAGGGAGGCGCCCAGGATCGGCTGGCCGGAATCCAAGCCGAACTCTCCGCTCTGAAGGAGCGGAGTGCCGGGATGAAGGCGCGCTGGCAGGCGGAGAAAGATGCGATCGAGCGCCTGCAAGGGCTGAAGGAACGATTGGACGAGCTCCGCATCGAGGCCGAGCGGGCCACCCGCGCCGGAGATTTCGAGCGGGCGGCCGAGGTCCAATACTCCGAGATTCCAGGGACGGAGCAGGCGGTGGACGTCGCGGAGGCCCGTCTCGCCGAGCTCCAGAGTGGGGAGAAATACCTGAAGGAAGACGTCGACGCCGACGACATCGCCGCAGTCGTGTCGGAGTGGACGGGCATCCCTGTTTCCCGACTCCTGGACACGGAGCGGGAGCGGCTGCGAAACCTGGAGGCACTGCTCGGCGGGCGTGTCGTCGGGCAGTCCGAGGCCCTTGAGGCGGTCTCAAACGCCGTGCGCCGCGCTCGGACGGGCCTTCAGGATCCCGACCGGCCGATCGGATCCTTCATCTTTCTCGGACCGACTGGAGTGGGAAAGACCGAGACGGCCCGAGCCCTCGCGGAGTTCCTCTTCGACGACGAGCGTGCCTTGGTCCGGCTCGACATGTCGGAATATATGGAAAGGCACGCGGTGGCCCGTTTGATCGGTGCCCCTCCCGGATACGTAGGTTTTGAGGAGGGGGGGCAACTCACCGAGGCAATTCGTCGGAGACCGCACGCGGTCATTCTCTTCGACGAGATCGAGAAGGCACATCCGGAGGTCTTCAACGTCCTGCTCCAGATCCTCGACGATGGGCGGCTCACCGATTCTCAGGGTCGGACCGTGGACTTCCGCAACACCGTCATCATCATGACGTCGAACCTTGGAAGCCAGATGATCCTGGAGGCGGCCCCATCCGACGACTGGAACGCCACGGAGGATGCCGTCACGCGGATCCTCCGCGGCCATTTCCGCCCGGAGTTCCTGAACCGCGTGGATGACGCGATCGTATACAAACCGCTCGGCAAGAGCGACCTTCGAACGATCGTGGACCTTCAGCTTCGCCGCGTGGAAGGCCTGGCCGCGGAGCTGGGGTTGCGGCTGCTGGTCACCGCTGAGGCCAGGGACTACCTGGCACGCGAGGGGTTCGATCCAGCCTACGGGGCTCGCCCTCTCAAGCGGACGATCCAGCGCGCGGTGCAGGATCGCCTCGCGCTCTATGTGCTGAACGAGGAAGTGCCGGAAGGTACGGCGATCAGTGTCTCGGCGGCACCTGCGGGGGACGGGTTGACGTTCGAGCGGGACGCCGGCGACGGATCGCAAGCGCTGCTCCAGACCGCTTGAGGGCCCCCTTGGCCTGCTCGCCACGCTGGTTGCGGGGAGTTAACGTTGTCGGCTACGACCCCGACTCCTCCACCTCGACCAGCTCGATGAGCACCCCTCCGGTGGACGCAGGGTGAAGGAAGGCCACGTGGTGGCCCCGGGCCCCCATGCGTGGCTCTTCGTCGATCGGTCGGTAGCCCTCTATCTTGAGCTCGGCGAGAGTTCGGCGAATGTCGGGAACTCGGTAGGCGATGTGGTGAAGGCCGGGTCCGCGGCGCTCGATGAAGCGCGCTACGGGGCTGTCGGGGAATCTGGGCTCGACGAGCTCGACCGCGCCGAGGAACGCCACGTTCACTCCTTGCGAGGGCAGCTCTTCGATCGTGGAACAAGTGCACCCGATGACGGGTTCGAAGGTCGCCGCCGACTCTTGGATGGATCGGACCGCGATCGCGACGTGATCGAGCGGATAGGAGTGCATGGGCGATTAGGTTGGAATGGACGAGCCCGAGGGCAGATCGTAGGACCGGTTCGATGAAAGGTACAAGGAGACAGCCCGATGAGTGAGAACGGTAGGGTTCTTGAGATCACAGACGAGAACTTCGCGGAGACGATCGAAGCGGGAGCGGGTCTCGCGATGGTGGATTTCTGGGCTGTCTGGTGCGGGCCCTGCCGCATGGTCGCACCGATCGTCGAAGAGCTCGCTGAGGAGTACGCTGACGAGGGGCTCACCGTGGGCAAGCTGGATGTGGACGCGAACCCCCAACTCACGATCCGGTTCGGCGTTCGGTCCATCCCGAGCATCCTCTTCTTCAAGGGCGGAAAGCACGTGGACACGGTGGTGGGCGCGGTACCGCGCCCCACGCTGGAGGCGAAGATCAGGGAGCACATATAGGCGTCCGCCATGCGAGAGGTCGGGGTGGGGTGGCCCGGAGGCGCGAGCTTCCGGGTCGTCGCTGCTCCAGGGGTGTAGCTCTCGAGGGGGGGGCTCTCATGCTATACTGCTTCCATGAGCACCCTTTACGTCGTCGCCACGCCCATCGGCAATCTCTCGGATACGTCGGGCCGGGCCATTGAAGTACTGGGGTCCGTCGACGCTGTCTTGGCTGAAGACACTCGGCGCACCACCGTGCTCATGCGCCACTTCGATCTTCACTCACCCCTCACTCCTCTCCACGGCCACAACGAGGCTTCGCGGATCCAAGACGTTCTGGACCGCCTGAACGCCGGTCAGCACCTTGCGCTCGTCTCCGATGCGGGCACACCGCTGCTCTCCGATCCCGGCGAGCGCCTCGTGCGACGCGTGATGGGATCCGGTCACGACGTGGTTCCCATCCCCGGGCCGTCCGCGATCCTGGCTGCGCTCGTGGGCGCGGGGTTCCCCACCGTACCGTTCACGTTCCATGGGTTCGTGCCCCGCAAGAAGGGGCTGCGGCGCGCGCTTCTGGAGCGGATCGCCCGGTCCAGGGCGACCTCGGTCGCCTTCGAGGCGCCTGACCGGCTCCCTTCGCTCCTTTCCGATCTCGGCGAGCTGGCCGGCGTGGCGCGTCAGGTTGTCGTGGCCCGCGAGATGACCAAGATTCATGAGGAATTCTTCCGCGGAACAATGGGCGAAGCGGCCCGATATTACGCCGAGCGACCTCCCCGGGGAGAGATCACCGTCGTCGTATCGCCGTCCGCGCGCCAAGAGTCGGAAGCGCGGATCGACAGAGCCGCTGCCGAGGCTCTGGCGACGGCGCTTCTGGCGGAGGGCATGACGCCCAGCAGGGCGGCCCGAGAAGTGTCGAGCCGCCTAAGGGTTGCGAAGAACATGGCATACGACATCGTGCATTCACTTCCGGTCGCCGAGGACCTCGAATAGGATACGGGAGCCGGGTTTCAGGGGAGCGGCCGAGAACAGAGGGGCGAACCGCCCGTAGCTCACCCCGCAGACGGTCGGAGGTTCGTGGTTAGCATCGCTCTGACGGTGGGGATCCTGGCCTCGACGGCGGCAGGCACGGGTCCCATGCCCGACTCTGTCTTGGCCATCGCTCGGCTGCAGTACGAGGGGGGCGGGGACTGGTATGCCAATCCCTCTTCGCTGCCGAACCTCCTCTCGGCGATCCGGGAGCGAACGGGCCTTCACGTCTCCGGCCGGCCTGAGACCGTGCGTCCGCTCGACGCATCCCTCAAGGACCACCCCTACCTCTACATGACGGGGCACGGCAACGTTCGCTTTTCTCCCGAGGAACGGGTGGCTCTTCGCGAGTACCTGCTTGCGGGCGGGTTCCTTCACGCCGACGACAACTACGGCATGAACGAGTCGTTCCGGCGGGAGATCGCCGAGATCTTTCCCGACTACGAGCTCGCGGAGCTTCCGCCTGACCATCCCGTCTTCAACGTCCTGTACGAGTTTCCCGAGGGCCTGCCGAAGATCCATGAGCACGACGGGAAGGCGCCCCAGGCCTTCGGTATCTTCCACGGGGGCCGGCTGGTCGTCTTCTACAGCTATGAATCCGACCTGGGAGATGGGTGGGAGGATCCCGATGTGCACGATGACGCTCCGGAGATCCGAGAGGCCTCGATCCGCATGGGGGTGAACCTCTTTCTCTACGTGCTGAGTCAGCTCGTGCCATGAGTCCGGTCCCGGTCCGCATCGCTGGTGTCGTCGGGGGCGTGAGAAGGCACCTCTTGGGCCGCGTGCGACTGGCCGTCTCGCTTTGGCTCGCCGTCGGCGTTCTCGCCGGACTGATTGCGGCTTGGGTCGTCGCGGCTCCGGATGGCTGGCGTCAAGGAACGGCCCTGCCTCTGCTCATCGATCTCACACTCGCGGGCCTCGGGGTCGTCGCCTGGATGGCCTACCGGAGAGCCGACCGACTCTGGCTCCGGGAGCCGAACCTCACGGCGAGCATGGAGGAGAGCGCCGGGCTGGCGCCCGGAGTGCTTCAGAGCTCCCTGGAGCTGGTCAGAGATCTTCCGCCCGGCGTGTCACCGGCCCTGGCGCTCCAGGCGGCTGAGGCCGCGTTGGCCGATATCGGACCTCTAAGGCCCCGTTTGGCCGGACGGCTCTGGCGCGAGGCTTCCCGGTGGATCCGAAGGGCAAGGGTGGGGCTGGCGGTTCTGGCGCCGACCATCGTCCTGCTCACGATCGCGGCACCCAGCCGCTCTCTCGCTGCCTGGTCGGGGCTCACCCGGCCGTTGGGCCTCTTGGCGGGACCCACGCTGGCGCCTTTGGTCGTGACGCCCGGATCGCAGGAGGTGCTCCGCGGCACCGACGTGCCCCTCTCCGTGACGGCGCACGGCCGCACGTCTGTCACCGTGCACTGGCAAGCTGCCGGTGACGTCGCCCTCGAGGAACACCTCGACGTGTTGGGTGGTCGTGCCGGAATGATCCTGCGGACGGTCAGCGTCCGCACCCGATACTGGGTCGAGGCCCCAGACGGCGCGCGCTCCCCGGACTACGAGCTGGTCCCGGTCGATCCGCTCCTGGTGAGCGACCTGACGGTCTCGCTCACCTTCCCTCCGCATACCGGGCGCTTCCCTGAGGAGTACGTTGCCGAGGTCCCGCCGCTCGACATTCCCGTTGGAAGTCGCTTCGCCTTTCAGGGGCGCGCAAGCCGCCCGCTGAGCCTCGCCTCCCTCGACGGTCCGGACGGCGATGAAGTGATGCAGCTCCCCGTTGCGGGCCGGGACTTTGCAGGCCGGTGGACGCCGCGCTCCAGCGGGGTCTACTCCTGGCGGTTCAGCGACACCGATGGGGAGCCGGCCGAAGTGATGCCTCCGCCGCTGGAGCTCACGCTCGTGCCCGATTCGGCCCCCGACGTGGCCGTCCTGCTTCCAGGAAGGGACACCTTGCTTCCTGCCTCCCTGCGTCTGCCGCTTGTCCTCGAGGCGTCTGACGACTACGGGCTCGACCGCATCGAGCTGGTCGTGTACAGGGTCACGGCGTTCGGCGACCGTCTCGATCCGGTTGTGAGCCCGATGCCGCTGGGGGGCACCCGCGGAGTGCTGTTGCGTCCGGTCATGGACCTGACGGGCTGGGAGCTCCTGCCCGGGGACACGGTGCGCTACTTCGTCCGCGCCGTGGACAACGCGCCTGTCAGCCACATCGGTGAGACGCCCGAATACGTGCTGCGTCCTCCGAGTCCGGCCGATCTCCGCCGCGAAGCTCAGGAGCGCCTCGACGAGGCGGCCAGAGGTTTGGAGGAGCTGGCCGAGCGCGCCCACGACGAGGCTCGGGCCGCCGAGGAGCTGGCGCGACAGCTCAACAATCCACAGCAGCCCGAACAAAGATCTCGGGATACGGCCGCGCAGGAACCCCGGCAGAGCCTGGACTTCGAGGAGCGTGAGGACGTCCGAGAGGCCTTGGAGGGTGAACGGGATGTGTTCGCTGCCATCGACTCGCTGGAGATGGAGCTGGCCCGGTTGGACCGGGACCTCGAGGCTGCGGGGTTGGGCGATCCGGAACTCCAGCGGCAGCTTGAGGCACTGCAGCGTCTCATGACCGAGCTCGCTCCTCAGGACCTGAGGGAACGGCTGGAGCAGCTGCAGGAGCAGGTAGAGGCGATGGACCCCGAGGACGCGGACGCGGCGCTGCGCGAGCTCGCCTCCGACGAAGAAGCGCTCCGCGACCGATTGGAGGAGGCGCTCGAAGCCCTCAAACGCGCGGCGATGGAGCAGGATTTCCGGGCCACAGCTGCTGAAGCGGAGGAGCTGGCCCAGCAGGAAGAGGCCCTCTCCGACGCCATGCGGGAGGGAGACGATCCTGGCCTTCGGGCGGACCAGCAGCAAGCTCTTGAGGAGCGGGCCGGGGAGCTCCAGGAGCATCTGGACCGGCTGCAGGAGCGCCTTGAAGAGGCGGGTGAGCAGGCTGCCCGGGACGGGGTCGAGCAGGCGCAGCAACGGGGTGAGCAGGCGCAGCAGTCCATGGCCCAGGCCCAGCAGCAGTCCCGCATGGGCCAGTCTCAGCAGGCCGCCGAGTCGGCCCAGGAGGCAGCCGAGACGATGAACCAGATGGCTCAGCAGCTCCAGCAGGCTCAGCAGGAGATGGCCCAGCAGATGGCGGAGGCCTTCCAGGAGGCCCTCCAGGAGACCGCCACCGACGCGTTGACGATGGCTCGCGAACAAGCGGGTCTCCGCGACCAGATGCGCGGAGCCGGCCCGGAGGACCTCGCGAACATGCGGGGCGACCAGGGGGCCCTTCTGCAAGGTGTTCGGAGCATCGCAGAGAACCTTTCGACCCAGGACAGAATCAGCCGGGGCGACGAGGGCCAGGATGTCGCCAGCCAGATCGGTCGGGCGATGCAGGCGATGGAGCGGACACTGGCTGCTCTGGAGAATCAGCGTGGGCGAACGGCCCTTCCGCTTGATGCGGCCGAAGACGCCGTGGGGGCTCTCAATCAGGTGGCGCTCGCCGCAATGGCCGCGGCGCAGCAAGCGGGCCAGATGGGGCAGTCGCAGTCGGCGCAGCAGATGATGCAAGAGATCGAGCAGCTGGCTCAGCAACAGGGCTCCATCAACAGCCAGACCGGACAGCTCACGCCGATGCAGCTTGGCGAGCAGGCCATGCGCCAACAGCTCGAGGAGACGGCGGAGCGCCAGCAGGACGTAGGCCAGGATCTGCAGGAGCTATCGCAGCAGCCGAGTGCTCAGAACCGATCCCTGGGCGATCTGGAGGCGCTGGCCGAGGAAGCGTTGGAACTTGCCGAGCGACTGGCGGGGAACCGGCTGGACGCCGAGACGCTGCAGCGGCAGGAACGGCTGTTTCACCGGCTCCTGGACGCGGGACGTAGCCTGGAGCGGGACGAGTTCTCGGAAGAGCGTGAATCGACGGCGCCCGGCGAGTTCGAGCGCAGCGACACGGGGGCTCTGTCTCCCGAAGACCTGGGATCGCTCCGCTTCGAGGTGCCTCCGGTCGAGACGCTCGAACGGCTCTCTCCTATCCAGAGGCAGATGGTCCTCGATTATTTCGAGCGACTGAACAGGGGCGAGCGTCGGGCCGCCGGAGAGCGTCGGTGAAGTCTCCGGGTCGCTTGTGCCGGCTCGTTCTCCTGCTCGTGGCGAGCCCTGTCCCCCCTGGCGCCCTGTCCGCGCAAGTGGACGACCCGCTCTTGGAGGGTCGACTGCTCAGGTCCGCGGCCGCAGAGGAGTCGGAGGGCGACCTCGATCGGGCGGAGGCGATCCTGCTCGATCTCATGGAGCGAAGACCAACGTCAACCGGAGGGTTGTTCGCCCTTGAGCGTGTTCTCCGCACGCAGGGCAGAGTAGAGGCGCTTCTTCCCGTGGCCCGCCGCTACCAGGAGGCGGAGCCAGCTGCGGCCGCGCCCAGGATCCTCATGCTCCGAGTCTTCGCCGAGCTCGACCAGACGGACGAGCTCTCCGGAGCGGCGAACGACTGGCTGGCCGAGTCGGAGGGCACGCCCGAGCCGTATCGGGAGATCAGCCGGATCTTCCGGCGCGTCTTCGGACCGGAGCGGGCGCTCGCGGTACTGCGGGACGGGCGGAATCTCCTTGACCAGCCCTCGCTCTTTCCCATGGAGGTCGGAGACCTTCTGCGGGACCTCGGGCGGCCCGACGAGGCGGTGGCGGAGTGGAGTCGAGCCATAGGGGACCACGGGGCTCAGGTCTCGGCCGTTCTGCGTCGGATCACGGAGATCGAGGGAGACCGGACCGAACTCGCCACGCTCCTCGTGGAGCAGCTGGCCAGGCCTCCCACGACCGCGGCTCGACTACGCGCTGGCGCGCGGATCGCGGTTGAGGCGGGTCTCTTCGGAGAAGCGCAGCATATGGCCGCCCAAGCGGTCGAAGAGCTCGGTGGCCAGACGCGCCGGGGGTTTCTCAGTACGCTGGCGCGCCAGGCCGAAGAGGCTGAGGGTGCAAGTGAGCTGGCGCTCTGGACCTACCGGGCCTTGCACGATGCCGCGACGAACGCGGAGGAGGCGAGGGCGCTGAGGCACCGCATTGCAGACGCAGCTCTTGCCGTGGGCGACACCGCTACGGCGCTCGAAGCCCAGCGGTCGATCGCCCAGGGTCTGGCTTCGGGAAGCACGGAGCGGCGCCGTGCTCTCGCCGAAGCCCTTCGCCTCAGCATTGCTCGGGGCGACGAAGGCTCCCGGGAGGCCCTCGACCGCTTCCGCGTCGAGTTCCCCGGAGCCGAGGAGATCGACGAACTCGCGGTCACCCTCGCCGTGTGGTTGGAAGGGGAGGGGGACGAGATGGCCGCCAGGTCCTTGCTCGCCGGAGTCGACGGGCCCAGGAGCTTGCTGGAACGGGGCTACCTGTACCTCGCCTCGGGGCAGGTCGTGCCTGGCCGCATGAACCTGCGCGAGGCGGTTCCGGGGCTGGCCCCGGTCGACGCTACCAACGTCGTCTCGCTGCTGGGCCTGCTTCATGAGCTGCAGGGCGATGCCTTGGGGGTCGTCATGCAGAGCGCGGTGCTCGCGCATCGAGGCCGGGCTGAGGAGGCGGTCGAGCAGGTCGGGGCTTCGGCAGACGGTCTGGTGAGGACGGATCGTGCGCCCGTCCTAGCGCATGGCGCCCGGCTCGCCGAGAGTAGTGACCTGCCGGTCCGAGCCGCCGAGCTAAGAAGCCGCATCGTGCGCGATCACCCGAACTCGGCCGAGGCACCCGAGGCGGCACTGAAGCTGGCCCGCTTTAGGGCCGGAAGCCCGGATGGATCCGAAGAGGCGATCCGGCTATTGGAGCAGCTGATCCTGGACCATCCCGAAAACGCCGTCGTGGCCGTGGCCCGGAGGGAGCTGCAGAGACTAAGGAGCGGAGGTGGCGCATGAGACTTCTGGGTTGGCTTTCCGTGCTCGTTCTGCTCGCCTTGCCGGGTCCGGTGGCGGCCCAGTTCCTCCTTGTGCCGATGGACCGCGTCCAGGCGAACCACCTGAAGGCCTACGGCCTCACCTATTGGACACTGGAGCAATACGGTCGTGCGGAGTGGTTCCTCAACTACCGGGACGGCTCGTTTCTCCTCCCCGATGCCCCCGGAATTCGGAGGCAGGCCGCTCTTATGGGCGTGTCGATCGAGCCAGCGGGAGGAGCCGACGTCGCGGTCATGAGAGCCGTCGTCCTGGACTCGAACATGGAGTCCGTCGTCCTGGAAAAGGCACCCAAGGTGGCAGTCTACACTCCCCCCAACAGCACTCCGTGGGACGACGCAGTGACGATGGCCCTCGAGTACGCCCAGATCCCCTATGAGAAGATCTGGGATGACGAGGTCGTCGAAGTGGGGCTCGAAGAATACGAGTGGCTTCATCTGCATCACGAGGACTTCACGGGTCAGTACTCGAAGTTCTTTATCACCTACGCCGGATCGCCGTGGCTCCAAGAGGAGGTTGCGAGAAACGAGGAGGCGGCGCGACGACTTGGTTTTCCCGACGTGCCGGCGCTCAAGAAGGGCGTTGCGATGCGGATTCGTGAGTACGTCGAGCAGGGCGGTTTCGTCTTCGCCATGTGCTCGGCGACCGAGACGCTCGAGCTGGCTCTGGGCGCGGAACGCGTGGACATCGCTGCCACGTACTCGGACGGCACCCCCCCCGACCCGGACGCGAGCCGAAGGATGGACTGGTCCCGCACCATGGCCTTCATGGACGCGGCCGTGCAGGTAAGTCCCTCGGTGAGCGCGTTCAGTGACATCGACGGCCACCAGGTGAATACGCCCTGGCGTGCACCCTTGGGTGCGTTCACGCTCTTCGACTTCTCCGCCAAGTTCGATCCGGTGCCGACGATGCTCACGCAGAGTCACGAGCACGTCATACCGGACTTCTACGGCCTCACCACATCGTTCCGGATCAATCGCTTGAAGCCGGGAACGGTCGTACTCGCCAGCGAAGGCGACTATGCCAAGTACGTGCACGGCAATTTTGGAGAGGGCACTTGGACCTACTTCGGGGGTCACGATCCCGAAGATCCGGAGCACCAAATCGGGGATCCGCCGACCGACCTCGATCTCCATCCCAACTCGCCGGCGTATCGGCTCATCCTGAACAACGTCCTCTTCCCGGCGGCCAAGAAGAAGACGCTCAAGACCTGAGCGGGCGGGGCGTCGCTGTGAATTCCGATCGAGGGCTCGGCGAGGGTTCTTCGGAGGACGCGGCGCCCGGCCCCTTCTTGCCCGAGGCGCCGGGCGCAGCCTCCGAACTCCGCCTGTCCGCTGCCGCTGCCGTCCTGATCAGGCGAGAGATCCAAAGGGCGGGCGGGCGCGAAGTGTGCTTTCTCGCCGGGGTCAGTCCGGGGAGGGAACTTGTCGAGCCGCGTGCTGTGGCCCGCGGCAACGAGGCCGCTGTCCTAGCTGCGGCTCGAGCGGCGGAGGAGGGGAGCATCATGGTTCACAACCACCCCTCCGGCGTGCTGGAGCCCTCCGACGCGGACTTGGATGTCGCCGCACGACTCTACGAGGATGGGCTCGGATCGGCCATCACCGACAACGAGGCCGCCAGACTGTACGTGGTGGTGGAGCCTCCCCCTCCACGCTCATTGGAACCACTGGACGTGGAGGCGCTTGAGGGGCTGATCGGCCCCCGGGGCCGCTTGGCCGAGAAGCATCCGCGCTATGAGGATCGCCCCGGGCAAGGGGAGATGCTGCGCATAGTCGCCGGACTCTTCAACGACGGGGGCGTCGGCATCGTCGAGGCGGGCACGGGCACGGGCAAGTCCCTGGCCTACTTGATTCCGTCGACGGCATGGGCGACCGAGAACGCCGAGCGCGTGATCGTCTCCACCAACACCATCAATCTCCAGGAGCAGCTCGATGGCAGGGATCTGCCGCTCGTCCGGAGCCTGCTGGGCGAGGAGGTCGATTGGGCGCTAGTCAAGGGGCGTGGCAACTACATCTCGATCCGCCGCGCCCGGCTTGCGGCCGATGCGGCGCCCCTCCTTTTCGAGGCGGACCGGGCCGACGAGCTTGACGCTCTCCTCTCGTGGATCGACGAGACCGGTGACGGCTCCCTTGCCGACCTGACGTTTCGGCCCAGCCGTGAGGTCTGGGACGAAGTGAGGAGTGACTCGGACATCTGCCTGAAGGCCCGCTGCCCGCACTTTCAGGCATGCTTCTATCAGCGCGCGCGACGCAGGGCCGCCCGGGCTCGCCTCCTGGTTGCGAACCATCACCTTCTCTTCGCCGATCTATCGGTACGGATTGCGACGAGGAACTTCTCGGGCCCCGCCGTCCTGCCCGCCTACCGGCACCTAATCCTCGACGAGGCGCACAACGTTGAAGACGCCGCCACGTCACACCTGGGGCTCGAGACGACACGCACGGGCATCTTCCGCCTGCTCGCGCGCCTGGACCGGAGGGGACGGGGTGTGTTGGCAGCGGTTCAGGAGGCGCTGACCGAGGAGGGACGCGGACGCCTTTCCGCCACTCAGCTAAGGGGGCGGATCGAGGAGCGCGTGCGACCGGCCGTCGACGAGGCCAGATCACAGCTCACACGCTTCTTCGACGTCATGGAGCCGCTCCTTCGGGCCGACACGGCCGGGGCGACGCGGATCGGGACGCCCGAGTTGCCCGAGCCCGGCCACACGCCTGCTGTCAAGGAACGGCTCGACGGACTCGTCTTCGGGCTTCGGGCCCTAGAGGCCGAGGTCCGGCACACGAGCGAGGCGCTCGAACGGGACGAGTTGCTTCGAGAGGGTCTGCAAGGCAGGATCCTCGATCTTCGCAGCGCCGAACGCCAACTGAGCCGCGCCGTGCGCACACTCCAGACGGTGTTGGATCCCGGGGAGGAGGAAAGGAACCGCATCGTGCGATGGCTGGAGTGGAGGGGGCGAGGACGGAAGGGCAGGGGGAACCTTGCGATGGCGGCGGCTCCCATCGAGCTAGGTACCGCTCTCCGCGAGGGCCTCTTCGAGAAGACCGACACCGTGGTTCTCACTTCGGCGACGCTCGCCTCGAACAACTCTCTAGCGTTTCTCCGCGGCCGCATCGGACTCAGCGAAGAGGAGTTGGAGGCATCGGAACGACTACGAGAGATCAAAGAGTCTATCATCCCTTCACCATTCAATTTCCAAGAACAGACCGTTCTCGCCATTCCCACCGATCTTCCCGGAGTCAACGCACCGGGCGACACCCTCCAGAGGGAGACGGCCCGGATCGTTAGGGAGCTGGCCGCTATCTCCGATGGGGGCCTCTTCGTGCTCTTCACGTCGTACCGGGCCCTGAGACGCGTGGCCGAGCTGCTCCGCCGCTCAGGAGGCCTCGCGTGGCCCCTCTTGGTTCAGGGAGAAGAGGACCGCACACGCCTGCTCGATCACTTTGTCGCCGCCGGCTCGGCGATCCTTCTGGGGACGGCCTCCTTCTGGGAGGGCGTCGATGTCCCCGGCCAGCCCCTTCGCGGCCTCATCATCCAGAGAATTCCGTTTCGGGTGCCGACGGAGCCTGTAACGGCCGCTCGTGTGGAGGCCATCGAGAAGCGCGGCGGCAATGCATTCTGGGATTACTCCCTCCCGCTGGCGGCTCTCCGGCTGAAGCAGGGGTTCGGTCGCCTGGTTCGGTCGCGCGACGACCGAGGCGGCGTGGTGATCTTGGATGACCGGATCCTGCGCAAGCGTTACGGAGCCTACCTTCGGGGATCCCTCCCTCCAGCCCCCCTCCTCAAGGGCCCGTGGGGGGAGCTGACTCCGGCGCTCCGCCGATTCTACCGCGCAGGGGGCGGTTCATCATGACGCCCGTCCCAACACCTTGTCGGGGAGGCGGACGGTGGTAGATTCTCGGCGTTACGCTGGGGTCGCCCGGCTGGATTCACGGAAAGGCGGAGTTCGAAATGACTCGCATTCTCGGTGTGCTCGCCGGCCTCGGCATTCTCCTTCTGGCCGGCCTTGGGCTTCAAGACTCCCGAGCGGGTTGGGCGGAGGGGCACGCGGACATCGGATTCTGGTGGGCGGTCATCACGGTGTTGCTTGCGATCAGCGGTCTCGGGGCGATCATCGGGACCTGGATCCACACCCGGTCCCCCAAGGACTGACCCGATCGGGGGCCCGGATTTGGCAGCGCGGCCGTCCAAGATCGTCTGCATCGGGCGCAATTATCACGCCCACGCCGCGGAGTTGGGCAATTCGGTGCCCACCGAGCCGCTCTTCTTCCTTAAGCCTGCTTCGAGCGTCATCGGGACGGGCGCGCCCATCGTTGTGCCGTCTTGGGTTGGGCGGGTGGACTTCGAAGGCGAGATCGGCGTGGAGATCGGGACCGCTGCTCGCCACGTGTCCGAGGCCGAGGCGTGGGGGGTTGTCTCCGGAGTCCTCCCGGCAAACGATGTCACGGCGCGCGACCTGCAGCAGAGAGACGATCAGTGGACGAGGGCCAAGGGCTTCGACACGTTCTGCCCCCTCGGCTCGACGTCCCCCGTCGCCCCCGAGGACTTTCCGGGTCTGGTGCTCGTCACGCGGGTCAACGGCCTGGAGCGCCAAAGGGCACGGGCGTCCGAGATGGTTTTTCCGGTGCCGGCGCTCATCGCCCACATCTCGCGCGTCATGACGCTTGAGCCCGGCGACGTCATCTGCACGGGCACGCCCGAGGGAATCGGGGGCGTGCAGCCCGGCGATGAGGTCGAAGTGGAGATTCGGGGTGTGGGCTCCCTTCGCAATCCTGTGGTAGCCGAGGCAGACGGTGTCGCCTAAGCGGAGCCGATCGTTCCACAACCTCCCCGTCTACCCGCTCGCCGGCATTCCGGAGAAGCGGCGGCGCCTGGCTGCTGCGGGTATGGACGTGATCGACCTCGGAGCCGGGGACGCCGATCTCCATCCGCCTCCGGCCGCGGTCCTCCGACTCGCCGAGGCGGCGCGGAAGCGTGAGATGTCCCGCTACGCCTTTCAGTTGGGGCTTCCGGCGTTCCGCGAATCCGTGGCCGCGTGGATGGAGAAGCGCTTCGGGGTACGTCTTGATCCCTACGAGGAGATCCTGCCGCTTCTGGGCTCCAAGGAGGGGATCGCGAAGCTCCCTCTGGCCCTTCTCGATCCGGGCGATGTGGCCGTGATGCCCGACCCAGGATACCAGGCGTACCGGGGCGGTGTGATCCTGGCTCGAGGAGAGCCGCACTTGGTGCCTCTCCGTCCCGAAGACGATTTCCTGATTCGCTTCGACGCCTTGCCCCGCGACGTGCGATCGCGCGTCCGTATGCTCTACCTCAACTATCCCAACAACCCCACTGCTGCCCCGGCACCTGGCCCATACCTCCGCGAGGCAGTGGGTTTTTGCCGTGAACACGACAGTGTGCTCGTTTACGACAACGCTTACAGTGAGATCGCATTTGACGGATATCGGCCCCCGAGCATCTTGAAGGTAGAAGGCGCGGGTGACCACGCCATCGAGTTCCATTCTTTTTCCAAGACCTACAACATGACGGGATGGAGGCTGGGCTGGGCGGCGGGAGGCCGCGCGCTTATCGAAGCCCTCTCCAGAGTCAAGACATTCTTCGATGCCGGGGTGTTCATGGCCGTCCAGTCGGCGGGAGTCGCCGCGTTGGAGTCCTACGACACGTGGGTGCCCGAGAACGTGGCCCTGTACGAGCGACGCAGGAACGCAGCTGTCGAAGGCCTTCGGTCCGCGGGCTTTTCTGTCACTGTGCCGAAGGCGACTATGTATCTCTGGGTCCCGGTGCCCCGCGGAGAGTGCTCACGCGACTTTGCGGAACGAGCGCTTGAGAGCGAAGGCGTGATAGTACTTCCCGGAGGGGCGCTCGGGGCCGGCGGTGAGGGGTTCTTCAGAATCGCGCTCACGGTTGAAGAAGAGCGCATTCGGGAGGCCGCAGCGAGACTAGGCCGACTGCTCAGGTCCTGAGCGTGGGTCTGTTCGCTCCGTAGAGGGTTCCTGGGAGGAACTGTCGATCCCCGGGGAGTTTAGGAAGGTTCGATGATGGAGCCGAGGCTATCCGACCGCCGCAGGGGCCACCCCTTGTTGGGTAATTCGCGCCCGCCGCACCGTGGTGCGATGGCGCTCGGTCTCGGCGTGTCTGCCGCGCTCCACGTCCTCGTGATCATCATGTACGCCTTCGGGCTCACGGACTGGAATCCGAGGGAGGGCGTCGTCGGTGTGGAGTCCGTCGCGAGGACCCTTACCGGCATGCGTGTGGTACAGGTCGTCGAGATCACTTCACCGGACGAGTCGGACGAGGCCACCGAGGAAGAACCCGAGCCCGTCCTCGATCCCGTCGCCGAGCCCCTCATCGAGGCTCCTGGGCCCGTTCCGGTGGCGGGTCCCGACCGGGAGGATGTCGAGGACCTCGAGGACGCGGGCGCCGCCGGGGTGCGCGCTGCGGACCAACTGCGCGTTGTGAGCTCGGATCCCAGGCTCTGGCGTCCCGCACTTCCGGCGATTTTCGAGCTCACGGAAGCCGAGCGGATTCAGCTCGAGCTGGCGGGCCGCCTGGAAGAGTGGAACGACTCGGTCATCGCCGCCATGGCGGCGGAGAGCGCCCTCACGGACTGGACGGTGACTGATGATCAGGGGAACCGTTGGGGTTTTTCCCCTGGTCAAATCCACCTGGGAAGCTTGACGCTTCCTCTGCCGTTCGCTTTTGGAACTTCGACCTTTCAGCGCGAACGGGCCGAGCGCCGTGCCTGGGAGGACGCGGACATCTTGAACAACCTCAGCTCCCAG
Source organism: uncultured Gemmatimonadaceae bacterium (assembly GCA_964572045.1). Lineage (GTDB taxonomy): Bacteria > Gemmatimonadota > Gemmatimonadetes > Longimicrobiales > Gaopeijiaceae > CBDCKR01. The sequence continues at coordinate 99,803 of CAZNEI010000005.1, forward strand.
GCGGCGAGGGCCAGTTGGGAGGAGCGAGCCAGGGCTATCCGGGAGCGGAAGGACAGGCAGCGTCGAGAGGCCGAGGAGCAGTCCGACAGCACGTCTACGCAGCGTGCGCCTCCCCCCTAGGCCGGCTCATCGAGCGGTTCAGCTATCCCTGCCGTTCCCGTTTTCCCTTGGGATCCCGCGCCCACCCCGTGCCCTCCGCGAGCGAGCCGGCTACGGCTTGACCCTTGTGACGTAATCGTGTTACGATCACCACACATATGTTGTTGAGGTCATAGATCACGTATTAGGTAAGGAGAGATTGCCATGAGAAGTGGCGATGAAATGCTGCAACAGATTGTCGAGAAGTCTGCTTTGGACGCAGATTTCAGGCAGGAGCTCATCGCGGACCCGAAGACCGCCATCACCAGGGAATTGGGCATTACGATGCCCGATTCGATGGATGTCCAAGTCCATGAGAGCGACATGCAGACGGTGCATCTTGCGTTGCCGCCAGACCCGAACATCACCGAGGAGCAGCTCGAAGCCATCTCGGCAGGCCTTTGCTGCTGCTGGTAATCCGGTAACCGGCGAGTAGCCGGTCAGGATGAGAAGCGGTTCCGCATCCTGACATCTTGAGACTTGACCCTCCCGCCCCCCTCGGGCGGGAGGGTCTTTCGCATCCATTTCCGGCGAGGCGAGGTGTGGCACTCGACCCTCGCCATCGCGGCGCACCAGCTTGTCTCCTTCTTCGCGACTTGCGTTAAGAGTTAAGAGTTAAGGACCTGCGGGGTTCGCGGAAGAAGGCTCGAAGACCAGGTTACGCTGCGGCCGCGGCCTCGAGGGTCTCTCGCGACGTGGCTCGGCCCGTCACTCCTGGGTGCGGGTCGAGCAGCGTTCGGCGAAAGCGCTCGACGAGCCGTTCTTGGCGCCTTGGTCCGCGCGGTGCCTGATTGTCGTCGGGCTAAGGAAACGGCTGATACTTCGAAGGTGCGGATTCCGGAGCATTGCGATCACCGATTCCGATTGATTCCGATCAGTGATTCCGACGGATTTCGATCAGTGATTCCGATGGATTGCGATCACCTTGGAGTGAGCGAGTAGCGGCGCTGGAGAACCTGTAGTAGCGACACCCTCTTCCATCCTCGCGAGAGGTCCCCGAGAGGAGGAGGAAGACGGTGCCGAAGAAGAGGTTGTCCATGCGCAGGATTCGAGAAGTGCTGCGTCTGAAGCATGAGCTTCGGCGCAGCCACCGGGAGATCGCCGGGTCGCTCGGCATTGCCAACAGCACGGTGAGCGACTACGTGGGCCGGGCGAGGGCGGCGGGCCTCTCGTGGCCGTTGCCGGAGGGGCTGGACGACGCCGCGCTGGAGGCGGCACTGTTCCCGGCCCCGCCGCCGTCGGGGGTTCGCCGGCCGGAGCCGGACTGGGCGCGGGTCCACCGGGAGCGCCAGCGCCACAAGGGGGTGACGCTGCAGTTGCTGTGGCTGGAATACCGGGCCGCTCATCCGGACGGCCTCCAGTACAGCCGGTTCTGCGAGCGCTACCGGGAGTGGCGGGGGACGCTCGACGTGGCCATGCGGCAGGCGTACCGGGCGGGCGAGAAGGCGTTCGTGGATTACGCGGGACCGACGTTCGAGGTCGTGGACCGGAAGACGGGCGAGGTGCGCGACGCCATGGTCTTCGTCGGCGTCCTCGGCGTCTCGAGCCACACGTTCGTGGACGTGACGTGGAGCCGGTCGCTGCCAGACTGGACGATGTCGCACGTCCGGATGTTCGAGCATTGGGGCGGGGCACCCGAACTGGTGATCCCGGACAACGAGAAGGCGGCGGTCCACAAGGCCAGCCGCTACGAGCCGCAGCTGAACCGCACGTACGGGGAGCTGGCCGCGCACTATGGAACCACGGTGCTGCCGGCGCGACCCGGGGCGCCGCGGGACAAGGCCAAGGCCGAAGCCGCGGTCCAGCATGTCGAGCGCTGGGTCATGGCGCCGCTGCGCAACCATACGTTCTTCTCGCTCGGCGAACTCCGCGAGGCCATCCAACCGCTGCTTGCCGCGCTGAACGAGCGGCCGTTCAAGAAGCTCGAGGGCAGCCGCCGCAGCTGGTTCGAGGACCTGGACCGGCCGGCGCTCAAGCCGCTCCCGGCCGAGCGCTACGAGTACGCCCAGTGGCGCAAGGCGCGGGTCAACATCGACTATCACATCCAGGTCGAGCACGCGATGTACAGCGTTCCCCACGCGCTGCGCCGCCGCGAGGTCGACGTTCGGATCACGGCCCACGCCGTCGAGATCTTCCACAAGCACCGCCGGGTCGCCGCGCACCTGCGCATCCACAGGAGAGGCGGATACGCGACCGAACCGTCGCACATGCCCGCCTCTCACCGCGCGCATGCGGACTGGTCACCGTCGCGGCTCATCGCCTGGGGCCGCAAGACCGGACCCGACACGGCCATCTTCATCGAACGGCTGCTCGAGAGCCGGCCCCACCCCGAACAGGGCTACCGTAGCTGCCTCGGGCTCAAGGAGCTCCTGCGGGCCTATGGCGCCAAACGCCTGGAGGCCGCCTGCCGCCACGCGCTCGACATCGGCACGCTGAGCTACAAGTCCGTCAAGTCCATCCTCTCGACCGGCCGCGATCAGGCTCGCGACGACCAGCAGTACACGCTCTCCCTGCCCGCCCAGCATGCCCACATCCGCGGGCCCGGGTACTACACCCACTCCCAGAACGGAAAGGAGTCCTGACGATCATGCTTCGCCAACCCACCCTCGACCTGCTCCACGAACTCCGGCTCTCGGGCATGGCCCAGGCCTTCGAGGAGCAGGCCGCCATGCCCGACATCAGCGAACTGTCCTTCGACGACCGCCTCTCCCTGCTCCTCGAACGCGAGAAGACCGAGCGGGAGCAGCGCCGCTACGTACGCCTCAAGGGCCTCGCCAAACTCCACCTCGACGCCACCATCGAAGACCTCAACTTCAAGGCCCCCCGCGGACTGGACCGATCCCTCGTCCTGCGGCTTGCGTCCGGACAGTGGATCAAGGACGGCCAAACGGTGCTGGTCTCCGGAGCAACCGGATCCGGAAAGTCCTACCTGGCGTGCGCCCTCGGCCACCAGGCCTGCCGCCTCGGCATCTCGACCCGTTACTACCGCGTCTCCCGCCTCCTCGACGAACTCGCCCTCGCCCGCGGCGACGGATCGTATCCCAAGCTCATCCAGCGGCTCGCCCGAACCTGGCTCCTCGTCCTCGACGACTGGGGACTCGCTTCGCTCTCCGGCCAGGGACGACACGACCTCCTCGAGGTCCTCGACGACCGCTACGCCCGCCGCGGCACGTTGCTCGCCAGCCAGGTCCCCGTCGACCACTGGCACGACGTCGTCGGCGATCCCACCTTCGGCGACGCCATCC